>NZ_DASYMU010000030.1:0-4170 GCF_036008905.1 Amycolatopsis sp. | reverse complement strand
AATCTGACCTGCCTACAGCATGTGGTTCATGTCGCATTCAGCTGGTGGTTGTGTTGGTGCCATCTGAAGTTGAGGGGGCGCTGATTGACTTCTGGTGACGCATGTTCCTTCTCGCGACGAGGACAAATTGACACAGTCAGTGCCCCCCGGTGGCGACGACCCGTTGGCCGCGTTCACCGCCGAGCTCGATGGATTCCAGGCCAAGGTCACTGCCGCCCAGGAAAGACTCCGGTCCGCCGTCGTCACCGTGCAGGCGCCGGACGGGGCGGTTTCGGTGACCGTCGGCCCGAGCGGGGCCCTGCAGGAACTCCGGTTCGGCCCCCGGGCGTACGAGCGTCCCCCGCAAGCCCTTTCCAGCCAGGTGATGCAGCTGATCGGCCGCGCGCAGCAGAAGGTCTCGGCCGAGGTCGCGGACGCGTTCAGCGGCTTGGTGGGAGAGAGCTCGGCCGCCCGCGAACTGCTGGACGAGTTCCTGCCGGAGCCCGAACCGGACGAGGGGACACCACGCCCGGAAAGTGGCGCCAGGTTCCTGCCGGAGGAGGAGGTCGACGACCGGCCGTCGCGACCGCCTTCGCCCCCGCCGCAGCAGCCGCCGCCGAGTCCACCGCAACCGCAGCGTGGTCAGCCGCGCCGTCGTCCCCGGCAGGAGCCGGACGAGGACAACGGCGAGAGCAACCCCTGGTAACTAGGAGGAGAACCGGTGGTTTCTGGAGCAGGTTTTTCGGTCGACCCCGCGGAGCTGGAAAAGTTCAGCCAGTTCCTGTCGGGCACCACCCAACCGGCGGTGCAGGACGCCGCCAACCGGATGGAGGCCGCCAACGGATTCGACAACGCCGCGTTCGGCATCCTGCTCGCGCAGGTGCTCGCCGTGCCCTCGCGCATCACGATGGCCGTGATCACGGGGGAGATCACCAAACTCGTCGGCGACATCGCCAAGTCCGCCACCGACGTGAAGAAGGCCGCCGACGTGTACACGAACCATGACTCGAGCGTGGTCCAGACCTTGGGCACGTTCAAGACGGAGCTGAGCCAGTGACCGTTCCCATCACGCCGTCGAACTCCACGACCGGAGCCGGCGCGATCGACAGCTGGCACATGGTGGCCGACTCGATCGGCAAGGTCCAGGACGCGCACGGCGGTGACCTCGCGGCCGTCAGCATCGAGCTGGGCATCAACATCATCAGCGCCGCGCTCGACACCGTCGCGCTGGTCATGGACCCGTTCGCGAAGCTGATCGCCGCGGGCCTGGGCTGGCTGATCGAGCACGTCTCGTTCCTGAAGTGGCCACTGGACCAGGTCGCGGGCAACCCCGCCGAGGTCACGAAGATCGCCAACGAGCTGCACAAGATCGGCGAGGGGCTGCGCAACACCGGGACCGAACTCGACTCCACGCTCCAGTCGACGATCACCCAGTGGCAGGGCGACGGCCACGACAGCTTCGTGAAGTCGATCGGCGACCGCAAAGGCTGGATCGACGCCAACGCCAAGGCGTCCGACGTCGCCGGCTACATGGTCGAGACCACCGGAGCTCTGATCGGCGCCGTCCGCTCGCTGCTCCGCGACATCATCACGACGATCCTCGGTGACATCATCTCCACGATGCTGATCGCGCTCGCGATGGCCGCGTTCACCTTCGGCGCGTCGATCGTGGTCGGGGTGGGCAAGTGCGTCGTGACGGTCTCGATCCAGGTCGCGGCGATGGTGGCCAAGCTCGCCAAGGTCGTCGCCTACGCCGGTCGCACCCTGGCTCGGCTCACCCAGCTGTCGAAGCTGGTCAAGCCGAAGGGCGGCGCGAACCCGGGGCACGAGATGACCAACCTACCGCGCCCGGCCGGAAACGCCGGCGGCGTGCCGAACTTCTCGCGGCCGCTGCCTCGACCTGGCGCCACGCCGAGCGCCCGGCCCGGCGGCGACGGCACGGTCCCCAACTTTTCGCGGCCGCTTCCTCCACCCGGCAACGCGATCACCCACGACGGCCCGGCGGTGCCCGGCGGTGGCACGCCCGTCACCCGGCCCCCGGGCGACGGCACCACGCCGAACTTCTCGCGGCCGCTGCCGAGGCCCGCGGACCCGGCACCGGCGCCGAAGCCGCCGTCGCCGAAGTCAAAGCTGAGCGACCAGGACGTCTCGACGATCAAGAAGCACGAGGACTGGCTGAAGACCAAGTTCGGTGACAGCTACGGGAAGATGAAGTGGGTCGACGACTGGCTGAAGAAGAACAAGCCGGACTACTACCCGATGCTGAAATCGCTCTCCGACGCCAAGAGCTCGAAGAACTTCGCCGGCTGGGTGGGCAAGGACATCGTCCAGGTCGACCGCGGCCTCACTGACATCCAGTCGCAGGCCGAGGCCGCCTGGGCCGAGGAGAACAAGCAGGAACAGCAACAGGCGCAGCCGAGCTGAAACCGGGGCCCGGTTCCGCCTGGCCGTGTAGAGCCGGACAGCGTCGTCAACTTCCGTGACAGAGAGCCCTCGGCGACGCATCGGAACCTCCTGGCGGTTGAGGATCTGGCGCCCGGCCGGGCGGTGGAAGCGCAGTCGAATTTTCGCGGCTGTCGAGGGCGGAATTTCTCGCCCGTTGGGCGCCCCAGCCGCTAACGTTTTTCCTGAGACCGAGACTGGGGAGGATGTCTGATGGCTGAGGTGGTCCTGCCCGAGCTCGACGAGGTCGATGTCGATCTGGTCCCGCGGCGAACGCTCGGCGACGCCGGAGGCGACCGGGTAGCCGGTCAGGTCAGCATCGGCCGCGCACAGGCGATCCGGCTGTACCCGGACGCCGACGGGGCCGGCGACGAGGACCACTATTACCTTGTGTCGTTGAGCTGCACGTTCCGCCAGGGTGACGCGCCGGTCGTGAGCGCCGTGTTCTCTATCGAACTGGTGCAGGCCGAGATCATCGGTGTCACGAGCCCGGTGGTGTGGTCGATGGATCCGCTGCGCCGCGCGACCGCGGTGAAGCATCGCCGGGTCGTGTCCGTCGGGCCGAACCTCAAGATCGTCCCGGACGTGGTCGAGTTCGACACCTCCATCGAGCACAGCGCCGAGTACACCGTCGACGTGAATCACCTCGTCGCGGAGGGGGAGGGCGAACGGCAGGTCGACTGGACGTTCACCGCCACGAAGGCCGTCGACCTCGTCGGTGTCCATCAACTGAGTCTGGTCGCGCGGACCTCGTCCCGCAGTGCGGTTCACGCTGTTTCAACTGGGGCAAATCTGGGGCACAGGGGTGCCGTCAAAGGCAGTGAACGGCACGGAATGGCGACCAACGGTAGTCAACGGCACCGTTTGACCTGGCAGTGAGGGGGTCAGGGGTTCGAATCCCCTTAGCTCCACACATGAAGTTGTAGATGAACCCCCTGAGCGCCTGGAAATCCCAGGTCAGGCGCTCGTAGGGGGTTCATCTGTGTCAGGGGTTTGGTCGCGACACGTTGGGTCGCTTACTAGAACTTCGGCCGGGCTGCCTGGATCTTGATCCGGGTCGCCATCCAGGCTTCTTGCGATCTCAACGAGGACCTTGGCGATCTTGTGCGCGTCTGGCGGATCGTGTCGCACACCCCGAATCCGGACCCTTGACACATGGGTTCGGGGCTTGCGTCCCCGCCTCTTTGGTTTGGCCACCAGAGTCACCACCATGTCGCGACGGTCGTAGGTCACGCAGATGGGGACGAGGATCTCACTGTTCGTCATCGAGGCTGCTGACACTGATCTCGATCTCTCATCAAGGATAAACTCGCAGCATTCGGATGTCTCCTTTTGTGAAACGCCGCAGGTTGGCTGTTTCGGTGGGCGCCCAGCTCGTACACGGCTGTTCCGGCCTGGTAGCCCAGCGATGAGTTCCTGGACCTGATCGGCGTGGAGTTGGCGTGCCTACGTGTTTTGGGGTCGGCCGCCGGGCATTGGCGAAGGTGCGGGAACGAACCGCGGAGGACCCAGTAGCGTGAACAAGGTGCGTTCCTTGCCTGCCTCACGCGACCACCAGGTGCGGCTGACCGAGTCAGAAGCCCTCGCCACTCTGCGCACCGTGCTTGAACTGTGCGCGGCCGGTGAGGTGAAGTGCAGCGACAAGACCGGTCGCCCCTCCGCAGCCACCGTCCGTGCCATCGGCGAGCATCTAGAGCGCGGCGACTTCTACCCGGATGAACCCATCGCGGCCTTCGCGTGGCCGCTGTT
>NZ_DASYMU010000029.1:0-1608 GCF_036008905.1 Amycolatopsis sp. | reverse complement strand
CCCTGGTCGGAACGCGATGGCGTTGTCGATGCAGAACACGTTCCAGCTCGGCGACGCGCCCACACCGGCGACGTGGAATGCCCGAGCGCGGACGGTCGGGACGTGTTTCGCCCTGATCACGCCGGCGGGGTCGACAACCGTGCCGGACAGTAGCCGGATCTCACTCTCTGCGAGACCTGCCGCCGCGGCAGCCAACTCCGCCTCGTCGAGGACCGGCATCGGGTAGTTGAGCACCCTTGCACTCCTGATGATCGGCGCGGGTCGGCGGCGTGGGCTCGCGGGGCACGATGGGCACGATCAAGGGGATTCCCGCATCAATCGTCGGCCCCGAGACTCGCCGGATACCGGAGGTTACTCGTTCACCCGGGAACGGGCGGTCCTCGGCACTGTCCGCCGAGCCAGCGTGGACGTTCGAGGGAACGGCTGTTCGTTGAACCGGCAAGAGGCGCCGAAGCCGTCTGCGGATCCGCCGACGGGGCAGCGGCAAGCTCGTCGACTGGCGGGGAACGCGTCGATCGCACCGTTCGTCTGGTCCGCCGGCGCCTGCGACTTCTGCCGGCAGTGATCAGCGGAGTTCCTGAGGGGCCTACCAGGGTCTTCGCCTCGCGTGGAGTTGCTGCTCTTGACCGTGGTGGCCGGTGTTTCGTGCCACGTGGCACTCCACGAGAGAGACGGTCATCTGAGTCAGTTCGAGGCCTTCATGCTCGGCGAAGTCGCTGAAGCCCTTGATGTTGAGGGTGGCGAGTGGGAGTTCTCGGGCGAGGCAGCAGGCGGCGACCCAGTTGTCGTTCACCGGGCGCGGACGGCCCCGGCTCAAGGTCTACGCGAAGTGCCTCGACGGGCAAGGTGAGGCTGCCCGCCGGCGGGTGTTGGAGGCGCTTGGCTATCGGTAGATCGCCGCGGCGGACCCGCTCGGCGGCGAGCAGGCCGGAGACGAACAACGCGGTGTCCTGGGGAGCACGCCGGAGTAGCTGACAGGATCGGGCACGCAGGATCTCGGTATCGGAGCGACGATCTGTGGAAGGACCGTCTTCCTACCGAGGCCCTGCACTCCGAGCTGATCATCCTCACGTCCCCGCGTGTCGGCCCGAGCCGCCGCTCCCGCTACTGGAGGCTCACTGTCATAGCAGACGTCACACGGCGATCTGGGGGAGTGCGGCTATCGGCGCGGATAAAGGACAGCGGCGACTACAGCACCGTCGCGCTGGCCGTGCTGTTCATGGTCTCGCGCCCGAGGGTGTCCGTGGCGCGCTTACTGTCGATGTCGGTGAGGTAAGGGGCGACGAATCCGCGGTAGGCGGACTTGCGGTGGGCGAGCAGATCCTTCCAGCCGGTGATGAGGTCACGGCAATGGCGCGATCCGCATTGGCAGTGGGCAGGGAAGTGTTCGACCGTGCAATTGCGCATGGCGTAGTCGAAGGTGATCTCCTGGCCGGAGACGATGAGCTCGCGGGCGACGAAGGCGTGGGCTCGGGCGGCTGAGTCTGGTCCTGGGCGGAACGCCAGGCGCACCGGCACGACCACTGCTCGGGAACCGTGGCCGACACCGCCAAAACCAGCCCGGTGTGATGGCCGCGGGCCTCACCAATACGACACCGGCCGACGCGG
>NZ_DASYMU010000028.1:0-76148 GCF_036008905.1 Amycolatopsis sp. | reverse complement strand
CCCCACACTCGCCTAGCGCGCCCAGAGGACTGCGGGTACGGCGTAGATCGCCAGGTCACGAGTAAGTAAACAATTAGTAGTTCACCTTGGGGGCGTTGAGTGCCCCCAACGCCGCTTTGGGGACATGACGCGAGTACGTGCAGACCCACCTGACCGGCTGTGCGGGGGTGGTTCCCGGTTGGGGTCGGATTGGGAAAAGTGTCGGGGGTGGGGTGGATGCTGGGGGAGTGTTTTTGGGATTGGTGGTGCCGTCTCGGTGTGCGGGGTGCGGCGAGCCGGGGGTGGCTTGTTGCGAGGGATGTGGGGAGGTGTGGGGGTCACTTGCGAGGGTGAGTCGCGGCGGGGTCGGGGTGCCGGTGTTCGCGTTGGCGCCGTATCGCGGGGTCGCGCGGCGGGTGGTGCTCGCGTACAAGGAGCGCGGGCGGCGGGACCTGGCGGCCGGGCTGGAGAGGGTGCTGGCGGAGGCGCTCTGTGAGCTGCCGGGGGTCGGGCCTGGGGCTGACGGCGTGTGGTGGGTGGTGCCGGTGCCGTCTCGGCGGCGGGCGGCGCGGGCCCGCGGCGGGTCCCACACGCTGCGGCTGGCGAGGGGTGTGGCGGGGCGGCTGGCCGAGGCTGGCAGGCAGGCGGGGGTGGCGCCCGCGTTGCGGCTGGCGGGTGGCGTCCGGGACTCGGCGGGGCTGGGGCGGGCCGAGCGGGAGGTCAACCTGGCGGGGCGGGTGCGCTTCTGTGCGGAGGGTGCGCCGCCGCCGGGCGCGAACGTCGTTCTCCTGGATGACGTCGTGACTACCGGCGCTACGGCCGCGGCTTGTGTGAGGGAGTTGTCCGCCAGGGGTGTCGTGGTCACGGCGGTATTGGCACTCACGGTTGCGGGATGATCGTCTACTCACACGGACGAGTGATGGATTTCGGGAACGTCCACGGATGGGCGACCGTTGTCGGGACATGAAGGTGTTCATCGAAAGCACACCGACGCCCGCCGGCGTCACTCCGGTGGCGGCTGGTTCCGGTGCGGTGATCACCCTCGGAATCGGCAGCACATATTCGTTGCGCCGTCCGCGTGAAAACTCTGCTCATCCGATGCGCCGAACGGACGGGTTTTTCAACGGCCCGACCGGTCTTTCGCTGCACGCAGTGACGAGTTCTCACTGGATGACATCCCCCGTCTCGGGGGCTGTTGCTCTTGGCGTGAGGAAGCTAACGTGCTCCGCTATCAGCCAAACCCGGCTAGGGGAGGTGAGCAGCCCATGTCCCTAGCGCCGGAGGTGCGCTGAGTTCGCGCCTGGCTTTCTTCACGAGACGTCGTGAAAAGAATTTCAGGTTCTCTCTCACCGCCCGAGTTCGGGCAACGTCCCCGATTTCAACCGGCGCCCTAGTGAACAAAGAGCTCGCAGTCTCATTCAGCGAGGGAGGTTCGTGTATGGACATCGTCGTTAAGGGCCGCAACGTAGAGGTGCCTGAGCACTATCGGGCGCTCGTCAGCGAAAAACTGGCCAGGCTTGAGCGGTACGACAAGAAAGTCATACGTTACGACGTGGAGCTCTTCCACGAGCCCAACCGCAGGCAGTCCAAGAACTGTCAGCGGGTAGAGATCACCGGCAAGGGCAAGGGCCCGGCCGTGAGGGCGGAAGCATGTGCAGGCGATTTCTACGCCGCACTCGACTCCGCGGTGAACAAGATCGAGAACCGCATGCGGAAACAACACGACCGCAGGCGCGTACATTACGGGCGTCGGAGCCCGGAATCGGTCTCCGCGGCGACCTCGATGGCCGGTGGCGGTTCCGCCCCGGCGGACGGCGGCACGGTTCTCAGCGGCACGGCGGTCATGGAAGCGCCCGTCGAGCAGCGCAACGGTGTCAGTGCCGCAGGTCTGGACGAGATTCCTCAGCAGCAGCGCTGGGATGACGGTGCGGCGGACTACGAACCCGGCCGTGTCGTCCGCGAGAAGCAACATTCCGCCGATCCCATCACGGTCGATCAGGCTCTCTACGAGATGGAACTGGTCGGTCACGATTTCTTCCTGTTCAACGACTCGGAAGCCGGCAGGCCCAGCGTCGTCTATCGAAGGAGAGGCTTCGACTACGGCGTGATCAGGCTCGGCTAGACGAGCCCCGAACGTCCGCTGGACGGCCCGTGCGCGAGAGCGTGCGGGCCGTTCGCACGTCCGGTAATGCACAGAGCTCGAGACATTCCCTACGATGGGGGTAGGACGCGACCGGATCGGTCGCGCGGAAAGACTGCCCGGGGCCGGCCCGGGTGCGGATCACAATCAGCTAGTGAGGTCGACCGGATGGTTCTGAACCGCCTGCTCCGCGTAGGCGAGGGCAAGATGGTTAAGCGGCTGCGCAACATCGCCGATCACATCAACACCCTCGAAGACGACGTCAAGGACCTGCCGGACGCCGAGCTGCGGGCCAAGACCGAGGAGTTCCGCAAGCGGTACGCCGACGGCGAGTCGCTCGACGACCTGCTGCCCGAGGCGTTCGCCGTCGCCCGTGAAGGTGCGCTCCGCGTCCTGGGCCAGCGGCACTTCGACGTCCAGCTCATGGGTGGCGCCGCGCTGCATCTCGGCCAGGTCGCCGAGATGAAGACGGGTGAGGGCAAGACCCTGACCTGCGTGCTGGCCGCCTATCTCAACGCGATCTCCCAAAAGGGCGTCCACGTCGTCACGACGAACGACTACCTCGCGAAACGTGACTCCGAGTGGATGGGCCGTATCCACCGCTTCCTCGGGCTCGAGGTCGGCGTGATCCTGGCCGAGCAGACCCCGGAGGTGCGCCGCCAGCAGTACGCCGCGGACATCACCTACGGTACGAACAACGAGTTCGGCTTCGACTACCTGCGCGACAACATGGCGTGGAGCCTGGACGACTGCGTCCAGCGCGGCCACAACTTCGCCATCGTCGACGAGGTCGACTCGATCCTGATCGACGAAGCGCGGACGCCGCTCATCATCTCGGGCCCGGCGGACCAGTCGTCGCGCTGGTACACCGAGTTCGCCCGGCTCACGCCGATGATGAAGGCCGACATCCACTACGAGGTCGACGAGCGCAAGCGCACCGTCGGTGTCAGCGAGAAGGGTGTCGCGTTCGTCGAGGACCAGCTCGGTATCGACAACCTCTACGAGGCCGCGAACACGCCGCTGGTCGGCTACCTGAACAACGCGCTGAAGGTCAAGGAGCTCTACAAGCGCGACAAGGACTACATCGTCCGTGACGGCGAGGTCCTGATCGTCGACGAGTTCACCGGGCGCATCCTGCACGGTCGTCGCTACAACGAAGGCATGCACCAGGCGATCGAGGCGAAGGAAGGCGTCGAGATCAAGGCGGAGAACCAGACTCTCGCCACGATCACGCTGCAGAACTTCTTCCGCCTCTACGACAAGCTCGGCGGCATGACCGGTACGGCCGAGACCGAGGCCGCGGAGTTCCACCAGACCTACAAGCTGGGTGTGGTGCCGATCCCGACCAACCGGCCGATGATCCGTGGCGACCAGCCCGACCTGATCTACAAGACCGAGCAGGCGAAGTACGAGGCCGTGGCCGAGGACATCGCCGAGCGGCACGAGAAGGGCCAGCCTGTGCTGGTCGGCACCGTGTCGGTCGAGAAGTCCGAGCACCTGTCGAAGCTGCTGCTGAAGCTCGGTGTCCCGCACGAGGTCCTCAACGCGAAGTACCACGACAGGGAAGCGCTGATCGTCGCGCGCGCCGGTCGTAAGGGCGCGGTCACCGTCGCGACGAACATGGCCGGTCGAGGCACCGACGTCGTGCTCGGCGGGAACCCGGACATCATCGCCGACGAGGTGCTGCGCGAGCGCGGCCTGGAC
This sequence comes from Amycolatopsis sp., assembly GCF_036008905.1. Taxonomy (GTDB): domain Bacteria; phylum Actinomycetota; class Actinomycetes; order Mycobacteriales; family Pseudonocardiaceae; genus Amycolatopsis. The sequence goes on along the minus strand of NZ_DASYMU010000028.1, from coordinate 72,325 downwards.
CCGGTCGAGAACTCCGAGCAGTACGAGGCCGAGTGGCCGAAGGTGATCGAAGACGTCAAGACCGAGTCGAAGACCGAGGCCGAAGAGGTCAAGGCGGCCGGCGGGCTGTACGTCCTCGGCACCGAACGGCACGAGTCGCGCCGGATCGACAACCAGCTGCGCGGTCGTTCCGGCCGTCAGGGCGACCCGGGCGAGTCCCGGTTCTACCTGTCGCTGGGTGACGACCTCATGCGCCGCTTCAACGCCACCATGGTCGAGCGCGTGATGACCACGATGCGCCTGCCGGACGACATGCCGATCGAGCACAAGATGGTCTCCAAGGCCATCAAGAGCGCGCAGACGCAGGTCGAGCAGCAGAACGGCGAGATCCGCAAGAACGTCCTCAAGTACGACGAGGTCATGAACGAGCAGCGCAAGGTGATCTACTCCGAGCGCCTGCGCGTGCTCGAGGGTGAGAACCTGCGTGACCAGATCGAGCACATGCTCACCGACGTCGTCGACGCGTACGTCACCGGCGCGACGGCCGACGGCTACGCCGAGGACTGGGACCACGTCAAGCTGTGGACGGCGTTGAAGACGCTGTACCCGGTGAAGGTCAAGTGGGAAGACCTCGTCGAAGACGACGACCTCGACGCCGAGAAGCTCCGCAAGGCGCTGCTCGACGACGCGCGGGCGGCTTACGACGCGCGTGAGGCCGACATCAACGAGAAGGTCGGCCCGGACGCGATGCGGGAGCTCGAGCGCCGCGTCATGCTCTCGGTCCTCGACCGCAAGTGGCGTGAGCACCTCTACGAGATGGACTATCTCAAGGAGGGCATCGGCATGCGGGCCCTGGCCCAGCGCGACCCGCTGATCGAGTACCAGCGCGAGGGCTTCGACATGTTCCGCGCGATGCTGGACTCGCTGAAGGAGGAGGCCGTCGGCTTCCTGTTCAACCTTCAGGTCGAGCAGGCGGAGCCGGAAGCCGCGCCGGAAAGCGCCACCGCGGTGCCGGCCGGGGTTTCGGGCAACGGTAACGGCCGGGCCCCCGAGGGCAGGCACTCGCGGCCGACGCCGCCGCAGGCGCCGACCACCGACACCAAGGCAGTCCCGTCCGCGCTGCGCGGCAAGGGGCTCGGCGGCGGTTCGCAGGCGAACATGACGTTCTCCGGGCCGAACGAGGACGGCGAGGCCCAGTCGCGGGCCGAGGCGGCCGGTGACGACGAGTCGGGCACCCGGCGTGAGCGTCGTGCGGCCCAGCGTGCCCAGGGCAAGAAGGGCAAGAAGGGGCCGCGCCGCTAACGGCCGATCCTGAAGTACTCCGAAAGCGGCGTTGGGAACCTTCCCAACGCCGCTTTCGTGTGCACAGGCTGCACTTGAGTGTGCGCAGGTTGTGCTCAGGCGGTTAGGCGGCGTGAGCGGGTGGGGCGTGGCTTGAGGAGGTCGAACTGGGTGCAGCGCCAGCCGGTCGGCGAGGTTTCGAAGCGCGCGGCGACAGCGAGGGCTCGCGGGCCGCAGTGGACGATGGCGCAGGTTTCGACGACGTTGTCGGCGGGTCTGCAGGTGTGGACCGAACGGACGACGTAGGGCTGCCTGCCGGGCGGCTCGGTGGCCAGCAGGCGGTCGTAGAGCTCGGGTACGAGCAGCGGGCGCACCTGCGTGGCCGGGCGACGGCCCTGACAGGCCTCCAGGATCGTCGTCATCATGCGGCCGAGGAACTGGCGGTCCATCGGGGCACTCGCCGGTGGGTCGGCCACTCGGGGCGCCACCGGGCCCAGTTGGAGCGGCAGCGCCAGCTGCCCGTCACCCCGGGCGTGCCGGACGAGCGCGCGTACTTTGCGCACGCTGGGTCGTTCGGAAGGTTCGTACGGCGTGAGTGGACGTAGGCAGTGGACTCGCATCCCCGGCTCCCCGCTGACGGCACGGTCGGGTTGACCGCTCGTACTGGGTAGAGCGGGCCCGGCGCGAAATCCGGACAACAACCGCCCAAGCCGGTGAATCAGGTGGATTTCGCCCGCATCGTCGGCGCCAGTGCGCTAGCGCCCGGGCCGTGTCCCAAAAAGCGCGACAGGATCAGCCTCAGCGTGACCCGCTGCGAGGCCGGGTCGAAGTCCGGGTCGATGGTGGCGCGGGAGTACATCGCGTCGACGAGCCCGACGACCCAGGTGGCGGCGGTGCCCGAGTCGATCGAGCCGTCGATCCGCTCCTGCCGGGCGGCCTTGTCGAGCAGCCCGGCGATGCCCGCGCGCAGCTCGAAGTCGTTACGGGCGACCAGTTCGAACAGCTCCTCGTCCCGGCCCGCCTGCGCGACGAGCTCGGTCACCAGCCCGGCGGCGCCCGGTGTCTCAAGTGGATTCAGGAGCTCGTCGACGAGGCCCAGCAACCCTTCCCAGACGTCTTCCGCCGCCGACGCGGTGGCCAGGTACGCGGCGTTGTCCTGGCCGTCCAGTTCGAAGATGGCCCGGAAAACGGCGCCCTTGTTGGGAAAGTAGTGGAACAGGCTGCCCGAGCTGACGCCGGCGGCGGCGCAGATGTCCGCGGTGGTCGTCTTCTCGAAGCCCTTGATCGCGAAGCAGCCGGCCGCGGCTTCGGTGATATGCCGTCGTTTCGCTTCGTACTTGACCGGATCGACCGTGCGCATTCAGTTCTTCCCGGCCAGGCGCCAGTATTGGCGCTTCTTCTCGTCCCGGACGACGAGCCCGAGGCTGACGAGCTCCTCGCGAAGCGCGGCGGCGTCGTCGCCGGATCCCTTGTGCAGCACGCGATCCCGGGCCTTGAACAAGGCATTGGCGCCCGCGGGCAGGCCGGGGATGTCCTCCACCCAAAGCCGATAATCCGCGGCGTATGGGTCTTCCGGCAGCCAGCGGAGTCCGTGCGCGGCGAAGGCGCCGTCGAACTGCCCGGCGTCGAGATCGGTGGCTTCCCTGGCCAGTTCCTCGCCGTCTTGCCCGAGCAGCACGAGCTGTTTCCGGTCCAGGAAAGCCGCGTCGACCGAGTCGCGCCGGACGCTCTTGGCAGTGTCTCCGCGGTTGAACCGGACATCGTTCGCCGTGATCGTGACGGTGAGATTGTCCTGCTGCACGAAGAAGGCGAACACCAGCCCCGCGAGCACGCCGACGGCGAGGGCGCCGAGCGTGGCCTGCGGCTCCGGGACGGAGTCGACCAGCTTGAACGGACCCTGCATCGGCGCCCACGGCAGCGAAGCCACCCAGCCCGCCAACTCCTTGAGCAGCCAGCCCAGCGCGGCGCCCAGCACCGGGCACACGAGCCACGTGCCCTTCCGGAACCAGCCAGGCGGCCGCACGACGGTTTCGGTCTGCTTGTTCGAGAGCTCCCCAGTCATGCGGCCAATAATAGACCGCGTGCTCGGTTTATCAAGTCAGCGGTCGGCGACCTGCTTCGCGATCCGGGCGATGACGGCCGGGGCGTGGTCGTTGAGATAGAAGTGCCCGCCGATGAAGACCCGCAGGTCGAACGCGCCGGTCGTGTGTTCGGACCACGCACGCGCCTCGTCCATGGTGACCTCGGTGTCGGCGTCCCCGGTCAGGACGGTGATCGGGCATTCGAGCGGCGGCCCCTGCCGGTAGCGGTAGGTCTCGGCGGCTTTGTAGTCGCCGCGGATCGCGGGCAGGATCATCTGCAGCACCTCGTCGTCGTCGAGGAACTGCGACTCGGTGCCGCTCATCTTCTTGAGCGTCGAGATCAGGCTCGCGTCGCTGCTCAGGTGGACGCTCTCGTTCTCGCGGTGCCTCGACGGCGCCCGCCTGCCGGACGCGAACAGGCCGAGCAGTTCGACGCCGTCGCTCTGCAGCCTGGAGGCGAGCTCGAAGCCCAGCGTCGCGCCGAGGCTGTGCCCGAACACGGTGACGGGCTTGCCGGTCCACGGCTTGAGCTCCGTGGCGAGCGCGTCGGCCAGCTCACGGACGTCGTCCAGGCACGGTTCGTTCCGGCGGTCCTGCCTGCCGGGGTACTGGATGGCCAGCACGTCGATATCCGGCGCGAGCGCGCGCGACACGGGGAAGTAGTACGAAGCCGCACCGCCGGCGTGCGGAAGGCACACCAGCCGGGTGGCCGCGTCCGGTGCGGGATGGAACCGGCGGATCCAGGCGCTGGTGGCACCGGGCTGTGCTGTCATCGTTGTCGACGTCCCTTCGAGCTCGCGGATACTCAGTGCCTGCCCCAGAAGCCTGGCGGGGGGTAGCCGTGCTCGGCAACCCATCCGGGCGCTTTGTGCGTCAATCCACGGCCGGCGGTACTTCAGAGACGCGCGCGGCGCACGAGTTCGAAGGAGAGAACGGCCGCGGCGGCCGAGACGTTGAGCGATTCGACGTCGGCGGCCATCGGGATCGACAGCCATTCGGTGACCAGTTCGCCGACCTCCTGGCCGACCCCTTCGGTTTCCCCGCCGAGCACGAAAGCCGCACGCTGCGGCAGCTCGGCGTCGAAGATCGACGTCTTGCCCGACGCGCCGAGCGCGTAGATCCCGTAGCCCGCTTCGGACAGCATCTCGGCGGCTTCGCGCGCGCTGCCGCAGCGCAGCACCGGCGCCCGGAACGCGACCCCGGCCGAGGCCTTGACGACCATCGGGTCCAGCGCGGCCACCCCGCGCCGCGGCACGATGATGCCTTCGAGCCCGGCCGCGGTGGCCGTCCGCAGGATCATGCCGACGTTGGCGGGGGTGGTGATGCCGTCGAGCAGCAATACTCGTGCAGGGGGCCGCGAGGCCGACAGCGCCGCGCTCAGGGGCAGCATGTGGGGTGCCACGACGTCGGCCAGCACGCCCTGGTCCTGCTTGCCGTTGCCGGCCAGCACCTTGACCCGATGCGCGCTCGCGCGTTGCAGCACGACCCCGGCGGCTTTGGCGGCCTGCACGATCTCTGTTGCCGCCGGTCCGCGCGCGGTGTCGGCGAGGATCACCTTGTCGACTTCGAGCGTCGGATCGTCCAGTGCTTCCAGCACCGGCTTTCGGCCGTAGACCGTCAGGAACCTGTCCTTCGGCGAGATAGCCGACTCATCACCCACGACGGCCAGTCTTCCATCTATGTCAGGATCACCCCATGCCCGACCGCCTTTCCGCGCTGGACGCGTCGTTCCTCTACGTGGAAGACCACGCGACACCCATGCACGTCGGCGCCGTCGCGATCTTCGAGCGCCCGCGCTCCGGCTTCGACTACGAGCAGCTGCTCGTGCTGGTCGGCCATCGCCTGGCGTATCTGCCCCGCTACCGGCAGCGAGTACTGGAAGTGCCGGGGCATCTCGCGCGGCCGGTCTGGGTGGACGACGTCGACTTCGACCTCAACTACCACGTCCGCCGGTCCGCCCTGCCCGAACCGGGCAGCGACGCGCAGCTGTTCGACCTCGTCGCGAGGCTGATGTCCCGGCGGCTGGATCCCGGGCGGCCGCTGTGGGAGGCGTACTTCGTCGAAGGGCTGGCCGGGGACCGGGTGGCGCTGGTGACGAAGACGCACCAGTCCGTTGTGGACGGTGTAGGCACGATCGAACTCAGCCAGCTGATCCTCGACGCCGTCCCGCAGGAACCCGAGCCGTGGGAAGACACCTGGACCCCGCGTCGGCAGCCGAGTATCACCCAGTTGATGCTCGACGCGGTCAGCGAGACCGTGCAGCGGCCGGGGGAGGTGGTCGAGAACGTGCGGTCGGCCGCCAACGACGCGGCGGCGACCATGGAGAAGGTGACCGGGGTCATCGGGAGCGTCGCTTCGGCGCTGCGGACAGTGGTGCGCCCGGCGCCGTCGAGCCCGCTCAACGTGCGGGTGTCCGGCGGCCGCATGTTCGCGGTGGTGCGGACCCGGCTCGAGGATTACCGCAAGATCCGCGGGCTGCACGGCGGGACCGTCAACGACGTGGTGCTCGCGGCAATCACCGGGGCGCTGCGGGAATGGCTGCTGCTGCGTGGTTCGGTGCTGAGCGCCACGACGACCGTGCGCGCGCTGGTGCCGATGGCGGTCAGTGACGCCGAGACGGCCGCGTACTCGAAACCGGGGCTGATCGGCAACCAGGTCGACGCGTATCTGGTGGATCTTCCGGTGGGGGAAGCGAATCCGATCCTGCGGCTGCAGCACATCGGGCACGCGATGGCGGCGCACTTGGAGTCCGGGCGCTCTGTCGCGGCGCGGGCACTGCTGACCGTCGGCGGATTCGCCCCGGCCACCTTGCATTCGCTCGGCGCGCGGGCGGCGGGGTCGTTTTCCGGGCGGATCTTCAATCTCATGATCACGAATTCGCCGGGGCCGCAGATGCCGTTGTACGCGGGACAGGCGAGGATGGTCGAGATGTTCCCGGTGATGCCGCTGGTGCGCAACCAGGCACTGGCCATCGGGGTCACGTCGTACGACGGCGGTGTCTACTTCGGACTCAACGGCGACCGCAAAGCCGTGTCCGATGTGGACGTCCTGGCCGGGATGATCGAAGAATCTTTGGAAGAACTCAAGGGAGCGCAGCACTGGTGAGGGTTTATCTGCCGGCGACGATCGGAATGCTTCGGGACCTGCTCGCCAAAGACGAGTTCCGCCCGGTGGGTGGCACGGGCTTCGCCCTGACCCCCGCCCTGCGCGAGTCCTACGCCAGCGGCTCCGACGAAGAACTCGAATACGCGGTCCTGATGGAAGCCGCCCGCGCGTCCATCCGCCTGATCGCCGCGGACGACGACACCACCGCCACCCCCCGGCGCGCCGTCGTCGTCGCCGAGGTCGAAGACGCCACCCACCGCCCCGACCTGGACGCCGCCGTCGTCCGCCTCGGCGGCCCCGTGGTCATCGGTGACATCCAGGCGATCCACGTCGACACCGCCGAAGCCGAAGAGGCCGTCGAAGGCGCCACCAAGGTCATCGACGCCGCCGACATGGGCGACATGGACGCCGAGTTCACCGTCGGCGAGGCCGAAGACCACGAACTAGCCTGGTACGCCGTCCAAGAACTCCCCTTCCTCCTAGACCTGATGCCCACCAACGACGACCCAGAGCCCCCCACAGACTCCTAACCCAGCCACGCGGGTTTTTAGACCCAGCCACGCGGGCCCTCAGTCCGTAAACCCAGTCACCACGACTCACGTCCGCCCAACGGGCGGGAGTCTTCACCGCGCGCGCTCGCCGAAGGCCAGGTTTGCGGGAGCAGGGCGCCCCCTGGCCAGTCTTGCCGTGCCCACCCATGCCACGCCCTGGTCACGCAAACCTGATGGCGCGCCTGCCAATAAACACAGGCTTCTAGCCGTGCCTCTGTACGCACCACGCAGCTTTGAGCCGTACAAGCCTGAGGCCAACCACGCAGCTTTGTGCCATGCCCCCCAAGCCCTCCAGGATTACCCCAAAGCGGCGTTGGGGGCACTCAACGCCGCTTTGGGGTAATACCCAACGCAGGTCTACGGAGGCGGAGGCAGGTCGCCGACCTGGTCTGCGGGCGGGGGCTCGACCACAGTGGGGGCTTTCCAGTCCTTGTAGGCAGTGGTGATCTTCGCGGCGGAGTTCGGCGGGGCGCCCGCGGCGATGAGGATCGGCGTCAGGTCGAAAGTCACCTGGACGGGGAGTTGTTCGGCGTTCAGCCAGAGTTCCAGCGGAAAGCCGGTGGCTTTGCCGTCCGTCTGCGTGAGCGCTGCCGGTGACAACCCGGCGGGAAGATTCTCGTGCAGCTTCACCAGATCGATGTTCACGACGTAATGCGTGGTGGGCGCGTCATTCAGCGTGACAGCCCCGGAACTCACGATCGTCCCGGCGGTTTTGATCTGCTCCAGTGTCCGCGCGGGATCGTTCTGCTGGGCGAGTTGATCGATACTTCCGCCCGCGGCTTGGGAAAACGGATCGGTTCCGTCCCGCGGAATCCGAACCCAGGGCTTGTCGCCCTCCTGCGCGGATTCCGGCACCTTCACGTAAAGCTGCCCGTCCACCAACCGGATCTCCAGCGGATCACCGTAGAAATCCATGGTGGTCACCAAAGCGGTGGAAGCGTCCAGCCGGAGCTGCCCCTGTCCTTTGGTCTGCACGGTCCCCACCGCGATCTCCGTGGTGAACCCGGCGGTCTTCGCCCCGGCGACAGCCTTGTCGACAGCTTGGGTCAGCTGCTGGACATCGGGATAAACCGTCGTCCCGTCGTCGCTGCAGGCGGTGAGCACGAACAGGGCAACAACGAGAAGAGCTAGTCGGCGGCGCACGGCGTCAGCTTCGCACGGCCCGGAAATGCGAAAAGGTGCCCCCGGGACAACTGCCGGGGGCACCTTTTCGGTGGAAAAGTTACTTCGGCTCGCCGACCTGGTCGGCGGGCGGGGCGGCGATGTCGACGGGGAGACCCCAGTCGGTGTACTTCATGGTCATCTTCATGTCGCCCAGCTGGCTGGCCTCGGCGCCGCCGAGGGCCGTGCCCAGCGCGCTCATGTCCATGACGACCTGCATCGGCAGCTGGTCGGAGTTGACCCAGAGGTCCATCGGGAAGTGGACGTTCTTGCCGGCGAGCTCGGTCTTGGCATCGGCGGGCAGGCCGGCGGGCATCTGGTCCGCGAGCTTCGCGAGGTCGATGTCGAACGTGTAGTGGTTGGCCGGCTCACCGTTGAGGGTGGTCGCCTCGGACTTCTTCATGGTGCCGGCCTTTTGGATCTGCTCCAGCATCTTGCTCGGGTCGTTCTGCTCCGCGAGTTGGCTGTAGTTCTCGCTGAGCGCCTTGCCCGCGGGGGTCGAGTCGTCGAGCGAGACCTTCGTCCACGGCTTGGTCGAACCGGTCGACGCGCGCAGCGACTCCGGCATCTTCATGTAGATGGTCTGGCCGATCAGCCGCATTTCCATCTGCTGGCCGAGCAGGTCCATGCTCATCGACATCGCGGGGTTCGCGGCGTCGTAGCGGCCCTGTCCGCTGGCCTTCACGGCCATCCCGGCGACGTTCATCTCCATCGAGAACTTCGACGACTTGCTCTTCTCGGTGCCGGCCTTGGCGGCCGCGACGAGCTGAAGCGGGTCACTGAAAAGTGACGACGAACCCGACTTGGTGTCCGCACCGGCCGCCCCTGCCGGGAGGGCCGTGCCGCCGGTGCTGCCGCTACAGGCGCTCAGCGCCAAGATCAGCGCGAGGCCCCCGGCAGCGAGTGCTGTCCTACGCATGTGCTTCCCCTTTAATCTTTTGTAGTCACTCGTGCTCATCGCTGATGAGCACGAGAAGTTACGGCTTCTTCGTCACGTTTCCGTCCCGGCGCGAGAAGCGAGCAGCCGCCTCAACGACGTCAGCCTGTCCGCTTTCGCCGCGCCCTGTGCCACCACGTCGTCAAGCGCGCAGTCCGGATCGTCCGGTGGCCCGAGGTGTCCGCAGCCCGGCGGGCATTCCTCCGCGGCCGCCGCGAACTCCTCGAACGCCAGCACGATGTCGTCCGCGGTGACGTGGGCGAGACCGAACGAGCGGATGCCCGGGGTGTCGATGACCCAGCCGCCGTTCGGCAGCGGCAGTGCCACGGCGGCCACGGAGGTGTGCCGGCCCTTTCCGATCGCGCTCACCACCCCGACGGCCAGCGAAGCCGTCGGCACCAGCCGGTTGACCAAGGTGGACTTCCCGACTCCCGAGTGCCCCACAAGTGCGGTTACTCGCCCCTTAAGACGTTCGTCGAGCCCTTCCGGTTCCTCGTCGTGCCTGCTGACCACGACCGGGACGTCCAGACCGGCGTACCCGGCCATCAGCGCGTCGGGGCTCGCGAGGTCGGCCTTGGTGAGGCAGAGGATGGGCTGCAGGCCGCCGGTGTAGCAGGCGACCAGGCAACGGTCGATGAAACCGGTACGGGGTTGCGGGTCGGCCAGCGCGGTGACGATCAGCAGCTGTGCGGCGTTGGCCACCACGACCCGTTCGAAGGGGTCGGTGTCGTCGGCCGTGCGGCGCAGGACGCTGGTGCGCTCGTCGACGCGGATGATCCTGGCGAGCGTGTCCGTCTTGCCGCTGACGTCGCCGACGATGCCGACGGTGTCGCCGACCACCACCGAGACCCGGCCCATTTCGCGGGCGCGCATCGCGGTGACGACCCGCTCGGGGTCGCCGTCCAGTGCGCACGTCCAGCGGCCGCGGTCCTTGCCGATGACCATCGCCGTCGAGGCGTCCGCGTGTGCCGGGCGCTGCTTGCTGCGGGGGCGGGTGCTCTTGCCAGGACGGATCCGGACATCACTCTCGTCCAGTTTGCGCCAGTCACTGCTACCCAAGCCGCCACACCTCTCGATATCCGGTCATCACCCGAGATGATCCCACGCCGCTCGCCATCGCCCCCGCAACCGTGTAACGATGACGAATCACACCACCGCTCGAAGGAGGTTCCCCCGATGTGCGGCCGCTACGCCGCCACGATGGATCCGACCACGCTGATCGAGCAGTTCGGCGCGGCCGACGCCACCGGCGGGCACTTCCTGCCGGTCGATTACAACGTGGCGCCGACCAAGGACGTGGTCACCGTCGTGCAGCGCCACCCGCGTGACGCCGACGGCACGGTGCTCCCCGGCGAACCGGCCGAGCGCACCCTCCGGGTGATGCGCTGGGGCCTGGTGCCGTTCTGGGCCAAGGATCCCGCCGTCGGCAACAAGATGATCAACGCCCGCGCCGAGACGGCGAGCGAGAAGCCCGCGTTCCGCAAGGCGCTCACGAGCCGTCGCTGCCTGGTGCCCGCAGACGGCTGGTACGAGTGGCGGCGGGTGGGCAAGGAGAAGGAAGCCTTCTTCATGACCGGCCCCGACGCCGCGCCGCTGGCGATGGCCGGGCTCTGGGAGACCTGGCGTGACCCCAAGAGCGAGCCTGGCACGTCACCGCTGATCACGTTCACCGTGCTGACCACGGAAGCCGTCGGCAATCTCGTCGAGGTCCACCACCGGATGCCGCTGCTGCTGCCCCAGCAGAGCTGGGAAAACTGGCTGGACCCGGACAGCGACGACGTCACTTCGTTGCTGACGCCGCCGTCACTCGATCTCGTGGACGCCCTTGAACTGCGCCCGGTGTCGAGCAAAGTGAACAACGTGCGAAACAACGGCCCCGAGCTCCTCGACCGCGTCGAGGCCATGGTCCAGCTCGATCACGAGGACGAGGGCGCTCTTTTCGAGCTCCCACGGTCATGACCAGCATCCAGATCGACACCGGCTTCGGCCCCGCGCGGGCCGAGCTGCATTGCGCCGAGGAAGGCATCGCCGTGCTCATGCTGGGGCACGGCGCCGGCGGCGGCATCCAGGCGAAAGACCTGGTCGCGGTCACCAGGGCGGCGCAGGGCGCCGGTGTCCACGTGGCGCTCGTCGAGCAGCCGTACCGGGTGGCCGGACGTCGTGCGCCCGCCCCGGCACGGCAGCTGGACGAGTCGTGGCTGACCGTCGCCGACGAGGTTTCCGCGCGTTTCGACGGCCTGCCGCTGGTGTTCGGCGGCCGGTCCTCCGGCGCGCGGGTGGCCTGCCGGACGGCGTCCGCCGGGCAGGCCGTGGCCGTGCTGGCGCTGGCGTTCCCCGAACATCCGCCCGGTAAGCCGGAGAAGAGCCGCCAGTTCGAGCTCGACGCCGTCGAGGTCCCGGCCCTGATCGTGCAGGGGGAGCGGGACCCGTTCGGCGTCCCGAAACCCGGCCACCACCACGAGCTCGTCATGCTCGCCGGCGACCACAACCTCAGCGCCGACCTCGAAGGCGTCTCCCGCGCCGCCGCCGAATGGCTGGGCCGGGTGCTGCGCCCGCTCGCCTGACGGCGGGAGCGTGGGACCTTTACTGCCGTTTGGCGGTAGTAAAGGTCCCTTGCTCCCGCTCTGGAGCGCTTCAAGGGGCGGCGATGGGGGCCACGACGGCGTTGGTCAGGCGCACCAGGTCGGCGGGGGCGAGTTCGACTTCCAGGCCTCGGCGGCCGGCCGAGCAGTGCATGGTCTCGAAGTTCTCCGCCGAGGAGTCGATGACGACCGGCAGCCGGCTGCGATGCCCCAGCGGCGAGATCCCGCCGAGCACGTACCCGGTCGCGCGCTGGGCGGCCGCGGGATCGGCCATGCGCGCTTTCTTGCCGCCGACCGACGCCGCGAGCGCCTTCAGGTCGAGCTGCCCGGTGACCGGCACCACCCCGACGGTCAGCGTGCCGTCGATGTCGGCGACCAGCGTCTTGAACACCCGTGCCGGGTCCAGCCCGAGCGCTTCGACGGCTTCGAGGCCGAAGGATTCGTGTCGCGGGTCGTGCTCGTAGGAGTGCAGTGTGTGCGCGACTTTTTGCTTCGCCAGCAACGCTGTCGCCGGCGTGCCCTTACCAGCCATGATCACCAGCCCAGAAGTTCGTTCACCCGGTTCGGGGAATGCGTCGCCCCCGGTTTGTGTTAAACCGGACGTGGTGACAACGCTAGCCAATCGCAGTTCCGCAACCGTGCGCGGCGCCGACCGTCCGGGTAAGCCTGGCGTGCCAGGCCAGCCCGACGCGTCCCGCGTATCCTCGATGCAGACGTATGCGCCCCCGCGCATCGGCGTCCATTGGGAAGGGACCGGTTTGCCGAGCACGCAAGACCCAGCAGTGCCCGAAAAAGCTGTGCCCGAGGTGGGCACGGAGCCGGAGCAGGCCGGCGCGCGCGCCGAGCGCTTCGAGCGCGACGCCATGCCGCTGCTGGACCAGCTGTACTCCGCTGCCATGCGGATGACCCGCAACCCGGCCGACGCCGAGGACCTGGTCCAGGAGACCTACCTCAAGGCGTACGCCGCGTTCGCGTCCTTCAAGGCGGGCACGAACCTCAAGGCGTGGATGTACCGCATCCTCACGAACACCTACATCAACGGCTACCGCAAGCGTCAGCGCCAGCCGTTGCAGCAGCCCACCGACGAGATCGCCGATTGGCAGATCGCGAAGGCGGAGAGTCACACCTCCAGTGGGCTGCGCTCCGCCGAGGTCGAGGCGATGGACAATCTGCCCGACACCGACGTGAAGCTCGCTCTGCAGAAGTTGCCGGAGGAGTTCCGGCTCGCCGTGTACCTCGCCGACGTCGAGGGTTTCGCCTACAAGGAGATCGCCGAAATCATGGAGACTCCGATCGGGACAGTGATGTCCCGGCTGCACCGTGGCCGCGCCCAGCTGCGCGACCTGCTGGCCGACGTCGCCCGTGAGCGCGGCTTTATCCGCTCCGGCAAGGACAAGCAGGAGGTGGCGGGTCGATGAACGACGCCTGCGGCGACTCCGACAAGGTCGATTGCGACAAGGCACTCGCCGAGATCTACCTGCTGCTCGATCGTGAGTGTGGCGCGGTTCGCGAGGCCGAGATCCGGCACCACCTCGACACCTGCCCTCCCTGCTTGGAGGAATACGGCATCGACGAGCAGCTCAAGCAGCTGCTGGCCCGCAAATGCGGTGGTGACCACGCGCCGGACGATCTGAAGAGCAGGCTCCGCGCGTCGATCCGCAAGACGGTCGAGTTGCGCGGCAGCGTCGCGATCGAGCGCACCGAGATCAGTATCGAGCAGCGCTCGGAATAGCCCGTTCACGACTGAGGCCACCTTCACCAGCTGGTGAAGGTGGCCTCAGTCGTCAGCGACTTAAGAGTTGGGCTTGTTGCCGTGGTTGGCGCCGTTCTTCTTCCGGCTGCGGCGCTTGCGAGCTCGCTTCGACATTTTCACTCCTCGTCACTCGTTCCGGGGTGGCCTCTGCGGGGTGCTTGCGCGCCTGCCGGGCTCGGATCAACGCCCTCTAGTGTGTCATGCGCGCCGAACTCGTAGGAGGGCACCACCAATGGCCGAGGACATCCGGGCAGATATCTGGGGCAACGTGCTGAAGGTCGTCGCGAAGGCGCGAGAGCCGTTGAAGATCGGGGACACGCTGGTCATCCTCGAGTCCATGAAGATGGAGATCCCGGTGCTCATCGAGGTGCCCTGCACGCTGGCGGAGATCGCGGTGCACGAAGGGGACGTCGTGCAGGAGGGCGATCTGCTCGCTGTGATTGAGTAAGCCCCATGTCTACCCTTGCCGATCTGCTGGCCGAGAACACCGGGCTGCCCGGCGAGGCCGCCGACCACCTGCAGACCGTGGTCGCGGAGTGGCAGCTCCTCGCCGATCTTTCCTTCGCCGACTTCCTGCTCTGGGTCCCGGTGGCCGAGGGACTGCATCCCGACGGCGGTGATTTCGTCTGTGTCGCGCACGCGCGGCCGACGACGGCCCCCACGGCGCACCCGGAAGACGTCGTCGGCACGCGGTTCACCGTCGACGAGCATCCGCAGCTCGCCAAGGCGATGCGGGACGTGAAGATCTGCCGCGAAGAGGACCCGCACTGGTACCGCGACCTCCCGATGCGCCGCGAGGCCGTGCCGGTGACGTTCGGCAAGAAGGTCATCGCGGTGATGAGCCGCGAGACGAACCTCGCGCAGCCCCGCGTGCCGAGCCCGCTCGAGATCGCCTATCTGGGCAGTGCGGGTGACCTCTGCCAGATGATCGTGGACGGGACGTTCCCCAGCCGCGACAACCAGTCCGACACCCATACGAGTCCACGGGTGGGTGACGGCCTCATCCGGCTGGACGCGTCCGGGACCGTGGTCTACGCCAGCCCGAACGGGCTTTCGGCGTATCACCGGATGGGCCACGAGTCCGATCTCGTCGGGACCAGGCTCGCGCCGTTGACCAGGTCTCTGATCCGCGACCCGTTCGACGCCACCGAGGTTTCCCACCGGATCATCGACGCGCTCGACGGCAAGCCCGGCAGCCGCACCGAGGCCGATTCCCGCCGTGGTGCCGTGGTGCTCTTCCGCGCGCTGCCGTTGCGCCCGGCCGGGCAGGCGGCCGGCGCGCTCGTGCTGGTGCGGGACGTCACCGAGGTCAAGCGGCGCGACAGGGCACTGCTGTCCAAGGACGCGACGATCCGCGAAATCCACCATCGGGTGAAGAACAACCTCCAGACGGTGGCCGCGCTGCTGCGGCTCCAGTCCCGGCGCACCTCCAGCGAGGAGGCGCGGCTGGCGCTCGGCGAGTCCGTGCGGCGGGTCGCCTCGATCGCGATGGTGCACGAAGCGCTGTCCGTCTCGGTGGACGAGCGGGTCGACCTCGACCAGCTGCTCGACAACGTGCTGCCGATGGTCGGGGAAGTCGCGACGGCCGAATCGCAGGCGAGCCTGTCCCGCAGCGGCTCGTTCGGGGTGGTCGTCGCCGAAATCGCGACCCCGCTGGTGATGGTGCTGGCCGAACTCGTGCAGAACGCCGTCGGCCACGCCTTCCCGGACGGGCGGCCGGGCAAGGTCGAACTCGTGGTGGAGCGATCGGCCCGCTGGCTCGACATCGTCATCCGCGACAACGGCCGCGGGCTACCCGCCGGATTCTCGCTGGAACGCAGCGACGGGCTCGGCCTGCAGATCGTGCGGACGCTCATCGAGTCCGAGCTTCGGGGTTCGCTTTCGCTGCGTGGCCCCCGATCGGGTGGCACTGAAGCGGTGCTGCGGATTCCGCTCAGCCGCCGCATCTAAACAGGTCAAGACGCGTTTAAGGGCCGACACCTGCAAACTGGTGTCGGCCCTTAAACGATTCCGCGGGAGGACTTCAAGTCCCTGTGAGGTTGGTCGACCCCGATCGGGGCCGGCGTAGTCCCTCTTGTTAAGCTGGATCTGGGTCGGTATCACCTCTGGCACGTGAACGCAAGGCTCACCCGCCGCCAGATTTTAAGCCGACGCGAGGTTGTGCGACCAGATTTTGCTGTTGTGGTACTTCAGGCGTTGGTACGCGTGCCAATGTGAGTGCGGCGGCGCTTGAGAGCGCGTCGCTCATCCTCGCTCATGCCGCCCCATACGCCAGCATCCTGTCCACTGGCCAATGCCCAGGCCAAGCAGTCGGAAGCGACGGTGCAGCGGTGGCACACGGACTTCGCCTCGGTCACCTGCGAGAGAGCCGGACCGCTGGTTCCCACCGGGAAGAACAGCTCTGGGTCCTCGTCTCGGCAGGCCGCGTCGTGGCGCCAATCCATGTCTCTGAGCTCCTTTTACTTGACGCGGCGAACCGCGCCAAAGTCGTCAAATGGCGGTCGTTTTTTTGGGTGCTTGTGAATGCTTTCACGAAGCACCGCGTTCGACAAGGGTTTTCTGAAGATCGGTGAGTCAGCTCACCCGGCCGGGCGACGTGCCTGACCTGCGGTTTCTGTCCGAAACGGCCCCCGGATGGGAAGGCCGGTGCGGTGAACGGAGCTTCTGCGTCGGCGAGCGGCTGTAACACTTTGCCGCAGGCGATCAGAGGAGCGCCGGGCCGCGGGACAGTCAAACCACCACTGTCAACGCGCCGGAGACGCTGAAAAATTCCACCCTGGTCCGCTGACCCACCAGGTCCCCGTCCACCTGGAAGTTTACCGGCTCAGCTGCGTCTATGCGGATTATCGGCAGATCATCGTGACGAAGGAGACGTCGCCCGCGCTGTTCCCCCTTGGTGCTCAACGCACCCCGTAAATGCCTGAACACGGTGGGCAACGCCAGACCGCTCAGCGCGAATAAACCCAATCCGCCGTCGAACGAGCAACCTCGGTTGAGGTGGATGGGACGGTTCCCCAGGTAGCTCCA
Source organism: Amycolatopsis sp. (assembly GCF_036008905.1). Lineage (GTDB taxonomy): Bacteria > Actinomycetota > Actinomycetes > Mycobacteriales > Pseudonocardiaceae > Amycolatopsis. The sequence continues at coordinate 55,868 of NZ_DASYMU010000028.1, read as the reverse complement.
CGGATCGGTGTTCGACACGAACGCGGTGCGGACCTCCGCCGGTTCTTCACCCGGAATTCGCACGGTCAGCTTCGGGCGGCCCAGTGGCGGGCGCAGATGGTTGGTGACCGCGGCCCGCAGATACAGCGCCGTGGTGGCTTGCTTGCCTCGCCGTTTCGCGACCGTCGCCACGACATCGGCGTCCCAGCCGAGGCCGGAGTTGAAGGTGAACCAGTGCCCGTCGGCCAGCCCCAGCCCGACGCTGCGCGAGCGGCCCTCTTCGAGCGCGCGCAGCAGTTGATGCGTCGCCTCGACCGGGTCGGGCGAGATCCCGAGCGCGCGGGCGAAGACGTTCGCCGATCCGCCGGGGACCACGCCGAGCATCGGCACGTGGCCGAAGCCGTGGTGGTCCAGCCCCCGCGGATCGCCCTCGCTGTCGGCGAGGGCGCCGTTGACCACTTCGTTGACCGTGCCGTCGCCACCATGCGCCACCACCAGGTCGACGCCGTCACGGGCGGCCGAACGGGCCACGGCCTTGGCGTGGCCGCGGTAGTCCGTTTCGACGACCTCGAGCTTGACCTGGCTCGCCAGCGCATGGGCCAGCACGTCTCGTCCACCGGGGGTGGTCGAGGTGGCCTGGGGGTTGACGATCAGGACTGCGCGCACTACCGCAGGGTAAGTGACGAAACCGTGCACGCGGAAAACCTGAGCGCGCATGGTGACGCGAAGCTCAGCGGCGAGCGGTGGTCCTGACTCTCACGCGACACGGTTTCCTGTGGCGGGCGGTCCTCCTTCGCACGACGTAGAGCCGCTGCCGTGACAAGTGCACCCGGGCCGACCGCCCGCTCATCGACGACACTTCAGATCTTGACGTCCCGACGGCCGCGCAGAAACGGCCGACCGGGTGGCATACCATCGAATGTGCTCACGCACGGTCACCCGTACGGGTAGCGACACCGTGTCCAGTACCAAGTTGCCCGGAAGGCTTGTCTCTCGTGCCGCTCGCTGACAAGATCTCGCCGGCTCCGCTCGAGGTGCGCCTCGCGGGCGCGATCACCGCGCTGCCGGGGCTCGCCCTGCTGGTCCTGACCGTGCTCCTGCTGGTCAACAGCTTCGGAGAGGCGCCCCCGTCGGGGAACAACATCTACGCCGAATTGGCCTACTACGTGGTGCTGGCGGCCGCGACACTCTTCTGTGCCGCCGGGCTGCTGATGGGCAAGACGTGGGCCCGTTCACCCGCTGTCGTCATCGCGCTACTGCTGGTGGGTGTCGGCTGGTACAGCGCCGGGCCGGCTTCGCAGCCCTTGCTCGGCGTGCCGCTCGCGGTGATCGGCGTCGCGGTGCTGGTTTTGGTGTTCCGGCGGCCCTCTCGGGCGTGGGCGCTCGGCCAGGCCGACGACGAGACCGAGGAAGAAGCGGCGGAGCGCGGCGGAGCGGCCGGCCGGGCCGCCCGCCGCGAGCGCGAGGAAAAGTAGGGCCTAGGCCTGTGCGGCCAGTGCCTTGAGGGGTTCGTCGGCGAGCCGGTAGACGGTCCATCCGTCCATCGGGACGGCGTCCATCGCCTTGTAGAACTCCGTCGCGGGGTTCCAGTCCAGTACGGACCATTCGAGCCGTTCCAGGCCACGCTGGACGCACTCGTCGGCCAACGCGGCCAGCAAGGCCTTGCCCAGCCCCGATCCGCGCTGCGTCTCGCTGACGTAGAGGTCTTCGAGGTAGATGCCGTGCACGCCGCGCCAGGTCGAGAAGTTCAGGAACCACAAGGCACAGCCGACGACTTCGCCGTCCACTTCGGCCACGTGACCGAAGAGCGCGGGGGCTTCACCGAACAGCGCGGTGCGCAGCTGGTCCGCTGTCAGGTGACAGTCCTGCGGGGCCTTTTCGTAGGCCGCCAGCTCGTAGACGAGACCGACCACGGCGACGGCGTCCGACTCGCGGACGCGGCGGATTCTGCTGTCTGGCAACGAAACTCCGGTTAGTTCGAGGGAAGGTTGAGGTGCTCGATCTGGGGTTCGCCGCGTTCGTCGCCGAGCACGGTGATGCTCGCCGGGTCGAGGGCGAAGTGGACGCCGGCGCTCGGCGGCTCGCCGATCCAGCGGGCCACCAGGACCCGGCTGAAATGGCCGTGTCCGATGAGGACGACGTCGGACTCGGTGAGGGCGGCGTGCACGCGTTCGAGCACCTTGTCCGCGCGGGCGGCCACCTGCTCGGCGCTTTCGCCGCCCGGGATCGGATGGGTCCACACCGTCCAGCCGGGATCGGTCTCGCGGATCGTCTCGGTCGTGATGCCCTCGTAGTCGCCGTAGTCCCACTCGGCGAGCTCCTCGGTCATCTCGCTGACCTCCAGGCCCGCGAGTTCCGCGGTGTGCGTGGCGCGTCTCCGGGGGCTCGAGAGGACCAGTGCGGGTCCTTTCCGCAGGGTGCCCAGCGTGACGCCCGCGGCGCGCGCCTGGACCTCGCCCGCCGGCGTCAGCGGGATGTCCGTGCGGCCGGTGTGCTTACCGCTGAGGGACCACTCGGTTTGTCCGTGTCGGATGAGAAAGAGCTGATGAGCCACGTTTGCGAATATAGCCTGCGCTCTGCTTGGCTACTGACGAGTAGTTAAGACTGGAGGGATCATGGCACCGAGTCCGACGTTCGCGATGTGGCGCAGGCTGGCGGCCAAACCCGGCGGCAAACGGGCCTTCTCCGCGGCGATGTGCCTGCGAGTGCCCTATTTCCGGACGGTCGTCCCGTCGGTGCGCGAGCTGCGGCCCGGGTACTGCGAGGTGACCGCGCCGAAGTGGTGGGGTGTCCACAACCACATCGGCACCTTTCACGCGATCGCGGCCTGCAACCTCGCGGAGATCGCGATGGGCATGCTCGCCGAAGCCACCGTGCCCGACACGCACCGCTGGCTGCCCAAGGGCATGACGGTCGAGTACCTCGCCAAGGCCGAGACGGGTTTGCGTGCCGTCGCCGAGGTGCCTGAGATCCCGGAATTCGGCGACGCGGGGTTCGAACTACCCGTCCCGGTCACGATCACCGACGCCGCCGGCAAGCCCGTCGTCACCGCCACCATCGCCATCTGGGTGACCCGCAAGTCATGACCGTGCAATACGCCTACGCACGTTCCGGTAGGTGTGTTGCACGGTTTCGGGTCACCCGAGTGGGTGAACTTAACGGTGTTTACCTGGTTGACCCGAATTGGATTCGTGTTTGCTCTTGTCCGGGCCGGGGAGGGCGGGAAACATGCCGCGCATGGCTTCTTCCGGATTCAAAGCGGCACTGAATCGGCGGCGTTTTTTGGGATTGGCGGCGTTGAACACGGCCGCGGCGCTGGGATTGACCGCGATTTCGACCGATGCGGCCGCGACCGCGGCGAATCGGAACGAGCTCCCACTGCCGGATTTCGTGCCAGCGTTGGTGATCGGAACCGGTTACGGCGCCGCTGTCACCGCGCTGCGGCTCGGCGAAGCCGGAATTCCGACGGTCATGCTGGAAATGGGCCAGCTCTGGAACGAGAACGGCCCGGACGGCAAAGTCTTCTGTGACATGCTCGCGCCGGACAAGCGATCCATGTGGTTCAAGACACGCACCGAGGCGCCCCTGGCGTCTTTTCTTTGGCTCGACATCGCGAATCACGACATCGAGTCGTACGCGGGCGTTCTCGATAGGGTGCATTTCGGCGACATGTCCGTTTATCTCGGCCGCGGGGTCGGCGGCGGCTCGCTGGTGAACGGCGCCATGGCCGTCACGCCGCGCCGCGACTACTTCGAGGAAATCCTGCCCGCTGTCGACGCGGACCAGATGTACGGCACCTACTTCCCGCGAGCCAATGCCGCGCTCGGGATGAACAACATCGACCCGGCCTGGTTCGAGAAGAGCAAGTCCTACAAGTACGCGCGGGTGTCGCGCAAAGCCGCCGCGAGGGCCGGGTTCAAGACGGCGTTCGTCCCCAGCGTCTACGACTTCGAGTACCTGAAAAAGGAAGAAGCGGGCACGGTCCCGCGCTCGGCGCTCGGCTCGGAAGTCATCTACGGCAACAACCACGGCAAGCGTTCGCTGGACCAGACCTATCTCGCCGCCGCGCTCGGCACCGGAAACGTCACCATCCAGACGCTGCACGAGGTTCGCGAAATCCTCCGGCAGCCCAACGGCACGTACACGCTCGTCGTCCGCCAGATCGACGCCCAGGGCACCGTGCTGGCGACCAAGAGCATCAGCACGAAGTACCTGTTCCTCGGCGCCGGCAGTATCGGCTCGACCGAATTGTTGTTGCGTGCCAGGGAAACCGGCCGGCTGCCGGCGTTGAACGACGAGATCGGCCAAGGCTGGGGCACCAATGGCAACGTCATGCTCGGCCGCGCGAACCATCTGTGGGACCCCGTCGGCAGCCTCGAATCCGGGATGCCCGCGATGGGCATCGACAACTGGAACGACCCCGTGCACCCGGTGTTCGCCGAGATCGCGCCGGTTCCCGCCGGGTTGGAGACCTGGGCGAGCCTGTACCTCGCGATCACCAAGAACCCCGAGCGCGGGCACTTCACTTACGACCACGCGACCGACTCGGCGCGGCTGCAGTGGACGTCGTCGCAGGGGCAGCCGTCGATCGACGCGGCGAAGGCGTTGTTCGACAAGATCAACCGCGCCAACGGGACGATTTACCGTTACGACCTGTTCGGCGACACGCGGACGTTCGAGAACCGGTTCACCTACCACCCGCTCGGCGGGATGGTGCTGGGCAAGGCGACCGACCTCTACGGCCGGGTGCGCGGCTACGAAAACCTTTACGTCACCGATGGTTCGCTCATCCCGGGCAGCACCGGCGTCAACCCGTTCGTCACGATCACCGCGCTGGCCGAACGCAACATCGAACGCGTCCTCGCCGAAGACATCCGCGCCTAGAGATCGCCATCTGTCGACAGATGGCGGGTGGTCAGGAGCGGCGGGTGACGAGGGTTTCGACGCCGTCGAGGACGCGTTCGAGGCCGAAGACGAACTCCTCGTCCGGGTCGTCGGCGCGTTCCAGGACGCCAGCGTCGAGGACGGCGCGCAGGGCCGGGAACCGCTCGCGGTCGGTCAGTTTCGCGAGCCTGCGGGCGTAAGTGGCCATCCACTCGTCCCCCGAGGCCGCACCGGAGGTCTCGAACGAGCGGTACACCGCCACCATGACGGTCGAATCGTTGCGCACGTAGCCGCTGAGCAGCAGCACCGTCGACAACTTCTCGTGCTCGGCGAGCCCGGTGTCCCGCAGGTAGTGGAGCCCCCGTTCCAGCCAGGCGACTTGGTTCGGCGTGATCGGCGGCGCGGAGATCGGGATGCCGAGCGACCACGGATTCCGCTGGTAGGACGCTCGTATGGCCCAAGCCCACTCGGTGAGTCCCGCGCGCCAGTCGTGCCCGGTGCTGAGTTCGGGCGGCGGGCCGAACGCGGTGTCCTCCATGAGCGAGACGAGTTCGTCCTTGGCGGTCACGTAGCGGTAGAGCGACATCGGGCCCGCGCCGAGTTCCTTGGCCACGCGGTTCATCGACACCGCCGCGAGCCCTTCCGCCGACGCGATCGCCACCGCGGCGTCGATGATCCGCTCCAGGCTCAGGCCGGGTTTCGGCCCCTTCGTCGGCCGTTCGCGCACGCCCCACGCCGCTTCGATGCTTGCCGGAAGGCCGGTGCCGCTGTCGTTTTCCATCGCTCCCACCTTCGCATGGGCTTGACGCCCGGCTCGCACTGCGTATAGCTTACGCAATGAAGCGTATGCCATACGCAGAACATGGGGAGTCAAGTCATGACAAGCGAATGGGCGATCGAGGCGACGGGCCTCGAGAAGTCATATGGGGCGGTGAAGGTCCTCGGCGGCGTCGACCTCCGGGTCGCGAAGGGGAGTGTGTTCTCGCTGCTGGGACCCAACGGCGCGGGCAAGACGACCACGGTCCGCATCCTGGCGACCCTGATGCGCGCCGACGTGGGGGCGGCGCGTGTAGCGGGTTTCGACGTCGTCGGTGAGCGCCGGGAAGTGCGCCGCCGGATCAGCCTTACAGGCCAGTATGCGGCGGTCGACGAAGAGCAGACCGGGGACGAGAACCTGCGCATGATGGGACGGCTGTCCCGTCTTTCGGGTCCGCAGGCCCGCGGCCGGGCGCGGGAACTGCTGGAGCGCTTCGACCTCGCCGACGCGGGCAAGCGCCGCGTCTCGACGTACTCCGGGGGCATGCGCCGCCGGCTCGACCTCGCCGCCGGGCTGGTCGACCGGCCGTCGGTGATCTTCCTCGACGAGCCGACGACCGGGCTCGACCCGCGCAGCCGCCAGGCGATGTGGCAGGTCATCACCGAGCTCGTCGGCGACGGCGTCACCGTCTTCCTCACCACGCAGTACCTGGAAGAGGCCGACAAACTGGCCGACCGGATCGCCGTGATCGACGGCGGCACCGTGGTCGCCGAGGGCACGCCGGCGGAACTGAAGAAGCGCGTCGCGGACCATCGCGTCGACCTCGTGCTCGCCGACACGCAGGCGTTCGACATCGTCGCCGGAATCCTCGGCAACCGCGTGATCCTGCGTGACCCGGCGCGCCTGACCCTCGGTGCCGCCACCGACGGGAGCGCGGCCCACGTCCGCGCGCTGCTCGACGAGGTCGACCCAGCGCATCGGGCCATCCGCAGTTTCGGTCTCCACAGCGCCACGCTCGACGACGTCTTCCTGGCACTCACCGGGCACACTGCGTCCACCGAAAAGGAGACGGCCCATGTCTGACACCTTCGCCGACTCCCGCACGATGATCGGCCGCAGCCTCCGCCTGACCAGCCGCAACGCCGAAGCGCTGACGATGTCGCTGATGCTGCCGATCATGCTGATGCTGGTCTTCGTCTACCTCTTCGGCGGCGCGATCAACACCGGCACCACCTACGTCACCTATGTCACGCCCGGAATCATCCTGCTGTGCGCGGGATTCGGGGCGTCGATGACCGCGGTGAGCGTGAGCAAGGACATGACCGGCGGCATCATCGACCGGTTCCGCTCGCGTGACATCAGCGGCGCGGCCATCCTCGCCGGGCATGTGGCGGCCAGTGTCGCGCGCAATCTGGCGTCCACCGTGCTCGTGTTCGGGGTGGCCTTCCTCATCGGTTTCCGGCCTGCCGCGGGCTTAGTGGACTGGCTTGCGGCTCTCGGCATCCTGCTGGCCTTCATCCTGGCGATTTCCTGGCTCTCGGCGGCGGCCGGGCTGCTGGCGAAAACCCCGGAAGGCGCCAACGGATTCACCTTCGTGGTGATGTTCGTGCCCTATGCCAGCAGTGCTTTCGTGCCGGTGGACACCATGCCGTCGTGGATCCGCGGCTTCGCGGAAAACCAGCCGATCACGCCGGTCATCGAAAGCATTCGCGGACTGCTGCTCGATACCCCGGTCGGTTCGACGCCGTGGGTGGCGCTGGCCTGGTGCGGCGGCATTCTGGTGGTATCGATCGTGGCGTCGGCGGCGCTGTTCAAGCGCCGTACTTCTTGAGTCCTTTTCGGACTCCGGTTTGGCAAAACGTCCACCCGGCCAAAAAAGCCGGACGGACGTTTTGTTAAACCCGTGCCTACCAGCCTAAAACCCCTGACTGTGTGACATGAACCGCACCATGGGGTCACAAGCGGGGAGCCGCCTGTCATGATGGTCGGACCGCCGCGTCCGCGGCCATCGCCTCACCAAGGGCACAGATGGCCGATGAGACGCCTAGCCGACAGGCCGGCGCTACCGCGCTGGGCTGCCGTGCCGGAGGAGTCAGTTTCACCGGAGATGTGTGGGCTTTCCACTGGTCCCGGTGTTCCCCCGCTCGCAGTCCCAGGAGTTTTCCGTGACATCCGTTCAATCCACGAATCCCGAGTCCCCCACCGCGACCACGCCGGACTCAACGACAGGACCCAGCATGAACGACCAGGCCCGTACGGCACCGGTGACGGACGCGGAGATCTTCCGCGGCCACGAGGGCGGCAAGCTCTCGGTGGCGGCCAGGCGCCCGATTTCCGACCCGCGTGACCTCTCCATCGCCTACACCCCCGGGGTGGCGAAGGTCAGCCGCGCGATCGCCGAGGACGCGGCGCTCGCGAAGCAGTACACCTGGGCGGACAGGCTCGTCGTGGTGGTCAGCGACGGCACCGCGGTGCTCGGTCTCGGTGACATCGGCGCGAGCGCGGCGCTGCCGGTCATGGAGGGCAAGTCGGTCCTGTTCAAGACCTTCGGCGGGCTCGACTCGATCCCGCTGGTGCTCGACACCACCGACGTCGACGAGATCGTCGAGACGATCGTGCGGCTGCGGCCGTCCTACGGCGCGGTCAACATCGAGGACATCTCGGCGCCGCGCTGCTTCGAGATCGAGGACCGGCTCAAGGCCGCGCTCGACTGCCCGGTCATGCACGACGACCAGCACGGCACCGCGATCGTGACGCTGGCCGCGCTGCGGGGCGCGAACGCGGTGCTCAATCGCGACATCGCCGCCGAACGCGTGGTCATCTCCGGCGCCGGTGCGGCCGGGGTCGCCTGCGCCAAGATCCTGCTGGCCGCCGGCGTCGCGGACGTCACCGTGCTCGACTCCAAGGGCATCATCTACGACGGCCGTGACGGCTTGAACCCGATCAAGCAGCAGCTCGCCCTCTCGACCAACCGCGCCGGCCTGCGCGGCGGCCTCGGCGAGGCGCTCAAGGGCGCGGACGTGTTCCTCGGCCTGTCCGGCTCGCTGATCGAAGAGAGCCTGCTCGCCGACATGGCCGACGACGCGATCGTGTTCGCGCTCTCCAACCCGGACCCGGAGGTCCACCCGGAGATCGCCGCCAAGTACGCGGCCGTCGTCGCCACCGGGCGCAGCGACTTCCCGAACCAGATCAACAACGTGTCGGCGTTCCCTGGCGTGTTCCGCGGTGCGCTCGACTCGGGCGCGCGGTCGATCACCGAGAACATGAAGCTCGCGGCCGCGGACGCGATCTTCGCCATCGCGCAGGACGACCTCGCCCGGGACAGGATCGTCCCGAGCGCGCTCGACCCGCGCGTGGCCCCCGAGGTCGCGGCGGCCGTCGCGAAGGCCGCCGTCGCCGACGGCGTGACGCGCTAAACCTTGGGTGGCTCGTGAGTGGCAACAAGTGTTCTAACACTCGTTGCCATTCACGACCCAACCCGACCACGCACCACGAGATGTCGACATCACGTGATACCCCGCGTCCGCAACTACCGCCATCTGTCGACAGATGGCGAAGGTCGCATTTGCCTTTCCCGTCAAATAAATAGCTCCGCCAGCCGGTGGCGGGGCAGGTCGATGAGGCGGTATCCGAGGAGGTCCCCGGATACCGCCTCATTCACGTTCCCGAGTTTCGCGTGGGCCTTGGTGAGCAGCTCACGCGGGTTTTCGACGGCGTCCGCGACGACCACGGCGTGCTTGTTGCCGGGCGTGCTCCGCAGCAGGCGCAGGGTGTACTTCTCGCTGACGAGCGCGATCAGCGCGGCCTGCGCTTCGGCGTTGCCGAGGTCCGGATGCGCGTTGGGGAGCAGGACGGCGACGCGCTGGGCGTTGGTCGCGAGCAGGACGCGCAGCAGCCACGGGCCGGGGTCGGCGCTGAGGTCGATCGCGACGGCTTGGCCGGGTGCGGCGGGAATCGACCAGTCCGCGGGCCGCATCTCGACGGTCAGCCCGGTTTCGGCGGCGATCTCGTCCAGCTGCTCCAGGAGATCCGGCTTGGTGTTGCCGGACTCGACCGACTGCGGGCCGTGCGTGTAGATCGCTTTTCCTTTTGCGCCACGGGACTTCTTGGCCTTCGCGGTCGGCTGGCAGACGTAGAGGTCCGCCGAACTCCCGATGGCCTGCGCGCCGGTGAAGCGGTGGAAGCCGGGGATGATCGCCTCGAACGTGAGCCCTTGGGTCGCCAGTTCGCGCTGCACCTGCGCGCCGAGCGCGGGGTGGCGCGGGCTGTAGCCGTACGCCAGCAGGATGCGGCCCTTGGTCGGCTCGCGCAGCGCCTGGATTCCGCGCGACGCGAAGAGCCCCATGCCCTCCGGGGTGTACGGCGGGTCGCTGAACACGAGATCCGCCGAGCCGAGGACGAGCGGGGGCAGGCCGACGCGGAGGTCGGCGTGCACTGTCCGGATCGTCCGCCCGGACAGCCTGTCGACGTATTCGAGCACACGCTCGTCGAGGTCGAGCACGGTCAGGTCCGCCTCGGGTCGCAACGCGCGGACGGCGAGCGAGGTCAGGTCGTGGTCGCCGAGGAACAGCAGCCGCGCGGTGCGCAGGTCGTAGCGCGCGTCCAGCCACAGCGCCCGGCGCAGCACGGTCTCCGGTGTCGCCTGGACGTGGTCGAGCGCGGCCATCGCGGGCGGGACGTCGGCGACGTACTTGGTCAGTGTGTCGAGCAACTCACCCCGGAGCGCGACTTCGGCGTCGAGCGGATCGGCCTGCGCGGTGACGGAATAGCGCGAATAGTCGGCGCCCGGACGAATTCGCGCGGCGTGACCGTCCCGTTCCAGATCGTCGCCGAGTGCCTCGAAAAGCTCCTGAATGGACCGGCGAGGGGCGGCGGTGGCGCGGATGAGCTCGTCGAACTGCTGCCAGCCGTGGCTGAGCAGGGTGATCGCCAGCCTCAACGGCCGAACCTGGACACCATGGTCAGCGAAGACGTCGTCGAGTGAGCTCACTGTGTGCAGCCTAGTGAGTGGAACACCGTGCTAACCGACCGGAGGTGGGCTACGGTTTTTCAATCCTATGTGGGGAGTTCGGCGTGACGATCGAGTTCAAGGGTGTGACGAAGAGGTATCCCGACGGCACGGTCGCCGTCGACAACCTCAATCTGACGGTCGAGGACGGCACGATCACCGTGTTCGTCGGCCCGTCCGGCTGTGGCAAGACCACGTCGCTCCGCATGATCAACCGGATGATCGAGCCGACTTCGGGCACCGTGCTGCTCGACGGCAAGGACATCCGCGACTCCGACCCGGCCCTGCTGCGGCGTGGCATCGGGTACGTCATCCAGCACGCCGGGCTGTTTCCACATAGGACGGTCCTGGACAACGTCGCGACCGTCCCGCTGCTGACCGGCTGGGACAAGGCGAAGGCCCGCAAGCGCGCGGCCGAACTGCTCGAGACCGTCGGCCTGCCCGTGGAGCTCGGCAAGCGCTACCCGGCACAGCTTTCCGGCGGCCAGCAGCAGCGTGTCGGCGTCGCCAGGGCACTCGCCGCGGATTCGCCCGTGCTGCTGATGGACGAGCCGTTTTCCGCGGTCGACCCAATCGTCCGCGAGGAGCTGCAGGACGAGCTGCTGCGGCTGCAGACCCAGCTCGGCAAGACGATCGTGTTCGTCACCCACGACATCGACGAAGCCGTGCGGCTCGGCGACAAGGTCGCGGTGCTGCGGGTCGGCGGGGTGCTCGCGCAGTACGGCACGCCTTCGGACGTGCTCCGCCACCCGGTCGACGACTTCGTGGCGTCGTTCGTCGGCAAGGATCGGGGCTATCGCGGGCTTTCCTTCCTGTCCTCGAGCGGGGTCGAGGTGAAAAACGCCGACACCGTGGAAATCGGCGGTACGCTCTCCGGGCCGAACACCGGCTGGCTGATCGTGGTCAACGCCGAAGGCCAGCCGCGAGGCTGGCTCCCGCCGGGCTCCACAGTGGAGGGACCGCTCGCCGAAGAGCAGCTCGTCGCCGGTGGATCCCTTTACCAGCAAGGAACTCCGATCCGCGGCGCGCTCGACGCCGCATTGTCCTCACCGGCCAGTCTCGGCGTGGTCGTCGACGAAGCCCACAAGGTGGTCGGGGTGGTCACCGCGCGGCAGGTGCTCGAAGTGATCGAAGGGCAGCCGCAGAGTTCGGCGCTCTGATGGGCGACTTCTTTTCGGAGCTCGGGGCCTACCTGAGCAGCGCCAACAGCCGTTCGGAGATCCTCGGCGACCTGCTCGAGCACAGCTACCTCGCGTTGCTGCCGTTGGTGCTGGGCATCGTGCTCGCCGTCGCGGCGGGCTGGCTCGGGCAGCGGTGGAAGATCGCGCGCAGCGTGCTGCTCGTGGTGTCGAACCTGCTGTACACGATCCCGTCGCTGGCGCTGTTCGTGGTGATCCCGGGCATCATCGGCTCGAAGATCCTCGACAGTGTCAACGTCATCGTGGCGCTGACGATCTACACCACCGCGTTGCTGGTGCGCCCGGTGCTCGACGCGCTCGACGCCGTGCCGCCGCATGTCGTCGCGGCCGCCACGGCCGTCGGCTATCGCCCCGCGGCGCGGTTCTTCGGGGTCGAGCTCCCGCTTTCGGTTCCCGTGCTGGCGGCCGGAGTGCGGGTGGCGGCGGTGAGCAACATCAGCCTGGTGAGTGTCGGCGCGCTGATCGGCACCGGTGGGCTCGGCGTGCTCTTCACCGACGGGTTCCAGCGGGAGTACTTCTCGCCGATCGTCGTCGGGATCGTGCTGACGATGCTGCTCGCGCTCGTCGTCGACCTGCTGCTGGTGTATCTCCGGAAACTGCTGACGCCGTGGGAACGCGCGACGACCAGCAAGAGCACCGTGAAGGTGGCTGCCGCATGATCACCGGCCTGCTGAACTGGTTCGGCGACTCCGCCCACTGGCAGGGCGCCGACGGTATCCCGACCCGCTTGCTCCAGCACCTCGGCTATACGTTGCTGGCCCTGGTCATCGCGCTGGTGATCGCTGTGCCGCTCGGGCTCTATGTCGGCCACACCGGCCGCGGCGGGGTGATCCTGGTCGGCGCCGGCAACACGATCCGCGCGCTGCCCACTCTCGGCCTGGTGACGTTCCTCTTCCTGATCTTCACCGAAAGCGAGACGGCGACGATCATCGGCCTGGTCGTACTGGCCGTGCCGCCGATCCTCGCCGGGACGTACGCCGGGCTCCAAGCGACGGACAAGGGTGTCGTCGACGCGGCGGAAGGCGTCGGCATGACCGGCTGGCAACGGCTGTGGAAGGTCGAGGTACCCATCTCGCTTCCGTTGGTACTGGGCGGAATCCGCAACGCCGTGCTGCAGCTCGTCGCCACCGCGGCGGTGGCCGCCTACGTCGGTCTCGGCGGTCTCGGCCGCTTTCTGCTCGACGGACTCGCGGTGCTCGACTATTCGCAGGTGGTCGCCGGGGCGATCCTGACGACGCTGCTGGCGATCGTGCTGGACCTGATCCTCGCCGCCGTGCAACGCGCGCTCGTGCCCAAGGGAGTGCGGCTCGCCGCGGCGGCCGCGTCCGGGAAGACCGTGATCGTGGGGGGAACGGCGTGAAGAAGCTGACGACCTTGCTGGCCGGTTTCGCTTTGCTGGCAACGGCTTGTGGTAATCCGCTGGCCGGGGGAGCCGAAGGCGGGGCGACCGGGGACATCATCATCGGCGCCTCGGACGTCGGCGAAAGCCTTCTGCTGGCCCAGATCTACGCCGGCGCGCTGCGCAACGCGGGCGCGGAGAACGTCAAGGTCCGGCCGCCGGTCGGGAGCCGCGAAGTCGTGGTGAAGGCGTTGCAGGACAAGTCGCTTTCGGTGGTCCCGGATTACAGCGGCAACCTGCTGCGGTACTTCGACAAGGAAACCGAGGCAACGACCTCGCAGGACGTCTACGCCCAGCTCAAGCAGAAACTGCCGGCCGGGTTCGAGGTGCTGGACCAGGCACCCGCGGAGGACAAGGACCTGCTCGTCGTCCGCAAGGACCTCGCCGACACCGGCGTGCGCACGTTTTCCGATCTCGGCAAGCGGTGCGCGGATTTGGTGATGGGCGGTCCCGGTCAGTGGAGCACGCGCTGGAAGGACAAGATCAAAACACTCTACGGCTGTGAATTCAAGGAAATACGGACCACTGACACCGGTGGTCCGGTCACCGTGGCGGCGTTGAAATCCGGTGACGTCCAGGTCGCCGATTTGTTCAGCACTTCGTCGACCATCACCGCGAACGGATTCGTCCCGCTGACCGACGACAAAAACATGTTCCCGGCGCAGAACATCGTGCCGCTCGTCGCCAAGGGCACGTTGTCGCCGCAGGAAACCGACGCGCTGAACCGCACGTCGGCGGCGCTGACCACCGACAAACTGACCGAACTCAACGTGCAGTACAGCGAGAAGAAACGTAACGCGCTCGACATCGCCGAGGACTTCCTTCGTGACAACGGCCTGCTCGCGCGGACCTAGCGCTAGAGGCGCTCGAACGCCGGGCGCGCAGACGTGCCCGACGATCACTCCGTCTTGTACGGCCACAAGGGACAGTGGCGCGATCAGATCGCCGTCTTCACGGAGTTCGCCTACTAAGCGTGCTTCGACGACCTCCGCGTCCGGTTCGGTCCGGCTCCGGAAAGCGGCGGTGTGTACCGCTGCGATTGCGTCGGCGTCCGCCGGGATTTCCTGTCGAACGAGCATGCGCCCAGTCTCCCCGAGCCGTCTCGCATGGTGGCAAACCATTTCCGCGGTGCCCGGAGCGCTACTTTCGTAGGCGGCCATTCGAGTACTCTTTTTCGACAGGAATGCGACACCGAGGCAGGCAACCGGTCACGATGTGTCGGCCTTCTTCGTTACTCGGTGCGCCGGTCGGCTCAACAAACGACTAAAGATGGCGCCTGAACGGCCCTGTGCGGGTATGACTTCGCCGTTCCCTACCGTTTTCCCTGCTTATAGGCAAGATCTTCCTTCGCGGCAGGCCCGGACTTACTCTCAGCACCACGTTCGTGGCTGGACGTGCTTCCCACCCCCCGGAACACCCCTAGTGGCGCGGCGAATCAACACGGTTCGCCGCGCCAACCCTGCCTAGGAGGAAATTGACCGTGCGTAATTCTGCTGGAATCAAAAGACGATCGGTGGCCGGATTCGGCCTCGCCGCGGCCGTTGCCGCGCTGGCCGCGTTGGGCACCACCGTGCCCGCCTCGGCGGCCGAAGGCGCGATCGTCGGTGCCAATACCGCTGACGCCGTCAGTGGCAGCTACATCGTCGTGCTGAAGGACGGCACCTCGGTGGCGGACACCGCCAAGAGTGTCACGTCCAAGCACGGAGGCACGGTCAAACGGACCTTCGGCTCGGTGAAGGGCTTCGCGGGAGCGATGACCGAAGCGCAGGCGAAGCGCGTCGCCGCCGACCCCGCGGTGGCTTACGTCGAGCAGGACAAGGTCATGCGCACCAGCGTCGACCAGCTCAACCCGCCGTCCTGGGGGCTCGACCGCGTCGATCAGCGTGACCTGCCGCTGGACAGCAAGTACAGCTACTCGACCACCGCGTCGAACGTGCACGCCTACATCATCGACACCGGCATCCTGACGACACACTCGACGTTCGGCGGCCGGGCTGTCTCCGGCTACGACTTCGTCGACAACGACACCAACGCCACCGACTGCAACGGCCATGGCACGCATGTCGCCGGCACCGTCGGCGGCTCGCAGTACGGTCTCGCCAAGGGTGTGAGCCTCACCGCTGTCCGGGTACTGGACTGTGCGGGCTCCGGCACCACGGCGGGCGTCATCTCCGGTATCGACTGGGTGACGGCGAACGCGATCAAGCCCGCCGTGGCGAACATGAGCCTCGGTGGCGGTGCGTCGGCGACCCTCGACGCCGCCGTGCAGCGGTCCATCGCCGCGGGCGTCACCTACGGCCTGGCCGCGGGTAACGACACCGGCGCCAACGCCTGCAACACCTCGCCCGCCCGCACCCCGCAGGGCATCACCGTCGGCGCGACGACGAACACCGACGCCCGCGCCAGCTACTCCAACATCGGTACTTGCCTGGACATCTTCGCGCCCGGCAGCAGCATCACTTCGTCGTGGATCGGCAGCACCACCGCCACCAACACCATCAGCGGCACCTCGATGGCGACCCCGCACGTCGTCGGCGCGGCGGCGCTGTACCTCGCCGACCACCCGACCGCCACGCCGCAGCAGGTCCGCGACGCGCTGGTCGCCAACGGCACGCCGAACAAGGTGACCAACCCGGGCACCGGCTCGCCGAACGTACTGCTCTACACCGGCACCGGTGGCACCACGCCGCCGGCTCCCACCTGCACCACCGTCACCAACGGCACCGACGTGGCCATCCCTGACGCCGGCGCCGCCGTCACCAGCTCGGTCACCGTGGCCGGCTGCACCGGAAACGCTTCCGCGTCCTCCAAGGTCGCCGTGACCATCATCCACACCTACATCGGTGACCTGGTCATCGACCTGGTCGCGCCGGACGGCACCGCCTACCGGCTGAAGGGGTCGAGCAGCGACTCGACGGACAACCTCAACACCACCTACACAGTCGGCCTCTCCAGTGAGGTCGCGAACGGCACCTGGGCCCTGAAGGTCCAGGACGTCGCCGCCGTCGACACCGGCCGGATCGACACCTGGTCGCTGACCGTCTAGTTCCCCGCTGAAGTGCCACCATGGCCACCTTGGTCGCGTTCAACGCGACCAAGGTGGCCATGGTGGCGTTGCGGGCTGGATACGCTGCGATCATGCAACCTGGACCGCCGTACCAGCCGGGGCCGACCGGAGGTTTCCCCCAGCAAGGCCAGCAGGGCTACCCGCAACAGGGCCCGCCACCGCAGGGATATCCGCAGCAGGGACAGCGTTATCCGCCTCCTGGCTACGTGCCGCAGGGTTATCCGCAGCCGGGGTTCCCGCCGAAGAAGTCCGGGCCTGGCGGTGGCGTGATCGCGCTGATCGTCGTGGCCGCGGTGCTGGTGGTCGCCGGACTCGGTGTCGGCGGATACTTCCTGTTCCGCGATTCGGACAAGAGCGGCTCGTCCACGGCGTCGCCGTCCAGCCAGGCCCAGCCTTCCGGCCCGCCGGACAAGTACGTGGCGCTACCCGTGTGCACCACCATCGGCGACAAGCTGACCGGGCTGCCGTCGCTGACCACGTCCGGCCCGGAACCGGCCAGCACCTCGAACCCGGACATCACGATGTCCCGGAGTAGCTGCACCTGGAACGAGACGGGCAAAGCGTCCGGAGTCGTTAGTTTGGTTCTGTCGGCCTCGAAGCAGTCCGGCTCCGGTGCGGGGGAACGCAGTGCGAAGGCCGGATTCGAGACGGCCACGGAAAAGAACTCCGAACCGATCTCTTCGCTCACCACCGCGACGAAGGCCGCTTACGTCGATACGCCCGCGGCACACCAGTGCTCGGTGCGCTTCTACCAGGGCAACATCGAAGCGGAGATCATCGCCGGGAGCCCGAGCCCTTCGCAGGTCGACAAGCCGCGCTGCCAAGCGAACGCGTTGAAGCTCGCCGAAGCCGTCTCCGAGTCGATCAGCTGAGATGTCCGACCTCGAGTTTTACGCGAATTTCCTTACCCGGCAACAGAATTTGGGCGTCGGGAAGGGTTCGGCGGCTCTCGTCGTCCACGTGGCCCGTGGAGGCGCCGCGAGTGCTCCAGAACGAGTACGGCGAATTTCCCGCGCGGGTGACGTTCGAAGATCTCGCTGCCGAGCTCGCGCTGTCGGGACGATCCGTGGTCCGGACCCCTGGGGTGATCCGCTGGAATTGGAGCGGTGCGCTGGGTTGCTGACAGAGGCTGGAGCCCGTATCCCCGCAAAAAACTGAAGGGACCTTTCGTACGAATGATTCGTACGAAAGGTCCCTTCAGGCAAACGGGACAGTTACTCGAAGGCCTTGGCGATCAGGGCCTTCTGCTCGACTTCGTGCACCTTCGACGAGCCTGCGGACGGAGCGGCCATCGGCCGGCGGGCCGCGACCTGAAGCTTGCTGAGCACCTCCGGGAACTTACGGGGCAGGTTGAGCCCGAAGAACGGCCATGCGCCCTGGTTTTCCGGCTCCTCCTGGACCCACACGATCTCCGAAGCGTTCGTGAAGCGCTCGAGCGCCGCGACGAGCTTCTTCTTCGGCAGCGGGTAGTACTGCTCGACCCGCACGATCGCGACGTCGTCCGCTTCGCGCTTGGCGCGCTCGGCGACCAGTTCCCAGTAGAGCTTGCCCGAGGTCAGCAGCACCTTGCGAACCTTGGCCGGGTCCACCTCGACGTCGTCGATGACGGACATGAACTTCGTCTGGTCGGTGAAGTCCTCCACCGTCGAAGTCGCGGCCTTGTTGCGCAGCATCGACTTGGGGGTGAAGACCACCAGCGGGCGGTTCACTCCGTCGAGAGCGTGGCGGCGGAGCAGGTGGAAGTAGTTCGCCGGGGTGGACGGCACCGCGACGGTCATCGAGCCCTCGGCGCACAGCGCGAGGAAGCGCTCGATACGCCCGGACGTGTGGTCCGGGCCCTGGCCTTCGTGGCCGTGCGGCAGCAGCAGCACGACGTCGGAGACCTGGCCCCACTTGGCCTCACCCGACGAGATGTACTCGTCGATCACGGTCTGCGCGCCGTTGACGAAGTCACCGAACTGCGCTTCCCACATGACCAGCGCCTCGGAGTTGGCCACCGAGTAGCCGTACTCGAAGCCTACGGCCGCGTACTCGGACAGCGCCGAGTCGTAGATCATCACGCGGCCCTGCTCTTCGGCCAGCGTCGTCAGCGGCGAGTACTCCTGACCGGTCTTCCGGTCGATGAGCACCGAGTGGCGCTGGGTGAACGTGCCGCGTCGCGAGTCCTGGCCGGACAGCCGCACGAGACGGCCTTCCATCGCCAGTGAACCGAACGCGAGCAGCTCGCCGAACGCCCAGTCGATGCCGCCTTCGCGGGACATCTTGTGCCGCCGCTCCAGCACCGGCTTGACGCGCGGGTGGGCGGTGAAGCCCTCCGGGGTGTTGAGGAACGCGTCGCCGATGTGCTCGACGACGCCGCGCGTGACGGCCGTCGGCACCTTCGCCGGGACCTGCTGCTCCTCTTCGACCGAGGGGCTCGCCTTCGCCGGGTGCTTCTCCAGCTCGCGGACCTCGTTGAAAACGTGCTCGAGCTGGCTCGAGAAGTCCCGCAACGCGGCTTCGGCCTCGTCCACGGAGATGTCCCCGCGGCCGATCAGCGATTCGGTGTAGGTCTTACGCACCGAGCGCTTGGTGTCGATGATGTCGTACATCGCCGGCTGCGTCATCGAGGGATCGTCACCCTCGTTGTGGCCGCGGCGGCGGTAGCAGACCAGGTCGATGACGACGTCCTTGTGGAACGCCTGCCGATAGTCGACGGCCAGCTTGGCCACCCAGTGCGCGGCTTCGGGGTCGTCGCCGTTCACGTGGAAGACGGGCGCGGCGATCATCTTGGCGACGTCCGTCGCGTACTGCGAGGAACGCGAGTGCTCCGGCGCGGTGGTGAAGCCGACCTGGTTGTTGATGATCAGGTGCACGGTGCCACCGGTGCGGTACCCGCGCAGGAGCGCCAGGTTCAGCGTCTCCGCGACCACGCCCTGCCCGGCGAACGCCGCGTCGCCGTGCATCAGCAGCGGCAGCACGGTGAAGCCTGAGCCACCCTTGTCCAGGAGGTCCTGCTTGGCCCGGACGATGCCTTCGAGCACCGGGTCGACGGTTTCGAGGTGCGACGGGTTCGACGCGAGCGAAACCTTGGTCTCGCCGTCGCCGAACATCCGGAAGTACTTGCCCTCGGCGCCGAGGTGGTACTTGACGTCACCGGAGCCGTGCGCCTGGCCGGGGTCGAGGTTGCCCTCGAACTCGCGGAAGATCTGTGAGATCGGCTTGCCGACGATGTTCGCGAGCACGTTCAGCCGGCCGCGGTGCGGCATGCCGATGACGACCTCGTCGAGCTCGGCCTCGGCGGCCTTGTCGAGCACGGTGTCGAGCAGCGCGATCGCCGTCTCGCCGCCTTCGAGCGAGAAGCGCTTCTGGCCGACGTACTTCGTCTGCAGGAACGTCTCGAACGCCTCGGCCGCGTTCAGCTTCGACAGGATGTACTTCTGGACGGCCGTGTCGGGCTTCTCGTGCGGAACCTCGACGCGGTCCTGGATCCAGCGGCGCTCGTCCGGGTCGAGGATGTGGGTGTACTCGATCCCGACCGTGCGGCAGTACGAGTTGCGCAGGACGCCGAGGATGTCGCGCAGCTTCATCCGCTCCTGGCCGGCGAACCCGCCGACGGGGAACTCGCGGTCGAGGTCCCACAGCGTCAGGCCGTGCGAGAGGACGTCGAGGTCCTCGTGGCGGCGCTGGCGGTAGTTCAGCGGGTCGGTGTCGGCCATCAGGTGGCCGCGCATCCGGTAGGCGTCGATCAGCTCGATGACGCGGGCGGTCTTGTCGACCGCGCCTTCGGGGATGTCGGCGACCCAGCGGATCGGCTCGTACGGCAGGCGCAGCGAGGTGAAGATGTCGTCGTAGAAGCCGTCTTCACCGAGCAGCAGCTGGTGGATCAGCTTCAGGAACTCGCCGGACTCCGCGCCCTGGATGATGCGGTGGTCGTAGGTCGAGGTCAGCGTCATGATCTTGCTGATGGCGAGGTCGACCAGGGTCTTCTCGCTCGTGCCCTCGAAGGCCGCCGGGTACTGCATGGCGCCGACGCCGATGATGGCGCCCTGGCCCGCGGTGAGCCGCGGCATCGAGTGGTTGGTGCCGATCCCGCCGGGGTTGGTCAGCGAGATCGTGGTGCCGGCGAAGTCGTCGGCGGTGAGCTTGTTGTTCCTGGCCTTCTTGACGATGTCCTCGTAGGCCTGCCAGAACTGCAGGAAGGTCATGTTCTCGGTGGCCTTGATGGAGGCCACGACGAGGGTACGGGCGCCTTCCTTGCCCTTCATGTCGATCGCGAGGCCGAAGTTCACGTGCTCGGGGGTGACCGAGAACGGCTTGCCGTCGACCAGCTGGTAGTGCCGGTTCATGTTCGGGAACTGCTGGAGCGCCCGGACCATGGCGTACCCGATGATGTGGGTGAAGGAGATCTTCCCGCCACGGGTCCGCTTGAGGTGGTTGTTGATGACGATGCGGTTGTCGGCCATCAGCTTCGCCGGGACGGCGCGCACGCTGGTCGCCGTCGGCACGGTGAGCGAGGCGTCCATGTTCTTCGCGATCGCCGCGGCCGCGCCGCGCAGCTGCTTGCTCTCCGGACCGTTCGTCTCCGCGGCCTTCGCCGGGGCGGCTGCCTTCGCCGCAGCGGGCTTCGCCGGAGCCGGGGCCTTGGCGACGCCGTTGCTCGGCTTCGCCGCCGGGGGCGCCGCCTTCGGGGCCGCGGCTGTTTTCGCGGGGGCCGCCCCAGCCGGAGCAGGCTTCGAGGGGGCCACTTGGCCGTTCCCGGAGCTCACTGCCTGGTCAGGGGACTTTTCCTGGGAGGACTGAGCTGACTGCGTCGGCTTGTAGTCCGCGAAGAAGTCGTGCCATGCGGCATCTACTGAGGAGGGGTCGGCGAGGAACTGGTCATACATTTCCTCGACTAACCACTCGTTTGGGCCGAACTGTGACGCAGGGCTGCTGCTGGACACGGCTTGGACTCGCCTCTATCCGTCTCGATCTTGAGGTTCGCTGATGCGCCTACCAGGCTAACCCCCTCCGCTTTGGCCGTGTGATCGAACTGGTCACTGTGAGGCGTGGCGCACTAAGGGATCGCTCACTTCCTCGATACAGAAGGTGCCTGGACGACCGGTGCCCGATGCTGGAACCTGGACGGAACCGGGCGGCCGCGACCGCCGTCAATAGGTAGGAGCACGAGGGGGCGCCAGTGGCTGACTTGGGGGACGTCGAGCGGATGGTCGATGACCTGGAACGGGACGCGGTCGAGAAATCGCGGCGCTACCAGGCGATGCAGGCGCAGGTCGAGCAGATCTCCATCACCGAATCGGTGGCCGGCGGGGCGGTCAGCGTGACCGTCGGGCACAACGGGCTGCCGACCGACATCAAGATGACCGACGGCGTCCGCCGGATGAACCCGGACGAGATCGCCGCCAATGTCATGCGCGCGCTCCAGAAGGCGCAGTCGAAGTACCCGGAGCGGATGCGGGAGATCGTCGCGGAAACCGTCGGCGACGACAGCACCACCCGCCACATCGTGGCGACCGCGGACGAGAACTTCCCGCCGCCACCGGTCGAAGAACCCGAGGTGGCCCCGCAACGCAAGCTGTTCGAGGCCGAAGAGGAGCCGCCGCGCCGGCCGCCGGCCGCGCCGAGGCGGCCACCCGGGGATGACGACGACGGGGACTTCAGCGACGAGTCGTTCCTGCGGCGCGACTGACACCGACAACGAGGGGGAACTCATGGCGGACGGTTACGAAGTACTCGGCGGCGAGCTGGGGATCCACGCGGGGAAGATCGACGGCTTCGCCGACCGGCTGCGGACGGCTGTCGACGCCGCGCGGCAGGTGAGCATGGACAACTCCGCGTACGGGGTGATCTGCCAGCCGTTCGCGCTGATGCTCGACCCGTTCGAGCAGATGGGCGTCCAAGCGCTGCAGACCGGTTCGGACTCGGTGGACGGCACCGCGGGCAAGATCCGCGACGCCGCCACGGCGTACCAGGCCAGGGAAGACGCGACCGCCGAAGCGATCACGAAGGCGGGGCCGGTCGATGCCTGAGGGGAACCCGCTCGTCGCGCAGTCGCAGTCGCAGACCACCGGGGTGACCGGGATCGGCATCCTCGAGTCGGCGAATGACCTGGCCTCGGGGGTCAAGGACGGTTCCTGGGTCGAAGGCGGTCTCGGCGCGGTCGGGGTCGGTCTCGAAGTCCTGTCGATGGTCGTGGACCCGATCGGCACACTGGCGCAGTACGGCGTGTCGTGGCTGATCGAGCACGTGCAGCCGCTCAAGGAATGCCTCGACTGGCTGGCAGGCGACCCGCCGGTGATCCAGTCGTTCTCCGACACGTGGGCGAACGTCGCCGCGGAGGTCACCGCGATCAGCGGGGACATGGCCAACGAGGTCAAGAACGGCACTTCGGGCTGGTCCGGTGCCGCCGGCGACGCCTACCGAGGGGAAGCCGCCGAGCAGACGGACGCACTGGCGGGCGCCGCTTCGCTCGCCGACGGCATCTCGACCGGCGTGATGGTGATGGGCCAGGTCGTGGCCGCCGTCCGCGAAACCGTACGCGATCTCATCGCCGAACTGGTCGGGAAACTGATCACCTGGGCACTGGAGGCTGCCTGCACGCTCGGCTTCGCGACCCCGGTGATCGCGGCGCAGGCGACGACGGCGATCACCGGCGCGATCTCCAAGGTCACCACCTTGATCCGCAAGCTGATCAAGACGATCTCCAACGTGGGGCCGAAGGTCAAGAAGATCGTCGACAAGCTCGGCGAGATCATCGAAAAGCTGTCCAAGCTGGCGAAGAAGCTGGGGAAGGGCGACGGCGGCACGGTCCCGTCGTCCGCTGCCCGCAAGGCGGACGCTCCGAACGTCGACGCTCCGACGACACCGTCGAGCGCGCACACCCCGGACGGGAGCACGACGCCGTCCTCTGCGAAGGGCACCGACAGCCCGGACACGACCTCACCGTCCAAGGCGGACACCACGAGTCCGTCGAGCGGTGGGCCGGACAGCTCAGGCACGCCCAGTGGCTCGAAGGGTGACACGCCCCCTTCCGGCTCGCCCACCAAGGATCATCCACTCGCGAAGGATGCGAAAAACCCGCAGGCAAGATCACAGGAACCGATCGGGCGGTGCGGCCGCAGAGAACCCATCGACATGGCTTCCGGTGAGATGTTCCTGGTGCAGACCGATGTCGAGCTCCCGGGAATACTGCCTGTGGTCCTGCAACGGGTACACGTGTCTTCCTATCGTTCGGGGCGGGCGTTCGGGCCGTCGTGGGCGTCCACTTTGGACCAACGTCTGGAGATAGGCGGAGACAAGGTTTACTACGCCGGGCCGGACGGCGTGATCTTGGTCTACCCGTTACCCGGACAGGACGGAGACGAAGTTTTCGCGGTAGCCGGTGCTCGCTGGCCACTTGCCCGCAGCACCGATGGCGGTTATGTGATCAGACAGCCGCAGGCCGAACGTACCCTGCATTTCCGTGCGCCGCGTGCCGGTGTCGCCGGCATTTCGGCGGTGGCCGATCGCGGGGGCAATCGGATCGATTTCGAATACGGCGAGAACGGGATGCTCGGCACGGTACGACATTCGGGCGGCTATCGGATCGACGTCGATTCCGACGGTGGCCGGATCACCGAACTTCGGCTCGGCAATCCTTCCGGCACTGACGTGACATTGGTCCGTTATGGCTACGACGCAGCTGGGCAACTGTCCGAGGTGATCAACTCCAGCGGTCGCTCTCTGCGATTCACCTATGACACCGACGGCCGGATAACCAGGTGGGAAGACCGGAACGGCCAGTGGTACGGCTACACCTACGACGCGGACGGCCGTTGTGTTCGCACAGACGGCTCAGGTGAAGCGCTCGCGGGGATTCTCGAATACGACGTCGCCAATCGGCTGACTCGTGAGACCAACTCGATGGGCCAAGTCGCTGTCTACCACTTCAATGAGTTGCGGCAGCTGATCCGGCAAGAGGATCCACTCGGCAACGTGACGCTGTTCGCTTGGGATCCGTACGGCATGCCGACGACCGAGACGGACCCGCTCGGACGGACGACCCGCTTCCGCTACAACGAAAGCGGAGATCTGATCGAGGTTGTCCGACCTGACGGCAGGCGGTCGACCGCGTCGTACGACCCGCACCACCTTCCCCTTGTCATCACTGATCCCGACGGTGGTGTGTGGAGACGGATCTATGACGAAACAGGCAACACTGTCGCTGTCGTAGACCCTTCGGGTGCGACGACCGGCTATGGGTACCAGGACGGCCGGTTGGTTTCGGTCACCGATCCCCTCGGCGCTGTTCGTCGTGTCGAAACAGATGCGGCAGGGTTGGTATTGGCCGTTGTCGATCCACTCGGCGAGACCACCAGGTACACACGCGACGCGTTCGGGAGGATCGTCACGGTGGACGATCCGGTCCGCGGTGTCACCCGCATGACGTGGACGGTCGAAGGAAAACCGCATTCCCGGCAACGTCCCGACGGCTCGGTCGAACAGTGGCGGTATGACGGTGAAGGTAACGAGGTCGAGTTCGTTGACCCGATGGGCAATGTCACCCGTACGCTCACCACACATTTCGACCTGCCGTCGGTCGAAATAGGGCCGCTGGGGGAACGAACCGAGTTCAGGTATGACTCTGAACTGCGGCTAGTCGCCGTGACAAATCCTCAGGGCCTCGTATGGCGTTACGAGTACGATCATGCGGGCCGTTTGATCAGAGAGGTGGACTTCGACGGCCGAGTTTCGACTTTTCGTCACGACGCCGCGGGACAGTTGGTCGAGCGGACGAACGGGGCAGGGCAGACGGTTCGCTTCGAACGGAACCTGATGGGCGAAGTGGTGGCGCGCCGTTACGACGACGGACGCGAGGCGATCTTCGAACGCGACGGTCAAGGCCGAGTGCTCCGGGCGCGGAATGCCGACGCCGACGTGCATTTCCAGCGGGATGCGATCGGCCGTGTGGTTGCCGAGACAGTGAACGGCAGGACTGTCGTGTCGAACTACGACATCGGAGGGCGTCGGACTTCACGCCGGACATCTTCCGGAGTCGAAAGTGTCTGGAGTTACAACACACGCAATCAGCCGGTGTCGCTCCGAGTCGTGGGTCGCACGATGACTTTCGGCTACGACGACGCGGGACGCGAGACCGAGCGGTTGCTTGACACCGGCACCATTCTGGCACAAACCTGGGATGCGAACAGTCGGCTTACCGATCAGACGGTCTCCACCGTCGGAGGTGCCACCGATGCGGATCGGTCACGGCCCCGAGTGTTGCAGCGGCGGTCGTACCGATATCGCGAGAACGGCGTGCTGTCAGAGATCGACGACATGGTGAGCGGACGCCGACGGTTCGCCAGTGATCCCGCCGGAAGGATCGTCGGCGTGGACGGACCTCGCGGGATCGAGCGGTACGCCTACGATGCCGGAGCCAACGTCACTCATGCTTCGCTGCCAGGTTCGGCAGGGGAGATGGAAGGCCCCCGCGCTTATGAGGGAACGCTGATCAGGAACTCGGGTCGCACCAGCTACCGGTACGACCTTCAGGGGCGGTTGGTGATGCGGCGGAAACAGCGTCTTTCGGCCAAGCCGGACGTCTGGCACTACGACTGGGACGCCGAGGACAGACTCGTCGGTGTCGCCACCCCCGGCGGCACGCGGTGGCGCTATTCGTACGATGCGCTCGGTCGCCGCGTCGCCAAGGAACGTCTCTCGCCGGATGGTGGGTCGGTGGCCGAGCGCACCGATTTCGTGTGGGACGGCGTGCAGTTGGCCGAACAAGTGGTGGGTGGTACCCGCGCTACTACCTGGGAGTACGAACCCGGCACTTTTCGGCCGCTCCTGCAGGCCGAACGGGTGCGGATGGCGGCGGCGCCACAACAGTGGATCGATGAACAGTTCTACTCGATCATCGCGGATTTGGTCGGTGCGCCCAGTGAATTGGTGGACGCGACAGGCAACCTGTCTTGGCATGATCAGCGGACGCTGTGGGGGCAGTCCCTGGGCGGATCTTCGCGAACGATCACCCCACTGCGGTTCGCCGGGCAATATCACGATGAGGAAAGTGGCTTCAACTACAACTACCAGCGGTACTACGACCCAGAGATCGGGCGGTATGTGAGCCGGGATCCGCTGGGACTCGACGGCGGCCCGAACCCCGCCATGTACGCGAGCAATCCGACGTCTTGGATAGACCCCCTTGGTCTCATGGGCTGCGGGGACGACGCCGCGGGTGGACCGCCCCGCAGCAGGGAGGAACTGCTGGCGGACGCTCGGGCACAACGGGATCAGCACGCCGCCGATCTCGTGGCGAACACGCCGAAGCGGCAGCGCCCGCCGTCCACGGCAACGGCCGGCTACGACCCGGAGACCGGAAACATCGCAGTCGGCAGCGCACGGCCTCCACACGGCTGCGCCGAGAACGATGTTGCCAACAAGCTTGGTATACCAAGAGACCAAGTGCAGTTCACCGAAGCAGTCCGCCCGCGTACGGGTGAGGAAGTCGAGATCTGCCACAGTTGCCAAGGGACGTATACGCCCAATCAGTTCCCACCCGGTACCAAAGTCAAGAAGGATGGTTCTTGGGGTGTCGATAGGGTGGGCGAATGAATCACCTTGCCAACGCCGTGGTCGAAAGTGTCGAGTGGGCTCGGCTCCGTGGGGGGCCAGGCACCGCCGCAGGTGTGGCCGAAGCGTTGACCGCGCTCGCTGATGCCGAGTCCGAAAAGGACGCTACCAAACACTATTGGCAGATCGACAACACTGTTGTGGTGCAGGGAAGTTTGTACGAGTCGGCGCTGCCTGCCGTCCGGGCCGCGTTCGCTCTGTTGGTTGGTCCGCTCTCGATTGAAGCGCGGTATCGCGTTGTCGAGGTGCTGGTGGAGATCGCCGGTGGCGAAACCGCGCAAGCCGAGGTTGAAGCCGGCAATGCGGATTTGGCCGAGCGATGCAGAGCTGAGCTGCGAGAGGGGCTCTGGTTGTTTTACGGCCTCTTGCTGGATCCCGACGCGAGGATGCGCAAACAGGGGCTCACTGTGCTGGGCTGGCTCGAAGAGAATCCTCAGCGCATCGTTCCGGTGTTGGCCAAGCTCACGCAGCAAGACCCTGAAGAATCAGTGCGTGACGCCGCGCGAGAGCTGATGGGGGAATTCCTCGCCGAGGGCTGAGCGGCGGTATCCATCCGCGAAAGCTGCCGCGGAAAAGCGATGATTGTGCATTTGTCGGCTCTGGCCCGGGAGTCCGTACTGTCCGGGGATGCCGCCGAGTACGCCGAGCTCGTCATTGTCCTGGAGCGCGGGCACGGTTCGATTGCGCTGGACCGCATCGCGGATCCGAAACCGTATGACACGGCTTTGTCCGCCATCGAGGTGCGCGAGTCGGACGACGAAGCTGTGCTCATCTCCGTGGACAGGGAGCGAGAAACACTCGTCGCGCGTGGGCCGAAGCCGCTTCTTTCGGTGCTGGCGGAATTGGTCCGTGATGCCGCAGCCTCCGGCGACCCGGAGGGGCACGTGCATGTCGAGTACTTCCCCGGCCACTTCTACCTGGGTGAAGGTTCCGAATCGCTCACCATCCGGGACGCTCGGTAGCTCTACGGCGGCCCATTTCACCGAGCGGCTGTGGTCGATGACGTAGATGGCTCGGTGGCGCCGATCGCTGTCGTGAGTTCCGGCGAGAGCGCGTAGGGCCGCTCGTCGGGCAGGAGGGAACGCGCCCTTTCGAGGTCGCCGGCCACTACCTCGGAGTGCACGGCCCGCATGTCGGCGGTGACGTCGGTGATGTGAACGGTCCAGTCGTCCACGTATTTGCCGACAGCCTCGCCGCTGAGCCCGATCTGGATCGAGCGGTGCCCGAGTGGGCCGAGATGCAGGTTGCGTTCGGGATCCCATTGGATCCGGACGGGCGAGGAGCGCATGTGTGCTTTCCATGCCTTCTCGTCAGCGTGGACATCGGAGTGGAAGTGGCTCAGTGCGGAATTGGCGAGTGCCCAGTCGAAACCGTCCCGGGTGATGTCGATGGCGAGCACCCGCTCCTGCCCGGGTTTGGCGCCCCAGCCGCAGCGGTACGCCATCCAGAGGAACGACGGTTTGATCCAGGTCATGCGCTCCCGCTTGAACGGCGCGACGAACCTGCCCGCGCGCAGTGCCGCGTCACCGATCTCGGGCGGGTACGCCTGGTAGACGCGGATCGTGGTCTCGGTGTGGACCGCTCGGATCTGTCGCAGGGGTGGCTTCACCGGGGAATCGTCGCAGGAGAGGCCGGGTGGGGCGTACCGGTTTTCCAGCCCCGCCCTCGTGAGTGGCAACAAGTGTTCTAACACTCGTAGCCACTCACGAGCCACCCACCCGGCCGCGCTCTTTTAGCCCAGCGCCCACAGGCGGGCGTAGGAGCCGTTGGCGGCGATGAGTTCGGCGTGGGTGCCTTGTTCGACGATGCGGCCGTGGTCGATGACGACGATCCGGTCCGCGCGGGCGGCGGTGGCCAGGCGGTGGGCGACCACGAAGGTGGTGCGCCTGCGCGCCAGCTGCTCGGTTGCCCGCAGGACGGCGGATTCGGTGGACGGGTCGAGCGCGGCGGTGGCTTCGTCGAGGAGCAGGACGTCCGGGTCGACGAGTTCGGCGCGGGCCAGTGCGACGAGCTGGCGTTGTCCCGCGGACAGCGAGCGGCCGCGTTCGCCGACGGGTTGCCGGAAGCCCGCGGGCAGGGCGGCGACGCCGTCGAGCGCGCCGACCGAGCGGACGGCGGCTTCGACCTCGGCGTCGGTGGCCGACGGTTTGCCGTAGCGGACGTTGTCCGCGACGGTGCCGGAGAACAGGTGCGCCTCCTGTGGCACGACACCCATCCGCCCGCGCAGCGCGCCGAGGTCGTAGTCGCGGATGTCGACGCCGTCGATGCGCACCTGCCCGCCGGTCGCGTCGTAGAACCGTGCGACCAGCTTCACCGCCGTCGACTTTCCCGCGCCCGTGGCGCCGACCAGCGCGATCGTCTCGCCGGGGGCGACGTCGAGGTCGACCCCGGCCAGTGCGAGTGCTTCCGTTCCGGTGTAAGCGAAATCGACGTTCTCGAAGGTCACCGCGCCGTGCAGTTTGGCGGGCACCGGGACCGGGTTCTTCGCCGCGGGCACCGAACTCGGGGTGTGCAGCAGGTCGCCGATACGAGTCAGGCCGACCCGCGCCTGCTGGTAGCCGTCGAACACCGAGGAAAGCTGCTGGATCGGCGAGAAGAACTGGTCGAGGTACAGCAGGAACGCCAGCAGGACACCGATCGACAGCGTCCCGGCGGCGACCCGGTTCGCGCCCGCCACCAGCACCACGGCCTGGGCGATCCCGGAAAGCATGGTCACCAAAGGGAAGTAGGTTGCGATGTAGCGCTGCGCCCGCAGCCGCGAGCGGCGGTAGTCGTCGCTGCGCTGCGCGAAGGCCTCCGCCGAACGCTCCTCGCGGGTGTACGCCTGCGCGACCCGCAGCCCGGTGACGTTCTCCTGCATATCCGCGTTGACCACGCTGACGCGCTCGCGGGCTTCGGTGTACGCCCGCGACGCCAGGCGCCGGAAGATCACCGTCGCCACCGCGAGGATCGGCAGCACGGCCAGCGCGTAGAGCGCCAGCGAGCTGTCGGTGATCAGCAGCGCGGCCGAAATGCCGAAGAGCGTCAGCACGCTGACGACAGCCGTCGAGAGGCCCGTCTGCAGGAACGTCGACAGCGCGTCGACGTCGGTGGTCATCCTGGTCATGATCTTGCCGGACAGTTCGCGTTCGAAGTAGTCGAGGCCGAGCCGCTGCAGATGGGCGTAACTGCGCACCCGCAGCGAATAGAGCACGGTCTCACCGACGCGTGCTGTCAGCTTCGTGTTCATGAAGAGCACGAACCAGTCCGCCGCGATCACCAGCGCGCCGATGCCCGCCGCGATCCACACCGCGGACTCGACGCCCAGCCGGACGCCCTTGTCGACACCCTGCTGGTACAGCGCGGGCAGCGCGATCGCCGCCGCCGCGTCCGCCGCGACCATGAAGATCACCACGAGCAGCGGCCAGCGCACCGGGCGCAGCAGCCCCCACAGCCGGAAGTTCGGATCCGGCGCGGTGACGTCGGTGCCGTCCATCCGCGGGGAATCGACCGCGGGCGGAAGCTTTCTCACCCCTTCGAGAAGTTCTTCGGTCGGTGGAAGATCGAGTCCCGACGAGCCACGCGGGCCGCCTGCCGCCGAGGCGTCGGTGCCGGTGCGCTGCCGGGCGGAATCGGCGAGTTCGTCGATCTCGTCGTGCTCGCCGTCGTCGGGCCAGAGCTCGGGGGTGATCCCGGCCGGGCCGCAGTCGAGGCCTTCGCAGCGGTGGATCTCCTCGACGTCGTCGCCCGGGCCGCCGACCAGCTCACGGAACAGCGCGCAACGGGCTTGGAGTTCCTCTTCGGTGCCGATGTCGACGACTCGGCCCGAGTCCAGCACGGCGATCCTGTCCGCGAGCGACAACGTTGACCGCCGATGCGCGATCAGCAGGGTCGTCCGGCCCGCTGTGACCGACCTGAGCGTGTCGTAGATGGCCGCCTCGGTCGCGGTGTCGACCGCCGAAGTCGCGTCGTCCAGAAGCAGCACGCGGGGATCCGTGATGAGAGCGCGCGCCAGTCCGAGGCGTTGCCGCTGGCCGCCGGACAGCGTCAGCCCGCGCTCGCCGACGAGCGTGTCGTAACCGGCGGGCAGATCCTTGATGAACTCGTGCGCTTCGGCCGCTTTCGACGCGGCCAGGATCTCTTCGTCACTCGCGTCAGGGCGGCCGTAGGCGATGTTGTCGCGGATCGACGAGGAGAACAGGAACGCCTCTTCGAAGACGACCCCGATCGCCCGGCGCAGCTCCTGCTGCTTCACGTCGCGGACGTCGAGCCCGCCGATCGCGACCGAGCCGGTGTGGACGTCGTAGAACCTGGGCAGCAGCAAGGAAATCGTCGACTTGCCGGACCCGGCCGTGCCGACGAGTGCCAGCGTTTCGCCTGCTCTCGCGTGCAAGGACAAGCCGTTGAGCACCGGCTCGGAGCGCGTGTAGCCGAAACGGACGTCGTCCAGCCGGATGTCGAGCGGGCCGTCAGGCAGCGGCCGGGCGTCGGGGGAGTCGCGGACCTCGGGCTGGGCGTCGATGAGCTCGTACACCCGCTCCGCCCCGGCCCTGGTGAGCTGCGCCTGCACGACCAGGCCGGACAGCATGCGGGCCGGGCCGATCAGCGCGGAAACGTACGTCGCGAACGCGAGGAACGTGCCGAGGCTGATTTGCCCGCGCAGCGCGAGAATCCCGCCGACGGCGAGGACCGCGACCTGGCCCGCGGCGGGCAACGCGGCCGTGGTCGCCGTCGGCAACGCGGCCAGCCGCGCGGCGCGAAGGCGCTCGGCGAACAGGGTCCTGGCTGTCTTTTCGAGGTGTGCGACTTCGCGGGTCTCCTGGCCGAAGCCCTTGACCACGCGGACGCCGGTGACCGTCTCTTCGACGTGCTGCGCGACGTCGGCCGCCCGTTGCTGCGCCGACCAGGTGGCGGGGAACAGGCGTTTGCGGCTCGTCGCGATGATGATCGCCACCGCGGGCGTGATCACCAGCGCGATCAGCGTCAGGGTGGGGGACAACCACAGCATCGCGCCCAGCGCGAGCAACGCGAAGATCACCGATCCCGCCGAAAGCGGGACCTGCATCAAAATCCCGGTGACCAGCTGCAGATCCGAGATGGCACGGGACACGACCTGTCCGGTCCGCAGCGCGTCCTGCTTGCCGCCGTCAAGCCGCGACACCGCGCCGAACACGCTCTGCCGAAGGTCGTGCTGGACGTCCAGCGCCAGCCGGCCACCCACGTACCGGCGGACGAACGCCGTCCCGAACGACAGGACCTGCAGCCCGATCAACGCCACCGCGAGCAGGCTCAGCTGCGACGTCTCCCCGGCGACAGCGTCGTCCACCGCGACCTTGACCAGCAATGGTCCCGCCGCCTGCAGCCCGACGCCGAGCACGGCGGCGAACAGCGACAGCACGACAAGCACACGATGGTGCCAGCACGCGGCGGCTAGCCGCCGGATCCAGCCGACCTTCTCCGGCTCGGCTGTCTCACGCGCTGGAACTTCTTGACGAACCCGTGGTGGTGCAGTGGTCACCCCGCCACCCTAGGCGGGGGGTCCGACACTGCGTGGCTCGTGAGTGGCTACGAGTGTTCTAACCCTCGTAGCCACTCACGAGCCACCCACCCAAAGTGCCTTGCCCACCAAGGCTTTCGCTTACGTGATATCCCGCTTCTGGTTGGCGGCCCAGCCCATGCCGAAGAACAGCATCGTCCAAGCCAGGAAGATCAACGCCGAAGCCCACCACGAGAACGCCCCGGGCGCGCCGGCCGTGTATTGCAACACCCACTTCGTCTCGTCGTCCAGTCCCGGAATCGCCACCCCGGCCGCACCGAACGCCTCGGCGCCGATAGCCCCGACGATCCCGTTCAAGGTCCCGTTGGGCAGCACGCCGCCGAGCCACTCCAGCCGGAGCCAGCCCCAGCCCACGAACACCAGCACGTTCTCCAGGACCAGCATGTAGATCGTCAGCGTGATGACACTGCCGACCACGCTCCGCCAGACCGCGCCGAGCCCGATGCCGAACAGCGTCGCGAGCGTGGTCGCCAGGATCCCGGCACCGAGCACGCCGAGCCACTGGCCGGCGGTCGGAAGACGGCCGCTGTCGACGGTCAGCACCGTGCCCAGGCTGGAAGCGGCGACGATGATGACGCCGTAGATCGCGCCCCAGCCGATGTAGGTGATCATCTTCGCGGTCAGTGCGGCGCCGCGGTTGGGCGCGGTCAGGAACGTCGTGGTGATCGTCTTCTTGGTGTACTCACCAGCGAGGGCGAAAACGCCGAAGATCATCGGGAAGATCGTGCCGATGTTGATCCCGTGGCCGAGCGCGAGGAGCCCGACGGGGAGTTCACCGGTCTTGATGCCCAGTGCCGCGGTGATCTCGCGGGTGTCGGAGCTGCCGAGGTAGTTGCTGAAGTTGTTGGTGATCGCGCCCCACCCCAGTGCGAACAGGAACGCGAAGAGCAGGGTCGGGATCATGAGGCCCCACCAGCTCTTGGTGGTGAGCGTCTTGCGGATCTCCGCCTTGATCAGGTTGCCCATCATTACTGCTGGCCTCCCCAGCCGTCGTTCTGGCCTTGCTGCGGGCCCTGTTGCTGCCCGGGCGGGGCTTGGTACGGACTCGGCTGCTGGTACTGCTGCGGCGGCGGACCTTGCTGGTACTGCTGGGGTGGCGGTGGTCCTTGCTGGTAGTACTGCTGTTGCGGTGGTTGCTGCTGGTAGCCCGGCGCGCTGAACTGCCCGGCGGTCAGCTGGAAGAAGAGCCGCTCGAGATCGGCGTGCTCCTCCTGCATGCCGTAGACGGCGATCCCGGCTTTCGCCGTGATGTCACCGATCTGCTGCACGGTCGCGCCGACGACGGCGACACGGCCGTCCGGTGTCGGCGAGACCTGCGTGAACCCGCCTTCCTGCAACGCCGCCACGAGCGCGTTGGCGTCCGCGGGCTGCACGAGCACGCGCGACTGCTGGCTCTTGCGCAACTGGTCGAGCGAGCCGTAGTAGCGCGTCATGCCCTGGCTGATGATGACGACCTGGTCGATGGTCTGCTCGACCTCATTGAGCAGGTGGCTCGACACCAGCACACTGCGACCCTCACGCGCGTAAGCACGCAGGAAGTTGCGCAGCCAAAGGATTCCTTCGGGGTCGAGGCCGTTGGCCGGCTCGTCCAGCACCAGCACCTGCGGGTTGCCGAGCAACGCCGTCGCGAGCGCCAGCCGCTGCTTCATCCCGAGCGAGAACCCACCCGCCTTGCGATCCGCCGCGGACGACAGGCCGACGAGCCCGAGCACCTCGTCGGCACGCTGGTCGGGCATGCCGATGGCCGCCGCGTAGACCCGCAGATGGTTGCGCGCGGTGCGAGCCGGGTGGAATCCCTCGTTCTCGAGCACCGAACCGACCACCCGCGCCGGGTTGCCGAGCTGATCGTGCGGGCGGCCGTTGATGGTCGCCGTGCCGGCGGTGGGTGTCACCAAACCGAGCAGCATGCGCAGGGTGGTTGTCTTGCCCGCGCCGTTCGGGCCGAGAAAGCCCGTCACCGTGCCGGGTTCCACCGTGAAACTCAGGTTCTGCACCGCGTTGACCGTGCCGAACTGCTTACTGAGATTTTGTACCGAGATGCGGCCACTGCCGTCGTGCATTCCGCCCCCTTCGTTTCCCCTGGGTTGATCCGCGCCATCCTGCCGTACCCCGGCGCCGCGCGCGTGCGGAACGGGCAGGAACGAGGCACGCGATTTTCGTCACGATCCGGCAGGGCCGGTCTTCACCCCGGACACACTTCGCTGGGGTTTTTGCAGCTGAATGCCCGATTCCGGCTGATCGACCCAACGGAAAACCAGTTGCGGGCCCAGCCGGTGAAGAAGTATTTAGGACAACTTCCCGACCCCGTGCAGCGAAGTCCGCCGTTATTACCTAAGCTGGTGACGGCGACCCGCTCCCAGTGACCCCCAGGCTGGTTGAGCGGGTCGCCCCTACAGCTTCCGCTTTCTGTGTTCGCGGATCGCGCTCACCAGCGGAGCTTCCGGTTTGAGTCTTGGGGGCCGAGCCCCCAAACCCCCCACGGTGCGTCACGTAATTGCTGGCGAGCGTGGCTGAGTCCAATGCTCGTGTGCATCGCCATCTGTCGACAGATGGCGATGATCTCGACTCCCGAAAAAGCATCAAGGGACCTTTACTGCCGTTTGGCGGTAGTAAAGCTCCCTTGATGCCGCGTGAGGTCAGGCGAGGACGGTGTCCACGGGGACGTAGGGGAGCTCGTGCGCGACGGCGACGGGCGCGTTGGTGAGCTGACCGGCGTGCGCGTTCAGGCCCTTCGCCAGGCTCGGGTTCGCCTTGAGCGCGGACTTCCAGCCGTGCTCCGCGAGCTGCACCGCGTAGGGCAGCGTGACGTTGGTGAGCCCGTACGTCGAGGTGCGCGGGACGGCGCCCGGCATGTTCGCGACGCAGTAGAACACCGAGTTGTGCACCTGGTAGGTCGGCTCGTCGTGCGTGGTCGGCCGCGAGTCGGCGAAGCAGCCGCCCTGGTCGATCGCGATGTCGACGAGCACGCTGCCCGGCTTCATCCGCGAGACGAGTTCGTTCGAGACCAGCTTCGGCGCCTTCGCGCCCGGTACCAGCACGGCACCGATGACCATGTCGGCTTCCAGCACGGCCTGCTCGACCGACAGCTTGTTCGACGTCACCGTGCGGATCCGGCCGCCGAAGTCGTTGTCGATCTGGCGGAGCCGGTCGACGTTCGTGTCGAGGATCTCGACGTCCGAACCGAGTCCGAGCGCCACGCGCGCGGCGTTGATGCCCGCGACACCGCCGCCGATCACGACAACCCGTGCCGGGTGCACACCGGGAATACCGCCGGGCAGGACGCCGCGGCCACCGCTCGGCTTCATCAGGGCGTACGCCCCGACCTGCGGTGCCAGCCGGCCCGCGACCTCGGACATCGGCGCGAGCAGCGGCAGCGCGCCGTTCGCGGTCTGCACGGTCTCGTAGGCGATCGCGGTGACGCCGGAGGCGAGCAGCGCGTCGGTCAGCGGCCGGTCCGCGGCGATGTGGAGGTAGGTGAACAGCACCTGGCCGGCACGCAGGCGCGGGTACTCCTCGGCGATCGGCTCCTTGACCTTGAGGACGAGCTCGCCCTCGGCCCAGGTGTCGTCGGCCGTCGCGAGCACCTTGGCGCCGGCGGCGAGGTACTCCTCGTCGGTGATGGACGAACCGAGTCCGGCGCCGGTCTCGACGAAGACGTCGTGGCCGCGCCCGGTCAGTTCGTGCACGCCCGCCGGGGTCAGCGCGACCCGGTACTCGTGCTTCTTGATTTCGCGGGGTACGGCGATACGCACGGCTGCCTCCTGCGGGGTTCCAATAGGACTGATGCCTACGGTGAGGCACCTCGTCCGCAGTGTCATCGTGCCACTGCGACAGTATTGCCGCACTTTCATAGTCGCCGCGAAACAAACTCTTGACCTCCACTTAGCTACAGGTAGCACCCTGGAAACCGGGATTCACCAGTGGGGAAAGGGAGCTCATGCGCGCGGTGTGGCTGAGGGAGTTCGGCGGGCCGGAAGTACTGGCCGGGGAAGAAACACCCGATCCGGTGACCGGGCCGGGGCAGGTGCTGGTCCAGGTCGCGTTCGCGAACATCACCTTTGTCGAGACGCAGTTCCGCGCGGGTAAACCGGGCCCGTTCCGGGTGGAGCCGCCGGTGATCCCCGGCAACGGCGTGGGCGGCGTGGTCAGCGCGGTCGGGGAAGGCGTCGACGCTGGACTCATCGGCACCAGGGTCGTCACGAGCACCGGCGGTTCGGGCGGTTACGCGCAGCAGGTGGCTGTCGACGCGGAGCTGCTCTTCGAGGTCCCGGACGAACTGGCGCTCGACACAGCTGTGGCGCTGCTCGCCGACGGCCGGACGGCGACGGGCTTGGTGCGGGCCGCGGTGATCAAGCCCGGGGAGCGCGTGCTCGTCGAGGCGGCGGCCGGGGGTGTCGGCAGCTTGCTCGTGCAGCTGGCGAAGGCGGCGGGCGCGGAAGTCGTCGGTGCGGCCGGCGGGACCAAGCTCGCCGAGGTCCGCGAGTTCGGGGCCGATCTGGCCGTCGACTATCGGGAGCCGGACTGGTCCGAGCGCGTCGGGCCGGTCGATGTCGTGTTCGACGGCGTCGGCGGGGATGTCGGGGCCACAGCGTTCCAGCTGCTTCGACGCGGCGGGCGGATGGTCGTCTTCGGGCTTTCCAGCGGGGACTGGACGCCGATCTCGGACGAAGAAGCGGAGGCGCGTGGTGTGGACGTCGTGCGCGGGATCGGAAATCCGGCGGAGATGCGCGAGTTCACGCGCAGCGCGTTGACCGAAGCCGCGGCGGGCCGGCTGCGTCCGGTGATCGGGCAACGCTTTCCACTCGAACGGGCCGCCGACGCGCACGCCGCGATGGAATCCCGCGTCACTGTGGGAAAAACGCTCCTGGACGTATGAAAAAGGTGGCCCGTCCCAGCGGACGGGCCACCTTCTCTTGGCGATTACCCGCGGTACGACGTCCAGGCGCTCTTCATCCGGGTGCCTTGTCCGGTGGTGAACTGCGTCATGCAGCTGTCGTAGCTGTAGTCCATGAAGTTCTTGATCGGGTCGGTGCCCGCGGCACTGCAGGTGTCGCGGCCGGTCGGGCAGCCCGACGCCGGGCTGGCCTCGGCGGGGGTGTCCGAAACGTAGTCACCCGAACCGGAGCAGCCGCCCTGGAAGGTGTGGTAGAGCCCGAGCCAGTGCCCGACCTCGTGAGTGGCGGTGTCGCCCTGGTTGAAGTTGGTGGCCGATCGGCCGGGGAACGACTCGTCGAGGATGACCACGCCGTCCATGGTCGGCGACGTGGAGTAGTCCCACGGGAAGGTCGCCCAGCCGAGCAGGTCGTTCCCGAGCGACGCGGTGTAGATGTTCAGCGCGTTCGAACTTCCCTTGTGCAGTGCCGTTTTCATCTGCCGCTCGGCGGTGGTGCCGTCGGTGATCCCGTTGTACCAGGCGGCTTTGTTGGTGTAGTCGGTGCTGGCTAGCGAGAAGCTGAAGCCAGCGCTCGAGTAGGCGCTGTTGAGCACCGAGATCTGCTGGCTGATCGTCGCCGCGGGCAGGGAACCGGTGGAGCCACTGGTGATCACGTGGACGTACACCGGGATGCTCGTCGCCGCGGCGACCCTGAGCGACTGGCCCTTGGCCGCGACACGCGAGCTCATGTCGGCTTCGATCGCGGCGGCCTGCGCCGGGTTCAGGTCGTTG
Organism: Amycolatopsis sp.; assembly: GCF_036008905.1. Lineage (GTDB taxonomy): Bacteria > Actinomycetota > Actinomycetes > Mycobacteriales > Pseudonocardiaceae > Amycolatopsis. The sequence goes on along the minus strand of NZ_DASYMU010000028.1, from coordinate 17,781 downwards.
GCGTGACCATCCTTGGATCGAGCGGCGGAGTGCTCTGGGGTGTAGCAGTCCGCGGTCGCCGTGGGTTGGGAGACGACCGTGGTGCTGCCGGCCGCGGTGCCAGGCACCACCAGGCTGGCGACGGTCAGCGCGGAAAGTGCGCCCAACTTCACGACTTTGCGGATGCGCTCCGGATAGCTCATTGGCACTCCTCGATCACGCTGGGAGACCGGAATGGTCGAGCGGAAAAGTAAGCCAGGGAATCACCCGATGCCATTTCTGGTGGTCACCGGCCGACATTCCGTTCCTTCGGCGGGAACCATGCAGCCCAAGACATATGGCGTTCGGCGTAACGACGTTGGGCCTTTCGGGCTAATCAGCTCCACCGCACCGCTATGAGCTGCACTGTCAGCGCCAGTCGGACATCCGGATCGTCCAGGTCCAAAGGCACCAATTCGAGCATTCGACGCATACGGTAGCGCAGGGTGTTGGGATGGATCCGCAATTCTTTGGCGGCCGCGCGAGGGTCACCTGGATGTCTCAGCCATTCGTACAACGTGTCGAGGTATCCGTCGTATGCGCGCAATTCCGTGAGCGGGCCGAGTTCGGCGACTTTCGCTCCGGCGGCGGCCGTCGCGCCCCGGTGCAGGACGAGCGCTGTCCATGCGTCGTCGAAGCTGACGACCTGACCGGGGACAAGCCCGGCGCGCAGGAGGGTGAGCGCCTCGTCGGCCTGGGCCTTGGACGTCGCGAGCGCGGTGATGTCGGCCGCGCTCCCGGCGGCGACGCGCGGTGTCGGCGTCCGGCTCGACGTCGGCAGCGCGACGAGCGCGTCGCGGAGCTCCGACCAGCTTTCCCCGTCCGGGACCAGCGCGTAGAGCAGTCCGCCCAGTTCGGCTGCCACCGGCCGTCTGCCGACACCCTGCGAAATCTTCTCCAGCAATGCCAGCCGCAGACCCTCTGCCCCAGGCGTGTCTCCGCCCGGCGCCTCGATCACGACCACTCGATGCGGTTCGTCGGACAGGTCCAGCTCGGTGATCACCTGACGAGTCATCGGTTTTCCCTGCAACACGCCACGCAATAGTTCGGCCGACGCCCGGCGCTGCGCGTCCGCATGCGCCCTGCGTCGCAGCAAATGCAGGGCGACCACCGGCGCCGCGTCGGCGAACGCGGCGGCCCGCTCGTCGGACACCGGCCCGGAAACCACCGCCCACATCGAGCCGAGCAACTCGCCGCCCATCCGGATCGGCACGATCAGCCGCGGCAACGTGCCGTCACGCTGGGCGGGCACGAAAACCGTTTGCCTGCCACGGGAAAGCTCACGGAACACGCCGCGCGACCGGAACTTCGCGAGCACGTCATCCGGAATCCGGCGGCCCATGATGGTGGAAATCCGTGCCGGGTCGGTGAGGTCTTGGCGCGCGGAGTAGGCGAGCACGCGGGAGTTGGTGTCCTCAATGGTCACCGGAGCGTCTACAACGGACGCGACCGCGTCGGCGAGCCGGAACAGATCGGCCGACTCCAAGCCGTCCTCAGTGGACTCCGCTTCGTCGGTGATGGCGTCGAGAACCGTCCGCAGCAACCAGACCAGCTGGGCCCACGACGTGGCGGCCTTGACCTCGATGAGTGCGATCCCGGCATCTTTCGCCGCCCGCTTCACCGCGGCCTTCCCGGCCAACGGCGGCTTCAGCAACACCGCCGCCGCGCCCTGCGACGCACTACCGCGGACCAGTTCGGCGGCCTGCTCGGCATCGCTCACCGCGACCCCGAGCACCACGTCGCCCGCCGAAAGCGGGCTCCCGGGCTCGAAGATGACGACATCGGCCACCGCCGGAGCCCCGTCCGGCACCGACAGCGCGCGTAACAGCGTCGGGCCGACCCGATCCACCACACTACGCACGGAAACCGCGGCGAGCTCAGCCATCAGACCACTTTAGACCGCCCCCGGCCCAACCCCGCCCGCCGAGCACACCTCGAGACCGCTCGTGAGTGTTTACGAGTGTTATATATGAGGTTCCCCCTTAGGACCGGACACCCTGATTCCTGGCATCGTGATGCCAGGGAAAGGATGTCCTGGTGGTTCGACGTATATATCCCGTGGAGTTCGTGAAAGACGCGGTGGCGCTGGTGGCGGCCCACCCGAAACGGCCGTTGGCCCAGACTGCCCGCGAACTCGGTGTCAACGCCGAGACGCTGCGCACCTGGGTCAGGACCGCGAAGAAAGCGCAGGAGGCGCCACCGGACCAGCCTGAGGACAGCGACGAGGTCCGGGCGCTGCGCAAACGGGTCGCGGAACTCGAGGTGGAGAAGGACATTCTCCGCAAAGCAGCCGCCTATTTTGCCAAAGAGATGGATCGTTGACCTACCGCTATCGGTTCATCTCCGAACACCGCGCCCAGTTCACCGTGACCCGGTTATGCCAGGTCCTGGGCATCCGACGGCAGGGCTACCACGAATGGATCCGGTCGGAGGCCACCCGCGCGGCGCGAGCGGACGCCGACCGGGAACTGGCCGGAGTGATCACCGAGATCCACACCGCCCACCACGGCACCTACGGCGCACCGAGGATCACCGCGGAACTCCGCCGGCGAGGCCATGTGGTGAACCACAAACGGGTGGAACGGCTCATGGCCGCGCACGGCCTGGCCGGGAGCACCCGCCGCAAACGCCGCTCGCTGACCACACCCGCCACCACCCCGGTGGCGGCGGTGACCGATCTGATCGGGCGGGATTTCTCCGCCACCGCACCAGGACAGCGCCTCGTCGGGGACATCACCTATCTGCCGACGTCGGCTGGGTGGCTGTATTTGGCCACGGTGATCGACCTGCACAGCCGGGAGGTGGTCGGCCACGCCATGGCCGACCACCTGCGCACCGATCTGGTCTGTGACGCGATCACCCTGGCCACCACGAGAGGACTCATCGACGACGACGCGGTGTTCCATTCCGATCGCGGGGTGCAGTACACCTCCGACCAGTTCCGGAAAGCGTTGGCAGAGCAGCGAATCCGGCCGTCGATCGGGAGAACGGGGTCGTGTTACGACAACGCGGTCGCGGAGTCGTTCTTCGCCACCCTCAAAGCCGAGATCGGCACGACGTTCTGGCCCAGCCGGGCCGAGGCCCGACGTGACGTTTTTCGTTACCTGCGCTATTACAACCACGACCGACTGCACTCGACGGTGGGTTACCGCACCCCGGCAGAAACCCGGATCGGGTACCGTTCTCAACACGCAGCATGAAACCCGGTGTCCGCTCCCCGGGGGGAACCTCATATAGAACACTTGTTGCCACTCACGACTCTGCACGTACGCGTGGCGCTAGCGGCTCAGTACCTGCCCGAGGACGTTCCAGAGCGTGCCTGCCGGGTCTTCGACCGCGGCGGGGGTGCGCCAGGCGACGACGCCATCGGGGCGGATGAGGGTTGCGCCACCGTCCGAGAGGCCATAGCGGGTGGCGAAATCGGGAGAGGTGAAGTCCGTTCCCGCCACGAAACAGCTGATCTCGACCCCGATCTCGGTGGAGATGTCAGTGGCCGCGTCGCGCCAGGACGTAGAACGGGCGAGCAGTACCCAGCCACGGCCCAGTAAGTCCACAGTGGACGAACCAGGGCCCGCGATGGCCGTATCGGGAGCGCGGAACCCGGGACGCCCGCTCGGCTCGAACGGGTTTTCGGTGCGCTCACCCGAATCCTCGGCCAGAACCGCCGAAGACACATAACGAAACCCGAGGATCCCGGCCACCGGATCCACCGGCGGAGTCAGCTCGCTGACGTCGAGATCGGGCCGCATCCGCTGCTTCATGTTGTGCAACGAGGTGTCGACGACCATGGTCGCGATCGGCCTGCGCTCCGCGTCGTACGTGTCCAGTAGCTCGGAGCCCGCTTCGTCGCGCAAGACAGCGGCGAGTTTCCAGGCCAGGTCGTGTCCGTCGCCGACGGCGGTGTTCCCGCCCTGTCCGCCGGTCGGCGGGGTCACCTTGGCGGCGTCACCGACGAGGAACACCCGCCCGTCACGAAAACGGGAGGCCACCCGAGCCCCGATCTCCCAAGGCCCGATCCAGCGGATCGCCGGTTCGAGGTCGGGCAGGTCGGTGGCGATCCGGATCATCCGCGTCAGCCGGTCCGCGGTGAAATCCTCGACCTTCTCGCCCTTTTCCGGGAAGTAGTCCGGCGCGAAGACGAACCGGCCCGGGATGTCGGTGTTGCAGAAGCCCGCGGTGAAGCCCGGATTCTGCAAGTAGTACAGGTCGGTGACGTCCGGCTTGAGCCGCTCGCCGAGGTCGGCGTCGAACACCACACCGATGTTGTGGCCGATGATGCCCGGCCCGGTCGACGGGATGCCGAGCCGCTCGCGGACCGGGCTGCGCCCACCGTCGGCGGCGACCAGATACCGCGCACGCACGGTGGTTTCCTCGCCGGTGTCCCGATGCCGCAGCAACGCCGTGACGCCGTCGGCGTCCTGTTCGAACGACACCAGCTCGGTGCGGAACCGCACCCGCCCGCCGAACTTTTCGGCCCGCGCCAGCATGATCGGCTCGACGACCTCCTGGCCGGCCATCCCGTGGGGCATCGACGTCGCGCCGCTCATGTCGACGTCGTCGCTGTCCTCGATGATCTGGTGGAACACCGGCCCGTCGAGGCTCGGCGCGACCGTGATCCGCAACCCCTGCGACGCGCGGCCGCTGGCGTCGAGCACGTCGGCGTCGATGCCCGCCCACCGGAAAAGCTCCATCGTGCGCCAGTTCTGGCCCGTCGCGCGTGGGTGGATGGCCGTGCTCGCGTGCCGTTCGACCGTGAGCACGGCCACCCCGTGTTGCGCCAGGAACATGGTGGCCGAGAGCCCGCCGAGCCCCGCCCCGACCACCAGTACCGCTGTCCGTTCCTCGGTCATCACCCCTCCAAAGTGTCTCTCTAAGTAAGTATCTTAGCTAGAGAGATACTTTGGAAGCAACCTTTTTCGGGTACCACCGTGTCTTCGGCCATGGCTTGAAGATCGACAACTGGGTCGCGATGAGCAGCAGCGTGAGCCCGGCCGTCATCGCGCTGACCATCATGATCGAGGTGTCCCCGATCGGCTCGTTCCTGATCGCGGCGTCGGACGCGGTCTCGAACGCGGGCATCACCAGGAAGCTGCCGCCGATGAGCAACGCGACGTTGAACGCCAGCTTCACGAGCACCCAGTGGTAGCGCACCAGGCCCCATTTGGTGCCCAGCCCCAGGAGCACCCCGCTGATCAGGGTGAGGGCGGCGGCCGGGAAGTAGAAGATGCCGCCCAGGATGCCGGCGACGATGCGCACGCTGCGCGTCACCACCGGGTCGGAGTCGAGCTGCCCGATCAGGCCAAGTGTCAGCAACGCCAGTTCGATGCCGACCCACCCGACCGAGCAGACGACATGGGTGAGTAAGAACCATCGGCGGGTCCCTGCCCGCATTCGCCAATCGGTAATTGCCATAGTTTGAGAATCACGGGCGGCGGGCACCGTGTCGTCGTGCCCTGAGCGGCAGTTCCCGGTACGCCCGATGGTGTACGTGCCTCTCAGCACGTGGGAAACGATTGGGCCAACCCGCATCCGGAGCTAACGTCGGCGTAACACGTTGGACTAATCAGCGCAAGGAGAGAACCCCTGATGACGGACTCATCCGACACCTCGGCCTGGTCCTTCGAGACCAAGCAGATCCACGCGGGCGCGGCACCCGACACCGCGACAGGTGCCAGGGCGACGCCGATCTACCAGACCACCTCCTACGTCTTCCGCGACAGCCAGCACGGAGCCGACCTGTTCAGCCTCGCCGAGCCCGGCAACATCTACACGCGGATCATGAACCCGACCCAGGACGTCCTCGAGCAGCGCCTCGCCGCGCTCGAAGGCGGTGTCGCCGCGCTGGCGTTCGCTTCGGGTTCGGCCGCCACCACCGCCGCGATCCTCAACCTCGCGAGCTCGGGCGACCACTTCGTCTCCAGCCCGTCGCTGTACGGCGGCACGTACAACCTCTTCCACTACACGCTGCCGAAGCTCGGCATCGAGGTCACCTTCGTGGAGGACCAGGACGACTTGGAGCAGTGGCGCGCCGCGGTCCGCCCGAACACCAAGCTGTTCTTCGGCGAGACGCTGGCCAACCCGGGCAGCAATGTGCTCGACATCCGCGGCGTGGCCGACGTCGCGCACGAGGCCGGGGTACCGCTCGTCGTCGACAACACCATCCCGACGCCGTTCCTGCTGCGCCCGATCGAGCACGGCGCCGACATCGTCGTCCACTCCGCCACCAAGTACCTCGGCGGGCACGGCACCACGGTCGCCGGTGTCCTCGTCGACGGCGGCACGTTCGACTACGGCAAGAACCCCGAGAAGTTCCCCGGTTTCAACGAGCCCGACCCGAGCTACGGCGGCCTCAAGTACTGGGAAGCCCTCGGCCCCGGCGCGTACGCGGCCAAGGCGCGCGTCCAGATCCTGCGTGACACCGGTGCCGCGATCGCACCCCTCAACAGTTTCCTGATCCTGCAAGGTATCGAGACGCTTTCGCTGCGCCTGGAGCGGCACGTGGCCAACGCGCAAGCACTGGCCGAGTGGCTCGAGGGGCGCGACGAGGTCGAAAAGGTCTACTACGCCGGCCTTCCGTCGAGCCCGTTCTACCAAGCGGCGCAGAAATACCTGCCGAAGGGCGCGGGCGCGGTGCTCTCGTTCGACCTGCGCGGCGGTGTCGAGGCCGGCCGCAAGTTCGTCGACGGCACCGAGTTGCACAGCCAGCTGGTCAACATCGGTGACGTGCGCAGCCTCATCGTGCACCCGGCGAGCACCACCCACGCCCAGCTTTCGGCCGGTGAGCAGCTCGCCAGCGGGGTCACGCCCGGCCTGGTCCGGCTGTCGGTCGGGCTCGAAGGCATCGAGGACCTCAAGGCGGACCTCGAAGCCGGCTTCCGGGCGGCGAAGGCCGCTCTGTGACATCACCCGGTGAGGATCCCCAGCCCGTCACCGGCGCGTGGCGGGCAGGGGATCCCCCTGGACGCAGGCAGTGGGTCACCGGCGGTGAGCTCCGGCTCGACGCCGGTGGCGTGCTGCCCGCGTTCTCCCTCGCCTACGAAACCTGGGGCACGCTGAATTCCGACGCCTCCAACGCGGTGCTCGTCGAACACGCGCTGACCGGCGATTCGCATATCACCGGGCCCATCGAGGACGGGCATCCGACGGCCGGTTGGTGGAGTGACCTGATCGGCCCCGGCCGGGCCATGGACACCGATGAACTGTTCGTCGTCGTGCCGAACGTGCTCGGCGGCTGTCAGGGCTCGACCGGGCCGTCGTCGCTCGACCCCGACGGAAAGCCTTGGGGCAGCAGGTTTCCCTTGGTGACTCCCCGCGACCAGGTCGTCGTGGAGACGGCGCTGGCCGACGCACTCGGTGTCGCGCGATGGGCCGCGGTACTCGGCGGCTCGATGGGTGGCATGCGTGCGCTCGAATGGGCCGTCATGTTCCCCGAGCGCGTCGAATCGTTGCTGGTACTGGCATCGACGGCGGCAGCGTCGGCCGAGCAGATCGCCTGGGCGTCGCCTCAGCTGCACGCGATCACTTCCGATCCGGGCTGGCGCGGCGGTGACTACTACGACGCCGCTCCCGGTGAAGGCCCGCATCGCGGACTCGGCGTCGCGCGCCGGATCGCGCACGTCACCTATCGCAGCGAGCCGGAACTCACCGACCGATTCGGACGTCATGACCAGGACGGCGAGGACGCGTTGCGCGGCGGGCGATTCGCCATCGAGTCCTATTTGGACCATCACGCCGACAAGCTCGTCCGGCGGTTCGACGCGGGCAGTTACGTGACGCTCACCCGGTCGATGAACGCGCACGACGTCGGCCGTGACCGGGGCGGAGTGGCCGAGGCGCTCGAGCGGGTCACCGCGCGTTCGGTGGTCGCCGGTGTGGACAGTGATCGGCTTTACCCGCTGTACCAGGCGAAATCGCTCGCCGAAGGCCTCGGCAGTGAGCCGGCGGTGATCACTTCCCCATACGGGCACGACTCTTTCCTCATCGAGACCGATCAGATAGCCGCGCTCGTCAAGTCCCTGCTCGGGTGACTGGAGCCGTCCGGATTCCACCTGGATGGCCGAAAGACTGGCCGGGCCCGACGGGGAAGAGTTGAGACGCCCGAAGGGGAGGCGTTGAGGCCGATGCGCGGTGCAAGGGGAGATCCCGGCGAAGACGGCGTGGCGTGGCCGCAGGAGTCGTTTCTCGGGCGGCTGCGGAGTTCCGAACGCGAGGAGTTGCTCGCGCTCGCCGGGCATGCGACGTATGAGCCGCAGTCGCACCTGATTCTGGAAGGTGACGAGGGCGGTTTTGTCACTTTTGTTTACAGTGGCCAAGTCAAGGTCGTCGTACAGGCCGATGGGGGAGACGAGCATCTGCTCGGCATCCGGGCCAAGGGCAGTCTGCTGGGCGAACTTTCCTACACCGACGGCAATCGGCGTTCGGCGTCGGTGGTCGCGGTGACGCAGGTCCGCGCGGCGAGCGTCAGCTGGGAGAAGTTCGACGGTTATCTCCGATCGCATCCGCAGCTGGCGATGGAGGTCGCGCGCGTGATCGCGACCCGGTTGCGTGCCTCGGACGAAAGCCACCGCGAAATCCGCAGTCACGCGGTACCGGCGCGGGTCGCCAAGCTGCTGTTTTCTCTCACCGACGACTTCGACGAGCGGTTCGCCCAGTGGGGCGCGGTGATCCACCTCAGCCAGGCCGAGCTCGCGCAGCTGGTCCACGCCGCCGAAGTCACGGTGAACCGGGTGCTCGGCGAATTCCGCCGCAGGCAGATCGTGCGGACCACTTATCGCAAGATCGTCATACCCTGCGTGATCTGTCTCGACCGTTTGGCGACCGCACTGTCCGCCGACCCGAAAGACGACAGGAAAGACATCGTGGGATGTGGTGGCACGCAGCCGCACGGTTCAGCGTGATGGCCTCACAGATGGCGTAGTAACAGGGAGGTAGCCATCTCAAGGCAAGAAAGAATTCCGGTGGACCGAAACCTGACGGCCTGGCCCGCGTCGAGCCTGCTCGGGCGGCTTCAGCCCGCGGTGCGCGCGGGGTTGCTCGAACTGGGCTTCGAACGCGAGTTCCCCCGTAACCACACCATGGTCGAACACGGCGGCCACAACGACCGGACCCTGTTGCTCCTGCGCGGCGCGGCCAAGATCGTCGTGTCCTCCGAGGACGGCAGGGTCGTCCTGCTCGGCATGGTCCGCGATGGCGATCTCGCGGGCGAGATGACCGCCATCGATCCGCAGGAGAGCTCGGCCAACGTGGTCACCTGTGTGCGCACCACCGCACGGGTCATCGACAGCCGGGCGCTCAAGGATTTCCTGCGCAGGCAACCGGAAGCGCATTTCGCGGTGACCCGGATGATCATCGAGCGGCTGCGCGAGGCGAACCGGCGTCGCGTCGACTACGGCCTCGCCGCGTTGTGCAAACTGGCCAGGGTCATGGTCGAACTGACCGGCAAATTCGGCGCGGACGTCGACGGGCGCTACGAAATTGTCGGCTGCCTGACCCAAGCGGAATTGGGTTCATTGGCCGGAATGGCGACCAGGACCGTCGAAGAGCAACTCGGTGAGCTGCAGAAACGGGATATCATCGAGCTTTCGTACCGCAAGATCGTGGTGAATGATCTGGAGCGGCTACGTAAAGTCGCCAAGCTCCCGGCGGAGATTCCGCGTTGACGCGTATTCGATAGGCCATCCGTGTCACATAGTTGCGGTAACGTTCACAGACCGCGCACGCATTTCCGGAAGGTCGAAGGGTTTTGATCAGTTACAAGTCCAGGCACTATTCGATGGCCATTGTGGACATCGAGAAGTTCGGTACCCGCAATAACGCCGACCAGTCGTGGCTCAGGGCGCGGATGTACGAAATGGTGGAAAAGGCGATCGAAGCCGCGGGGCTGGACTGGTCGCGATGCGAGCGCGAGGACCGGGGTGACGCGGTCATCCTGCTGATCCCCGCGGACGAGGCCAAGCAGGACATCTCGGACGGTTTTGTGCGGCAGTTGAACACCGAGCTGATCCGCTATGCCGCGCGCACCACCGGCACGGTGAAGATGAGGATGCGGCTCGCGCTGCATTTCGGCGAAGTCGGCCACGACGGCAACGGCTGGGTCGGCGGTGATCTGAACTCGTGCTGCCGCCTGGTCGATTTGCCCGAACTCGAGCTCACCCTGCAGAAGCACCAGGAGACGAACCTGGCGCTGGTCGTGTCCAACCAGTGGTACGACGCCGTCGTCCGGCACAACCCCGGACTGGTGGACCATCTGAAGTACCGCCGCATTTCCTTCGTGGCCAAGGAACTCCGGGACATCGCCTGGATCCATGTCCCCGAGAGTCCGCTGCGGCTGCGGAGGCCGGTGCGCACTGTCGTCACCCTCCACGCCGGCTGACCCCGGGGAAAGGTGGCGTCACCGCGTTCCGGCGACGATCCTGCCGGACATCTCCGCTGGTCAGGTGAGGGGTCGTGAGTGACAAGTGTTCTAACACTCGTAAACACTCACGACCCCCACGCGCCTGACCGCCGGAACGCCACATTTGGCGTTCCATCAATATTCCCCGGGGAAGGATTAGTCCGCGACGGCGTCCGAGATCCAGGGGGCGACGGGGAGATCGCGTTCCAGGCACTCCGCGGAGAGCCTGATCGTCCACCGGAGGGCCTGCAGCACCAGGCTGTCGACCTCTTCGGGGGCGGCGTTGGCGAGCGCGATCTCGACCTGCTCCTCGGCGGCCTCGGTGTTGCCGTGCACCTCGGCCAGCAGGGTTCGCACAGCCGTGCGGACCGGCGGGTCGGCCTGGTCGATCGAGACCTCTTCGCCGTCCTCGTCGAACACCTGGACCTTGACCGGCGCGCTGCCGCCGTCGCCCAGTGTCGACACCATCGCGCTGCACTCACCGAAGAGCAGCAACATCAGTTCCCTGGTCTCCGCCGACCGTTTCTGGGGCTCGACGGCAGACGGCGCCACCTCGTCGAGAGCTTCGGCGTCGTCGCCGAGGCTGATCGCGACGAGGGCGCGTTGCGCCTTCTCGACGAGCCTTCGCTCGTCCTCGCTCCTGTCGGGCTGCACGTGCCTATCAAACACCAGCCCGCAAGGATTTGGGGCCGGTGTTTACTTCAGTGGCCACTCGGATGATCATTTCGCGGCGTGCAGTGCACCCAGCGCGAGCTGGACGAGCAACTCCGCGAGCTCTTCGTCACCGAGATGGCGGTTGTACGGGGTGGAGTTGATCAGGCCGAACACGGCGTGCGCCGCTGACCGGGCGTGTCGCTCACCGACGCCGGGAACCGCGGCTGAGATCGCCGTCACCCAGACTTCGACGTAGCGGCGCTGTAAACCGCGCACCTGCTTGCGATCGGCGTCGGTGAGGTTCGCGAGGTTGCGTTCCTGCACGGTGATCAGCGCGGGGTGCTCGAGCGCGAAGTCGACGTGGAAGCGCACCAGCCGGGTAAGCACCGTGTGGGGGTCACCCGGTTGTTCCGCGCGGGCGACGCCGCCTTCGAGGAGGAACTGGCTGATCGAGTTCAGCATCTCCCCGAGCATCGAGTCCTTGCTGCGGAAGTGCCGGTAGAGCGCGGGGCCGGAGATGCCGACGGCCGCGCCGATGTCGTCGATTCCCACCCCGTGGAAACCGTGGTGGGCGAACAGCTCCGCGGCGGCGGTCAGGATTTGTTCCCGCCTGTTCGCTTTTTCGCCATTCACTAGCGGGGTGGGGTTGACGGGCATGCGCTTATCTTATGGCCGCAAGTTAGCGAGCGCTAACAACCGTCCGTGACCTGCTACGACTTCCTGCGTGAGCCAAGCGGGTGGCAGTCGATGTGACGCTTCCCTGTGAGGATGTCACCTGGTAGTGATACAACGCGTTACCACGTCACAAAGGAGTGACCCATGGCCGTCCCTGTCCGGAAAATCTCCCGCCTCTGGATCCGAAGCTTCGCGGCCCTGGGGGTCGCCCTGCTTGCCATGCTTGGCCTGACCGGCACCGCCAGCGCGGTCAAGGCCACCAACTACGTCGCGCTCGGCGACTCCTACTCCTCCGGGGTGGGCGCCGGCAGTTACGGCAACTCCGGCAGTTGCAAGCGCAGTTCCAACGCGTACCCGCAGTTGTGGGCCAACGCGCACGCCGGCACCACGTTCACCTTCGTCGCCTGCTCGGGCGCGCGGACCGGGGACGTGCTCAACCAGATCAACTCGGTCACCTCGGCGGCGACACTGGTCACCGTCTCGGTCGGTGGCAACGACGCCGGTTTCGCCGACGTGATCACCACCTGCACCCTCAACTCCGACCAGACCTGCCTGGATCGGGTGAACACCGCGAAGAACTACGCGAACAACACGTTGCCCCCGCTCCTCGACAACGTCTACGCGAAGATCAAGCAGAAAGCGCCGAGCGCCCGGGTCATCGTGCTGGGCTACCCGCGCTTCTACACCGTCCCCGGTTCGTGCAACGTCGGCCTGAGTGACACCAAGCGCTCCGCGATCAACTCCGGCGCGGACACGCTGGCCAGTGTCATCTCGAGCCGGTCCGCCGCGGCGGGGGCGACCTTCGTGGACGTGCGCGGCAACTTCGCCGGGCACAACATCTGCTCGAACGGCGACGTGTGGCTGAACAGCCTCACCTGGCCGGTCGACGAGTCCTATCACCCGAAGGCGTCCGGCCACTCCGGTGCCTACTATCCGGCGCTGCGAGCCGTTACCGGCTAGTACGTCGTAGCGTTGCTGTCGTCCGCTGGACAGTCAGGTTAGCGGTCGCTAACATTCTTGGTGTTGTTAACGACCGCTAACCTGCTGTGCCGGCTGGACGATGAGGAGCCATGGACACGCCTGTACTGAGCAGCTCTGCCGACCCGCGGAGCGACGAGTACGCCCGTAGCGCCACTTCGCACGCCGAACTCGTCGAGGACCTGCGCAAGCGGTTGTCGGTGGCCCGGCTGGGTGGCCCGGAGAAGTCCCGCACGCGGCACGTCGAACGAGGCAAACTGCTGCCCCGCGACCGCGTCGACACGCTGCTCGACCCGGGTTCGCCGTTCCTGGAGCTCTCGCCGCTCGCCGCCACCGGCCTGTACGACGACGAAGCGCCGTCCGCGGGCATCATCACCGGCATCGGCCGCGTCTCCGGGCGCGAATGCGTGATCGTCGTCAACGACGCCACGGTCAAGGGCGGGACGTACTACCCGCTGACCGTCAAGAAACACCTGCGTGCCCAGGAAGTGGCGCTGCACAACAACCTTCCGTGCATCTACCTGGTGGACTCCGGCGGTGCGTTCCTGCCGCGCCAGGACGAGGTGTTCCCCGACCGTGAGCACTTCGGCCGGATTTTCTACAATCAGGCGACGATGTCGGCGCGCGGGATCCCGCAGATCGCCGCCGTGCTCGGCTCCTGCACCGCCGGTGGCGCGTATGTCCCGGCTATGAGCGACGAAGCGGTCATCGTGCGCAACCAGGGCACCATCTTCCTCGGCGGCCCGCCGCTGGTGAAGGCCGCGACCGGTGAGGTCGTCACGGCCGAGGAACTCGGCGGCGGTGACGTCCACGCGCGGCAGTCCGGGGTAACCGACCATCTCGCGAACGACGACGCGCACGCGCTGTCGATCGTCCGGTCGATCGTGTCGACGCTCGGCCCGCGCACGCCCAGGCCTTGGGACGTCCAGCCGACCGAAGAGCCCGTTGCCGATCCCGCCGAGCTGTACGGCGTGGTGCCGACGGATTCGCGCACGCCGTACGACGTCCGCGAAGTGATCGCGAGGATCGTCGACGGCAGCCGGTTCGCCGAATTCAAAAAGGAATACGGCGCGACACTCGTGACCGGCTTCGCACATGTCCACGGCCACCCGGTCGGGATCATCGCCAACAACGGCGTGCTGTTCGCCGAGTCGGCGATGAAGGGCGCGCACTTCATCGAGCTGTGCGACAAGCGCTCGATTCCGTTGCTGTTCCTGCAGAACATCAGCGGGTTCATGGTCGGCCGCGCCTACGAAGCCGGCGGTATCGCCAAGCACGGCGCGAAAATGGTCACCGCGGTGGCCTGCGCGCGGGTGCCGAAACTGACGGTGATCATCGGCGGTTCGTTCGGCGCCGGGAACTACTCGATGTGTGGCCGGGCGTATTCGCCGCGGTTCCTGTGGATGTGGCCCAACGCGCGGATTTCGGTGATGGGTGGCGAGCAGGCGGCGTCGGTGCTGTCAACGGTCCGCCGCGACGGTATCGAAGCCCGCGGCGGCGAATGGTCCACAGAGGACGAAGAGACTTTCAAGGACCCGATCCGGGAGCAGTACGAGGCTCAGGGGAGCCCGTACTACTCGACGGCGCGGCTGTGGGACGACGGCGTGATCGACCCCGCGGACACCCGCACGGTCGTCGGTCTCGCTTTGTCGGCCGCGGCCAACGCGCCGCTGGAACCGGTCAACTACGGCGTCTTCCGAATGTGAGTTGAAAATGTTCGACACTGTTCTGGTCGCCAACCGTGGCGAAATCGCCGTCCGGATCATCCGGACGTTGCGGGACATGGGCATCCGGTCGGTCGCGGTGTACAGCGACGCTGACGCCGATGCCAAGCATGTCCGTGAGGCGCATACCGCTGTCCGGATCGGACCCGCCGAGGCCGCACGGAGTTACTTGTCCATTCCGGCGATCATTCAGGCGGCAATCGATACCGGCTCTCAAGCGGTGCATCCAGGGTATGGTTTTCTGGCTGAAAACGCGGTGTTTGCTCGTGAGTGTATTGACGCCGGTCTGGTGTTCATCGGCCCGCCGGTGAGCGCGATCGACGCGATGGGCGACAAGATCCGCGCGAAGGCGACGGTGTCGGCCGCCGGTGTTCCCGTCGTACCAGGAAAGTCCGATGTGGACATTCCCGAAGGTGGGTTCGCGGAGGCCGCCGCCGAGGTCGGCTATCCGTTGCTGCTCAAGCCGTCCGCGGGTGGTGGCGGTAAAGGCATGCGGCTCGTCAACGCCGAGGGTGAACTCGCCGACGCGATCGAGTCGGCCCGCCGTGAGGCCAAGGGTTCGTTCGGCGATGACACGTTGCTGATGGAACGCTTCGTCACCACACCAAGGCATATCGAGATCCAGGTGCTCGCCGACACCCACGGCAACGTGATCCACCTCGGTGAGCGTGAGTGCAGTCTTCAGCGGCGGCACCAGAAGATCATCGAAGAGGCGCCGTCGATCCTGCTGGACGAGGTGAGCCGGGAGCGGATGGGTTCCGCGGCCGTCGAAGCGGCCCGGTCCTGTGGTTACGTCGGCGCGGGGACCGTCGAGTTCATCGTGTCCGCCAAGGCGCCGGACGAGTTCTTCTTCATGGAGATGAACACACGGCTCCAGGTCGAGCACCCGGTGACGGAGATGGTGACCGGGCTGGATCTGGTGGAGTGGCAGGTCAAGATCGCCGCCGGGGAACACCTGACCGTCGCGCAGTCCGACGTCGAACTGCGCGGGCACGCGGTGGAAGCCCGGGTGTACGCCGAAGATCCGTCCCGCGGTTTCATCCCGACCGGCGGCACCGTGCTCGCCGTGCACGAACCGTCGGGCGACGGTGTCCGCGTCGACTCCTGGATGACCGAAGGCGCGGTGATCGGCTCGAACTACGACCCGATGATCGCCAAGGTCATCGCCTGGGGACCGGACCGCGCCGCCGCGTTGCACCGGCTGGACCTCGCGCTCGCCGACACCGCACTACTCGGCGTCGGCACCAACATCTCGTTCCTGCGTGGGCTTCTCGCCGACGACGAGGTCCGAGCCGGACGGCTCGACACCGAGCTGGTCGAACGTCGTCTGTCCACTTTGGTCACTGGTGGCGTCGCCGAGGAGTTCTTCGTCGCGGCCGCGCTGGACAAACTGCTCGCATTGCAGCCGAAAGGGCCGATCGTGGACCCGTGGGACATCCCGAACGGCTGGCGCAGTGGCGGTTCCGGCGGGGTGACGTTCCGGCTCCGCTCGGGTGACGTCGAATCCGTGGTCTGTGTCGAAGGCATTCCGGCCGCCGCCTCGGTCACTGTGGACGGTGGCGAGTCGGCCCGGTATTCCGCGCGCTGGGACAACGGTGTGCTGGAAGTCCGGCACCCCAACGGTTTCCGTCGTTACCGGCACGCCCAAGGCGCCGGGACGACGGTGTGGCTCGCCCGCGACGGACAGTGTGTCGCGATCGGCCAGCAGGCGAACATCCTTGCCTCCCAGGGTGAAGCGGCCGGTGGTGGCCCGGTCACGAGCCCGATGCCGGGCACCGTACTGGTCGTCAAGGTCGCGAAGGGTGACGTCGTGAGCGCGGGGACCCCGCTGATCGTCGTCGAAGCGATGAAGATGGAACACACCATCACCGCACCGGTGGACGGTGTCGTGAGCGAGCTCCATGTCCGGGCCGGCCAACAGGTCGCGCTGGACGAAGCACTAGCCGTGGTGACCCCACAGGAGAGCACATGATCGACTTCCGCTTGGACGAAGAGTACGAGGCCTTGCGCAAGACCGTCGAGGACTTCGCGCAGGCGGAAGTCGCTCCGGTCATCGGCGGGTTCTACGAGCGGGAGGAGTTCCCGTACGAGATCACCGCGAAGATGGGCGAGATGGGCCTGTTCGGCCTGCCGATCTCCGAGGAGTTCGGGGGCATGGGCGGCGACTACTTCGCCCTGTGCGTGGCTCTTGAGGAGCTCGCCCGCGTCGACTCGTCCGTCGCGATCACGCTCGAAGCCGGGGTTTCCCTTGGTGCGATGCCGATCTACCGCTTCGGCACCCAGGCGCAGAAGGAACAGTGGCTGCCGACGCTGAGCGCCGGTGAGGCGCTGGGCGCGTTCGGGCTGACCGAGCCGGGTGGTGGCTCGGACGCCGGTGCCACTCGCACCCGCGCGGCCGAGGACGGCGGCGACTGGGTGATCAACGGCAGCAAGTCGTTCATCACGAACTCGGGCACCGATATCACCAAACTGGTCACCGTCACCGCCGTCACCGGGGTGAAGGAGAACGGCCGCAAGGAGATCTCCGCGATCATCGTGCCTTCGGGCACGCCGGGTTTCGAGGTGGCGCCGAAGTACTCGAAGGTCGGCTGGAACGCCTCCGACACGCACGGTCTGTCCTTTTCGGACTGCCGGGTGCCGGTCGAGAACCTCGTCGGCGAACGCGGCCGCGGGTACGCCCAGTTCCTGTCCATTCTGGACGAAGGCCGGGTGGCGATCGCCGCCGTCAGCGTCGGTCTCGCGCAAGGCTGCGTCGACGAATGCCTGCGGTACGTCGGCGAGCGCGAGGCGTTCGGCCACAAGATCGGTTCGTACCAGGTGCTCCAGTTCAAGATCGCCGACATGGAGGTCCGGACGCACACCGCCCGGCTCGCCTACTACGCGGCGGCGTCGAAGATGCTGCGCGGCGAACCCTTCAAGAGGGAAGCCGCGATCGCGAAGCTCGTCGCGTCGAACGCGGCCATGGAGAACGCCCGCGACGCCACCCAGATCTTCGGCGGCTACGGCTTCATGAACGAGTACCCCGTCGGCCGCTTCTACCGCGACGCCAAGATCCTCGAAATCGGCGAAGGCACCAGCGAGGTCCAGCGCATGCTCATCTCCCGGGAACTCGGCCTCAAGTAACCCCCTCGTCCAGCGGCTTGCTCGACGGTCCGTGAAGGCCACGTTGAGGGACTCAGAGTCCCTCAACGTGGCCTTTGAACCGCCCCGGGTTTGGTGGAGGCTCCATCGTGTGAGTGAGGATGGAGTTATGGCCAAGTCGTCGAGGCACCCGCGTGTGGTGCGTGAGCGCGCGGTTGCGCTGGTGTTTGAGCAGGTAGAGCAGTATTCGTCGCAGTG
>NZ_DASYMU010000027.1:0-69826 GCF_036008905.1 Amycolatopsis sp. | reverse complement strand
TAGAACACTTGTTGCCACTCACGAGCCACCCACCCAGGATGAGCCAACTGCTCAGGTGACCTAGCGGGGCAGCGTCGCGATCGCTGTCTCGGCGACCTGCCGCAACGCGTCGGCGGCCATGCCTGTCTTTCCCATGAAGTCCAGTCCCTGCAGGATCGTCACGATCAGGCGGCCGAGCGCCCGGGGATCGGCGTCCGCGGCGATGTCGCCCTGCCGCTGGGCCGCGGTGACGCATTCGGTGAGCAGGTCCTCGACGCCGCCGTAGCTCTCCCTGGCCCTGGCGACCACCGACTCGTCGCGCAGATTCAGTTCGCTCGTGCTGTTCGCCAGCATGCAGCCGCGCCGGCCCAGCTCGGAGCCGGCGAGCGCCGCGCTGCCTTCGAGGATGGCCACGAGCCTGTCCCAGGCGCGCCCGTCACCTAGCAGGACCGCTCGGACGCCGTCCATCTGCTCGACGCGGTACTCGTCGAGCGCGCGCAGGAACAGCTGGTGCTTGTCACCGAACGCGCCGTAGAGGCTGCCCTTGCCCAGTCCGGTCGCCGACGTGAGCTCGTCCAGTGACGTGGCCGAGTAGCCGCCGTCCCAGAACTGCTCCTTCGCGGCGTCGAGAACCTTCTTCTCGTCGAACTTGCGGGGTCTGGCCATCCGGTCATCCTAACCGAGCTGGACCTTTCGGTCCGGAACTACGGTCAGGGGGCGATCTCCAGGTGGCGGATCTTGTCCCCGGCCACCGCGAACCGGAACTCGAGGTCGACCACGCCGCCCGGGAAGTTGCCTTCGAGCCGGTTGACCAGCAGGTACGTGTCGTCGCCGGTGTGCTCGCTGCTGATCAGCGTGGTCGTGTACTCGTACTTCGACGCGACGCCGTCCTTCCAGCCCCGGATCTCGGCGGTACCGCGGTAGGTGTGGCCCTCGTCGATCACGACGGCGTCCTCGGTGAACAGGCCGACCATCGTTTCGAGGTCCTGGCGCGCGGTGGAGTCGAAGTACCGGGTGACGACTTCGGGGGTGGCGGTCATGGTTCCTCCTTGGCGGCGGGTGCTACAGACGCTACACAGATGACTGTAGCACTGTTGGGTGACCATGCCGCGTTGATCGGTTCACCCGATAGCACCGGATATCGCTCAGCTGGCCGATGCAATGGCATACCGCTGAATGCGAGCGTCTTATGTCGAGCGTCCGAACCGGTCGGCGCCGAGAAAGAGGGCGTGCCCATGCAGGCTTTTACGCTGCCCGATTTTTATATGCCTTATCCGGCGAGGATCAATCCTCACCTGGAGCGCACCCGCGAGCACAGTGCGGCCTGGGCCGACCGGATGGGCATGCTCGAGGCGGCCAAGCCCGGTGGTGGCGTGGTCTGGGATACGGCCGCACTGGCCAAAATGGATTACGCGCTGATGTGCGCGTACACCCATCCGGACTGTGACGGCCCGATGCTGGACCTCATCACCGACTGGTACGTCTGGGTGTTCTTCTTCGACGACCATTTCCTCGAGGAGTTCAAATACTCCCGGGATCTTTCGGGCGCGAAAGCCTATCTCGACCATCTCGAACTGTTTATGACCGAACCCGGTGAAATTCCACCGGAACCCACTAATCCGGCCGAAGAAGGCTTGAAGGACCTGTGGGAACGCACCGTCCCGGCGATGTCGGACGGCTGGCGGAAACGGTTCGTCACCAGTACCCACAATCTGATGGTCGAGTCCATGTGGGAGCTCGACAACATCAGCCGCGGCCGGATCGCGAACCCGATCGAGTACCTCCAGATGCGGCGGCGGGTCGGCGGGGCGCCGTGGTCGGCGAACCTCGTCGAGGTCGCCGTCGGCGCCGAGATCCCGGACAGCATCGCCGGGACCCGGCCGATGGAGGTCCTCTCGGACACCTTCTCCGACGCCGTCCACCTGCGCAACGACCTGTTCTCCTACCAGCGTGAGGTGCAGGAGGAGGGCGAGAACTCGAACGCCGTCCTCGTCTTCGAGACCTTCCTCGGCACCTCGACACAGGAAGCCGCCGAACTGGTCAACGAGATGCTCACCTCCCGGCTGCTGCAGTTCGAGAACACCGCCCTGACCGAGGTCCCCGGCCTGCTGGCCGAGAACGCGGTCCCGCCGCACGAACAGCTCGGCGTCGGCGCGTACGTCAAGGGCCTGCAGGACTGGCAGGCCGGCGGCCACGAGTGGCACGCGCGGTCCAGCCGGTACATGAACGACGGCGCCGCTACCGAAAACACCGGCACCGGCCATCTCGGCGGCCCGTCCGGGCTCGGCACGTCGGCCACGAGGTTCCTGCCGACGCCGGCGAAACTGGCGCTGCGCCAACAGACCCGGCAGCACGCACACGTGCCGTTCCAGCCGGTGGGGCATCTCGAACTCCCAGCCTTCTCCATGCCGTTCCCGATCCGGACCAGCCCGCATATCGACGCCGCGCGGAAGTACGCCGTGGGCTGGGCACGCGAGATGGGCATGTTCGATTCGGTCCCCGGGGTCGAACGCGGCGGAGTATGGGACGAGCGCCGGTTCCTCGGGTTCGACCTCGCGCACTGCGCCGCGATGATCCACGCCGACGCCAGTCCCGAGCAGCTCAACCTCTCCTCGGACTGGCTCGCGTGGGGTACCTACGGCGACGACTACTTCCCGCTGGTGTTCGGCGCGCGCCGGGACCTCGCGGCGGCGAAGATCTGCAACGAGCGGCTTTCGGAGTTCATGCCACTGGACCTCGGCGTTACCCCGGTGCCGATCGGCCCGATCGAGCGTGGCCTGCGGGACCTGTGGCAGCGCACCGCGGCGCCGATGTCGATGGATTCGCGGCGGCAGTTCCGCAAGGCGGTCGAGGACATGACCGCGAGCTGGCTCTGGGAGCTGCTGAACCAGGTGCAGCACCGCGTGCCCGACCCGGTCGACTACATCGAGATGCGGCGCAAGACGTTCGGCTCGGACATGACGATGAGCCTCGCCCGGCTTTCGCATTCCGACGTCGTGCCGCCGGGGATCTACCAGAACCGCGTCCTGCACGAGCTCGACACCGCGGCGCAGGACTACGCGTGCTTCACCAACGACCTGTTCTCGTACCAGAAGGAGATCGAGTACGAGGGTGAAGTCCACAACATCGTGCTGGTCGTGGAGAACTTCCTCGAAGTCGACCGGACGAAGGCCCGTGACATCGTCGCCGCGCTGATGACCGCGCGGATGGAGGAGTTCGAGCACATCGTCGCCACCGATCTCCCGGCGATGTTCGACGACCTCGGCCTCGACGACGACGTGCGGGCGGTGCTCACCCGGCACGCCGAGGATCTGAAGGAATGGATGTCGGGGATCCTCGAGTGGCACCGGAAATGCGTGCGCTACACCGAAGCGGAGCTCAAGCGCAGCCGAGAACCCGAAGTGCCGGCCGGGTTCTCGTTCCTGCCCGCCGGATTGGGGACCTCGGCGGTCCGGATCACGGCGCCTACGGGGAAGGTAAGCGTCCGGTAAGGAAATAGGCGGCCGCGAGCGGGCACACTGACCGGATGCACAAACTGTTGCGCCGCAAGGTCATGTGGGTCGCGCTCGCGGTCGCCGTTGTCGTCGTAGCCGGTGGGCTGGCGGCTTTCCAGCCGTGGAAGGCGTTCACCCGCAGTGCGGTCGACGAAGCGATTCCGGTGGCTTTCACGACTCCTTCGTCCGCGGCTCCTTCGACCTCGGCCCCGGTTTCGAGCGCCAAGAAGCCTGCCGAGCAGCGGGTTCTGGTGGCCGGCGCGTTCGTCAGCCAGGAGCACACGACCGGCGGCACCGCGCGCGTACTCGAACAAGACGGTGCGCGGTTGCTGCGGCTGGAGGGATTCTCCACCTCGGACGGTCCGGATGTGCACGTGTGGCTCACCGACGCGGCAGCCGGTGGCGAGTGGGGCAAGTACGACGACGGTCGCGCGGTGAAACTCGGCAAGCTCAAGGCGACCGACGGGAACCAGAACTACGCGATCCCCGCCGACGCCGGCCTCGACGGACTGCGCAGTGTGGTCATCTGGTGCGACCGCTTCAACGTCGCCTTCGGCTCCGCCGCGTTAACCCTCTAGCGGAGCGTCGGTGTTCGCCGCCGTGGCGTCGTAGTAGGCGTCTGCCGCGTCGCCGTCGACACCCGCGAAGTGTTCGAGCCGCCCGGCCGCGCTGTAGAGCAGCACGACGAGGACGTCTCCGATCGTCTCGACGGGCAGGGTCTGCAAGGTGCGGGTGACGAAGGCGTCGTCACCGGCGGCGGCAGCCGTCAGCACGTCGCGGGCGATGCTCTGGGCCTTGGGACAGTCCGGGTCGTCGGGTGTCGGCTTGAAGTCGACGTCGAGGCGGACGCCGGGCCGGAGCGCGCCGCGCGGGAAACCCTTGAGCAGGATGTCGGTGAGGAGGGCGACCGCGCTGGCCGCGGACCGCTGCTCGGCGGCCAGCGTGGTGGCCGCGCGAATAGAAAACAGCTGGTCACGGCGGTTCAGTGCGGCGATGGCGGCGCGCGTGAGCGCCTGGGCGCCGGTGTCCACCTCGGGTGCCACGACGCTGACCCGCAGGCCCACCACGCTGTGGCGCCGGTCCGTGACGGCGAAGTCGCGGCCGTGGTAGTCCCCGCCACTGTCCGGCGTCATCTGGTTGAGGCTCATGTATCCCGCCCGCCTGCGCTCGTGCGCTCTGATTTCTCACCGTCAGTGTACGACACCTGCCTGATAGTGGTAGCCGGTTGCCCGTTGCAACCCTCATTCGAGCGAAACTTGTCATGGTGAGTTCACCTGTGGCGTTACAGGTGCTAACCGCCGAGGACCGGCACCTGATCGCGGCGCCGCAGCGCGACGGCAGGCTCGGCGCGCACCGCGACGGCGTGGCGATCCCACCGTCCAAAAAGGAGGATCTCGAGGTGGCGATGCTCGCGACCGGCCGGCCGCCGCCGATCTCGGTCGAACCCGAAGCGAGGAAAAGTGCGGGAACGTCGTTGACGGCCGTTCTCCCGTTCGCCGGCGCGGTCCGGAATCCGGGACCGGCATCGTGGCAAATAGCCGATACCGCGGCCGGCAGACTGGACGCTTTCCGGCAGTTCGGTCCCGAAGCCGGGAATCTGCTCGGCGGCGGAGTTTCCGGCCGCCGCCCACAACTGTACCGGCGGTTGCTCGACATTTTCGCCGCGCGGAACCAAGGCGAATTACTGCTTTTCACGCGTCCGGCGGTTACGGTACGGCGGACAAGATCTACCGCGAAGCAGAAAGAGCAGATTATGGCGCAGAAGGTCCTTATCGAGATGGTCGACGACATCGACGGCGAAATCGCCACGCAGACGGTCCCGTTCAGTTTGGACGGAGTCTCCTACGAGATCGACCTTTCGGGCGACAACGCCGCACACCTTCGTGACGAACTCGCGCGTTTCATCGCGGCGGGCCAGCGGACCGGGGGCCGGAAGGTGAGGCTCGCCACCGGTCAGTCGGCGACGTCCTCGGGCGGTGACCGCGAGCGTTCGCGCCAGGTCCGCGAATGGGCCCGCGCCAACGGTTACGCGGTTTCGGAACGCGGCCGTATCTCGTCGGAGATTTCCGAAGCCTTCGAGCAGGCACGCCGTGACGAGGCCGCTCCGAAAGCCGAGCCCGCCAAGGCCAAGCGCGCGACCCGCAAGAAGGCGTCCGCCGGCAAGGGGTGAGCCGTGCGGCCGGTGTGCACGCCGTCAGTCCAGCTTGGACAGTTGGGGCATTGTCTGACAGATCTTGTTCGCGGTATTCGAACAGATCCACCGGACACGCCCTTACCCGGTCGGGCTGACGGCGAAGGCCGAGCCGTGCTCCCGCAAATCGCGCGGATCGAGTAAAATTCTTCCCGGATCCGCTAGGCACTAGCGGTTCGGGTGGTAGCGCGTCCGGATTTCGGCTGGTCCTGAACGTCGCCCCGCCCTGTTATGGCGCAGGAAGGGAAGAGCGGCACTATGACCGTCGGCGTCCGGCAGCTGGGCGATCATCTGGACGATGTGACTTCCGCATTGGAAGTACTGACCTCCATTCTCGAGTGTGACCCCGAGATGGAGGTAATGCTGCAAGCCGTGTGCGATCAGGTCATCCGGGTCATCCCCGGAGCGGACCTGGCCAGCATCACGCTGATCCGGGACGGCGTGCCGCAGACGGTGGCGAGCACGGACCAGCGCGCGGTCGACGTCGACACCGAGCAGTACCGCGTGGGTGACGGTCCTTGCCTGCGTGCCGCCGATATCGGAGAGCCGGTCCGGCTCGATATGGACGCCGCCACCGCGTTGTGGCCACAGTTCGCCGGAGCCGCCCGTTCGCTCGGCGTGGGCAGCTACCTGGCCGCGCCGCTGACCGTCGACAAGGGCCTTTCCGGTTCGGTGAACCTCTTCGGGTTCGGTACGCACGGCTTCCGCAAGGTCGAGACCAAGCTGCTGGAGCTCTACACCACGGTCGTCGTGTTCGGGCTGCGGTCGGTACGCCGGTACAGCACCGACCAGGAGCTCATCGGCCAGCTCCGCCAAGCGATGGCGTCGCGCGCGGTGATCGAGCAGGCCAAAGGCATCCTGATGGCCACGCACAAGATCACCGCCGCCGAGGCGTTCGAGCTGCTGGTCGTGCGGTCCCAACGCGACAACGACAAACTGCACGACGTCGCCGCCCGGTTCGTCGCCGAGGTCTCCGCAGCCGAGTGAGCCGGGCCGTCCGCTACCGCGGTACGTCGATGCCGTAGTCGCGGATCTTCCGGTAGATGGTCGCCCGGGACATGCCGAGCGCGTCCGCGGCACGGGCCTTGTTCCCCTCCGCGTCCAGGAGTGCGCGCACGATCGCGTCGCGTTCCATGGATTCCAGCGGGCTGAGGATGCGCCGCAGCACGGTCCGGCATTCGGGCGGCAGGTCCTCGGGTTCGATCGTCCCGGCGCGCCGCCGCTTCTCGACCTTGCGCAGCACCTGCCGCAACTGGGTGATATTGCCGGGCCACTTGGCGCGCAGCAGCACCTGCAACGCGGCGGGGGAGCAGGTCAGGCGGGTGTCCTGGCCCAGTTTCAGCAGCAGGAACGGGACCAGTTCGCGGACGTCCTCGATGTGGTGGCGCAGCGGGGGGACCGGGACCGAACGCGGGAAGCACGCGAGGACGTCGTCGAGGTGCTGGCTGCCTTCGGTCATCGTCGCGACGACCCAGGGGCCGCCGCCGCTTTCGGCCTGGCGGCTTTGCGCGGTGCTCAACATCGCGGTGACCGTCGGGGCGTGTTCGGCGGGCAGCTTGTCGAGATGCCTGAGCACCACGGTGCCGCGGTCGTCGAGGACCTCCACGAGCCGTTGGAAGACCCCGGCCGGTGAGCTCAGGTCGGCCAGGTCGAGCACGGTGAACGGCGCCGCGGGGTCGGTGCGGTTGTGCACGGCGCGGGCCAGCGCGAGCTTGCCGGTGCCCGTCTCCCCTTCGAGCGCGACCCATTCGCCGTCGCGGTGGTGGTTGCGGGTGTCGTTGCAGGCCCGCAGCCACAGCGCGCCGGTGCCGACGATCCCGGGCAGGAGCGCGTTCTGGGACGGGATCGCCGTGCTCGGCAGTTCGGCTTCACGGGTCAGCTTGACCCGGACGACACCACCCGCCGGCCCGGCTTCGCTGGACACCGGCGTGCAGGACAGCTTCGCCGCCGCGCCGCTCGGGAGGCTCATCGACAGCGTGATCGGGCGGCGCGCGGTCAGGACTTCGGCGGCCTTGGCGAGCATCGCGGCCTGGTCTTCGGGCGTGAGCAGCCGCCTGGCGTGCTCGTTCAGCATCACCAGGCTGTTGTTGACGGCGAACACGATGCCCTGACCACGTCGGCAGGCACGCAGGTATTCGGTGAACAGGCCCAGCTCACGGAGGCCGACCTGGGTGGTGAGCTCGTTCTGGATGTCCTGCACAGTCGCCTTGGCCAGCGTCATCAGCAGCGGCCCGGCGTCCTGGCGCCAGCAGGTCAGGTCCAGCAGCCCCACCACCTGCCCGGAGATCGGGTGCCGGATGGGCACCCCGGCGCAGCCGAGCCGGTCGAGGTTCTCGGCATAGTGCTCGTGTCCGTAGACCGCCGTCGGCTGCCTGCCCTCCAGCGCCGTCCCGATGCCGTTGGTGCCGACGAACTCCTCGGCGTAGCTGAACCCGGGCGCGAGCTTGACCGAGTCGAGCTGCCGCCGCAGCCCGGGGTCGTCAGTGCGCCTGTCCAGTACCAACCCGCTGTCGTTGGTCAGGATGACGCTGACGGCCGAACCGGTCAGCTGCTCCTGTAACCGGGCCAGTACCGGGCCCGCGCTCTGGATGAGCGGGGTCTCCAGGTTCGGGTCCTTCACGTAGGGCGATTCAGCGTGGTCGGCGGCGACGTTCCACGTCCTCGACCGCCACCACGAGGCCAGGATCGGCCCCCGTACCGCGTTCGAGTCGACCGACTCGGCGCTCAAAAAACGCTCGCGTGCCTCGGCGAGTACGCCTAAGGAAGATCCACGCCCGTAAGAATCCGCCAACGATCCACCTCCGGCCCGGGATCCGCTGCGCAAGCTTGAGGGCGTGGCACAGCGCTGTGTCCGCCATTCAGAGTACTCGGCTGGCAAGCCCAGGATTGTCTCACAATGAGACCGCACGGATTCGGTGATCGATGTGTGATTCGAGGCACCAGGACGGCGCCGTGAGAGCTCCATCCGGATGACCCCCGCAAGGGGCCATCCGGGTCACCCGCGAGAAGCGCGAGCGAAGCCGAGCTGCCAACGAGCACGGAGGTATGGCGTGAGCCGACAAAGTCTGAGCAAAGCGCACAAGAAGATCACCGAATTGTCGTGGGATCCGACGTTTGCCACGCCCGCGAAGCGATTCGGCACGGACTACAAGTTCGACAAGGCCCCGAAGAAAGACCCGTTGAAGCAGATCCTCCGGTCCTACTTCCCGATGGAGGAGGAAAAGGACAATCGGGTCTTCGGTGCCATGGACGGTGCCATCCGCGGCAACATGTTCCGTCAGGTACAGGAACGGTGGATGGAGTGGCAGAAGCTGTTCCTGTCCATCATCCCGTTCCCCGAGATCTCGGCGGCCCGCGCGATGCCGCTGGCGATCGACGCGGTGCCGAACCCCGAGGTGCACAACGGCCTCGCGGTGCAGATGATCGACGAGGTCAGGCACTCGACGATCCAGATGAACCTCAAGCGCCTGTACATGAACCACTACATCGACCCGGCCGGCTTCGACATCACGGAGAAGGCGTTCTCCAACAGCTACTGCGGCACCATCGGCCGTCAGTTCGGCGAAGGCTTCATCACCGGCGACGCGATCACCGCGGCCAACATCTACCTGACGGTGGTCGCCGAGACCGCGTTCACCAACACGCTGTTCGTCGCGATGCCTTCCGAGGCCGCGGCCAACGGTGACTACCTGCTGCCGACGGTGTTCCACTCGGTCCAGTCCGACGAGTCGCGCCACATCAGCAACGGTTACTCCATCCTGCTGATGGCGCTCGCCGACGAGGACAACCGCGTGCTGCTGGAACGCGACCTGCGGTACGCGTGGTGGAACAACCACTGCGTGGTCGACGCCGCGATCGGCACGTTCATCGAGTACGGCACGAAGGACCGCCGGAAGGACCGCGACAGCTACGCCGAAATGTGGCGCCGGTGGATCTACGACGACTATTACCGCTCGTACCTCATCCCGCTGGAGAAGTACGGCTTGAAGATTCCCCACGACCTGGTCGAGAAGGCCTGGGACCGGATCATCAACGGCTTCTACGTCCACCGCGTGGCGCAGTTCTTCGCCACCGGCTGGCCGGTCAACTACTGGCGCATCGACCCGATGACCGACAAGGACTTCGAGTGGTTCGAGTCCAAGTACCCGGGCTGGTACAACCAGTTCGGCAAGTGGTGGGAGGCCTACAGTCGCCTGCGATACCCGGGCAAGAACAAGCCGATCGCCTTCGAGGACGTCGGCTACGAGTACCCGCACCGCTGCTGGACCTGCATGGTGCCGTGCCTCATCCGTGAGGACCTGGTCGCCGAGAAGGTCGACGGCGAATGGCGCACGTACTGCTCGGAGACCTGCGCGTGGACCGACACCACGGCGTTCCGGCCGACCTACGAAGGCCGCGAGACGCCGAGCATGGGCCGGCTCACCGGAAAGCGTGAGTGGGAGACGCTTTACGACGGGCAGGACCTGGCGGACATCATCAGCGATCTGGGTTACGTGCGGGACGACGGCAACACGCTGATCCCGCAGCCGCACCTCGACCTGGACGACCCGAAGAAGCTGTGGACGCTCGACGACGTCCGCGGGATCCCCTTCGGCAGCCCGAAGATCGCGCTGAACAAGATGTCCGACACCGAACGCGAGGCGCACCTCGCCTCGTACCGGGCGAACAAGAACGTCACGCCGGTGTAGCGCTGGTTCAACCTAAGCCCGGTGGCGGCCGGCCGGTAGATCTCTCAGCCGGTCGCCACCGTTCCACCCGGTTTCCATCTTCGAAATCATCTTGGAGTGGCGTTCATGGGCGAAACCCACAAGGTCCGATTCGAACCGGTCGGTATCGACATCGAGGCCGACGAGGACGAGACGATCCTCGACGCGGCATTCCGGCAGGGCGTCATGCTGATGCACGGATGCAAGGAAGGGCAGTGCTCGGCGTGCAAATCCTTCCTGCTGGAGGGTGACCTCCAGATGGACCGGTACTCCACGTTCGCGCTGGCCGATTACGAGAGCGACGAAGGTTTTGTCCTGCTGTGCCGGGGACACGCCTACAGCGATCTCGAAATCGAACTGGTCAACTACGACGAGGACATGATCCGCTCGGGGCTGCCCGTGGTCACCGCGCAGACCGAAGTCGAGTCGATCGTCGCGTTGACGCACGACATCTCACTGGTCCGGCTGAAGATGACCGACGACTCCGGGCTGCGGTTCCACCCCGGGCAGTACGTGGACATCGCCATCCCGGGCACCGAGGAGCACCGGTCGTTCTCGATGGCCAACATCACCGTGGCCGAAGGTGTTCTCGAATTCATCATCAAGCGGTACCCCGGCGGGAAGTTCTCCAGCCTGCTCGAAGGAACGCTCTCGCCCGGCGACCCGCTTTCGGTCACCGGTCCTTACGGGACGTTCACCCTGCGGGTCAGTTCGGATCGGCGGCTGGTGTTCATCGGCGGTGGCGCCGGGATGTCACCGATCCTGTCGCTGCTCGGGCAGATGGCCGAGAGCGGCAACGAGCGGGAGGCCGTCTACTACTACGGCGCCCGGACCGAGAACGACCTCTTCCATCTCGAGGAGATGGAAGAGCTTTCCCGGCGGCTGCCGAAGTTCCGGTTCGTGCCTTGTCTTTCCGAGTCGTGGCCGGAGGAATGGCCTGCCGACGGCACGGAAGGTGAGACCGGGCTGGTGACCGCGGTCCTCGAGCGGTGCGAGCCCCACCTGACCGACTGCGACGTCTACCTGTGCGGCCCGCCGCCCATGATCGACGCCGCGCTGCCGTTGCTCGAATCCCTGGGCGTGCCCAAGGAGCAGGTCTTCTACGACAAGTTCACCATCACCGCGGCTGCCGAGGAATAGTTCCCGAATTCCCCGGCGCGTATCGAAAAAAGCACACACTGCTTTTTTAGAATGGAAGAGGTGTTATAGCTTCATGGTCAGCGCGGAAAAAGTAAGCCCACAGAGTTTCCCCAAGCCTGAATTCACCGGCGCGGAAGCCGGTCTGCTCGAATTCCCCAGTTCGAAGAGCCGCAGTTACAACTACTTCAAGCCGAAGAAGCTCCGCGCGACCATGTACGAGGATGTCACCCTCGACGTGCAGCCGGACCCGGAACGCCACCTCGCGCAGGGCTGGCTCTACGGCTTCGGTGACGGCCCCGGCGGGTACCCGCACGACTGGACGACGCTCAAGTCGTCGGACTGGCACAAGTTCCTCGACCCCAACGAGGAATGGGAACAGACGATCTACCGCAACAACGCCAACACGGTGCGGCAGATCCAGCTGACCCTGGAGAACGCGAAGGGCGCCGGCGCCTACAAGCACTGGACCCCGAGCTGGATCAAGTTCGTCGAGCACCACGTCGGCGCCTGGATGCACGCCGAGCACGGTCTCGGCATGCACGTGTTCCTCGCCGAGCAGCGGTCGGCCCCGACGAACATGATCAACAACGCGATCGCGGTCAACTGCGTGCACAAGCTGCGGTTCGCCCAGGACCTGGCGCTGTACAACCTCGATCTCTCCGAATCCGAGATCGACTTCAACGGGTCGGTGCACAAGGAGACCTGGCAGTCGGCGCCGGAATGGCAAGGGGTGCGCGAAAACGTCGAGCGCATCACCGCGATCGGTGACTGGGCCGAGTCCCTGTTCGCCGCCAACGTGGTCTACGAATCGCTCGTCGGCGTGCTCTTCCGCAGTCACCTGGTGATGCAGATCGCCGCCCGCAACGGCGACTACGTCACGCCGACGATGATCGGCGCCGGCGAGCACGACTACGACCGGGATCGCCGCTACACCAAGGCGTTGTTCTCCATGCTGACCGCGGACGAGACGCACGCCGAGGCGAACAAGGCCGTTATGCAGGGCTGGCTGGACGTCTGGGTTCCGCAGAGCGTCAAGGCCGCGCGCGAACTGCAGCCGATCTGGTCGCAGCCGCACGAGAAGGTCATCACCTTCGCCGAGTCCTGGGAAGCCGCCGTGGACGGGTTCAAGACTCTGCTGTCCGATCTCCAGCTCTCCGAACCGAAGGGACTCGAACTGTGACCGCCAGCCGCCAGTTTGAAGTCAACCGCACCTCGTCGAACATGTGCGGGGTGACCCTGATGAACAACCAGAACGGGTATGTGGTCGCGGAGGTCATGCGCGGCAAGGAAGGCGTGGAGGTCGTCGAGTACCCGTCGATGATCCGCGTGGACGGCAAGAACAAGGTGATCTTCAACTGGGACGAGATCTCCGAGGCCATCGGCTTCGACTTCACCCAGCCCGACTTCGAAGAGATCATGTCGACCCACTACGGCCGCATGGTCCACCTCGACGACGAGACGGTGTTGTTCGCCAACCCCGAAGACGCCGCCGAATATATCGACTTCGACCTGAAGGTCGTCGACTAAGCACCCCGCTCCACCCGGGAATATGTCGACACTTTCCCCGCCAGGAAAGTGTCGACATCTTCCCGGCGCCCGGAATCGCCGCGACAGCTCGAGAACAGAGGTTGGAAGATGTACAGTAAGGATGGCGAAAACTACTTCATCGTCGACAGCCATGTGCACTTCTGGGACGGCAGCCCGGCCAACCAGTCGAACCGGTACGGCAAGGGTTTCATCGAATGCTTCTACGACTACCACCGCAACCTCAGTCCGTCCGAATGGGTCTGGACGCTCGAGAAGTTCGGTAAGTACTCCGAAGAGACGATGATCCACGACCTGTTCGAAACGGGCTATGTCGACAAGGCGATCTTCCAGCCGACCTATCTTTCCGACTTCTACGTCAACGGGTTCAACACCACCGAAGACGACGGCGCTGTCGCCGAGCGCAACCCGGGCAAGTTCATCGTCAACGGCGCCTTCGACCCGCGCGACGGCGAGGCCGGCCTCGACGGGCTGGAGGAGCTGGCCGCGCGCTGGAACCTCAAGGGCGTCAAGCTCTACACCGCCGAGTGGAAGGGCGACTCCAAGGGCTGGAAGCTGTCCGATCCGTGGGCGTACCGGTACCTGGAGAAGTGCGAAGCACTGGGCATCAAGAACGTCCACGTGCACAAGGGCCCGACCATCTACCCGCTCAACCGCGACGCCTTCGACGTCGCCGATGTCGACGACGCGGCCAGCGCGTTCCCGAACCTGAACTTCATCGTCGAGCACGTCGGCCTGCCCCGGCTGGAGGACTTCTGCTGGATCGCCACGCAGGAGCCGAACGTCTACGGCGGCCTGGCCGTCGCGATGCCGTTCATCCACACCCGGCCGCGGTACTTCGCGCAGATCATCGGCGAACTCCTGTACTGGCTGGACGAAAACCGCATCACCTTCGCCAGCGACTACGCGATCTGGAGCCCGAAGTGGCTCGTCGAGGCCTTTGTGGATTTCCAGATCCCCGAGGACATGCAGTCCGAGTACGGCGTGCTGACTCCGGACATCAAGCGGAAGATCCTCGGCCTCAACGCCGCCAAGCTCTACGACATCGAGGTGCCGGAATCGGCACGGGTCGCCGAAGCGCCCGTCGACAGCGGTGAAGCCATCGGGTCCGCGCCCGAGGTGTTCGCATGACCGCCACCTTTCAGGAAACCCTGGC
Organism: Amycolatopsis sp.; assembly: GCF_036008905.1. Classification (GTDB taxonomy): domain Bacteria; phylum Actinomycetota; class Actinomycetes; order Mycobacteriales; family Pseudonocardiaceae; genus Amycolatopsis. Next base: position 55,615 of record NZ_DASYMU010000027.1, on the reverse strand, counting down.
GATGCGGGCATGGAAGGCACTGGACACGGTCGTCGACCCGGAGCTCGACCAGTCGATCACCGAGCTCGGGTTCGTGGCGGCGCTGAGCGTCACCCCGATCGAATCGGGCGGGCACGAGGTCCACGTCCTGCTCCGGCTGCCGACGTACTTCTGCGCGCCCAACTTCGCCTACCTCATGGTGGCGGACGCGCATGACGCCGTGCTCGCCGTGCACGGGGTCAAAACGGCCAGGGTCGAACTCGCGGACCACTTCGCGTCCGAGGAGATCAACGCCGGGGTCGCGGCGGAAGAGGGCTTCGGCTCGGCGTTTCCGCGGCAGGGGGTCGGAACCGATCGGCACGCGCTCGAGGAGCTCCGGCTCACCTTCCGCCGCAAGGCCCACCTGGCGTGTCTCGAACGGACTTGCCGTCAGCTGGTCCGCGCGGGCTGGCAGATCGACGCCTTGGCCGACACCACGATCGGGGAAGTCCCGGATTCGCCGGAGCGGGAGAGCCTGTTGCGCAGGCGCGCCGAGCTCGGCATCTCGAACGGCCCGGAGGCGCCGCTGTTCGTGGAGAGCACGGGGGAGCGGGTCTCCGCCGAGCAGCTGCCCGCGAAGCTGCGGTTCGCGAAGGCCGTCCGGATCAGCATCGAGGGCAATTCCGGGCTGTGCCGGGGATTGCTCGACACCCGCCTGGAGCGCATGGCCGAGGAGGCACAGGGATGAAAGCGGTCCAGCTGAGCAAGTACGACCGGGAGCCCTCGCTCGTCGACGTGCCCGATCCGCAGGTCACCTCGCCGCTCGACGTCATCGTGAAGGTCGGTGGCGCCGGAGTCTGCCGGACCGATCTGCACATCATCGAAGGGCAGTGGGAACAGAAGTCCGGCGTCACACTGCCGTACACGCTCGGCCACGAGAACGCGGGCTGGGTGCACGAGGTCGGCAGCGCGGTCACCGGCATCTCCGTCGGCGACCCGGTGATCCTGCACCCGCTGGCGACCTGCGGGCTCTGCCGGGCCTGCCGGAGCGGCGACGACGTGCACTGCGCGAACTCGGCGTTCCCCGGGATCGACAGCGACGGAGGTTACGCCGAGCTGACCAAGACCAACGCCCGCGCGGTGGTCAAGCTCGACGCCTCGCTGCAACCGGTCGACGTCGCCGCGCTCGCCGACGCGGGGCTGACGGCGTACCACGCGGTGCGCAAGGCCGCGCTGTTCCTGCGGCCGGGTGACAAGGCCGTGGTCATCGGCGCCGGCGGGCTCGGGCACATCGGTGTCCAGGTCCTGAAAGCGTTGAGCGCGGCGGAAATCATCGTCGTCGACCGGTCTCCGGAGGCGTTGAAACTGGCCGGGGAACTCGGCGCGGAACACCTCATCACCGCGGACGGCGGTCAGGTCGACGCGGTGCTGGAGCTCACCGGCGGCAACGGCGCGGAAGCGGTCATCGACTTCGTCGGTGAGGGCGGCGCGATCGAGGACGGTATCGCGATGCTGCGCCGCGCCGGGAACTACTACGTCATCGGGTACGGCGGGAAGCTCCAGGTGCCGACGATCGACGTCATCTCGACGGAGATCAACTTCATCGGCAACCTCGTCGGCTCCTACAACGACCTCGCCGAGCTCATGGTGCTCGCCGCCCAGGGCAAGGTCACCCTCCACACCAGCACCTACCCGCTCAGCGACTACGCGCGCGCCCTCTCCGATCTTGACGAGGGCAACGTGCGCGGCAGGGCGATTCTCGTTCCGTAGCAACCACATCCGCACTGTGACCTTGAGAGAAAAAGAAGAAACCCGCGACTGTGAAGGTGAATTAAATGGCCAAGGATCTGCGGTTCAACGTCGAGGCGCGACAGCTGCTGGAGGCGGGCGTCAACGCGCTCGCCGACGCGGTGAAAGTGACTTTGGGCCCTAAAGGGCGCAACGCCGTCATCGAAAAGCTGACCGGCGCGCCGACCATCACCAACGACGGCGTCACGATCGCCAAGGAGATCCAGCTGCGCAACCCGTTCGCCAACATGGGTGCCCAGCTGGTCAAGGAAGTCGCCATGAAGACCAACGGCGTGGCGGGCGACGGCACCACCACGGCGACGGTACTGGCGCAGGCGATCGTGCGGGAAGGCCTGCGCGCTGTCGACACCGGCGCCAACCCGATGATGCTGAAGACCGGGATCCAGCAGGCCGTGACCGCGGTGATCGCCACCTTGAAGGAGCGGGCGAAGCAGGTCAACGGACAAGCCGACCTCGCCCATGTCGCCATGCTCTCGGCCAACAACGACACCGAGATCGGGGACGTCATCGCCGAGGCGATGGCCCGCGTCGGCGAGACCGGTGTGGTCACCGTCGAGGAGTCGCCCGCGTTCGGCCTCGACGTCAGCTTCGTCGACGGCGTCGAGTTCGACAACGGCTACATCTCGCCGTACATGGCGCAGGACAAGGACCGGATGGAAACGGTCTTCGAGAACCCGTACATCCTGCTGACCAACGAAAAGATCTCGCGCGTCCAGATGCTGATGCCGGTGTTGGAGCAGGTTCAGCGCACCGGCAGCCCGCTGGTGATCCTCGCCGAGAACGTCGACGGGCCAGCACTCGGCATGCTGGTGGCGAACAACGTCCACAACACCTTCGCCTCGGTCGTGGTGCGGGCACCCGGTTTCGGGCACCGACGGGTGGCGGAGCTCGAAGACCTCGGCGTGTTCACCGCGGGTGACGTCATCACCAACGATTCGGGGCGGACGCTGGATTCCGTGCGGCTGGAGAACCTCGGCCGCTGCCGCCGGATCACCATCACCGAGAACAGCACCACGCTCGTCGGCGGCGCCGGTGAGGACAGGTCGGTGTCGGCGCGGATCGAGCAGATCAAGCGGGAGCTGGAGCGGGCCGAGAACGAGCACGACCAGGACAGCCTGCAGGCCCGTATCGCGCGGCTTTCCGGCAGTGTCGCGGTGATCCACGTCGGCGCGGCGACCGGTGTCGAGCTCAAGGAGAAGCAGCACCGCGTGGAGGACTCGCTGTCCGCGACGCGGGCCGCGATCGAGGACGGCGTCGTCGCCGGTGGTGGCACCGCTCTGGTGCAGGCGGAAGCGTCTGCGCGGGCTCTCGATCTCACGGGTGACGCGGCGATCGGCCGCGACATCGTGTGCCAGTCGCTCGCGGAGCCGTTGCGGTGGATCGCGATCAACGCCGGCTACGACGGCCAGCAAGTACTGGACCGCGTGACGTCGATGGAACTCGGCGAGGGCTTCAACGCCATGACCGGCGAATACGGTGACATGTTCGCCTTCGGGGTGATCGACCCGCTCAAGGTCACCCGGTCCGCGCTGCAGAGCGCCGCGTCCATCGCGGCCCTGCTGCTCACCACCGAAACCCTCGTGGTCGAAGAGGTGATGGGCAACCCCGGCGCGATCATCGCACCCGGCTTCGGCGACCTCGCCGAAGGCATGGTCCGCCCCTCCAACATCTACTGACCACCCCCCAGTTCCCCGTGAAGTCGGCGTAAAGCGCCCCCGAATATGTCGACATCTTCTGGACCGCCGAACTTCAGAAGATGTCGACATATTCGGGACGGCTTCACGGGGAATTCACACAGTCCTTCGCTGGCGGACGCGCCATGCGGCAGGTTCGTCCGTGGGCACCGGGTGTGTCGCGGCACCCGGGCCCACGGCCGGAAACCCGTGGATCAGGCGCCGATACTGGCTTTGATGGCGGCCTCCGCCACCGGCAGCGAGAGCTTCTCGGCGAGCGCCAACGCCCACTTGCCGGCGGCCGCCAGGTGTCGCCGGGCCCCTTTCTCGTCGCCTCGCCGGGCGTCCTGCTCGGCGAGGTCGATCTCCTCGACGGCCGCCTTCTCCTGGTCCGTGCGCGCGCCCGCGGCACTGGCGTCCCGCAGCTCGGCCAGCTGCTCGGCGAGGTCGCGCAGCTCGGCCATCTGGACGTTCTTCCCGCTGATCCGCTCGGTGGTGGCCTTGTTCTTCTTGCCGCCGATGATGTTCCCGGTGACCTGGCCCGGCACGTTGATGTTTCCCGTTTCGTGGCTCATGTTTCCTCCTGCCAGATAGATGTTGCCCAGCTTCCGGTTCTCGTCCCGAAGCTGTTCCAGCTGCTCGTTGAGGCGTCTTTCGCTACGGCAGCGCCGCAAGGTGCTCTGCAGCAGCATTTCCGTGTTCGCGGTCTCGACCTGGGGCGACATCACGCCGCGCAGCGCGTGCCTCATCGCCAGATCGCCGCTGCGGAACCAGTTCTGCCGCGCTCGGTTGACGAACGAGACGCAGTCGTCCCACTCCTCGTTCGTCACCGCGTACTCCGCTTTCGCCCAGGCGAGCCAGCCGCGGAAGTACTCCAGCTCCATCTCGCGAAGGTCCTGCTCGTCCTTGGCGAGTTTGTCGCTCAGCGCGCTCTGCAGCAAAGCTTCGTACAGCGAGACGGTGTCGTGCGCGCAGCCGATGGCGTACTCGAAGTCGCCGGACTGGATCCGGAAGAAGAAGTCCGCGTACTTGAGCATCACATGCGTATGACGTTGCTGACCGGCGAACTCGCGTTGGAGTTCCTTGACCGACACGCTGAGCCGGGCGCCGGTGCACCCGGCGAGCTGCTCCAGCAGATACGTGCCGGTGACCTTCGCCTGGTGGAAACCTTCCCGCGCGACTTCGTACTTCCCGCGCCGCAGCGCGACGGCCGCGCGCAGGAATTCGATCTTCGTCTGGAGCAGGTCGGAGGCGAGCGTCGCGAACTCGTGCTGCGGCAGCGCGGCGGCGATCAGGTCCTGATAGCACCGGCTGGCCTTGGCCAGAACGGCGCAGGCGTCGCTCACCTCGCCCGCCAGCAGCCGCTCGTCGGCGCGATTCCGGTAGAGCTGGCCCTGTAGCAGGTAGATGATCCCGGAGGAGTCGTCACGGGTGTCGCTCAGCCATCGGCGGTACCGCGCGTCGGTGAGGTCCTGGCGGGCCAGTTCACGTTCGGCGATGGAGCGCAGGGTCCGGTTCAGCGTGATGGCGTGTTCGAGGACATCCTCGGCCTTGTCGAAGGCGGACTGCCGGGCGAAATCGGTGGCGGCGTCGAAGAGTTGCTGTTCCAGCTCTGTCTCGGCGGCGAGGTAGTCGGCGAATTCGGCTGGGCTCAGCGTGCTCATCAGCTCGTACCGATCGATCCGGGAGGTGGGGTCCGTCATTCCTCCCCCTGTTCACCGGTGTCAGCGTCGGTGTCGGCGGGGAACTCCTCGACGGTGAACGGCGGCCCGCCGGCGGATCTGCGCACCCAGATCCGGGTGCCCTTCACCGGGGAGTTCCCGATGATCCAGCGGTTCAACGGGACGCGGACCCATTCCTCCAGCAGCGGGCTGCGGATCTGCCGGGCACCCAGCGCCGCACCGCTTTCGGCGACCGCGTCGGCCACCGCCTGTTCGATCGCCCGGCGGTGCAGCACCAGTTCGAACCCCCGGGCCGCGGCCGACGCGACGAGCTGGTCGAGGAACTTCGTGACGATCCGGCACACGACGTCGTCGCGCAGGATGTCGAAGACCACGATGCCGCTGCCGAGCCTGCCGAGGATCTCCGGCCTGCCGAGTTCCTCGGCCATGTGGCGCGCGACGGCGTCGCGGAAGTGCTTCTCGATCACCGGGTAGCCGGGCGGGGCGTCGCGGGGGAACTCCGAGAGGACGTTGTGCAGGCCGGACGCGCCGATGTTCGAGGTGAAGATGACGATCGAGTGGGAGAAGTACGCCGTGCGACCCTGCCCGTCGGTGATCCGGCCGTCGTCGATGATCTGCAGGAACTTGTCGAAGATCTTCGGGTTGGCCTTCTCGATCTCGTCGAAGAGCACCACGCTGAACGGGCGTTCCATCATCCAGTTGGTGAGCACGCCGCCGTTCTGGTGCCCGACGAAGCCCGGGGGAGCGCCGGTCAGCCGCTCGCTCGAATGCTCCTGGCTGAACTCGCTCATGTCGAAGCGCCGCAACGCGCCTTCGTCGTCGAAGACGAGTTCGGCGATCGCCTTGGCCAGTTCGGTCTTGCCGACCCCGGTCGGGCCGACGAAGAAGAACACGCCCTTGGGCCGGGTGACCGTCCGGTCGTCGCCGGCTCCGAAGTCGACGCCGACTCGCGCGTTGACGAGCACGTCGGTCACCTTGCGGACGGCCATGTCCTGGCCGATCACCCGCCGCGCGAGATGCTCCTCCGCGGTCAGGACCTTGGTGAGGTCCAGCCGCTCCCAGGGGTCTTCGCGGATGCCGAACCGGTGGCGCATCACGAGTTCCCTGGCCGACGTCGGCGCGATCTCGGCCAGGCGGGAGGTCGCGGCGAGCGCGTTGACGTCCCGGACGGTCATGCCGTCGGTGAGGACCGCCAGCGCGGTCGCGGTTTTGCGGACCTGTTCCGGCGAAAGCGCCAGGCCCTCGTGGAAGCGCGGCAGGATGCTCCGGAGGAAGTCGGCGCGTTCGGCCGGGCCGGGATGCTCGACGGCGATCGTGGCGACGTGCGGGTTGTCGCGGTGCACCCAGTCCGGTAACGCCGTGAGCTTCTTCGTCACCAGCACCACGATGTTGCGCAACGATTCCCCGGTGCGGGCCGGGGCGTTCGCCGAGTCGGTGATCATCCGCCGGAGATAGGCGAGGTTCGTCTGGTACCGCTCCTCGGTCGCCGCGTCCGCGCTGAACATCAGGTCGGCCTGGTCGATGACGATCGCGCACGCCCGGTCCTGCTGGACGAGCATGTCCCGGGTGCCGGCGAGCAGATCCGCGGTGGTCCGGATGTCGGCGCGCGCGGCGGACATCCGCTGCTGCAGCCGCCGCGTGGACTCGGACAGGATCTTGCCGCGCGACCCGCTCGGCGGCACACCGTCCTCCGTCACCAGCACGGGAGTCGCCGGGTAGAGCCGGGATTCGAAGAATTTCCGGCTGTCGTCGTCCGGATAGGACAGTCCGTCCACCAGGTCGAACCGGGCCGACGCGACGAACCCGGTGACGGCGAGGAACTTCGACATCGCCGTCCAGAACGACTGGTAGGACTGGTCCCAGCACACCAGGTCGTCGATGTTGCCGTGCAGCACGAGATGCCGGTCCCGGTGGATCTCGTGGTAGGCGCGGGCGAACCAGGGCGCGGCGGTGGGAACCGGGCTCGTCACGACTCCTCCCACCGGGCCGACGAGCTCGGCCGGCGCCGTGCGGTGCGGGTGTGTCCCGGCGTGCGCTCGCCGTCGTCGCCGTCCCAGGTGAGGGTGCCGGCGTCGAACCCGGTCCGGCGCACGGACTCGTTGAGCTGCTCGCCGAGGTCCTTCAGCGCCGAGCACGCCCGCCGGTCGAGCGTCACGGCACCACCGGAACCGTTGTCCCGCAGGTAGTTGACGCGGTATTCGTCCTGCCTGACGTCCTCCACGACGACGGCCAGTGGTTCGCCGGTGCGGCGCCGGGCCTGGACGCCGATGCTGCCGTCGGCGCGTTCGAGGAAGGAGTCGAGCTCGATGGAGAACCCCAGCGCGGGCAACGCGTCCACAATGGAGGCGAGCATTTCCCGTCTGGCCGAAATCCGTTCGATGGCGGCGTCCAGCGTCCGCTCGATCTCGTCGAGCCGCGCGGCGAGTTGCCCGCCGAGGTCGAGCGCCTCCGCGGGGTTGTCCGCGTCCAGTTTGGCGCGGATGTACGGCCACGCTTCCTCGGCCTGGGTGAGTTTCTGAAGCGGGATAGCGGTTTCGTCCGCGTCGGCGAGCAACCCGGCGAGCCGGGCACGCAGTTCGGTGAGCAGGCTTTCGGCGGCGCGGCGTTGTTCGGCGTGCCGGGCGGCCTGCCAGGTCTTCCCGTCGATCTCGTCGAGCCGCCGGACGACCGCGGACACCTTGTCCACTGTGGACGCTTCGAGCAGCGACTGCCGGACGTTCTCCAGCGCGGCTTCTCCCTGGCGAAGGGAGACCTCGGCCAGCCGGACTCGGGCCGCTCGCTGGGACTCGGCCAACGCGGCGTCTGCCCTCGTGGTCTCTTCGGCTCTGCGCCGCCGCTCGCGGGCGTGCCGCTCCTGCTCCAGCCGCGACTTGCGTTCGTCCCCGGTCCGGACCGCGCTGTACTTGGGTGACTTGCTCATCGCGCGGCCTCCTGCCCGACAGCGGGCGCGAGGCCGAGCCTGCGTTCGAACTCCTGCCGGAATCCGGGTATCGGGGGAACACCCAGCCACTGGACGTCGCCGCCGGCGGTCACTTCCAGCTGGAGACCGGCGCTGACGTCAGGACCGTCGAACCCGGGCAGGTCCCGCGAACTGAGCCGGTGGACCCGCTGGTTCGACGACCCGCGCCAGCGGAGGTCGGCGTGCAGGCGCGCCGAATACGGCCCGTCGATCAGGACGTCCAGCCGCGACAGCAGGTCCCGCTGCGCGGTGTCACCCCGCTCGCGCAGCCAGGACAGCCGGTATCCGCTGTAACACAGGACGGACAGGTCACGCCGCTCCCGGACCGCCGCCACGAGCCTGGTCAGCGCTGGTGCCTGGGCGAACGGCTCGCCGCCGGAGATCGTCAGCCCGTCGACGGCCGTGTCCGCGATCTCTTCGGCGAGCGTGTCGACGTCCATGGCCCGGCCGCCGTCGAACGGGATCCACTGTGGACTGATACACCCCGGGCAGGACAGCGGGCAGCCCTGGACCCATACCGCGAACCGGCTGCCCGGCCCGAGCACCCGGCAGTCCCGGTGCAGGTCGGCCACCCGCAGGATCTCGCCGGTCACAAGAGCGATCCCAGCACTGCGAGCAGGACGAACACGGCCACCGTGATCGCGATCCACAGACCGATCACCCGCGCGTAGTCCTTCACCGACTTCTTGGTGACTTCCTGCTGTGGCACCGGATACATGGGAGGCCAGGGAGCCTGACCCTGGGGCATGCCCTGCTGCGGGATGACGATGCGAGGCGCGACCCGGCGGAGTGGATAGCGGTCGTCGAAGCCCTGTGCCATCCGCGCGCACCACACACAGCCCGGCAGCGAGTTGTGGTAGAGATGCCGGTCGTTCACGCGGCAGCCCATCAGCTCGAATCCGACGTGTTCCAGCGCCGATTCCCAGGCGCTCGGCGTCGGCCGCGCGTCGGGATTGCGGTGTCCCTCCCCGAAACAGGCCTGGGCGAGCCGCAGGATCTCGGGCGGCAGCACCGAAACCGGGATCGCGCCGGGCACCGGGGTGAACCGCTCGGGGAAGACGATCCGGTTGTTCTGCAGGCGGATGTTGTCCGACGCCAGCGCGTCCATGTCCGCCGGGTTCGACGGCACCCCTTCGAACGGGTGCTCGCCCTCCATGAGCAGCTGGCAGATCAGCACCGCCAGACTGAAGGCGTCGTGGCTGGGGGAGAGCACCTGCGTGGCCGACCCGTTCGAGGCGGGCGGCGCGTACTCGGGAGTCAGTTTCTCGCAGCGATAAAGAACCTGCGTGACCGGATCGGTGAACTGGACGGTGTCACAGTCGATCAGCGTCACGTGCCCGCCGGGGGAGACCAGGATGTTGGCGGCACTGACGTCGCCCATCACCACCCCGGCGGCGTGCAGTTTCCCGAGCAGCCGGGCCGCGCGGGCGCCGACGCTGATGAGCACCCGCCAGCTCGGCTCCTCGATCGCGCCGGCACGCACCTCCGGATCGAACAACCTGGTCAGCGGTTCGCCCTCCACCAGCGGCATGAGGAAACCACGGGTGCGGCCGGTGTCGTCCATCAGTGGTTCCTGCGGCCACGCCACGTACTTGTGCTCGGGGTGGTCGCCCAGCCAGCTCGCGGGTTCGGTCCGCATCAGCGCGATCAGCCGCTGGTGGAGATCGGGCGCGGGGTCGAGGTAGATCTTCGCGCACAGGTCCTTGGTGTCCGCGAGATCGTGCACCAGCCCCTCGGCACCGCTGCCGAGTACCTTGTCCCCCAAGCGGATCTCGCGTCCGCTGGGCAGGAACAGGCTCATGACCGTCGCACCGCCATGACGATGGTCTTGTCGTCACCGGAGGTTTCGGCGAACTCCCGGGACATGATCTTGGTCGCGAGCTCGTTGTCGTCCGGCCCTGGCGCGCTGAAGTAGTCGAAATAGGCGGAGAACTCCGGCGGTGCCAGCGAATGCAGCCTGCCGTCCGGGGTCTGCCGGTTCGCGAGCATGCCCTCGCACAGCCCGTCCGTGCACAGTGCCACTCCGCGGATCCGGGCGTCCATGATCACGCCGTGGGTGACGTGGGCGCCGCGGTGGCGCGAGGTCAGGAACACCGTCTCGCCCGCGTGTTCACGCTCCGGCGCGGTGACGACGAGGAACGGGCCGCCGGGATCGCGGTCGACCACCAGGAAGCAGTCGCCGACGTTGACGTAGGCGAAGAACGGCGGCGCGGACACCACCGCGAGCAGGGTCGTGGCGTAGGACGCCCGCAGTTCGCCGGCGGGTTCGCGCATGAGCCCGCGCAGGCCCTGGACGTCGGAGTCCACGCGGCGGTCGAAGACGTCGAGGCTTTCCTTGGCGAACTTCTCGGCCGCGGTCCGCCAGCCGTCGACGGAATTGGGGACGCCGCGCCCGAACACGAGGTCGGCGGCGGTGGCGGCGGCCTCGACCGCGAGCAGCGCGCCGTGATCGGACCGCGCGCGAGAGCCCGCGCCGTCCGCGACGGCGTAGACCCACGTCGTGCCGTCGGCGAGCGCGCGGGTGATCTCGCGGTCCTGGTTGGGCCGGTGCAGACTGCTGTGCCCGGCGCCCTTCGTCGTCGCCGAGACGACCTTCCAGCCCGGGTTCGCAACCACTTAGCCGTTTCCCTTCAGGAAGCTCCGGATCCGCGCGTCCTTGTCCAGCCGCGCGTTCACGTCCCGGTAGACCTCTTCGGCCGGTTTCGACCGCGATGTCTCCGACGCCGCGGACTCGATGCTGGCCGACATCAGGGTCAGCACCTCGGCGAAGGAGAGGTTGGACAGGAAGCGCCACGACTGCGGCGCGAGGCCCTGCAGCACCTCCTGCTCGGCGCCGTCGACCCCGAAGGCGAAGAACAGCAGGTGTTTCCCTGATTCCTGCTGCCGGATCACCGGGGCGAAGTCGCGCCAGCGGTCGCTGCGGTGCCCGGTGGAATCGGTCGGCACCCCGTCGGTCATCAGGTACACCAGCGGGCGGTTCACCAGCGGGATCCCGGAGGACCGCAGGTGCTGGCGGCGGGCGGAGAGCAGCTGGAACGCGTACTGGAGCGCGTCGATCATCGGCGTGACCCCGCCCGCCTCCAGCGTCGGCGGGTTGAACTCCGACACCGGGACGTACGGCTCGGTGCTCGGTCCCGCGGTCCGCCCGGACGGGTCGAGGGCGACCACGTGGTCCTTGCCGAAGGTGATCAGCGCGATCTCGCCGTGGCGGCGGATGTGGTCGTTCCTGGTCAGTTCGCCGCGCCAGTTCTGCAGTGCCTGGTTGAGCTCGTCGATGCGGCCGCCTTCGGCCATCGAACTCGAGGTGTCGACGACGAGGGTGAGCAGCAACCGGCTCTTGGCCGGCTGGACGGGCAGCGCGTCCAGCCCGGAAGGTGGGGTCATGGCCGCGGTCTCCTTCCTGGTGATGGGGAACCGGTCGGCGCGACGACCAGCGTTTCGGCCCGTTCGTCGACGCCGAGGACGTCGAGCTCGTCGTCCGGCACGACCACGCCTTCCTCGGTCGGCGGCAGCACCGCCCACACGACGACGTCGCCCACGGCCACATAACCGCCGTGGGAGTTGATGTGGGTGCGCGCGATCGCGCGGCGGTTGGCGCGGGTGACGAGCGGGGTCAGCTCGGGCGCGATGCCCCGGACCGGCTGAGCCGGCCGGGCGGGCTGCCGGGGCGGTGGGGTGCCGCCGGATCGGGCGCCCGCCATTTGCCGCTGTGGCAGGGGATGGTGGGGACGGGCGCTCTGCTGGTTCACGGAAACCGCTTCGCGCATCGCGGGCACTCGGTTCGGCGACGATCGCCTGAGGCGGATCGTGATCAGGCCGGCGGTGATCACCACCGCGGTCACGGCGAAGGTCACCAGTGCGGCGACGGGGTCGAATCCCGTCGAGGTGGTCTTGGTGCTTTCCCAGAAGGCCTTCTCGCCCTTGATTTCGGAATCCGCGCCGTAGATCTTTTGCAGGAGCTCCGGCGGGCCGGTCTGCGAGTTGTCGGTGATCAACGTGATCGGGTCGTTGTTGAGGGCGGTCCAGTAGTCGGGATTGCTCAGTGGTGAAGCGGGAACCGCCACGATGCAGGAATCGGTGATCTGGGACGGGGTGGCGATGACGATCGGCGGGGTCCCCGTCTGGTTTTCCTTGATCTTTTTATCCAGCTCGGCCGCGGTGGGAAGGGCTCGGAGGTCGACGACCAACGTGTGACTGGAAGCCTCGCCGGGAAACAGGAATCCGGCCGCGACGGATACCAGGACCAGGACGAACACCGCTGTCAGCACCAGTATCCGCCGTGCGCTCACCGCGTTCTCCTCAGTCCAGGGGGATGTGTTCTCCTCGTTTGCGCATGTTCGTATTCGGCCGTTCGGCGGCCGCTGTTACGACGATATCGGACAGTTCTGTCAGTGTGACGTGATCGTGACTCTTTTCGGCTGCCCTAAAGTGCCGCCCTTTCGGGCAATGCGCTGGTGGACGTCTTTTGATCATTACGCACAAAAGAAGCAGGGGCCCTTGAAATGAACGAAAGTCCGCCTCAAGAGCCCCTGATCCGGTAATGCTTGCCTAACTGTCATAAGAATCGTGAAGGCGCCACCAATCGCCGGGATCGCCGGTCCCGCGCCCGGACTCCTCCCAGGCCTCCTGCCGCCCGAACGGCGTCAGGTCGAGGTAGCGAAGAGTGCCGACGAGCTGGTCGCCGCCGCGTCCGGTGGTGAAGTACGTCCGGTAGACGTCGTCGCCCTCGCGCAGGAAAACACTGACGCCGAAGCCGTCGCCGGCCCCGCAGTCCTCGGTGAAGTCGTTGCCCAGGGCCGAAAACCACGGCAAAGTCCAGCCCATGCGCCGCTTGTACGACTCGATCTGCGGCAGGGGAGCGGGACACGTCACCACCAAGGACGTGTCGCGTGCGTGGAGGTGGGCGAGGTGGCCGATGTTGTCGACCACCAGCGAGCAGCCGGAGCACCGGTGCTCGGAGCCCGCCTGCATCATGAAGTGGTAAACGATGAGCTGGCGCCGGCCGTCGAACAGTTCCGGCAGGCTCTGCTTGCCGTCCGGCCCGTCGAAGACGTACTCCTTGGGAAAGGCGACCATCGGCAGCCTGCGACGCTGGGCGTTGACGGCGTCCGACGCGCGGGTGAGCTCCTTCTCTTTGAGCAGCAGCTCGTCCCGAGTCTTCTGCCACTCTTTCGCGGACACTACTGCGGGCAGGCTGATCGTCATTTCCCCATCCTTTCGGCGAGCTTCACGAGGGTTTCGGTCCAGCCGGCTTCGACGTCAGCGCGTTCGCCTTCGGTGAGGAATCCGGACTGGGTAAAGGTCATCTTCGTCTTACCGCCCAGATCGGCGAGGTCGATGGTGATCAGCGATTCCTCTTCGGGTCCGCCGTCGATCGTCCAGCTGAACACAAGCCGCGCGGGTGCCGAGAACTCGAGGTACACGCCGTGGGAGTGGCATTCGGTGCCGTCGTCGTCGCGGACCATGCACGCGCTCCACGCGCCGCCGGGGCGCGGATCCATGGCGATCTTCGACAGGGGAGTGGTGAAACCACGCGGCCCGTACCAGCCGGCGAAATGTGCGGGGTCGGTCCACGCCTGGAACACGAGTTCGCGCGGGGCGTCGAAGACCCGCACGAGGGTGAGCTCGCGGGTCTTGGTGCCCGGCGGGGCGTCGGTCATGGCTTGGTTCCTTTCTGTATCCCTCGCAGGTGCTCGTCGAGGCGGTCGAACCCTCCGTCCCAGAAGGTTCGATACCGCTCCGCCCACTCGGCGACGTCGCTGAGCGGGCCGGCTTCGAGCCGGCAAGGGCGCCACTGCGCGGTGCGGCTCCGGGAAACCAGCCCGGCACGCTCGAGAACCTTCAGGTGCTTGGAGATCGCCGGGAGGCTCATCGTGAACGGTTCGGCCAACTCGGTGACCGTTGCTTCGCCGGAGGCGAGGCGCGCGAGGATGGCGCGCCGTGTCGGGTCGGCAAGGGCCGCGAAGGTGCTGCTGAGCCGGTCTTCGATCATTTGCGCTGAACCGCCTAGTTAATTAACTCGGAGGTTTAATATAACGCCGGCCGAGCTCCTGTCAAGAGAGTGCGGCACAGATCCGGGGTACGGCGGCGCCGATGGGTTCGCGGATCACCGCCGTGGCTTGGTCGTCGTAGGGCGTCGGATCGCGGTTGACGATCACCAGCCGGGCACCGGCCGCGACAGCCACCGCGCACAGCGACGCCGCGGGCTCCACCTGCAGCGAACTGCCGACGACGAGGAAGAGTTCGCTCGCCGCGGCGATGTTGCGGGCTCGCCCGATGACGTCCTCGTCGAGCAGTTGCCCGAACAGCACGATCGCGGGTTTCAGGATCCCGCCGCAGTTCGCGCACGCCGGATCCGCCTCGCCCGCGGCCACCCGCGCCAGGACGTCCTCGGTCGCCGTCTTCGTGTCGCAACTCGTGCACCCCGTGGAGCGCAGCCCACCGTGCAGTTCCAGCACCTTGCGCTCGGCGATGCCCGTCCGCTGGTGCAGGCCGTCGATGTTCTGCGTCAGGATCCGCACCGCGCGCCCGGCCATGGCCAATCCGGCGATGGCGTGATGCGCGGCGTTCGGCTGGGCCCGCCACGCGGCGTGGCCGAGATAGCGCTGCCAGAGCTGCTGCCGTATCTCGGTTTTCGCCATGAAGCTGTCGTAGGTGAACACGTCGACCGCCTCCGGGTCCTTGGTCCACACGCCGTCCGGGCCCCGGTAGTCGGGGATCCCGGAGTCGGTGGAGATGCCCGCGCCGGTCAATACCGCGATCCGCCGCACCCCGTGAGTCCACTCCGGGCGTTGTTCGATCATGGTCGCCCAGCGTAGGCGCGCGAATCGCAGTGGACGAACGGTTTCCCGGTCACCACAATGCCGGCCTCAGTCGTCGATGGCCTGGTACACCGAGGTCCAGAAGTCGAGGTACACGCCCGAGGCCAGCGGGAACGCGCCGCGCTGGGTCAGCAGGACCGCGACCAGGTCCTCCGCGGGATCGGTGTACCACGACGTGCCGGTGCCGCCGTCCCAGCCGAACCGGCCGGGGCTCGACGCGACGTCGTCGCGTTTGGTGACCATGGAGACCCCGAGTCCCCAGCCGCGGGTGTCGAAGTAACCCGGGAAGAACCCGGACACCGCCTTCTGTTCCGGCGTCAGGTGGTCGGTGGTCATCGCCTCGACCGACGCCCGCGACAGGACGCGCTCACCGCCGAGCTTTCCCTGGTGCAGCATCATCCGGCCGAACGCGAAACAGTCGTCCACAGTGGACACCATGCCGCCGCCGGCGTCCGGGAACGCGGGCGGTTCGCTCCACTCGGCGTTGCCCGCTTCCTCGTCGAGGACGAGTTCCCCGGACTCGGGATCGGCGTGGTACTGGGCGGGGAACCGGTCGAGCTTCCCGGCGGGGACCGTGAAACCGGTGTCCGGCATGCCGAGCGGGTCGAAGAGCCGCTCGCGCAGGAACGTCTCCAAGGATTGACCCGACGCCCGCGCGATCAGCACGCCCAGGATGTACGACCCGGTGTTGTAATGCCACCGCTCGCCCGGCTGGTGCAGCAGCGGCAAGGTCGAGAGCCGGCGCATCCACTCGTCCGGCCCGTAGTCCGCCTGACGGTTCGGCGCGCCGAAGCCCGCGAGCTCCAGCTCGGCGATCGCGCGCTGGATGGGCAGCTCCTCGGGGTGGCCGAGGATCATGCCCATCCCGAGGCGGAAGGTCAGCAGATCCCGCAGGGTGATCGGCCGGTTCGCGGGCACCGTGTCGTCGACCGGCCCGTCGATCCGCTTGAGGACGCGGCGATCGGCCAGTTCGGGCAGCAATCTGTCCACCGGCTCGTCGAGCCGCAGCTTGCATTCCTCGACCAGCATCATCGCCCCGGCCGCGGCGAAACACTTCGTGATCGACGCGATCCGGAAGATCGTGTCCCGCCGCATCGGATCGTCGCCGCCGAGCGTCTTCGCCCCCAGGACGTCGACATGCGTCTCGCCGCGGCGGCTGACCAGCGTGACGAGCCCCGGCACCTCCCCGCGCTCGACGTACCCCGCCATGACGTCGTGCATCCGGCCGAGCCTGGCCTTGGACCATCCACCGCTGCTCATCGCACTCCTCTATGTCGCCGCTGGGGAGCGAGTCTGCCAGCACCCACCGACAAGTTCACGGAACGCGAAAGTGGGCCGCAGCGTGGCTGCGGCCCACTCGCTATGGCGGAGGATCAGTGCGCCGCCAGTACGGTGACGGTCTCGTAGATGCGCTCCATCACGCCGTTGCTCTGCGCCCGCAGGCCGTTGGCCCACAGCGAGTTGACGCGGGAGACCTCGGTGGCGTTCGGGTTCGCGTTGGTGCAGGACGGGCCGGGGCCACCACCGGACATCAGCTCGGAGCACGGGCCGGTGTAGTGGTCGGGCAGGCCGAGTACGTGACCGGTCTCGTGGGCGGTGATCCGGGTGATGTCGTACTGCTCGGCCTGGGTGTAGTCGATGAAGATGGTGCCGTTGCCGTGGCCGTCGGTCTGGGCGTACGAGCCCTGGGGGTCGTTGCCCTCGGTGTAGGTCAGCGACGCGCCCGAGGAGCTTTCCTGGAGCTTGACGTTCGACACGGACCGGTTCCAGTTGGCGACGCCCGCGGCGATGGCACTGCGGAAGCTCGGGGCACCGGAGGAGTTGTAGAAGACAGTGGTGGCGGCGACCGTCGTCGGAGCGCTGGTCGCGGCGGGAGCGGCGGTGGCCGCGGTGGCGGTCAGCGGGGCGACGAGCAATGCGAGGCCAGCGGCTCCTGCGAAGAAGGACTTCCTGAGCATCGTGTGACTCCTTGGCCGAGAAAGCGGGCGGGGAAGGGGTTAGTGCGCTGGTCAGTGAATGTATGCACGAATCGAGATATGGACACCCGACTTTCGTAGCGAGTCAGAGATGGTGAATTACCAACCAGAATGGCCTATTGACATCCGCCCCGAGGGTGGTCAGTGTGCGGCGGTTTGGCGGACCTCTGTCCGTCCGGTCAAGCGGTGACAGAACCGGACAGGAATGCCGGTTTGTCACCGATTTCCTTTTATAGTCGGGTAATTGCGGACTGTGGAGGATCAATGGTGATCATCAAGGCCCGGGCGGTAGTACTCGCCGTGACCGCCGCGCTCGTGTTCACGACCGGCGCGCAGGCGAACACCCAACTTCCGGCTTCTCCAACGGTGGCGGTCGGTTCCGGCGGCTGGGTGGGCACCTGGGGTGCCGCGCCGGCCGGGCCGGTTTCGAACACCCCCAACGGCTATCCGAACTACTCCATCCGGAACGTGGTCCATGCCAGCGTCGGCGGTTCGTCCGCGCGGGTGCGCCTCTCGAACCTGTTCGGCACGGCGCCGCTCGTCATGGGGCACGCGTCGGTCGCCGTCGGCGCGGCCACCGGGACCGCCGACGCGGTACCGGGCACCGTCCGGGAATTGACCTTCGGCGGCAGCCCCTCGGTGACGATCCCGGCCGGAGCCGAGGTGCAGAGCGACGCGGTGGCGCTCGCCGTGCCCGACGACACCGACCTCCTCGTCACGACGTTCACCCCGCTGCCGTCCGGGCCCGTCACCTATCATCCGGCGGCGAGCCAGACGTCGTTCTACACCCAGAACGGTGACCACTCGCTCGACGCCACGGGCGCCGCGTACGACCAGCGCACTTCGGTCTGGCACTACGTCACCGAAGTCGACGTCCGGGGCTCCGGGGCGAACGGCTCGGTCGTCACGCTCGGCGACTCGATCACCGACGGCGTCGGCTCCACCACCGGCGCCAACCACCGCTGGCCCGACTATCTCGCCGACCGGATGAAGGTGCTGCCGAAGCCACTGCGCCACGGCGTGGTGAACTCCGGGATCAGCGCGAACCGGCTCCTGCTCGGCGGACCGGGCGGAGCGGGCCGCAACGCCCTCGCCCGGTTCAACGACGACGTCCTCACCAAGACCGGCGTCCGGACGCTGATCGTGCTCGAAGGCATCAACGACATCCAGCAGGACCCGCACCAGACCGATCCCGACCAGATCATCGGCGCCTACAAGCAGATCATCGCGCGGTCGCACGCGGCGGGGATCCGGGTGCTCGGCGGCACCATCACCCCGTTCAAGGGCTGGCGGGTCTACGACGAGACGCTCGAAGCGACCCGGCTCGCGGTCAACGAGTTCATCCGGAACGGCGGCCTGTTCGACGGCGTGGTCGATTTCGACGCGGCCATCCGGGATCCGCAGGACCCGCTGATCATGAAGGCCGAATACGACTCCGGCGACCACCTGCACCCGGGCGACGCCGGGTACCGGGCGATGGCGGAGGCGGTGCGCCTGGCGCGGTTGTAAGCGGACGGCCGGGCGGTGCGAACCGCCCGGCCGACCGCGAGGAATCCTTACCCCGGCAGCGAAATGGCGATCATCTCGCCGATCGTGGTGTACCCGAGCGGACCGTAGAGCCGTCGTGCGTTATGGGCTTCGGTCTCCAGGTACGGCGTGACCCCGGCGGCATACGCCCGCCGGGTCAGTTCCGCGCTCACCGTGGATGCGATGCCGCGGTGCCGGTACTCGGGAAGCACCGCGACGCCGGCGATCTGGGCCAGGCCGTCCCGAGGTGGCAGGAACATCCCCGCACCACAGGGTTTTCCGGCCCATCGGGCCAGCACGACCAGGCCGCCGTCGGTGCCGGTGTCGCGCAGTCGCTCGACATCCGCTTGCGAGACGACGGTTTCCGCGTCGAAAGCCATGTTCTGGACCACCGCGCTGGCGCGCAGGTCCGCGTCCGAGGTGGCCTGGACCACGTAGACATCCGTTGGCGCGTCGGGAATCCGCAACTCTTCGAGAGTCACGGTCAGCAGCGGCAGCCGGGTGTCCACAGTGAACCCGGCGGCCTCGAGCGCGGCGTCCACCGCCGGTACGGGGCTGAGGTATTCCAGGCGAGGCTTACGGCCACGCCGGGTGAATGCGGCCACCAGGTCCGCCACGTCCGCGGGCGTCGGCTCAGCGCCGTCGTCGGGGATCGCGTAGTTGCGGTACGGGTGGTCGCTGTCGGCGTTGAAATGGATCAGGAACGGGCCGACCCTGGGCGCATCATGGCTGATGGTTTCGCGCAGGGCGGATTGGATCCGGGAAAGCACGGGATGAGTGCCTTTCTGGGCTGAGGAGTGCGATGACTTCGGGGCCGCGTGCGCGGCGGCTGGGGCGGTGGGCGGCCGAAATCAAAGTCATCAGTCCTTCAGCGACAGGCGCTCGGGTGAGCGGCGAACCGCAACCTACTCGAGCGGCACCCGGCGGCGCCTCCGAATTAGCCGCTGCCTTGCCCCAAATGCCCTATTGATCCTTCTGTTTCGGGCCGCTACCGTTTGCCCCGGGGTTTGAAAGCGCTTTCAGAAGCACCAGCATGGTCGCCCGACACTCAACGGAGAGGTCCCCATGTCCGGTTCACGTCGTGTTCGCCGCCGGTCGATCGCCGCATTCTCGGTGGTGGCCGCCGCCTCAAGTCTGGGGCTGGTCGCCTTCGCCGCACCCGCGAGCGCGGGCCTGACGACCCACTGCGTCGGTGACGCCGGGGCCGTGACCGTTCCGGGAGATCTTCTGGTCCCGGCGGGAAAATCCTGTGTTCTCGACGGCACGAAGGTGACCGGTGAGGTCACCGTGGAGCCCGGGGCGAATCTCGTGGTGACGGGTGGCGACTTCGCCAAGAGCGTCCGTGTCGCCGACGACGGCTTCTTCGACGCACTGGGCACCACCGTCCGCGGCAACGTCGTACTGGCCGACGCGTACGGCACGTTCCTCGCCGGTGGGCTGGTCCACGGGTCCGTGCAGGTGACCGCGCCGGCGCACCCCGAGCGCGTGACCTACGCCTTCGCCAGCGGCGCCCATGTGAAGGGCGACGTCACGGCGACAGCGGGGGAGATCTTCGCCGAGAACTCACTTCTGGACAAGAAGGTCACCGGCACCGGTGTGTCCTATGTGGACCTGGACGGGGTCGTCGTCGGCGGTGACCTGGCGGTGTCGGGCGCGGCTCTCGGCTCGGTGTTCTGCGGCGGAGAGGTCTACGGCGACGCGGTCTACACCACCAACTCGGGCAAGCTGCAGATCGGCGCCGACGGACCGGTGACGGTCTGCGCGGAAGCCAGCTACTGGGGTGGTGACCTCACGATTTCGGGGAACACCGCGGAGGTCCGCGTGGGCAACAACATCGTGCGCGGTGACCTCGCCGGGACGGACAACGCCCCCGCGCCGACGGGCGAGGGCAACCGCGTTCGCGGCACGGTGTCCGGGCAGTTCACGCAACTCGCGGCGAGCCCGCAGACCGCGGCCACAGCCAAGTCCGCGGACCGGGGTGCGGCGCTGGAGGCCAAGTCCGACCAGCGCCGGGCCGCCGCCCGCGCGGCCGTGATCGGGACGAACGCCTTCTAGCCTCCGTACCGCCGAAAGGAACCCAACGATGCGTTTCCCGACCCGGCCCCGGTTCCGGCGGACAGGCGTGATGATCAGCTCCGCGCTGGCACTCGCGCTGGTCACCGCGGGACTCACCGCACCGCCCGCTTCCGCCCACCCGGAATTCAGCGTGCTCGTGTTCTCCAAGGTGACGAACTTCCGGCACGACTCGATCCCCGCGGGCATCGAGGCCATCAAGAAACTCGGTGCCGAGAACCATTTCGACGTCGTCGCCACCGACGACGCGGCCGCGTTCACCGACGAGAACCTCTCCCGGTTCAAGGCCGTGGTCTTCAACAACACCAACTCGACGCCGGAGTCCGGCGCGCTGCTGGACGAGCCCCAGCGAGCCGCGTTCCAGCGGTACATCCGCGCAGGGGGCGGATACACCGGGCTGCACGCGGCTTCGGCGAGCGAGCGGGACTGGGCCTGGTACGAAGGGCTCGTGGGCGCGATCTTCGACCAGCACCCGGTCCCGCAGACCGGCCGGGTCAAGGTGCTCGACCGGGTCCATCCGTCCACTGAGGACCTTCCGGAGCTCTGGGAACAGAACGAGGAATGGTACAACTGGAAGACCAACCCGACCGGCAAGGTGCACACGCTCGCGCAGATCAAGGTGCGCGACGGGATCACCGGCCTCGACGAGGGCGTCGACCACCCGTATTCGTGGTGCCAGAACTACGAAGGCGGCCGCTCGTGGTTCACCGCGGGCGGGCACGACCCGGCCAAGTTCACCGACGGGAACTTCCTGTCCCATCTGCTGGGCGGGATCGAGTGGGCGGCCGGGGTCAAACCCGGTGACTGCTCGGCCACCCAGACCGGCAACTACCAGCGTGTCCCGCTGGTCACCGAAGGACTCGCGGACCCGTTCGAAATCGCCGTCGCACCAGATCGCCGGGTGTTCTACATCCAGCGCACCGGCGCGCTGAAGATCGTCGACCAGGCCACGCTGCGCGTCACCACCGCGCTCGACTTCCAGTACACCTCGGACATGCTGAACCAGTCCGACGGGCTGCTCGGGCTCACCCTGGATCCCCGCTTCGCCGAGAACAACCACGTCTACCTGCTGTACTCGGACAAGGTGGAGAAACGGCTCAACGTCTCGCGGTTCACCGTCGCGGGCGGCACGGTCGACCCCGCCACGGAGAAACGCCTGCTGGAGATCCCGACCTACCGCGGTGAAGGCCGGGCCAATTCACATATGGCAGGCTCGATCACCTTCGACCGGCACGGAAACCTGTACGTCGCCACCGGGGACAACACCGACCCGTTCGCCTCCGACGGTTTCGCGCCGATCGACGAGCGCGAGGGCCGGCGCGCCTGGGACGCCCAGGGCACCGCGGGCAACACCAACGACCTGCGCGGAAAGGTCCTGCGGATCACCCCGCAGGCCGACGGCACCTACACCGTTCCCGCGGGCAACCTGTTCGCGCCGGGCACCGCGAAGACCCGGCCGGAGATCTACGTGATGGGCGTGCGCAACCCGTTCCGGATCACCACCGACCCGAAGTCCGACGCGCTGCTCGTCGCCGACTACGGCCCGGACTCACAGGTCACGAACCCGAACCGGGGCCCGGAAGGCACCGTGGAGTTCAACCGCATCACCGAGGCGGGCAACCACGGCTGGCCGTACTGCACCGGCAAGAACACCCCGTTCAACGACTACGACTTCGCCACCGCTACGTCGAAGGCGAAATTCGACTGCGCCAAGGTGATCAACGATTCGCCGAACAACACCGGCCTGACCGAGCTTCCGCCCGCCGTCCCGGCGTGGATGTGGTACGCCTACTCGGCTTCGCCGGAGTTCCCCGAGCTCGGCACCGGCGGTGGCGGCCCGATGGCGGGCCCGGTGTACGCCTACGACCCGGCGAACCCGCTGGTCACCAAGTTCCCCGAGTACTTCGACGGCAAGTGGTTCAACTACGAACTGACCCGCAAGTGGTTCAAGGTGATGTCGGTCCAGCAGGAGGACCAGACCTTCACCGACCCGCGGTTCCCGCCGGTGCACAAGGGTGAGCTGAACTCGATCAACGGCATTCTCCCGGATATGTCGTGGATCCAGCCGTTCGACTCGCATTTCGGCCCCGACGGCTCGTTGTACGTCATCGACTTCGGCGAGGGCAGCGGCACCGGACGCGGCGGCACCAACGACGGCGCCGGCATCTACCGGATCGACTACGTGGCCGAAGGCAGGCCGCCGACGGCGAAGATCACGACGTCGGCCGACAGCGGACGGCACCCGCTCACGGTGAACTTCTCCAGCGCGGGTTCGGCCGGCGGCAAGGACGAGCCGATCACCTACGCGTGGGACTTCGACGGGGACGGCACAGTGGATTCGACCGAACCGAACCCGACCCACGTCTATACCGAACCGGGACGCTTCCCGGCGAGACTGACCGTCACGAGCACGACCAACGACCTCACCGCGGTCGCCGTCACCGACATCACCTCGGGCAACACCCGGCCGGTCGTCACCATCATCACGCCGCCGAACGGCGGGATGTTCGAGTTCGGCGACAGGATCCCGTTCGTCGTCGAGGTGAGCGACCGCGAGGACGGCCGCATCGACTGCTCGAAAGTCGTGGTGCAATCGCAGCTAGGCCATGATTCGCACGTCCACCCGATGGACAACGTCACGGGTTGCCGCGGCGAGGTCTCCACGGACAGCGGTGACAGCCACGGGCCGGGGCAGAACCTGTTCGCCGCGCTCAGTGCGTCCTATGTGGATGGTGGTGGCCGCGACGGCGTGCCGAGCCTGACCGGGTCCGCATACGCCACGCTTGAGCCAAGGCACAAGGAAGCCGAGCACCTCGAGCAGACCGGAGGCCCGCAGGGCGGCGCACAGGTCGTCTCGAACGCGTCGGCGTCGGCAGGGAAACGGCTCGGGGAAATCGAGCACGGCGACTGGGTCGCGTACGACCCGATCAACCTGAGCGGCATCGGCTCGGTGACCGTCGGGGTGGCGTCAGGTGGGATCGGCGGGAAGATCGAGTTCCGCGCGGACTCGCCGACCGGCCCGGTGCTCGGGGCCGTCGACGTCGCGAACACCGGCGGGTGGAACAACCTGATCTCACCGACGGTCGCGCTCACCAACCCAGGGCGGCCGATCAAGCTCTACGCCGTGGTCACCAATCCACTGTGGACTCCGGCGCAGCCTGACCTGTTGTCGCTGGACTGGCTGCAGTTCAACGGCGAAGGCGTGCGGAAACCGGGCACGGGCAGCGGGGTCACCGTCACCGCGTCCCCGACATCGGGCACGGCCCCGGTGACGGTCGCTTTGTCGGCGAAGGCCACCCCGGCTGCCGGGCGCACGATCGCCTCGTACAAGTGGGACTTCGGGGACAACACCCAGGCCGACGGCCAGACAGCGAGTCACGCGTATCCGCGCAAGGGCGTCTACACCGCCCGGCTCACCGTCACCGACGACCTCGGTGTGCTCAGCAGCGGTCATACCGTCGTCATCGTGAACTGATCCGCCCACCAGCTCGAGGAGGCTTCTCGTGGACGACTCCCGCCGCGGATTCCTGCGGTTCGCTCTCGGCTCGGCCGTGGCCGCGAGTTTCCTGCCCGGCACGGCGATCGCGGCACCACTGACCACCGTGCCGCGAGGTCATATCGGTATCCAGCTCTACACCGTGCGCTCGCTCATGACCGGTGACGCGCAGGGCACACTGAACAGGCTGGCGGAGATCGGGTACTCGACGGTCGGCGTCAGCGGGCTCTACGGCCATACGCCGCAAGCCTTTCGCGCGATGCTCGACCGGGCGGGCTTGCGCGCGGTGCTCACCCACCTGAGCCTCGACGCGATTCGCGGGGACTGGCAACAGGAACTGGACAACGCCCGCGTGCTCGGCGTGCGATACGTCGTTGTGCCCTCGCTGCCGGACTCGGTGCAGAACGTCGCCGGGTACCGGCAGGTGGCCGACGAATTCACCGAGGCCGGCCGGGAGGCGCGGAGCGCTGGGCTGAAATTCCTGTACCACAACCACGGCTTCGACTTCCGGGTCGTCGGCGGGCGGCCGCTGTACGACATCCTGGTGAGCAACACCGATCCGCGGTTCGTGAACTTCGAGCTGGATCTGTACTGGTGTGTCCAAGGTGGACAGGACCCGGCGACGTACTTCGAGCGCTATCCCGGCAGGTTCCCGGTCTTCCACGTGAAGGACATGGCACCGAACGGGAGTTTCGAAGACGTCGGCTACGGCACCATCGACTTCAAGCGCCTGTTCCGGATGCACGCGCAGTCCGGGATCCTGGAATACGTCGTCGAACACGACGCCCCGCCCGTCCCGCTCGGCTCCGCCCTCCGCAGCTACAACTACCTCTCCACCGTCACCTTCTGACGCCATCTGTCGACAGATGGCGGCAAGTCGTGGGTCGCAGGTATTACCCCAAAGCGGCGTTGGGGGCGGTGAGTGCCCCCAACGCCGCTTTGGGGTAATGACGGCCGGGGTCTCCGTCGGGTCGGCGTGGGGCCAGGTGGTGCCTTACCCGTCAATAAGAGCGTGCCGGGCCAAGCAGCGCGGCCAGATCGACGGCAGCGGCACGGAGTTGCTCTCCGGCGTCCACTGTCAGGGTCACCTGCGCCCGCCACTCATCCGGCATCACGTCGCCGAGTTCGACGACCAGTCTGATCCTGCTCCCCAGATGGCTCGCCGTGATGCGGAACTCCCCTTCAAGGGACTCGTAAACCCGGTCGCCACCCCAACCTTGCCACTGCCGCTCGAGTTCGGCGAAGAACTCGACGAGGTCGTCGAACTGGACGGTGTGGTCGGCGCTGACCGCGATACTCGCCCGCAACCCCGAGTCCGCGATCTCCACCACGAGCGACCAAATATCGCCACCGGGCCCGCGTACGACGTCACCGATGGTGAGACTGCACCCGTTGTAGCTGATGACGACCTGATCCATCGGGTCATCCTCGCAGGCGGCCATGGTTGCGCGACACCGATTTCCGAGACGGGAAGCCTTCAGGACACCGCGGAGCGGTTACCACGCTGCCATTGCGCCACGACTCGCCAAAGGCGCCCCACAAGCACGGTTCCCACGAGCCACACCACCCAGAAGGCAGGGGCGAAGCCGCCGCCGACGTCTTCCGCCGCTTCGACGAGGTTTCGCCGGACGTCACGACGTTTTCGATGCGGGAGCCGCGGGGCAGATCGATGAGAAGGGAGTCGAGTTTCCACACGAGACGGTCGATACGCAGACGGTCGAACCAGTTCACGGAGCGCTTCGTGGGGCAGTTCCTTCAATCGGCTTTGACGGGACCGGCGCGCCAATCTGGTGGTCACGAGTTCGGCGAGCGTCAGCCATTGGGCGGTGCCCGGTGAGCACCTCGTAGCCCGCGGGAGCGGGCCGGTAGTGCGCAGAAGTTGTCGACATATTCGGAAGGTTGACGACCGTCAGGGTTGCGAGGCGAGGCGGGTGAGGAGCGGGGTCAAGCGGTAGTCGACGAGGTCGCGCATCACCAGCGCGGTGTTGGTCCGCTCCACCCACGGGCTCGCGAGGATCTGCCCGGCGATCCGGTAGAGGTCGTCGGCGTCGATCGCGACGACCTGCACCAGCAGATCGCTCTGCCCGCTCAGCCCGAACACCTCGACGACCTCGGGGATCGCCGCGAGTTCTTCGGAGACCTCGGCCAGTTTGCTCTGGACGACCTGCGTGATCACGAACGCCTTCAGCCGGTAGCCGAGCGCTTCGGGCGCGATCCGGCGTTCGAACGACGAGAGCGCGCCGCGTTGTTCGAGGTTCGCCAGCCGGGTCTGCACGGTGTTGCGCGACAGCCCGGTCTGCTGGGCGAGGCCGATCGTCGTGGCGCGGGGTTGCCCGGTGAGGGCTAGCAGGAGCCGCGCGTCGACCGGGTCGATGGTGTCGTCGCTGTGCATTGTGCTCACTTTCTTCGCCGCCGCGACCCACTGCGCGGTGCATTCTGCTCAATTACGCTCGGACGCATTGTGCAGAAGGTTCCTCCCTGCTGGGCTGAGGGTCAACTAGTGCACTGTGGAGGACGCGAGTTCATGACTGGTACCGAGGTCGACCGCACGCCGCTCCGAGCGGCGGACCAGCTCGACGCGTTGCGGGAGATCGAGCGCCGCGTGCTGTGGCTGTCGACGGCGATCATCCACGAGGCGAACCTCGTGCGGCCGAACCCGTCGGGGCTCAAGGTCGGCGGGCACCAAGCGTCGTGCGCGTCGATGGTGTCGATCATGACCGCGCTGTGGTTCCACGAGCTCACCGCCGAAGACCGCGTCTCGGTCAAGCCGCACGCTTCGCCGGTCCTGCACGCGATCAACTACCTCCTCGGCGAGCTCGACGAGTCGTACCTGACGACGTTGCGCGCCTTCGGTGGCCTGCAGAGCTACCCGAGCCGTTCCAAGGACCCGGATCCCGTCGACTACTCGACCGGCTCGGTCGGCATCGGCGCGACCGCCCCGATCTGGGGCGCCATCGCGCGCCGGTTCGTGGGCGACAAGACCGGGGGAGCGGCCGCCGGGCGGCAGTACTCGCTGGTCGGCGACGCCGAACTGGACGAAGGCGCCGTCTGGGAAGCCGTCATGGACCCGGCCGTCGCGGAGCTCGGCGAGATCGTCTGGATCGTCGACCTCAACCGCCAGTCCCTCGACCGCGTGGTGCCGAACATCGCCGCCGGCCGTCTGCAGGGCATGTTCGACGCCGCGGGCTGGCAGGTGCTCGTCCTGAAATACGGCCGCCTGCTCGAAGACCTCTTCACCCGCCCCGGCGGCGACGCGCTGCGCACGCGCATCGACGAGATGACCAACCCCGAATACCAGCGCCTGCTCCGCTGCGAACCCGCCCAGCTGCGCGAACGCCTCCCCGGTGACGGCGACAGCAGCGACGCGATCGCGAGCCTGCTCGCCGACATCGACGACGACACCCTGCGCCTGGCGATCCGCAACCTCGGCGGCCACGACCTCAGCGCGCTCGGCGACGCGTTCGCCTCGATCGACGACTCGCGCCCGACGGTCATCTTCGCCTACACCGTCAAGGGTCACGGCCTGCCCACCGAAGGGCATCCGCAGAACCACTCCTCACTGCTGACCGCCGAACAGTTCCGCGAGCTCGCACCGCGCCTCGGCGCCGATCACGAGCAGCCGTGGGCACGGTACACAGAGGACAGTGCCGAAGGCCGTTTGTGTGCCACCGCGGCGAAACGCCTCCGCCGCGACACCATCCCCGCGCAGGAACCACCCGCACTGCCGGTCGACATCGGCCGCACGCCGTCGGGCAAGGCGACCACCCAGGCCGCGCTCGGCCGCGTGTTGCTCGACCTCACCCGCGAGGCGCCCGAAGCCGCCCGGCGCGTCGTGACGGTCAGCCCGGACGTCAGTTCCAGTACCAACCTCGGCGGCTGGGTCAACAAGGTCGGCGTGTGGTCGTCGAGCGAACGCCGCGACTGGTTCGCCGACGACGCCGAGACCATCCTGCACTGGCGCGAACGCCCCACCGGCCAGCACATCGAACTCGGCATCGCCGAGACGAACCTCGTCGGCCTGCTCGGTGAGCTCGGCGCGACCTGGAGTCGTTGGGGCGAACCGCTTCTGCCCATCGGTGTGCTGTACGACCCGTTCGTCGGGCGTGCGCTGGAGCCGTGGTCGTTCGGCATCTACGGCGGCGGCCAGTCGATCCTGATCGGCACGCCGTCCGGGATCAGCCTGGCGCCCGAAGGCGGGGCGCACCAGTCGATCACGACCCCGTCGATCGGGCTCGAACAGCCCGGTTGTGTCAGCTACGAACCGGCGTTCGCCATCGACGTCGAGTGGACGTTGTTGGCCAGCCTGGCGAAACTCGGCAAGCCGGGCGGAAGTTCCGCGTATCTAAGGCTTTCCACGCGGTCGATGGACCAGACGATGGCCGCCGTGCCGTCCGACCCGGCGGCCAGGGAGCGACGCCGCCGTCAGGTCGTCGCGGGCGCGTATCCCTTGCGGAGCCCGGAAAACCCGCAGCTGACCATCGCCGCCATGGGGGCCACCGTCCCCGAAGCCGTCGCCGCGGCCGAAAGGCTCGCCCAAGCCGGGGTCGAGGCCGCGGTCGTCTGCGTGACGAGTCCCGATCTGCTGTTCCGCGCCCTGCGGGCCAGGCAAGGACGTCAAGAGGGGTCCAGCTGGATCCTCGAGCAGGCGTTCCCGGCGCACCGGGCCGCGCCGATGGTGACCATCCTCGACGGCCACCCGCACACCCTCGCGTTCCTCGCCACGATCAACCAGGTGCCCAGCACCTCGCTCGGGGTCACGGAATTCGGCCAGTCCGGGTCGATCGAGGACGTCTACCACTACCACGGCCTGGACACCGACAGCGTCGTGCGCGCGGGGCTGGATCTGCTCGCCTGAGCGCGTGCGATGATCGGGAGTATGCGCACCGATCTGGTTCCCGGCGTCGTCGGGCCCGGCGAGTTCTACAAGCTGCTCACCTCGGTCGTCGTCCCGCGGCCGATCGCTTGGGTGTCGACTCGTTCGGCCGACGGCGTCGACAACCTCGCGCCTCACTCGTTCTTCACCGTTTCGTGCGTCGACCCGCCGATGGTGCAGTTCACCTCGGTCGGGATCAAGGATTCGCTGCGCAACGTCCGGGAGACCGGTGAGTTCGTGGTCAACCTGGCCACCGAGGCGTTGTTCGAGCAGATCAACGCCTCGGCGACGGATTTCCCCGCCGAGATCAGCGAGTTCGCCGCGGTCGGCCTGACACCCGAGCCGAGCAAGACCGTCGCGCCCGCTCGCGTCGCGGAGTCACCGGTGGCGCTGGAATGCAAGCTCGAATATGGTCTCGAGCTGGGGAATTCCACCGTGGTCATCGGCAGGGTGCTGCACGCCGCCGTCGACGAGGACGTCTTCGTCACCGACGAGCGCGGCAACACGCTCCCGGCGATCGAGAAGCTGCGCCCGCTCGCGCGGCTGGGTCGCAACGACTGGTCCCTGATCGGCGAAGTCCGCTCGATCTCGCGGATCCCGCACGGCGACTGGCCCGGTCACTACGCCGGATAAGCCGCCGTCCGGCGGAATTCGACGCGCTCCAGTGGCACGACAGCGCCGGTGTCGTCGACGAAGGCGACGTTGACCGGACGGTCCTCCCCGGCACTGCGCCGGATGATGGTGGGCCCGTCCTCGCGTGGCCGGTGCACGTCACCCCACTGCTGCAGCGCGCCGAGAACCAGGCGCAGGTCCATCCCGGCCGGGGTCAGGTGGTAGCTGAAGCGCGCCCGTGAACCGGGTTCGCGATACGGCCGCTTCTCCATCACGCCGGCGTCGACGAGCGTGGCCAGCCGGTCACTCAGCACGTCCGGCGCGACTTTCAGGTTGTCGCGGAACTCCGCGAACCGGGTGACCCCGGCGAGTGCCTCGCGCACGATCAGGAACGTCCATCGCTCGCCGACGACTTCCAGCGAGCGAGCGATGGAACAGGGCTCCTCCGTCTTCGTGGTCATGACCCCAGTCTACGCCCTGGGTTGCCATTTCCAATTCAGCAAGCTAGCTTGGAAATACCTACGCAGCACTGCGCAGGACGGACCGAAGCAGGAGACGACAACCATGGACATCCGAAACTCCGTCGCGGTGGTCACCGGAGCCAACCGCGGCCTCGGCCGCTACCTGGCCGCTGACCTGGTGAAACGCGGCGCGAAGGTCTACGCGGCGGCGCGCAACCCCGCCAGTGTCGACCTGCCGGGCGTGCATCCGCTCCAGCTCGACATCACCGACCCCGCCTCGGTCGCCGCGGCCGCCGCCATCGCGACCGACGCCACGATCCTCATCAACAACGCGGGCTCCGGTACCGGCGCGGCCCTGCTCGAAGGCGACTTCGACGACATCCGCCTCGAGATGGAGACGCACTACTTCGGCACCCTGCGCGCCACGCGCGCGTTCGCGCCGATCATCGCCGGCAACGGTGGTGGCGCGGTCCTGAACGTGCTCTCGGTGCTTTCCTGGCTGCACCCGGCGGGTATCGGCGCGTACAGCGCGGCCAAGGCCGCCGAGTGGGCGCTGACCAACGCCCTGCGCGAGGAGCTCGCGCCGCTGAAGATCACCACGAGTTCGCTGCACGTCGGCTACATGGACACCGACATGGCCGCGCACGTGGACGGGCCCAAGCACGACCCCGCCACGATCGCCGCACTCGCGCTCGACGGTATCCGGGACGGCGTCCTGGAGGTCGTCGCCGACGACCTCAGCCGCCAGGCGAAGGCCGGGCTGTCGGCCGAGATCGTCGCACCGGTCGCGGTGAGCTGAGTTGAGCTAAGTCTGCGCTTCCGTCAGGCGGAGGGTGATCACGCGGCAGACGGACTCCCAGCCCAATGACGCGTAGAGCCCCCGCCCGGCGGCCGTGGCCATCAGGAACATCTCCGGGGTTTTCCTTGCCCTGGCAACGGAATGCAGATCGGTCATGAGCCGTGACGCGAGTCCTTTGCGGCGATGCTGTTCGGCGACTTCGACGGTGTCGACCACGCCATAGCCGTCGATCACCAGCAGCGAGGCCTCGCCCGCGGTCTCCCCGGTTTCGGTGGCGATACAGGTCGCCTTCACCACACCGGACGGCAGCGTGGTTCGGAAGAAGGTGTAGCCGCCGATCTCGGGCAGGTCACCGGAAGCGGCCTTCTCCGGATCGAACCGCATGAACCACTCGACTTCGTCACGGGCGGGCGCGAACCCTGGCGGCGGTTCGGCGGACTGCGCCCCGGCCAGGGGCAGGGTCACCCAGTCGTTGTCGGGGGACGCGCCGTCGGCGAGCAGGTCCATCCGCAGCCAGTCGGTGTCCAGCCCGGGTGTGGTCACCACGTACTCGATCATCCGGCCCGCGCGCCCCACCGGCACGGCGATCGCGGATTTCGCGGTCGGCCGGAGGCCATGGAAGCCGCGCATCTCGGCCCAGCCGTGTGCCCACGCCGTGATGGCGCTGGTGACGCCGGGGTCGGCGGACAAGGTGATCTCCACCGGTTCATCGTAGTGATCCCGATCGGGCGACGGGGCCGCCGGTTAGAGTCGCAGCCATGCGTGTGCTGGTAATTGAGGACGACCGTGAGCTCGGCGCCGAGGTGGCGGGCGGCCTGCGATCGGTGGGGTACGCCGTCGATCTCGCCGAGACACTGGCCGACGCCGACCTGAAGCTTTCGGTCAACGGCTACGACTGCCTGGTGCTCGACAGGCTCCTCCCCGACGGCGACGGGCTCAGTCTTCTGCGCCGTCGCCGCGCCGCGGGCGAGCGCGTCCCGGTGCTCATGCTGACCGCGCTCGACGCGGTGACCGACAAGGTCGCCGGTTTCTCCGAAGGCGCGGACGACTACCTCGTCAAACCGTTCGCGTTCGCCGAACTCTCCGCGAGGGTCAGCGCGCTGTGCCGCCGCGCCGAACACCCGCTGCAGGCGATCGTGAAGATCGACGACCTGGAGCTCGACGTCTCGCGCAAACGCGTGCGCCGCGGCGGAGTACTGCTTTCCTTGGGGGCCAAGGAGTTCGCCGTGCTCGAACTGCTCGTGGTCCGCGCGGGGCAGGTGGTGTCACGCACCGAGATCATCGAGCACTGCTGGGACGAGCCGGACGATCCACTGTCCACTGTGGTCGACGCGGTGATAGCGCAGCTGCGGCGGAAACTAGGCCCGCCCATCATGATCGACACCGTCCGCGGTGCCGGGTACCTCATCGAAGCCAACCCGCCTTCGTGAACGAGACTTCGCCACCTGTCGACAGATGGCGAAGTCCGTTTGCTACGCAGCCGCGGTCGGGCGGACGACGATCTCGTTGACGTCCACTTCGGACGGCTGGTCGATGGCGAACGCGATGGCCGCGGCGATGGCCGACGCCGGGATCGAGATCGCCCGGTAAGTGCGCATCTCGTCACGGCCGCCGAGGTCGGAGATGCTCTCCGCCAGCTCGGACTCGGTGACGCCGGGGGAGATGACGCTCACGCGGATGTCGCCACCGGCTTCCTGGCGCAAGCCCTCCGAGATCGCCCACACCGCGTACTTGGTGGCGCAGTACACCGCCGCCGTCGGGCTCACCGCGTAGGCGCCGATCGACGCGATGTTCACGAACTGCCCACCGCCCTGTTGTTTCATCAGCGGGAGCCCGGCGGCGATTCCGTGCAGCACCCCGCGGACATTGACGTCGATCATCCGGTTCCACTCGTCGACCTTGAGTGCTTCCAGCTTCGACAGCGGCATGACCCCGGCGTTGTTGACGATGACGTCGACCCGCCCGTACTTCTCCCGCGCCGACTCCACAAAGGACCGGACGTCGGCCGCGTCCGTCACGTCCAACGCCCGGAAGTCGACCTCACCGCCGTCCGCACGAATTTCCGCGGCGAGTTTCTCCAGCCGCTCGATCCGCCGAGCTCCCAGCACGACCCGATGTCCCGCAGTCGCCAGCAACTTCGCCGTGGCCCACCCGATCCCACTGCTCGCCCCGGTGATCAGCACAACCTTGTCCATGCCCATTTTCCTTCCGATTTCGGGTGAAACCTGTCTCGGAACTCAGTCTTGGGCGCGGCGAACAGGTCTTCCAGGAAGAGATCTGCCTAGGTGCACCACACCCAGGCAGAATCCACCTCGCGCTTCTAAGCTGGGGACATGAACGAACTCGGTGACTTCCTGCGGGCCCGCCGGTCGCGGCTGAGCCCCGCGGACGCCGGGATCGCCGTCTACGGGCACCGCAAGGTCGCCGGGCTGCGGCGCGAGGAGATCGCGGTGCTCGCCGGAGTCAGCGCGGACTACTACACGCGCCTGGAGCAGGGCCGCGAACGCCATCCGTCCGCGCAGGTACTCGACGCGCTGAGCCGCGCGCTGGATCTCGACGACGAGACGGCGGAGCATCTCTACCGCCTGGCCGGAACCTCGCCGGGCCACAGCCCCGCGCCGGTGCGGGAGGTCGTCAGCCCGGCACTGCTGCAACTGATGGACCACTACACGTCCACCCCGGCGTTCGTCATCAACCGGACACTGGACGTCCTCGCCACCAACGCCATCGCCGACGCGCTGTTCTCGCCGTTCGCCGTAGCGGACAACCTGCTGCGGATGACCTTCCTCGACCCTGCCGGGCGGAAGTTCTACGCCGCGTGGAACCGCGCCGCGCAGGCCGGCGTGGCCAACCTGCGGGTCGCGGCGGGCCACGACCCGCGCGATCCTCGGCTGCTTGAACTCGTCGCGACACTGAGCGCCGCCAGCGAGGAGTTCACCGCGATGTGGACAGCGCAGGACATTCGCGGGAAGACCCAGGACGCCAAGGAACTCCTCCATCCCGAGGTCGGCCCGTTGTCGTTGACGTACCAGGCTTTCGACGTCCGCAACGCGCCCGGCCAGCAGCTGATCATCTACCAGGCCGAGCCCGGCAGCGCGAGCGCCGAGGCGATCATCCTCCTCGGCGCCCGGCAGCCACGGAAAACCAGGCGAAACGCCTGAAGTGTTCCGAGGGGTGGACACGCTGGACGGTGCCGGGCCGATGCCCACAATGGCAGAGCATGGACCGAAATGAGCTGACCTACGACCGAACCCGGGCACAGCAGTGGCTGGCGGGAAAAGCACACGGTGACGGGATGTCGCGGCGCAGCATGCTCCAGCTGTCCGCGGGCGCAGGCCTGGCGCTGAGCGTGTCCGGAGCCCTGTCCGGCGCGACGGCATCGGCAGCCGACGGCCCGATCGTGAAACCGCTACCGCCGGAGCTGTTCGAGGTCTACGGCACCAACGCCGAGACGCGGTGGGAAGCGATGAGCGGACAGGGCTATCTGACCCCGACTGATCGGTTCTTCGTCCGAGACAACACCGCCAGCCCGCTGATCGACGCGGAATCGTGGCGGCTCAAGCTGTTCGGCACGGGGTTGCGCGGCGCGCCGAACCTGGCGAACGCCGTCGAGTTCAGCTACCGGGACCTGCGTGAACTGCCGTCGGAGTCGATCACCGCGTTCATCGAATGCGCCGGGAACGGCCGGAGTTTCTTCACCACCCAACAGAGCCAAACCGTGTCCGGCACCGCGTGGAAGCTCGGCGCCGTCGGCGTCGCCCGGTGGCGCGGCGTCCGGCTCTCGACGGTTCTGCGGCGGGCGGGGCTGACCCGCGACGCGGTCGACGTGCTGCCGCAGGGACTCGACGCGGACTACGTCACCGGCGGGGTCAACCTCGGCAAGGTCCGGCGGCCGCTGCCGGTTTCCAAGGCGCTGCAGGATGTTCTGCTGGCCTACGAGATGAACGGCAAACCGCTGCTGCCCGATCACGGGTTCCCGGTGCGGGTGGTGGTGCCGTCGTGGATCGGGATCTCCGCCATCAAATGGCTGGGGCAGATCGAAGTCTCCGACACTCCGCTGGTGTCTCCGTGGAACACGCAGTTCTACCGTCTGCTCGGTCCCGATTACCCGGCCGAGGGAACGGTGGTCACCGAGCAGGTCGTCAAGAGCGCGTTCGAGCTGCCGCGGGACGCGAATTTCGCCGGTGGCCGCAAACACGTGCTGCGCGGGCGATCCTGGTCGGGCAACGGCCGGATCAAGCACGTCGATGTGAGCACCGACGGCGGCGTGACCTGGTTCCGCGCCCGGCCGACGAGCGCCAACGCCGATCGCGCCTGGCTGCAATGGGAATTTCCGTGGCGCCCCGCGAAACCCGGCGCGTACACCTTGCAGGCCCGCGCCACCGACCTCACCGGCGCCACGCAACCGGTCGAAGCGTCGTATAACACCCAGGGCTACCTTTTCGGGGCGATCGTGCGGCATCCCGTCACGGTGACGTAGATATCAGGGTCGGGGTAGGGGATTCCCCGATGGTCCGGTCGGCCGAACCTTATGAGACTGAGGAGGTTGACGAGGGAGGAAGGACCATAATGGACACTCGGAACATCGCGGACGAACGACTCGGCCACCCGCGCAGCCTGAAGGCGTTTCGCACGGCGAAGACGCTTGTTGTCGGCTATCTCGGCCTCAGCGTGCTCACCCTGATCGCCGTGGCTTTGCTGCGCGATCATCCGGCGATCGTGAACGCGGCCGTCTGGATTCGGGCCGTCGCCGTTGTCGCCAGCGCCGCGCTCATGCTGTTCTTCGCCGTTCGCACGGCGAAAGGCCGCGGCCGCTCTTACCATCGGCTGCGGCTGGTGTCGGCCATCATGGTGGTGGCGATCGTCCTGATCATCGTCTTGCCCGGCGCTTTCCCGGTATGGCTGAAGATCGAGCAAGGTGTCTGCGGGCTCATCCTGCTCGGTGTCGTACTGGTGGTGAACGGCAAAC
Source organism: Amycolatopsis sp. (assembly GCF_036008905.1). GTDB lineage: Bacteria > Actinomycetota > Actinomycetes > Mycobacteriales > Pseudonocardiaceae > Amycolatopsis. The sequence goes on along the minus strand of NZ_DASYMU010000027.1, from coordinate 19,927 downwards.
CGATGCGCTCTGTGTTCGCCGCTTAGCTCCAGATGGTGACGTAGACCGGCGGCCGGAACCGCGCGGGCGGAACTCCGGCGCCCGGTGAGCGCATCACCCGCATGGCCTGCGGAGTCGCGAGGAAATGCAGCAGCGACCCCGCACCGGCCGGGCGGCGATCGCGGGACAGCGTCGTGGCGTGCCAGCAGATCGCCATCGGCGTGACCTGCGTCGGCACCACGACGAGCTCGTGCCGCTGAAGCTGGCTCGCCACCAGGTGTTCGACCGCGACGGCGACACCGGCACCGCCGGCCGCCGCGGCCCAGGCGGCGGTCTGGTTCGGGAAGACCTGGATGGCGCTGTCCGGCACGCGCAGTTTGTCGAGAACCTTCCGGGTCTCACTGCCCGGGTCCGTCGCCGACGGCCCGGCGAGCCACGGCCAGCCCGCGGCGCGCCCCCGATAACGGCCACGGGGCGAGCCGACGGCGACCAGGCGGCAGCGGAAGATCGGGTCACTGCTCAGTTCGTGGGCGGTGTCTCCGGACATCTGCGGCCCGAGAGCGACGTCGGCGAGCCGATTCGCCACCAGCACCGGCATTTCCTTGGTCGCCGCCACCCCGGACGATGCCTCGATCGACTCGCCCGAACGTTTGTTGAACGCTTCGACGAGCGGATTCGCCACGAACTCGGCGATCACATCGGTGACGGCCAGCCGAAGCTGCTCGGCCGCGCCCTGCGCCGCGCGGACGGCCGCGTCCGCTTCCGCCCCGAGCGCCACCATCTGCGAGGCGATCGGCAGCAGACGGCTCCCGCCGGGAGTCAAGGTCATCCCGCCGGCGGACCGGATCACCAGCTTGTCGTCGTGCTGGTGGCGGAGGGCCGACAGCGCTTGCGACACCGCGGGCTCACTGACGCCCAGTGCCTTCGCCGCGGCTGTCACCGAACCCAGCCGGGCGACCAGGATGAACGCGCTCAACTGGGTGAGCGTCATTGCTCACCAGCTGTGGTGGTGGTCACATGACCACGGTACATAATCGATGCCTTATCGGGCCATTGCCGCGCCAGGAGACCACCGGAATGCTCCAGCGCAGCACCGATCCCAGGGAGCGCCTATGCAGGTCCCGGCCCAGTTCCAGTACGAGAAGGCGACCAGCGTCGGCCACGCGCTGAGGTTGCTCGCCAAGTACGGCGCGGAGAGCAGGGTCGTCGCCGGCGGGCACAGCCTGCTGCCGATGATGAAGCTGCGCCTCGCCCAGCCGGAAGCCCTGATCGACATCAACGACCTCGACGAACTCGCCCTGATCCGTGTCGACGACGGCGAGCTGTGCGTCGGCGCGATGGTCCGGCACGCGGCGCTGCTCGATTCGGCTGTCGCCGGGGAGCACTTCCCGATCTTCCACGACGCCGAGCGCGTGATCGCGGACCCGATCGTCAGGAATCGGGGCACCGTAGGCGGTTCCCTCTGCCAGGCCGACCCGTCCGAGGACCTGTCCGCGGCGTTCTGCGCGGTCCGCGCGACCGCGGTGATCGAGGGCCTCGGCGGGCGCCGCACGGTGCCGGTGCGCGAATTCCTTGTCGGACCGTACGAAACCGTCCTCGCCGGCGGTGAAATTCTTGTCGAAATTCGCGTGCCGATCGAAGGCTCGGTGTCCGCCTACGAGAAGGTCGATCGCCGGGCGGGGGACTGGGCCGTCGCCGCGGCCGGCGCCGCGGTCCGGTTCGACGGGGAAACGCTGGCGGAGGTGGGAATCGGGCTGACCGCGGTCGGCGCGACGAATTTCGTGGCTGTCGAGGCCGAAGACTTCCTGCGCGGCGGCCCGGCCACCGCCGGGCGGATCACCGAGGCGGCGTCGATCGCCGCCCGGCACTGCAACCCGTACGCCGACCAGCGCGGACCGGTGGCCTACAAGCGATCCCTCGTCGCCACCCTCACCGCCCGTGCCCTGACCCGCGCGGTCGCGCGCCACCACGGGGAGCGCTGACATGCAGATCACCGTCGACGTCAACGGGAAGAGCTACGCGCGCGAGATCGAACCGAGACTGCTGCTGGTGCACTTCCTGCGCGACGACCTCGACCTGACCGGTACCCACTGGGGCTGCGACACCTCCAACTGCGGCGTCTGCGTGGTGTGGCTCGACGAGGTCCCGGTGAAGTCCTGCACGGTGCTCGCGGCGATGGTCGACGGCAAGTCCGTGCGGACCGTCGAGGGCCTGGCGAGCACCGAAGGCCTCGACCCGGTGCAGCGGGGATTCACGCAGTGCCACGGACTCCAGTGCGGGTTCTGCACCTCGGGCATGATGATGACCGCGCGTGCGCTGCTCGATAGCAACCCTGATCCGACCGAGCCGGAGATCCGGGCCGCCATCTCCGGGCAGTTGTGCCGCTGCACCGGGTACGAGAACATCGTCCGGTCGATCCGCTGGGCCGCCGAGTACGAAGCTGCCGAAGCCGCCACGGACTTCGGCGACGACCTCGACGAGGAGGTGACGGCATGACCGCCACCGAACCGAATCCCGCCACGACACCGATGGGCTACGGCCGGATGCTGCGCAAGGAGGACGCGCGGTTCCTGCGCGGGCGCGGGCGCTACGTCGACGACGTCAAGCTGCCCGGCATGCTGTACGGCGCCGTGCTGCGCAGCCCGTACGCGCACGCCAGGATCCTGTCGGTCGACGCCAGCGCGGCCGAGGGACACCCCAAGGTGCTGGCCGTGATCACCGGCGAGACCCTCGACGCGATGGGCCTGGCGTGGATGCCGACGATGTCCCAGGACGTCCAAGCCGTGCTGGCCACCGACAAGGTGCGCTTCCAGGGGCAGGAGGTCGCGTTCGTCGTCGCCGAAGATCGTTACGCGGCAAGGGACGCGCTGGAACTGATCAGCGTCGACTACGAACCGCTGCCGCCGCTGGTCGACGCGAAACGGGCACTCGACCCCGACGCGCCGCTGATCCGCGATGACGTCAAAGGCCGGGTGAACAACCACATCTTCGACTGGGAGACCGGTGACAAGGCGAAGACCGACGAGGTGTTCGCGGGCGCGGACGTCGTTGTCACGCAGGACATGCTGTACCCGCGGGTGCATCCCGCGCCGCTGGAGACCTGCGGGACGGTGGCCGACCTGGACCCGGTCTCCGGCAAGCTGACGATGTGGACGACCACGCAGGCGCCGCACGCGCATCGCACGGTGTACGCGCTGGTCGCGGGTATCCCGGAGCACAAGATCCGGATCGTCGCGCCGGATCTCGGCGGCGGGTTCGGCAACAAGGTCGGCATCTACCCGGGCTACCTGTGCTCGATCGTCGGGTCGATCCTCACCGGCAAACCGGTGAAGTGGATGGAGGACCGCTCGGAGAACCTGATGAGCACGTCGTTCGCCCGCGACTACCACATGCATGGTGAAATCGCGTCCACAAAGGACGGGAAGATCCTCGGCCTGCGGGTCAAGGTGCTCGCCGACCACGGCGCGTTCAACGGCACCGCCCAGCCGACGAAATTCCCGGCCGGGTTCTTCGGTGTCTTCACCGGTTCCTACGACCTGCGGGCGGCGCATTGTGAGGTCACCGGGGTCTACACGAACAAGGCGCCCGGGGGAGTGGCTTACGCGTGCTCGTTCCGGATCACCGAAGCGGTGTACCTCGTCGAGCGGATGGTCGACTGCCTCGCCTACGAACTCGGCGTGGACCCGGCCGAGCTGCGGATGCGGAACCTGCTCAGAGCCGAACAGTTCCCGTACACCTGTGCCACCGGCTGGGAATACGACTCCGGCGACTACCCGCGCGCGTTGCGGATGGCGCTGGACATGGCCGGGTATGACGAACTGCGGCGCGAGCAGGCCGAGAAACGGGAACGCGGCGAGCTGATGGGAATCGGGATCAGCTTCTTTACCGAAGCCGTCGGCGCCGGGCCGCGCAAGCATATGGACATCATGGGCCTGGGCATGGCGGACGCCGCCGAACTCCGTGTCCACCCGACAGGCAAGGCCGTGCTGCGGCTGTCCTGCATGAGCCAGGGGCAGGGCCACCAGACGACTTTCGCGCAGATCGTCGGCGAGGAACTGGGAATTTCGCCCGACGACATCGAGGTCGTGCAGGGCGACACCGACCAGACGCCGTTCGGTCTCGGGACCTACGGCTCGCGGTCGACACCCGTCTCCGGTGCGGCGACCGCTGTCGCGGCCAGGAAGGTCCGTGACAGAGCCAAGATCGTCGCGTCGGCGATGCTGGAGGTGAGCCCGGACGACCTGGAGTGGGAGAAGGGCCGCTGGTTCGTCAAGGGCGATCCGGAGCAGGGCCGGACGATCACCGAGATCGCGCTCGCCGCGCATTCCAGCCTGGAACTGCCCGAGGGAATCGAGGGGCATCTCGACGCGTCCTGTGTGTACAACCCGCCGAACCTGACTTATCCGTTCGGCGCATACGTTTGCGTGGTCGATGTCGACCGGGACACCGGCCGGGTGCGTGTGCGGCGGTTCATCGCCGTCGACGACTGCGGGGTGCGGATCAACCCGATGATCGTCGAAGGACAGGTCCACGGCGGCCTCGCCGACGGCATCGGGATGGCGCTGATGGAGGGCATGGCGTTCGACGGGGACGGCAACCATCTCGGCGGGTCCTTTATGGACTATCTGCTGCCGACGTCGATGGAATGCCCGTCCTGGGAGCTCGGCGAGACGGTCACCCCGTCCCCGCATCATCCGATCGGCGCCAAGGGCGTCGGCGAGTCCGCGACCGTCGGTTCGCCGCCCGCGGTGGTGAACGCGGTGCTCGACGCACTCAAGCCGCTCGGCGTGCGGCACGCCGACATGCCGCTCACCCCGGCCGCGGTGTGGAGCGCGATGCAGGGCACTCCACTTCGGACAGACCTGGCGATCGGCTGATGGACACGCCCGAGGTTCCCGACGTCGCCGCGCTGTCCGGGATGCTGGAAGCGACCGGCTACCTGACCGACGAATCGCTGTCCACCGCGCTGTTCCTGGCGGTGCGGCTGGGCCAGCCGATCCTGCTCGAAGGCGAGCCCGGCGTCGGCAAGACCGAGGCCGCCAAGTCGCTCGCCCTCGCGCTGGACACTCCGCTGATCCGGCTGCAATGCTACGAGGGCCTGACGTCGTCGGACGCGTTGTACGAGTGGAACTATCCGCGTCAGCTGCTCGGCATCCGGCTGGCCGAGGCCCGCGGTGAGGCGCTGACCGACGCGGACCTGTTCAGCGAGGACTACCTGATGGCGCGGCCGTTACTGGCGGCGCTGGAACATCCCGGACCGCGTCCGGCGGTGCTCCTGATCGACGAGGTGGACCGCGCGGACGACGAGTTCGAGGCGTTCCTGCTCGAACTGCTCGCCGAGTCGACCGTGACCATCCCCGAACTGGGCACGCGGCACGCGATCATCCCGCCGATCGCGGTGCTCACCTCGAACCGGACCCGGGACCTGCACGACGCGTTGAAGCGGCGGTGTCTTTACCACTGGATCGCGCATCCCGACGTCGACCGCGTGGCGGCGATCATCCGGCGCCGGGTGCCCGGTGCGGCTGACTGGCTCGCCGAGCGGGTCGCGGGTTCGGTGCATCGGTTGCGGGGCTTGGATTTGTACAAGCCACCGGGGATCGCGGAGGCGATCAGCTGGGCGGCCGCGTTGCACGTGCTCGGTGTCGAGGTGCTCGACGAGGAGGCGGCCGGGCGCACGATGAGCGCGGTGCTGAAGTACGACGAAGACCGCGTGACCGTCGCCGCGCGAGGCCTGGCGGGAGTGGTCGGTGACTGACCTCGCGGCGGTCGCCGCGCGCTTCGGCGCCGCGCTGCGGAGCGAAGGCGTCGCCGTCGGCGCGGACCGGTCCGCCCGGTTCGCGCAGGCGATCACCGTGGTGGCCCCGAGTTCGGCGTCGGAGCTCTACCGGTGCGCGCTGGCGACCTTGATCTCCGACCCAGCGGAGATCCCCTTGCTGGACCGGGTTTTCGCCGCCGTCTTCGAGGGTCTGGTCGACCCGGCCGAATTTCGTGGGGACCCCGGGAATTTCGGCGACACCCCGTCCCATGCCCCCAACGCCGCTTTGGGGACCTTGAACGTCCCCAACGCCGCTTTCGGGTACTCCAGTGCCCCCAACGCCGCATTGGGGGAACACGACGTCGAGGTACCGACAGTGGGGAGCGCGGCGGAATCGTTGGGCAGCCGCGATTTCGGCGCGCTCGACGCGGAAGAGCTGGCTCTGCTCGCCGAGGTCATGCGCCGGTTCACGATCGCCACGCCCCTGCGCCGCTCCCGCAGGTTCCGCGCCGCGCCGGGCGGCCGTGAGGTCGACCTCCGCCAGACCCTGCGCCGGGCCCGGCGTTCGGGTGCCGAACCCGTGTTGCTCAGCCGCCGCACGCCACGCCGCAAACCCCGCAAACTGGTGGTGCTCTGCGACATCTCGGGTTCCATGCAGGCGCACGCCCGCGCCATGCTGCAGCTGCTCTACTGCGCGTCCGGTGGCGCCCGCGCCGAGGTGTTCACCTTCGCCACCCGGTTGACCCGCCTCACCCGCGTGCTCGCCACCCGCCCCGCCGACGCCCTGCGGCTCGCGGGGGAGTTCGCCCCCGACTGGTCCGGCGGCACGCGGATCGGTGCCGCGCTGCGCGAATTCCTCGACGTCCACGGCACCCGCGGGATGGCGAGGGGCGCGGTCGTAGTGATCATCTCCGACGGCTGGGAGACCGGCGACCCGGCCGGACTCGGCGAGCAGATGGCCAGGCTCGCCCGGCTCGCGCACCGCGTCATCTGGGTCAACCCGCGCACCGCGAGCGCGCGGTACCAGCCGCTCGTCGGCGGAATGGCCGCCGCCTTGCCGTACTGCGACCAGGTCGTCAGCGCGCATCGGCTCGACGCGCTCGGCCCGCTCCTCGACGCCGTCGCCGGCCGGAAGCCGCCGCGAACGTGATTCGAGCGTTACCGAAATCGTGCTTGACCGCCGCGATGTTATCGCTAACACTTGGCCCTGCTCAGCACACGATAGGGTGCACGCGACGATGCGGACAGGAGGTTTCTGCGATGGCCGGTACAGCTCGACCCGGTGAACCCGAACGCGCGGCGACCTCCGGGCGCCAGCCCAGCCTCACCGATGTCGCCGGACTCGCGGGCGTGTCACACATGACCGTCTCGCGGGTGATCAACGGGACCGGCTCGGTGAAAGCCGAGACACGGGCCAGGGTCACCGCCGCCATCGAGGAACTGGACTACCGCCCCAACTCCGCCGCCCGCGCACTGGTCACCGGCCGCTCCGGCACCCTCGGCGTGGTCGCGCTCGACTCCACTTTGTACGGTCCGGCCAGCACGCTCTACGGCATCGAGAACGCCGCCCGCGAAGCCGGCTACGCGATCACGATCTCCAGTGTCAGCCGTCCTCAGCGTTCGTCCATTTCGGACGCGGTGGAGAACCTCCGGCGCCAGGCCGTCGAGGGCATCGTGGTCATAGCGCCGCATGTCGCGGCCGGCCGGGCACTGGAGTACGCGCCGCGCGACGTGCCGCTCGTCGCCGTCGGCGGCGGCGAAACCGCGTCGGTGCCGGTGATCGCGGTCGACCAGTACGACGGCGCCCGCCGCGCGACCGAGCATCTGCTCGCGCTGGGACATCGGACGGTCTGGCACGTGGCTGGCCCGGGGGACTGGCTCGAGGCGCGCGACCGTGAGCGCGGCTGGCGCGAGACCCTCGAGCGGCACGGCGCCGAGGTCACGCGCGTGGTGCGCGGTGACTGGAGTTCGAGGTCTGGTTACGAAGCGGGGAGGTCCCTCGTCGCGGAACGGGACATGAGCGCGGTGTTCGTGGCCAACGACCAGATGGCGCTCGGGCTGCTCCGGGCGTTCACCGAAGGCGGGTTGACCGTGCCGAAGGACGTGCATGTCGCGGGCTTCGACGACGTGCCGGAGGCGGCGTACTTCAGCCCGCCGCTGACGACCGTCCGCCAGGACTTCATCGAGCTGGGCCGCCGGACCTTCGGCCTGCTCATCGCCAGGATGGACGGAGGCGAGCACCAGGTGCGCCACCTCGTCACCCCGGAACTGATCGTGCGGGAGAGTACCGGCCCCAGGTAAGGGCCTCCACGCGGAAACCGGATGACGTCTTGATCCGCAAAATGTTAACGCTAACAAGTTGATCAATGCCGATCGAGGAGTGAACGTGGGCACCACGTCTGTCACCGATACCGGCGCCGAACCGCTGGTCATCGGCGTCGACTTCGGGACGCTGTCCGGCCGCGCGGTCGTCGTGCGGGTACGCGACGGCGCCGAACTGGGCAGTGCGGTTTTCCCGTACCCCCACGGCGTCGTCGACCGGGCTCTGCCCCTGACCGGACAGCCGTTGCCGCCGGAATGGGCCCTGCAAGTGCCCTCGGACTACGTCGACGTCCTGCGCGTCGCCGTACCCGAGGCGCTCAAAGCCGCCGGTGCCGACCCGGCCGACGTCATCGGCATCGGCACGGACTTCACCGCCTGCACGATGGTGCCCACCACCGAGGACGGGACGCCGCTGTGCGAGCTGCCAGAGTTCGCGGAGGAGCCGCACGCCTACGTGAAGCTCTGGCGCCACCACGCCGCGCAGCCGCAGGCCGACCGGATCAACGCCGTCGCCCGGGAGCGCGGCGAGAAGTGGCTTTCCCGGTACGGCGGCCTGATCTCCTCGGAATGGGAGTTCGCGAAAGCGCTCCAGGTTCTCGAAGAGGCGCCCGAGGTCTACCACTCGATGCGGCACTGGGTCGAGGCGGCCGACTGGATCATCTGGCGGCTCACGGGTTCTTATGTCCGCAACGCGTGCACCGCTGGGTACAAGGGCATGCTTCAGGACGGCGAGTACCCGAGTGCGGACTTCCTGCGCGAGCTGAACCCGGCGTTCGACACCTTCGTCACCGACAAACTCGAACATCCCTTGGGACAACTGGGTTCCCGCGCCGGCGGGCTCAGCGCCCAGGCCGCCGCGTGGACGGGCCTGCCGGAGGGGATCGCCGTCGCGGTCGGCAACGTCGACGCGCATGTCACCGCCCCGGCCGCGCAAGCCGTCGAGCCCGGCCAGATGGTCGCGATCATGGGCACCTCCACGTGCCACGTGATGAACGGCGCCGAACTCCACGAGGTCCCCGGGATGTGCGGGGCCGTCGACGGAGGGATCGTCGCGGGCCTCTGGGGTTACGAAGCCGGGCAGAGCGGAGTGGGGGACATCTTCGGCTGGTTCGTCAACCGCGGTGTGCCACCGGAGTACCACGAACGCGCCCGGGAGCTCGATCTTTCGGTCCACGAGTACCTCACGGCGTTGGCCACCGAACAGGAGATCGGCGAGCACGGGCTGATCGCGCTGGACTGGCACAGCGGGAACCGGTCGGTGCTCGTCGACCACGAACTCTCCGGCGTCATCGTCGGGCAGACCCTGGCCACCTGCGCCGAGGACACCTACCGCGCGCTACTGGAAGCGACCGCGTTCGGCACCCGGACCATCATCGAAACCTTTATACGGGCCGGGGTTCCCGTCACCGAACTGGTCGTCGCGGGTGGCCTGCTCAAGAACCCGCTGCTGATGCAGATCTACGCCGACGTCACCGGGCTGCCGCTCTCGGTGATCGGCTCTGAGCAGGGACCGGCGCTCGGTTCGGCGATCCACGCCGCCGTCGCCGCCGGGTCCTATCGGGACATCGGCGTCGCCGCGAAGGCGATGGGTTCGGTGAAACGCGGGGTGTACCAGCCGATCCCTCGCAACGTCGAGGCCTACGACCAGCTCTACGCCGAATACACCGTCCTGCACGACTATTTCGGCCGCGGCGCCAACGACCTCATGCACCGGCTGGCCGCGCGCCGCCGCCAACTGGCCGTCCAGAAAGGACAGGACTAGATGACCGTCACCACAGCGATCCTCGACACCGTGGCGGAACTCCGCCGGACCGTCGCGGAGCTCCACTCCGAACTCACCCGCAACGAGCTGGTGAGCTGGACCGCGGGCAATGTCTCCGCTCGTGTCCCCGGCCAGGAACTCATGGTCATCAAGCCGTCCGGCGTGTCCTATGACGACTTGTCCGCCGACACCATGGTCGTCACCGACCTGCACGGCGAGATCGTGCACGGCGACCTCGCGCCGTCGTCCGACACCGCCGCGCACGCCTACGTCTACCGGCACATGCCGGAGGTCGGCGGAGTGGTCCACACCCACTCGACCTACGCGACGGCGTGGGCCGCGCGCGGTGAGCCGATTCCCTGTGTGCTGACCATGATCGCGGACGAGTTCGGCGGGGAGATCCCGGTCGGCCCGTTCGCCCTGATCGGCGACGACTCCATCGGCCGAGGCATCGTGGAAACCCTGCGCGCCAGCAGATCGCCCGCCGTCCTCATGCGCAACCACGGCCCGTTCACCGTCGGTGCCGACGCGCGCGCCGCGGTCAAGGCGGCCGTACTCGTCGAGGACGTCGCCCGGACCGTCCACATCGCACACCAGCTCGGTGTCCCGGCCCCCCTCGGGCAGGACGACGTCGACCGGCTGTACGCCCGCTACCAGAACGTCTACGGCCAGCACTGAGTACCACCACAGGAGAACAATGTCTTCCGAACACAAACCGCAGCTCTGGTTCCTCACCGGGAGCCAGGCGTTGTACGGCGAGGAAACCCTCGCACAGGTCGCGGGCCAGTCGTCGCAGATCCAGCAGCTGCTGGCGGGCAGCGGCCGGATCTCGGCCGAACTCGTCGGCAAGCCCGTGCTCACCGGACCGGCCGCGATCCGCCGCGTGATGCTCGAAGCCAACGCCGACCCCGCGTGCATCGGGGTCATCGCCTGGATGCACACGTTCTCCCCGGCGAAGATGTGGATCACCGGGCTCGACGCGCTGCGCAAACCGTTGCTGCACCTGCACACCCAGCTCAACGAGACACTGCCGTGGCGGTCCATCGACATGGACTACATGAACCTCAACCAGGCCGCGCACGGCGACCGGGAGTTCGGCTACATCCAGACGCGGCTCGGCGTCGCCCGCAAAACCGTCGCCGGGCACGCCGCCGACCCGTCGCTCGTCACACGTATCGACGACTGGGCCCGCGCGGCGACCGGCCACAACCACCTGCGATCCCTGCGGCTCGCACGGTTCGGCGACAACATGCGCGACGTCGCCGTCACCGACGGCGACAAGGTGGAGGCCGAGCTGAAGTTCGGCGTCTCGGTGAACACCTACGGCGTCAACGATCTCGTCGCGCTCGTCGACGCCGTGTCGGACTCGGCTGTCGCGACCCTGGTCGCCGAGTACGCCGATTCCTATGTCCTGGCTCCGGAACTGCGGGGGGAGCGGCACGAGTCCCTGCGCTACGCCGCGCGGATCGAACTCGGTCTGCGCCAGTTCCTCACCGAGGGCGGTTTCGGTGCGTTCACCACGAACTTCGAGGACCTCGGCGGTCTGCGTCAGCTGCCCGGATTGGCCGTTCAACGGCTGATGGCCGACGGTTACGGCTTCGGCGGCGAGGGCGACTGGAAGACGTCGGCGCTGCTCGCGGCGGTGAAGGCGATGGGCCGGGGGACCGGCCGCGGAACGTCCTTTATGGAGGACTACACCTACCACTTCGGGCCCGGTGAAGCGAAAATCCTCGGTGCGCACATGCTCGAGGTCTGCCCGAGCATCGCCGCGCACCGCCCGTCCTGCGAGATCCACCCGCTCGGCATCGGCGGCCGCGAAGACCCCGTCCGGCTCGTCTTCGACGCCGCCCCCGGACCCGGCGTGGTCGTCGGCCTGTCCGACCTCGGCGACCGGTTCCGGTTCGTGGCCAACGAAGTCGAGGTCGTCTCACCGGACGAACCGCTGCCGAACCTGCCGGTGGCCAGGGCGGTGTGGAAGCCCGCGCCGTCGCTGACGACGTCCGCCGAATCGTGGATCACCGCGGGCGCCCCGCACCACACCGTGCTCAGCCAAGCTGTCGGCACCGACACCATCCGCGACTTCACCCACATGCTCAACGTCGAGCTGCTGGTGATCGATCACGACACCACCACGGCCGCGTTCGGGGACCGAATTCGCTGGAACCAGGCGTACTACCGCCTGGCCCAGGGTTTTTAACCGTTTCAGGCTAAGGAGAACAGAAATGAAACTCACCCGATTGACCGCGGTGGCCGGGATCTTCGCGGTCAGCGTGAGCTTGGCCGCGTGCGGCTCGAGCGAAAAGACCAGCGAACAAGCCGCCGCACCCGGAGACAGCGCGGGCGCGCTCGTCGGTGTCACCATGCCGACGAAGTCGTCCGAGCGGTGGATCCACGACGGCGACAACATCAAGCTGGCGCTGGAAAAGGCCGGGTACAAGGTCGACCTGCAATACGCCGAGAACGACATCCCCACCCAGGTCAACCAGATCGAGAACCAGATCACCAAGGGCGTCAAACTGCTCGTGATCGCCTCGATCGACGGCACCGCGCTCACCACGCAGCTGCAGGAAGCGGCTGACAAGAAGATCCCGGTGATCTCCTATGACCGGCTCATCCGCAACAGCCCGTCGGTCGACTACTACGCGACCTTCGACAACTTCAAGGTCGGCGTCGAGCAGGCGACTTCGCTGGTGGAAGGTCTCGGCACCGGGCCGGGACCGTTCAACATCGAACTCTTCGCCGGTTCTCCCGACGACAACAACTCGCCGTTCTTCTTCAACGGCGCGATGTCCGTGCTCCAGCCACTGATCGACAGCGGCAAGCTCGTGGTCAAGAGCGGGCAGAAGGACTTCGCCACCGCGGCGATCCTGCGCTGGGACCCGGCCACCGCGCAGCAGCGGATGGAAAACCTCATCACCTCGAGCTACGGCGGCGGTGCAAAGGTGAGCGGAGTGCTGTCGCCCTACGACGGCCTGTCGATCGGCATCCTGTCGGCGCTGAAGAGCAGCGGTTACGGTACCGCCGGTCAGCCTTACCCGATCGTCACCGGGCAGGACGCGGAGGTCGCGTCGGTGAAGTCGATCATCGCCGGTGAGCAGTACTCGACGGTCTTCAAGGACACCCGGCTGCTCGCGGCCGTCACCGCGAAGATGGCCGACACGGTGCTCAAGGGCGGCAAGCCCGAGGTCAACAACGAGAAGGACTACGACAACGGCAAGAAGGTCGTCCCGTCCTACCTGTTGCAGCCGGTGATCCTCGGTAAGTCGAACTACCAGAAGGAGCTCATCGACTCCGGCTACTACACCGCGGATCAGCTGAAATGACCGACACGATGCTGCGCATGAACACGATCACCAAGACCTTCCCCGGGGTCAAGGCGTTGCAGGACGTGAACCTCTCCGTGCGCCGCGGCGAGATCCACGCCATCTGCGGTGAGAACGGCGCCGGCAAGTCGACGCTGATGAAGGTTCTGTCCGGCGTGTACCCGCACGGCTCGTACGAGGGCGAAATCTCGCTCGACGGCGAACCGTGCGAGTTCTCCGCGATCCGGGACAGCGAGCGGCGCGGCATCGTGATCATCCACCAGGAACTCGCGCTGTGCCCGCAGTTGTCCATCGCCGAGAACATCTTCCTCGGCAACGAACGGGCGTCGAGCGGCTTGGTGGACTGGAACCGCACCAACCACGAAGCCGCGGAACTCTTGCGGCGAGTGGGATTGCGTGAGAACCCGGTGACCCCGGTGCTCGACATCGGCGTCGGAAAGCAGCAGCTCGTCGAGATCGCGAAGGCACTGTCCAAAAAGGTCAGTCTTCTCATTCTCGACGAGCCCACTGCCGCCCTCAACGACGACGACTCGGCGCACCTGCTGGAGTTGTTGCGGGGGCTTAAGGAGGACGGCGTCACCTCGGTGATCATCTCCCACAAGCTCAACGAGATCGCCGAGATCGCCGACTCCATCACCATCCTCCGCGACGGCCGCAGCATCGAAACGCTCGACATGAAAGCCGACCACGTCACCGAAGACAGGATCATCTCCGGCATGGTCGGCAGGGACCTGGAACACCGCTTCCCGCCCCACGACCCGCATATCGGCGACGAGGTGCTGCGGATCGAGGACTGGACCGTCCACAGCCCCGTCCAGCACGACCGAATCGTCGTCGACAAGGCGAACCTGACGTTGAAACGAGGCGAGATCGTCGGCCTAGCCGGATTGATGGGCGCCGGCCGGACCGAGCTGGCGATGAGCGTCTTCGGACGTTCATATGGCGTCGGCATCTCCGGCCGCATCATCAAGGACGGCAAGGAAATCGAGGTGAAAAACGTGGGCGACGCCATCGCCCACGGAATCGCCTACGCCACCGAAGACCGCAAAAGGTACGGACTCAACCTCATCGAAGACGTCCAACGCAACGTGTCCGCGGCCGGCCTGCGCAAACTCGCCCGCCGCGGCTGGGTCAACGAACACGAAGAACACCGCGTCGCCAACGAATTCCGCACCAGCATGAACATCAAGGCCCCCAGCGTCATGAGCGTCACGGGGAAACTCAGCGGAGGGAACCAGCAAAAAGTCGTCCTGTCGAAATGGATCTTCACCGACCCTGATGTCCTGATCCTGGACGAACCCACCCGCGGCATCGACGTCGGCGCCAAATACGAGATCTACTCGATCATCAACCGCCTCGCCGACGAGGGTAAAGCGGTACTCGTCATTTCGTCCGAACTCCCCGAGCTGCTGGGTCTCTGCGACCGGATCTACGCACTGGCGAACGGACGCATCACCGGAGAAGCCGCCCGCGCGGACGCCACCCAAGAGGGCCTGATGCGGTACATGACCAGAGAACAGGAGTGAGCAGAGCCATGAGCACCGCACCCACCGACACCGGCGCCCCGCCCGCCGCGCCGCTCGAGGTGAAGCCCCCACGGCGAATCTCGTTCAACCCGCGGCAAAGCGGAATCTACGTCGCCTTCGCCCTGATCGTCGTCCTGTTCTCGTTCCTCACCGGTGGCGCGCTGCTGGAACCGCAGAACATCTCGAACATCATCGTGCAGAACTCGTACGTCTTGATTCTCGCGATCGGCATGATCCTCATCATCATCGCCGGCCACATCGACCTCTCCGCAGGCTCGGTGGTCGCCCTCACCGGCGCCATCGCCGCCGTCCTGATGGTCAACCTCCACGTCCCCTGGCCACTAGCGCTCATCATCACTTTGATCGCGGGTGCCGCGATCGGTGCCTGGCAGGGCTACTGGATCGCCTACTTCGGCATCCCCGCCTTCATCGTCACCCTCGCCGGCATGCTCGCCTTCCGAGCGCTGACGCTGAGCGTCCTCGGAAACCAAGGCATCGGCCCCTTCCCCGACCCCATCCGCACCCTGTCCAATGGCTTCACCGACGGCTACCTCGGCAACGTCGCCCTGGGCCCCCTCGGCGGCGCCGACCTAGTCAGCCTCCTCGTCGGCATCGTCGCCGTCGCCGGCATCGGCGTCACCCAATGGCGCAAACGCTCCGCACGCATGGGCTACCTGCAAGAAGTCGACCCACTCCCGTTGTTCCTGCTCAAGTTCGGCGGCGCCGGCGTCATCGTGCTCTGCGTCGTCGTCCAGCTGGCCCGTTTCAAGAACCTGCCCTGGGTCCTCGTCCTGCTCACAGTGTTGGTGCTGGCCTACTCCCTGGTCATGACCCGCGCCGTCTTCGGCCGCCACATCTACGCCGTCGGCGGCAACCTCCAGGCCGCGACCCTGTCCGGCGTCAAGGTCAAGTCGGTGACCTTCTGGATCTTCGTCAACATGGGCGTCCTGGCCGCCCTCGCGGGCGTCATCTTCGCCGGCCGCCTCAACCAAGCCGGCCCCACCGCCGGAAACGCCTTCGAACTCGACGCCATCGCCGCCGCCTTCATCGGGGGAGCGGCCGTCCAAGGTGGAGTCGGCAAGGTCGTCGGTGCCATCACCGGCGGCCTGATCATGGCCGTGATCAACAACGGCATGTCCCTCATCGGCGCCCCCAGCGAACGGGTCATGCTCGTCAAGGGCTTGGTTTTGTTGGCGGCCGTCGCCTTCGACGTCTGGACGAAGCGTCGGACTGGCGGCTTGAAGGCCGGATAGAGGGCGAGTTGGTGCGTCTGGGCTGGTCAGCCGGGATTGATCTTGACTGGCCACCCCCAGCGTCGCCGCAAGTGACGGGAAGGTAGACTCCAGGTAGAAGGTCTGAGTGGCGGAATGGCAGACGCGCTAGCTTGAGGTGCTAGTGCCCTTAATGGGCGTGGGGGTTCAAGTCCCCCCTCGGACACTCACTATCTACACCAGGGCTGGTCGTGACATACACGGCCAGCTCTTTTGGTTCGTACCGAATCTCCAGGTTCAGCCGCCCATACAGTCGGCTCAGACCTGTTGTCGTCGCATCGGCCAGCAGTCCGCCGACGTCACCGAGCGAATCAATCATCGCGTCGACCTCAGCAGCCGTCATGGTCGAACTCGCCGGGACACCGACGACCTGCGCACGCGCCGACGCGCACTCTGCCTGTGCCTGGTTGATCAGATCGACAAGCGCCATCGGGTCGACCCCAGCGGAAATCGCCGCCTGATACCGACGAAGCCGGGCCTCGGCGTCCGCCAGCCGGTTTCGCGCAGTTTCCAACGGCCCGCCGCCTGCTCCAACGCCGTCCGACCCGAGCAATGCCGCCACCGTGTGATCTAAGTTGCCCGGGTGGAACAGCTCACCGATCCACCCATTGACCGCCTCAACCACCACTCCCTCGCGTAGGTTGACCGTCTTCGGATGATCCGCCAGTTGCAACGAACCAGGCGCCATCGTCCGCGCGGTACAACGGTAATAGGCACCCTTCCGGATCGTCGCGCCTTGCATTTTCCTCCCGCACGCTCCGCAGCGAACCAGACCACGCAGAAGATACGCGCGTGCGGTTACCCGGCCGCCTCTCTCAGCTTTGCGTGCCGTCGCCAGTCCGCCCGCCGACTTCGACCGACGCACGAGCTGCGCTCGCGTGAACGTTTCCACGGACACGATCGCCAGATGCGCCTGCTCCCGTGACCGCACGATCCGGTCCGCAGCAGCCCGCCGAAACCGCACCACATGACCGGCGGCCACGTCCTCCGGATCGAGCAATGTCTCGTGTTTGGTCCAGCGCCCGAAAACTGCGTAGCCGGTGTAGCGCGGGTTATCCAGAATCGCCCGTACTGAACTGCCCTGCCAGCCGTCCGCATGCCGGTGCCGGTTCTGCTCTGGCCGATGCGCGGACGGACACGCAATCCCGTCCCGATTGAGCATGTTGGCGATTGCCCGATCACCGTTGCCGCCCAGGTATTCGGCGAAGATCCGGCGCACTACCTCCGCTGCCGTCTCGTCGATCACCAGTATCCGCAGCTTGAACCCTTCGGCCGCCTTTCGGGGGACCAGAGCAGGGCCTTCTGTTACTTTGATGATGCTGCGGAAGCCTCACTCCGGATCACGCAGCTCTCGGACCGAGGCCCGATAGTGGTCAACATCGGCGACGACCGCGCGGAAATAAGGATCATCGACCTTGCCAATCGTCTGTTCGATCTGGCCGGCGTGCACCCGCGCCTGGCGATAGAAGCACCGCCGCCCGGATCCCCTGAGCGCCGTCTGCCCAGCCTGCGGCGGCTCCGTTCACTGGCACCGGGGCTCGCCCACACCGATCTCGATACCGGGCTGCGGACGATGCTCACCTGGTATAGCGACCGGTCGCCGAACGGTCTCATAGCCGAATGAGCACGATCACATTATCCGACACCATTGACCACCGGCTGCAAGCCTTGAAATTGACGCTCTGTCGTGATCACTATTGACCCCACTGCTCGTCGTGAAAATACGAGCGAAACAGCCAGGGTGACATTGCATAGGCAACCGGGGTTTTTTCTTACAGGTGCGCGCACCGAAGCAGGCGGGTCGAGAACCCGGTTAACGGCGGCCACGGCAGAGGCCTCGCGGAAATCCTCGACATTTTGCTAGTCTCCTCTCCTGCCCTTTCAGGAATTAAGCATCAAATCTCAAAAGGTTCGAAATGCCTTAAAAAAGCAAGGAAGATTGAGGAGAATCTCATGGACTCGGTGACCGAACCCGACGGTATCGCCCCGCAGCCGTATACCTCCGCTCCACCGGAACCTACGGGGGAGCCGGCTGGCGTCGCAGCCTCGCTGGTCGCCGCGACCGTCAAATTCTCCGCCTCCATCCTGCTCGGTTTGCTGGCAAGCCTGGTGCTGCAGATGTGGACGGTGGCCTATCTCGGCCGGCTCGGCGGCGACGCGCTCTACGTGCGCTCGATTTACGCACCGATCGGCTTTCTGGTACTCGCGGTCACCGAGGGCCTGGTCGTGGCGGCGCAGGTATCCGCGGGCATCGCGACCCGCGGCGGCCGCCGCGACGACGCAGTACGACCCATTCCCACCTACCTCGCGGTGGGCGGCGCCCTACTCACGCTCACCGCCGCCGTGTTCGTGGCCGGGTCGGGCTCCGTCTTCTCGGTCCTCGATGTGGTGCCCAGCCAACGTTTCGACGTGCTTACGTTCGTTGTCGCCGTCTGCATCACCAGTGCACTGAGCCTCGTACCGCATCTCGGCGCGGCGGTGCTGCGTGGGGTGGGCCGGCCGGGGGTCTCGTCAGTCCTCGGCGTCGGGTTCACCGTCCTGTCGATGGTGGGTATGGTCATCCTCGGCAAAACGACCAGTCTGGGCGCGCTGACCGTGCCGGTCGGTGGCCTACTCGCCGCCGTTGTGGTCGGGATCGCGGCGGTCGTGTCGCTGCGTCGCCACGGCCTGCCCGCACTCACGCCGAGCCTTCGCCGGGACGCGATCGGTGGACTGTGGGCCTTCGGCGCGCCGGTGGCCGCCACGTTTCTACTTCTGTCCATGGTGACGTTCGGTTATCTCTGGGTATTGCGCGATGCCGGCACGGCCGAGATCGCGGGCTTCAGCCTTGGGCAGATGGCGACGTCGTTCTTCATGGTGGTGGCGCTCGCGGTCGGCTCCGGGGCGGCCATCGCGGCGAACCTTCGCCCCGGTGAGCGGCGCCGAGGCGTCAATCAGGCTGGCATGCTCGCGACCCTGTGGGTAGCGCTGCCGGCGTACCTGGTTATCAGCGCCGGCGCATATCTATTGCGCCGTCCACTCTCGGAGCTGCTCACCTCGGATAGAGGCATCGCCACGGTCGCGGCTGACTACTTCGCCTGGATCGGACCGACCTTCGCATTGTTCGGCGGGACGTTGGCACTGTTGACCTTTCTCGAACAAATCGGCCGTGCCCGGGCCGCGTTCGCACTCAACGCCATCTACTTCGCGGTCGTCCTCGCCATCGCCGTGGCCCTCCCCCAGCCGGTCGACAGCGCCACGCTGGCCAAGCTGCTCGCCGCCAGCAACCTCATCGGCTTCGTCACCCTCTGGTTCAGCACGCGGTACCTGATCCGGCGGGCGAGGTGACAGCCGGACACGATTGCGGGCCTCGGCGGAGGCAGTCGATCACGAGACCTCTCCGCCGAGCAGATCCGGCGGGAGGGTCTGCGTGCTGAGCAGGGCCGAAACGCTCGCACATTCCATAGCCGAACCAGTCTGGCAAGCGGAGGCATTGACGGCTGTGGCCAAAGTAGTCAAGCCAGGTCGTGCCGCAACACTTATTGCGCGTGCACTCCATCTTGGTGTGTGGACGACACCGCTGGACATCCTTGCGCGTGTCCAACCAGCAGTAGTTATCGCGGTTGCCGACGAGTTTCTTGGCTCGACCGATAGCGATTGAGTGGGCGGCTCTCTTGGTCCTACACGCGAGTCAAACGCCTCTTCGAGCTCGACTCGCTGAGCTCGAGTTATTCATCCCGGCAAACCAAGGCGTGTAGATAGTGAACAAGATCGTCCTCGGACACAAAACCTGGTGAAATTTCCCCAACACGTAGCGTGTTGTCCACGGCGCCTGAAGGCGCTTCATCTCGACTCCTCCGGGCCTGGGGGTCTGTCTCGCGAACGGTGTTTCGGCGTGTTCGATTAGTAGGTTTCAGCGGCCGGCCATCGGTCACTGAACGTGATGGAGAAGGCGTTGATCACAGGCTTCCAGCGCATCGTCCATCGTGCACGGCCGGTCCCGGTCG
>NZ_DASYMU010000026.1:0-48957 GCF_036008905.1 Amycolatopsis sp. | reverse complement strand
AACTTCCGGGTGCGCTCGTCATACCGCCGCTTGTAGCCGTACGGGATACGCCCGTGAGGCAACCCCTCCAGTGCAGCCGCCGCCGTACCGCGCAGGATCCGATTGGAGAGCAGCCCCGATTCGAACGCTGCGTCGGCCGCGGCGTGCACGAGGTCTCGCCGGTCGTGCGGGTCGGCGGGGTCCATAAGTCGGCCGCGGACATCGATCCAAAACTTGACCTTGCGTTCCACAGCCAGCTCGATCAGCCGAAGCCACTCGCTTTCACGGCGGGACCCGCGAGAGTTCTCCCACATCATCAGCACCGACGCACCGAACTTGTCGCGCTCGAGGTCGTCGATCAGCCGCTCGAAGTTGACTCGAGCCTTGGTGGCGAATTCGGACGCCGAGCCGATATCCCGGTACGAGGGTCCACGCAGGTCCCAGCCCATCCGCACGGCCGAGCGCTCGTGGTCCGCATGCTGGTCATCCGGCGATTTCTCGCGGCCGGAGCGGTCACGGCTGACGCGCACGAGATCTCGCGCGACGACGAGGGTTTCACCGGTGGAGGCCATGCGTGCTAGCCTACCATTTATAGGTATACCAGCAAGGCACCAGTCATGACAGTCATCTTGACTCATCCGGTTGACGTCGTGCCAACGTGGGCACGAGATGGTTACCTGGGAGTAGCACGAATCGGAAGGACGGTGGGGAGCATGAGCCCGGCCAGCACGGCGACCGCACTGCACGACCTCCCACCGAGCGAGCCGGGACGGAAAGCGGCGAAGGCGTCACGCCCGTTCGAATTGTCCGGATCGTTCACCTTCGAAGATCACCGGTTCGCCTACACCGAGTTCGGCAGCGGCCCGAACGTTGTGGTGCTGACCCACGGGATCATGCTGACCCGCCGCATGCACGCCCCGCTGGCGCGCAAGCTCGCGAGAGGCGGCTACCGGGTCGTCACGCTCGACCTGCTCGGGCACGGCGAGTCGGACCGCCCGACGGAGTCGTGGCGCTACTCGATGCCCGCGTTCGCCGAGCAGACCGTCGCACTGCTGGATCATCTCGAAGTCGACAAAGCGGTCATCGGCGGCACCTCGCTGGGCGCCAACGTCTCGCTCGAAGTCGCGGTGGCGGCCCCGGAGCGGGTGCTCGGGATGGTCGTCGAGATGCCGGTGCTGGACAACGCGATCGTCGCCGGCTTGCTGACCTTCGCGCCGCTGCTGCTGGCCGCGCGGTTCGTGCCGCTCTCGGTGCAGACGGTCGCGCTCGCGGCGCGGCTGGTGCCGCACGGCAACCAGTGGGTCGACGTCGTCACCGACACCCTCGAACAGCAGCCGGCGGCGATGGCGGCCCTGCTGCACGGCGTGCTGTTCGGCCGGATCGCGCCGCCCAAGTCGACCCGTCGGCAAATCACCACGCCGACTCTCGTCATCGGGCACCAGGGCGATCCGATTCACCCGTTCGGTGACGCGGACACGCTCGCGCTCGACATGCCGAACGCCGAGTTCCTGCAGGCGCGCAGCCCGGTGGAGCTCCGCGTCGACCCGAAGCGACTCACCGACGCCATCGCGGAGTTCCTGGACCGTTCGTACGACGAGACCTAGGGAGCAAGCCCCGCCACCGGGCCGATGACGATGATGGCGGGCGGGCGGACCCCGGCGGCCTTGGCCTCGGCCGCCACGGCGTCCAAGGTGGACTTCAGCACCCGCTGGGTCCGCATCGTGCCGTCCTCGATGATCGCGACCGGCGTGCCCGACGGGCGCCCACCGGCCAGCAGCGCGTCGGCGAACTGCGGCAGCCGTTCGACGCCCATCATCAGCACGATCGTGCCCTTGAGCCGCCCGAGCGCGTCCCAATCGGTCAACGACTTCTCGTGCCCTGGTGGCACATGGCCCGAAACGACGATGACCTCGTGCGCCACGCCGCGGTGCGTCACCGGGACGTCGGCGATGGCCGGGACCGCGAACGCGCTCGTGATGCCCGGGACCATCGTCACCGGCACCCCGGCTTCGGCGCACGCGAGGACTTCTTCGAACCCCCGCCCGAACAGGTACGGGTCGCCGCCCTTGAGGCGCACGACGAACTTTCCCGCCTTGGCGTGCTCGATGAGCGTGCTGTTGATCACGTCCTGGCTCGCGGCGCGGCCGTAGGGGATCTTGGCGGCGTCGACGATCTCGACGTCGGGCCGCAGTTCGTCCAGCAGTTCGCGCGGGCCGAGCCGGTCGACGACCACGACGTCGGCCCTGGCCAGCAGCCTGCGGCCGCGGACGGTGATGAGCTCCGGGTCGCCGGGGCCGCCGCCGACCAGCGCCACGCCGGGAAGTTCGCCGGTTTGAGGGACACGGCCTTCGTCGATCGCGCCGGCGCGCAGGCCGTCGAGGATGCTGTCGCGGACCGCGGCCGACCGCAGCGGCTCGCCGCCGGAAAGCACGCCGACCAGCAGACCGCCGTGGCGTCCCGAAGCGGGGGTGACCGCACTGCCGTCGGCGCCGGAATCGGCCCGGACGCAGAAGACCCGGCTCCGCTCCCCTTCGGCGCACACGGCGGCGTTGACTTCGGCGTCGTCGGTGCAGGCCAGGGCGTACCAGGCGTCGGCGAGGTCGCCGTCGGTGTAGCGGCGCTGGTGCCAGACGATCTCGCCGGCGTCGGCCATGCCGCTCACCGACGGGGTGGTCTCGGGTGAGATGACCTCGACCAGCGCGCCCGCGCCGACCAGGCGCGGGAGCCTGCGCTGGGCGACGGAACCGCCACCGACCATGACGACGCGCCGGCCCGAAAGGTCGAGGCCGGAGAGGTAGTGGGGATCATCAGGCATGGCGACAAGCATGCCTTCCGGGTGCGCTCAGCGCTCGAGCAGGGCCAGCACTTCGGTGTTGTCGAACATGCGCGCGGTGTCGATCGCGGACGGCTGCCCGGCTTTGGGGTCCGCACCGCCGTCGAGCAGCGCTTTGATGACCGCGGGCTCGCTCTTGAACACCGCTCCGGCCAGCGGGCTCTGGCCGCGGTCGTTGAGCCGGTTCGGCTCGGCACCGCGCTTGAGCAGCTCGGCGACCGTCTCCGCGTGGCCGTGGTAGGCGGCGAGCATGACGAGGGTGTCGCCCTTGTCGTTGGTGAGGTTCGCCGGAATGCCCGCGTCGACGTACGCGACGAGGCTCGCCGTCTCCCCCGCGCGAGCGAACGCGAAGACCTTGGCCCACAGCTCGAGCAGTTCGGGATCGATGTCAGGAGTCTCGGTCATGGCCCCATTTTGTCATGGACGCAGTCACAGGGAAGGGCCGTTCCCCGCGGTCCGAGCGGGGAACGGCCCTCTCCGGCTAACGCCCGTTGCTCGCGTACGGCAGAAGAGCCATCTCGCGGGCGTTCTTGATCGCGGTGGCGACCTGTTTCTGTTGCTGCGGGGTCAATCCCGTAACGCGTCGGGCGCGGATCTTGCCGCGGTCGGAGATGAACTTGCGCAGCAGGTTCACGTCCTTCCAGTCCACTTCGGTCACGCCCTCGGCGTTGAGCAGGTTGCGCTTCTTCTTCCCTGGCCGGTCCCGGAGCTGCTTTGCCATATCCCTCACCAACTCGACTTCCGGACGCCGGGCAGTTCGCCGTTGTGCGCCATCTGCCGCATGCGGACGCGCGAAAGCCCGAACTTCCGGAGGTAGCCACGCGGGCGGCCATCAGCGACGTCGCGATTACGCAGCCGGGTCGGGCTGGCGTCGCGCGGCAACGCCTGGAGCGCGGACACGGCCGCGGCCTTCTCGTCGGCCGACGACTTCGGGGAAGCCACCGTGGCCTTGAGCTCCAGGCGCCGCTCGGCGTGCCGGGCGACGACCACGCGACGCTGCTCGTTCTTCGCGATCTTCGACTTCTTCGCCATCAGCGGTCTTCCTTGAACTCGACGTGCTTGCGCGCGACCGGGTCGTACTTGCGCAGCACCAGGCGATCCGGGTCGTTACGCCGGTTCTTCTTCGTCACGTAGGTGTAGCCCGTCCCGGCGGTGGACCGCAGCTTGATGATCGGCCGGACGTCGTTGCTCTTGGCCACTACAGCTTCACTCCCTTGCTCCGCAGTTCGGCGACGACAGCGTCGATACCGCGTTTGTCGATCGTCTTCATGCCCTTGACCGAGAGGCGCAGGCGGACCCACCGGCCCTCACTGGGCACGTAGTAGCGGTGGATCTGCAGGTTCGGCTCCCAGCGCCGCGACGTGCGCCGATGCGAGTGCGAGACCTGCTTGCCGTACCCGGGTTTGGCCCCGGTGACCTGACACACGGCGGACAAGCGCCCTCCCAAGTTGATACTGGTTGTCGTTTTCATCTACTGTACACCTATCCCGTCCGCGACACCTGGAGCCTCAGTGACCGACTCAGTGCCCGCCAAGCCGCGCGTGCCGCTCTTCCTCATCAGCGGCCTCGCCCCGGTACCGAACGGCGAACTCGCCGATCTACTCCGAGCGGGCGAGCCCGGCACCGCCGTCGTGCACCACGATCTCCGCCAGATCACCGAAGGCATCGTGCGGCGCCGCGTCCAGCTCGGCAGCCGTGATCAGCTCACCGTGCTGGAGCTCGCGCACGGCTGCGTTTCGTGCACGCTGCGCGAAGACCTCTTGCCGCTGCTGCGGAAGCTCGCCCGGATGCCGCAGGTGACCCGGATCGTCCTCCGGCTCGACGAAGCGATGGAGCCCGAACCGGTCAGCTGGGCGATCGACCACGTTCTCGTCGGGGAGACTCCCGTCCGCGAGGACGTCGACCTGCGGGGCACGTTCGCCGTGCTCGACCGCACCACCTGGCTCGCCGACACCACCGGGGACGAAACCCTTGCGGAGCGCGGTATCCGAGCCAGTCCCGAAGACGATCGCACGGTCGCCCATGTCGCGATCTCCCAGGCCGAGTTCTCCGACGTGCTCGTGCTCACCGGCACACCCGGCGACGCGTGGATCGGCGCGAAGGGCGCCGCGATCCTCGACCGGGTCGCGCCCTCGCTCCCCCGCGTGGAGATGTCCACTGTGGACGCCGCCGCCCTGCTCGCCGCCGTCCCGGAAGACGCCCGGCGCGGCGAGGTCACCGACATGCACGGCCCGCTGCTGCGCGGCCAGCCGCCGCTGCGGGCCGACTGCGGGGTCGCCGTGCTGGTCTTCACCGCGCAGCGCCCGTTCCACCCCGAACGCCTCCACGACGCCATCGACGTGCTCCTCGACGGAGTCGTCCGGACGCGGGGCCGGGCGTGGGTCGCGAGCCAGCCGGACGTCGCGCTGTGGATCGAGTCCGCGGGCGGTGGCCTCGGTATCGGGCACGCCGGGCCATGGCTCGACGCGCCCGACGGCCCGGCCTGGGAGGACGTCTCGCCGGAACGCCGGACGATGGCGTCGCTGCGCTGGGACCCGGTTTTCGGGGACCGGGCTCAGGAAATCGTCGTCGTCACCGATCAGGCGACGCCGGAAGAGGTCGACGCGGCCCTGCGCGGCGCGCTGCTCACCGACGGCGAACTGGCCGCGGGCAAAGAAGTCTGGCTCACCTATTCGGATCCCTTCGGTGAATGGCACGAAGAACCGTGCGAGGACACCGAAGTGGACCCAAGCAAGCATGACGCGAACGCGTCAAAAGGAAAGGAAGAAAACCAGTGAAACCCGGTATCCACCCCGATTACCACCCGGTGGTCTTCAAGGACTCCTCGACCGGGGACGCCTTCTTGACCCGCTCCACGGTCACCTCGGAGCGCACCATCGAGTGGGAGGACGGCAACACCTACCCGCTCGTGCAGGTCGACGTCAGCTCGTGGTCACACCCGTTCTGGACCGGCAACCAGCGGGTGCTCGACACCGCGGGCCAGGTCGAGAAGTTCCACCGTCGCTACGGCAGGCGCGACGCGGGAGGCTCGAAGTAATGGCGGTCCCGAAGCGCAAGATGTCGCGCAGCAACACCCGATCGCGGCGCTCCCAGTGGAAGGCCGCCGTGCCGGACCTGGTGCCCATCAAGGTCGACGGCAAGATCATGCGGGTTCCCCGGAAGCTCATCAACCACTTCTTCGATGAGCACGGTCAGCGGTCAGAGAAGTGAGCGCTCCGGCCGTCCCGGTCACCGTCCTGTCGGGCTTCCTCGGCGCGGGCAAGACGACGCTGCTGAACCACATCCTCGCCAACCGCGACGGGCTGCGGGTCGCGGTGATCGTCAACGACATGAGCGAGGTCAACATCGACGCCGCGCTCGTCACGCACACCGACGAGCGGCTCGTGGAGATGACCAACGGGTGCATCTGCTGCACCCTGCGCGACGACCTGCTCGAAGAGGTCGCCAAGCTGTGCCGGGACGGCCGGTTCGACTACCTGCTCATCGAGTCGAGCGGGATCTCCGAGCCGATGCCGGTCGCGGCGACGTTCTCATTCGCCCGCGAAGACGGTGTGGCGCTGCTCGACGCCGCCCGGCTGGACACCATGGTGACCGTGGTCGACGCGCTGAACTTCGGGCGCGAGCTCGCGGCGGGCGACTCACTCGCCGAGCGGCGGCTCGATCAGTACGAAGCGGACGAACGCACGATCAGCGACCTGCTGATCGACCAGATCGAGTTCGCGGACGTGCTGCTGCTGAACAAGGCGGATCTGGTGTCCGCCAAGGAACTCGACCGGCTCACCGCCGTCCTGCGACGGCTGAACCCGGCGGCCGAGGTGATCACCTCGAGCCACAGCCAGGTCCCGCTCGACCAACTGCTCGGCACCGGCCGCTACGACGTCGAACGCGCGCAGGAAGCGCCGGGCTGGGTAGCCGAACTCAACGGCGATCACGTGCCGGAGACCGAGGAGTACGGCATCTCCAGTCTCGTCTTCCGTGCCGACAAGGCGTTCCACCCCGGGCGGATCTGGGACTTCGTGAGTTCCCGGATGGACTCGGGCGAGTTCGGCACTGTGCTGCGGTCGAAGGGTTTCTTCGTACTCGCCTCACGGCCGGACGTCACCGGGTTGTGGTCACAGGCCGGGTCGGTCGCGCGGTTCGAACCGCAGGGAGTCGCCGGGCGGGCCGCGCAGGAACTGGTGTTCATCGGTACCGAACTCGACCGGACGGCGTTGCGCACCGCGCTCACCGAATGCCTGCTGAGCGCGGCGGAACCGGTCGGCGTGGACCCGTTCCCCGCGTGGGAGGACGTCCACATCCACTAGGTCGACGTGGCCGCGCGGTTGGCGGGCGACGGGACTCGATCGGGCGACGCGTGGCGGGTGATACCCCACGGCCGTCAACGGAGAATGGGCACCAGCACACCGACTCCCTGGAGGAATCCGATGACGTACGCCTTCGACCCCGAGATCGCCGCCGCCATTTCGATGCTCCCCCAGACCGACTTCTCGGACCTGCCCGCCGCGCGCCGGCAGATACGCGAACTGGGCGCGACGATGCTCGGCGAGCCCGACACCACCGGGATCACGGTGCGCGAAGAACTCGTACCGGGCCCGGACGGCGCGCCGGACGTCCGGGTGCGGATCTACGTCCCGGACCGGATCGCCGCGCCCGCCGCGGTGTTCGACGTGCACGGCGGCGGGTTCATCGCCGGCGACCTCGAAATGGGCCACCCTGGCTACCTCCGCCTCGCCCGCGAACTCGGTGTCGTCGTGGTCGCGGTGGACTACCGGCTCGCGCCCGAGGCACCGTTCCCGGCGGGACTGGAAGACTGCTTCGCTGCCCTGGTCTGGACAGCGAAGCACGCGTCCGAACTGGGTGTCGACCCCGCCCGTATCGTGATCCACGGTGGGAGCGCGGGCGGTGGCCTGTGCGCCGGGCTCGCGCTGCTGGCCCGCGACCGCGGCGGCCCGGCGATCGCGTTCCAGTACCTCGGCATTCCCGAGCTCGACGACCGGCTGGACACGCCCAGCATGCGGGCGTTCGTCGACACTCCACTGTGGAATCGCCCGAAGGCGGAGTACAGCTGGGACTGCTATCTCGGCGAAGGCGTCCGCGGCACCGAAGGCGTCCCGGTCTACGCCGCCCCGGCCAGGGCAACCGACCTCACGAATCTGCCGCCCGCCTACATCTCGGCGATGGAGTTCGACCCGCTGCGCGACGAGGGCATCGCCTACGCCCACGCCCTGCTGGCCGCCGGAGTGACCGTCGAGCTGCACCTGTTCCCCGGCACGTTCCACGGTTCCGCCATCGTGGAGCACGCGACGGTGAGCAAACGGGAGGCCGCCGAGCGGCTGGCCGTCCTCGCCCGCGCGCTGGGCGTGGAGCTCGACTGAAGGCACGCGACCCGGGGTCGCGGTCGTCAAGACCGGGCAGCTAGGCGGCGGGCGAGCAGGGCGAGCCGGGCGCGGAACCGGTCGCCCGGCTCGTCGAGCCGCCAGCCCAGCGCGTCTTCGACATGGGCCAGCCGGGTGGCCACCGAACTGTGGTGCCGATGCAGCGCGACCGCCGCCTGGCGCAGCGAACCCGTGCGGCAGAACGCTTCCAGCGTCGCCACGTCGGCCGCGCCGGTCGGCGTGGCCGCCAGTGCGTCGAGAGCGCGTACGTCGTCCTGAGCGCGCAACCGCTCAACTGGGACCTCAGCGAGCAGGGTGAGGGAGCCGAGGTCGCGGTGCACGACCACCGCCTCGGCGCCGGGCACCGCGAACCGTTCGGCCAGCCGGGCCTGCAGCCAGGACCGTCGCGCGTCGAGGCCGTCGACCGCGTCCCCGACGCCGACCCGCACCGAGCCTGCCGAACTGCGTTCCCTGGCGCGCTCGTCCAGCGCGGCCCGCAGGGACCCGGCCACCGCGCCGGCGCCCTCCCTCGGCTGCAGCAGCACCGCCGCGACACCACCGACCACGGCCACGCGTGCACCGGGCGTGCTACCGCCCCGCGCCACCAGGCCGACAGCGGCGGCGCCCGGGTCGCGGCCGTCCTCGGTCCCGACCGCCACCACGCGCAGCGGTTTGCCCACGTCCAGCCCGAGCAGGACCAGCGCCCGCGCGCGGTCTTCGGCCGAGGCCTGCTCCCCCAGCACCAGCTCGACCAGCGCGGGATCGGCCAGATGCGGGGCCGGGGTCACCAGGCCTTGATGACCGAGGAGCCGTGTCGCGATCGCGAACCGCTCCAGCACGAGGTCGTCGAGCGGGCCGGGCCCGGTCAGGCGCTCCAGCCACGCCCGGCCCGCCGGATCGCGGCCCAGGTCCACGGCGGCCGACACCGAGGCCGCCCCCTGCGCCCTCGCGCCATCAGGCCGGTAGCGCAGCGCCTGTTCCCCGTCGCGTTCCAGCCCCGCAACGCATTCCGCGAGCGAAGCCGCCGCACGGACGAGGTCCGGCAGGCTCGCCCGGTGCGCGACGAGCTCATCGAAGTAGGCAATGACGCGCACTGCGGCCTCCGCGTCGGCATCGACGGCGGAGAGCCGCAGAAGGAGACCCTTCATGGCTCCAGCCTAGCCCGGCGTGGGCGACGGGGGCTTGCTGGACGTTTCCGCTGGTCACGGGTCGTGAGTGGCAACGAGTGTTAGAACACTTGTTGCCACTCACGACCCCACCGCACCACCGGCCCGGCGACAGACTCGGGTCACACCTGCTTCTCACCCGGTCGGGTAAACCCGGGCACGGGCTAGGGTGATCGGCGTTGCCGGAGCCGAAGACAAGGGGAAATGTGTCGCACCAACCACGGGGTTTCTGGACTGCGGTCGGGATCGCGATCCTGTACCCGACCACGTTCCTGCTGGCCCGCCGCAAGGCCCGCGGAGCCGACAACCTGCCGAAGTCGGGCGGGATCCTCCTGGTGGCCAACCACGTCTCACATCTCGACGGACCGATGGACGCGGTGTTCGTCAAGCGCAATCGCCGCACGCCGCAGTTCCTGGTGAAGGCCGGGCTGTTCAAGGTGTTCTTCGTCGGTACCGTGCTGCGCGGGATCGGCCAGGTCCCGGTCTACCGCGGGACGGCGAAGGCCGGGGACAGCATGCGCGAGGCCGTCGCCGCGCTGGAGGCCGGTGGCACGGTGGTGATCTACCCCGAGGGCACGATCACCAAGGATCCCGCCGGCTGGCCGATGAGCGGCCGCACCGGGATCGCCCGGATCGCGCTCGCCACCGACGTCGCGGTGGTCCCGATGGCCCGCTGGGGCACGCGGGAGATCCTCGATCACTACCACAAGACGTTCCGGCCGTTCCCGCGCAAGACGGTGACGTTCCTGGTCGGCGAGCCGCTCGACCTCTCGGCCTACCGCGGCAAGCCGGTGACCCCGCAGCTGCTGCGTGAGGTCACCGATCTCGCCATGGTAGAGATACGCGGGCTGCTCGCCGAACTCCGGGAAGAGCCGGCGCCCAAGGACTTCTACCGCGTGTAGAGCGCGCCGAGGAATTCCAGCAGCAGCCGTTCCCGCAGCGGGGCGGGCGCTTCGGCGAGCAGGGCGTTGATCTCGGCCATCCGCGTCGGAAGGCCGGTGTCCCCGCCCATCCCTGCCGCGGCGAGCAGTCCGGCGAACTGCTCGCCGGTGAGTTCGCCGGGGTTCAGCGCGGCGACGAACGCGGCCACCTCCGGGTCGACGACGACCGGACCGGCGGCACGCGCGACGTCGACGGACGCGGTCAGGTCGGCCAGGAATTCCTTTTCGTTGCCCCGGTTCGCGGCCGTGATCGTCAGGTGCAGGTTCATCGGCGAGGACTGGTGCGCGAACTGCGGCTGGGTGTACCAGCCGCGCTCACGCATTTCGTCGGCGACGGTGAACAGGTCGAAGTCACCGGTGGACGTCATCGCGAGCAGGGTCGAATCGGGGTCGCCGAGGATCCGCAGCCCGTCGATCGCCTCGATGCCCACGCGGATTTCCCTTACCGCGTCCCGGGTATCGCTCGCGAGCTTGAGGTAGCCGTCCTCACCGATGTGCTTGAGCACCGCCCACCCGGCGGCGAGCGGGCCACCGGAACGCGTGCTCTGCAACGTCGTGTTGAGCATCGTGTAGCCGGGCCAGTCCGCGCTGGCGAAATACTGCGAGCGGCGGAGTTCCGCGCTCGCGTGCAGCAGGACCGACACGCCTTTCGGGCAGTAGGCGTACTTGTGCAGATCGACGGACACGCTCGTCACGCCCTCGACGCCGAAGTCGAACGGCGGTACGTCGGCCCCGAGCTTGGCGAAGTACGGCAGCACCCAGCCGCCGATACAGGCGTCGACATGCATCCGGACCCCGCGCGCGGCCGCGGCGGCCGCGATCTCGGGAATCGGGTCGACGACGCCATGCGCGTACGAAGGCGCGCTCGCCACGACGAGCACAGTGGACTCGTCGATCGCGGCGGCCATCGCGGCCGGGTCCGCGCGGAACGTCGCAGGGTCCACCGGTACCGAAATCGGTCGCACACCGAAGAAATGGGCCGCCTTGTGGAACGCAGCGTGGACTGTCGCCGGCAACACGACGTTCGGCGAGGTGATCTCCGGCC
This sequence comes from Amycolatopsis sp., assembly GCF_036008905.1. GTDB lineage: Bacteria > Actinomycetota > Actinomycetes > Mycobacteriales > Pseudonocardiaceae > Amycolatopsis. The sequence continues at coordinate 37,618 of NZ_DASYMU010000026.1, read as the reverse complement.
GCGCGTCACGGGCGGCGAGCACGGACAGCATGCACGACTCGGTGCCGCCGGAAGTCACCGAACCGACGGTCTGCGCCGACCCGCCGAGCAAGTCCGCGGCGGCCGCGACGAGGTCGTTCTCCATCCGCAGCAGACTCGGGAACGCCGTCGGGTCAAGGCCGTTCGCCGACGACGCGAGCGCGTGGGCGGACGCGGCGAGCTCGTCGACACCGGCGAGCCCGCTGTCGTAGACATACGCCAGGGTGCGGCCGCCGTGGGTCGGCAGATCGGCGGCCCGTAGTGAACGCAGCTCGGCGAGGATGTCCTCCGCCGACGTCATACCTTGACCTCCAGCACCGACTTACGCAGCAACGGGATGCCGAGCAGGATCAGCACCGCGGGGATGACCGTACAGCCGATCAGGATCGCGGTGACCGCGCTTCCGGGCTGCGGCAGCGCCACGTCGGGGTCCGCGCTGGAGACGTAGCCGCCGATCGACAGCACGATGCCGAACAGGCCGGGGCCGAGCGCGAGCCCGAGGGTCTCCCCCGCGGTCCAGACACCCGCGGTGACTCCGGCGCGTGTCTCGCCGGTGCGCTCTTCCTCCGCGCTGATGAGGTCGGGCAGGATCGCCAGCGGGAACACCGAAATACCGGCGTAGCCGACCCCCGCGAGCGCCACGAACGCGAACGAGACCGGCAGCGGGAAGACCTGTGAGCCGAGCATGCCGAACAACGCGACACCGAAGGCCAGGCTCGCGGCACGGAACCCGGCCAGCTTGCCCCAGCGCCGTCCGACGATCGGCCAGATCGGCATCATCACCAGCGCGGGACCGACGAAGGCGGCGAACAGGATGGTCTGGTAGTCGGCGTCACCGAGGATGTAGCGCGCGAGATAGCTGATCCCGGCCAGCACGGTGCCGACACCGAGCGCCTGCACGAAGTACACGCCGAGCAACCAGCGGAACGGCTTCCACCCGCGCATGGTCGTGAACAGCTCGCGCACGCCGACCGCGTTGGGCCGCAACGCGCCGACGGGCGCGCCGCGCAGTCCGAAGAAGACGACCAGTGTCCCGCCGAGGATCAGCAGGCCGATCACGATCCCCATCACGCGGTACCCGCTGACCCCGCCGATCGCGTTGGTGATCGCCGGGGCGCCGCCACCGCCGATGAGGATCGCGAGCGCCAGGAACCCGATCCGCCAGCTGGTCAGCTTCGTGCGCTCGTCCGGTGAGTCGGTGAGCTCGGCGGGCAAGGCGTTGAACGGCACCTGGAAGAACGCGTACGCCGTAGCGCACAAGAAGAACGTCACCACCACATAGGCGGCGTCGAGTCCGACGACGCCGAATCCGGGATGGGCGAACAGCGCGGCGAACATGACCGCGATGGCGATCCCGCCGAGCAGCAGGAACCTGAGCCTGCTCCCCCGCTTCGCCAGGCTGGCGTCGGAAAGCCGGCCGGCGATCGGGTTGAAGATGACGTCCCACGCCTTCGGGACGAGCACGATCAGCCCGGCGGCGGCCGCGGGTACGGCCATCGTGTCGGTCAGGTAGGGCAGTAGCAGAAGACCGGGGACCGTGCCGAACGCTCCGGTGACGAACGAGCCGAAGGAATAGGTGATTCTCGTTCCGGCGGGAAGCGCGGACATGGTCCTCCTCGGTGCGGCGGGTGGGGAGATAGTGCCATCGCCGCTGCCGGGGAGGTGTACCGGGCTGATCACGACGCGCGGACGTCCGCTCCCGTTAACCGAACCGAGACCGCGCGCCTACTGATCACTCCCGTTCGCGGGCCGGATGTTCTGGTTGATGTGGAAAATGTTGCCCGGGTCGTAGCGGTCCTTGACCTGAGCGAGCCGTTCGTAGTTGCCTCGGTAGGACGCCTTGACCCGGTCCTGCCCCTCATCCATCATGAAGTTGATGTAGGCGCCGCCGGCCGAGGTCGGATGCAGCTCCTGCCAGTAGTCCTTGGCCCACCGCGAGATGGCACCGGCGTTGGCCGGATCCGGGTCGACCCCCACGATGACCCCTGCCCAGCCGCCGTCCCGGTAGGCGAAGGCGGTCGCGTCGCCGGGCACGCGGCTCGTGGCACCGTCGATGGGATAGAGGTGCATGGAGGAGAGGCCGGTCGGCAGCCGCTCGCCGTACTGGCGGTGGACGTCGATCGCGGCGTCCGCGATCTCGTGGAAGAAGTCCGCCCGCCAGTACCATTGCAGCCCGGCCGGGTAGAGGCCGTCGAAAGCGCTCTGCAGGATGTTGAACGGCATCTCCTGCAGGCCGACCAGCAACGGCGAGCCGTAGGCCTTGATCGGCTCGAGCACCTCGTCGGCGCGGGCGTGCGATCCGGTGTAGCACCAGACGATGCCGCACGCCTTCCGGCCCCAGAGCTCTTCGGGGAACGGTGGCCCGGACGGGATGGTGATCAGCCCGAACCAGCCGCTCAGCTCCTCCGGCAGCGACGGCAGCAACTCGCGGTACCAGCGCATCACCTCGGCGGTGTCCGCGAGGTCGTACAGCACGGGACCACCGATGATCGTGCCGCCTTCACCGATGTCGTGGCTGCGGAAGGTGAACGACGTGACGACGCCGAAGTTCCCGCCGCCGCCGCGCAAGGCCCAGAACAGATCGCTGTGGGAACTTTCGCTGGCCGTCACGAACCTGCCGTCGGCGAGCACCACATCGGCGGCGAGAAGATTGTCGGCGGTGAGACCGAAGCGCCGCGAGAGGTAGCCGATGCCACCACCGAGCGCCAGGCCGCCAACGCCGGTGGTCGAGACGATCCCGGAGGGAGTCGCCATGCCGAACCCGACGGTCGCGTGGTCGACGTCGCCCCAGGTGCATCCCGCGTCGGCGCGGACGGTGTGGTTCGTGGGGTCGACCGTGGTGCTGCGCAGCAACGAAAGGTCGATGACCAGTGCGTCGTCCCATACCCCGAGGCCGCCGGCGTTGTGACCACCACCGCGCACGGCGATCTCGATGCCGTGCGCACGGGCGAACCGGACACAGACCACGACGTCGGCGGCGTCCCGGCAACGGGCGATGGCCGCGGGCCGCTTGTCGATCATGGCGTTGTAAACGGCGCGCGCCTCGTCGTACCCGGTATCCACCGGGGTGATCAGCTCACCGCGAAGTGCCGCGGCGAGGTCTTCGTAGGGCGTGGTGGCGACGCCGGCTGAGGTGGTCGGTGTGGTGGTCATGCGGTTCCCCTTCTCCCGCGGAGCCCGGCCTTCGAGCACGCGCACCACCAAAGGTAGGAACCCGGCGTTCGCTCAGCGTTCGTACGCACGCTCCGGTCAGGGATCGGGAGAACGCCCGGCACCGGGGAACCGGCCCCTAAAGTGCCGGTGCCAGCTCGGCGAGATCACGTTCGCAGCGCCGGAGCAGCGCCGCACTGCCGTGGGCGAAAGCCAGCTGGGCGGCTGAGCGCAGTCGCGAAACAGCGGCCTCCTGATCGTCGTACGCGGCGCGCATCCGCATCACCTCGGGCAGCCACCACAGGTCGTCGCGGGCCTGCCCGGCGACGAGAGCGGCGTCGAGGGTCGCGCGTGCGGCGCCGGGCCGGTTGTTTCGTGCCGACAGCTCGGCGAGCAGCGACAGCCAATAGGGCATCCGGGCGAACGAGCCTTCCGCCTTGAGGTTGTCGATACCGCGCCGGGCGAGGTCGATCCCCTGGTCGTCGGCGCGGGACCAGCCGCCGAGGACGAGACCCCACTCGCGGTAGTAGGCGAAGTCGTACCGATCGCACAGCTCGCGCAGCTCGCCGACGGTGTCCCGCAGCTCGGACAGGTCATGGCGCATCTGGTAGGTGATACCCGCGTAGGCCAGCGCGACGGCCAGGCTGTACGGGTGGTCGACCGCCCTGGCCAGCTTGATCGCGGCGCGGCAGCTCGACAGGGCGGCGTCGTCGTGGCCGAGAAGCCAGTGCGCGTGCGCTGCCCAGGCGCTGCCGTGCACGTCGGGCCGGGTGCCGACGGTCCACAAATGGGCGCCTCCGGTCAGCTTGGCCGCGAGCTCGAAGTGGCGCAGTGCCTCCGCCGGTCTCCCGAGGCTGATCGACGACCCACCGAAGGCGAAATGAGCCGAACCGCACAGCTCTGAGTCAGGGTCGACCAAGGTCAGCACCCGGGAAGCCGCCTTATGGGCATCGGCGGGGTTTCCTTGGACGAACCGTGACGCCCAAAGCCCCACGAGGCCGGAGAGCATCGAGTCCTTGCGGCCGAGTGTTTCCGCGAGGTCGATCGCGCGCTCGAGTGCGTGCTGCAGCTCGGGAGACGCGTAGCCGTACTGGGCGTTGAGCGGTGCCGCCATCGCTTCGAGGATTGCGAGCTCCTGCTGAGAGAAGTCCCTCCCGGCAGGCCGCTTGCGGACGATCGACAGCGCCTCCTTGTGCAGGCGAATCGCCTCGGCATGGGCGAACGTTCCCGACGCGACGTCGGCCGCACGCCGGTAGTAGGCCACCGCTCGCTCCGGCCGCCCGCCGAGGGCGTACTGCTCCGCGAGCTGAGCCGAGACCATGTCCGTGTCGTCGGCGTGGAGCAGCTCGAGACCTTGGGCGAGACGCCGGTGCAGCAGCCACCGCTTCGGCGGGCTGACCTGCGTGTACGCCGTTTCGCGCAGCAGGTCGTGGGAGAACTCGTAGCCGTCTCGGAACTCATGGATGATCCTGTGCCGCCACAGCTCGTCGACAGCCTGCACTACGGTGTCGGCTTCCAGGTCACTCGCCTCGGTGAGCAGATCGAGCGTGAAATTCCTCCCTACCGCCGCCGCGAGGCCGGCCACCTCCCGGGCTGCCGAGGTCGCCTGCGCGAGACGGTTACGCAGGACGGCCGCGAGATCGCCGACCGGCAGCGGAGAGTTGCCGAGATCGACAGTGGCGCGCAGTGCCTCAACGACGTACAACGGGAAACCTCCCGTCGTCGCCTGCAGCAGGTTCCTGTCGTCCTCGAGAAAGGGCCGCCCGGAAATCTCCTCGGCGAGACGTGCGGTGTCGGAGACGTCCAACGGGCTCACGGAGAGCTCCGTGAGCAGGCCCGTGGCTCGCATTCTGACGGTCCATTCCGCGAGTTCGCCCCCTCCATCGGGGTTCTCGTCGCGCAGTGTCCCGGCCACCATGACCGGAGCGCCGGTGGCCAGCCCGAGGCAGAACGTGAGGAATGCCAGTGTTTCCTGATCGCACCACTGCATGTTGTCCAAGACCAGCAGCATCGGACGGCCGACGCCGATCAGCGCTCGCGCCAGTCCCTCGAAGAAGCGGTGGCGCTGCCAGGCGTCGATCATGGCCCGTGAGCCGGCTCCGGGTTCTCCTCGCCCCTTGCCGGACGGCACCAACCTGTCGACTTCGGCGCGCCAGACCGGATCGAGCGTCGCCGCCGCCGCCTGGACCGCCGGGTTTCGCAGCCAGTCCGCCACCGGCGCCAGAGCCAGCCGCCCCAAGGTGCCGAAGCACTGGGTGCTCGCCACCACCGCGCCCTGCAACCGTGCCACCTCGGCGACCTCGATCAGGAGCCTGCTCTTTCCGACGCCGGCGCCGCCGCGGACCAGCACCAGGCTCGGGCGGCCGGCCGCGGCGGTCCGCCACAGGTCGTGGAGCACCCCGAGCTCTCGAGATCGGCCGATAAGCGCTGCCTCGGCGAACCCGGAACGACCGGAGGCAGGCTCGATCCCCGGCCGGTGCGCCGCCGCAGGGTGCTGGTGAGCGAGCAGACGCCGGACCACTTTCCGCGTCGCCTGGTCCGGACCGACGCCGAGCTCACGCTCCAGGAGGGACGCGCAGTGGTGGTAGGTGCTCACCGCACTGGCTCGGTCGCCAAGGCCGGCCTGCAGCTTCATCAGGGTGCGGTAGCCGGCCTCCTCCAGCGGTCTCAGCTGGATCCTGCGCCGAGCGGCGTCCATCGCCCCGGTCAGGTCGCCCCTTCGAGCTCGCGTCGCGCAGACCAGATCGCACAGGTCCACGCACTGGCGTTCGAGCTCCGACCTGGCGTCGAGCAGCCAGTCGTCGTACATGCCGGGCAGGAGTTCGCCCCGGTACTGGGCGATGGCCGTGGTGGCGTGTACGAGAACCCCGTCACCGTCCTCGGCCTCCGCTGCCGCCAGGGCGGCCTTGCGCTCGATGTCGAAAGTACGTACGTCGACACGGCTCGTCTCGGTGTCACGCCAGCACAGATCCTTGGAGGTCACGACGAGGGCAGTCCCGTCTCCCAACGCGTGCCGCAGGTGGTGCAGTTCGCGGCGCAGGTTGGTCAGCGCTTGGGCGTCCGTCGAGTCGGGCCAGAACAGGTTCGCGATGCGCTGCCGGGTCTGGGGCAGTCCGGCGTGGGTGACCAGGAAGCCGACGAGCGCTACCGTACGAGGCGACCTGGTCAGAACGACGCCGGTCGCCTCGTCGGTGATTGCCTGCTCTCCCAAGAGTGAGACGTGCAGCATCTCGTCGTGGCCTCCTGGGCAGTCAGGTTAGCCCCAGGTGACCGTCATAACAGGGCGTCGGCGACCGCACCCAAACTTGCCGCACTGCCCTGCACCAGCAGGGTCGTGACCACGGTTTTCTCCCACGCGGCCAGTTCTTCACGGATCTTCGCCGCCGGGCCGATCAGCGCGGTGTCCTCGACGAGACTCGTCGGGATGGCGGCGATCGCCTCGGGTTTGCGGCCCGCGAGGTAGAGCTCCTGCACCTTGTCGGCGACGTCCTCGTAGCCCAGCCGCGCGAAGACGTCGTGGTGGAAGTTGACGGTCTTCGCGCCCATCCCGCCGATGTACAGCGCGAGCGAGGGCTTGATGAAGTTCGCCGCGGTCTCGACGTCGTCGTGCACGATCACCGGCACCGACGCCGCCACCTCGAAGTCCGCGAGGGTGTGCCGCGCACCCGGCCGCGCGAAGCCCTCTTCCAGCGCCTTGCGGTAGAAGTCGTCGCTCTTGGGCGAGAAGAACAGCGGCAGCCAGCCGTCGCAGATCTCCGCCGACAGCGCCACGTTCTTCGGGCCCTCGGCGGCGAGGTAGATCGGGATCTCCTTGCGCAGCGGGTGGACCGTGGACTTCAACGACTTCCCCAGCCCGGTCCCGCCCTTGAGCGGCAACTGGAAGAAGTCGCCGTCGACCGTGACGGGTTCTTCGCGCGCGACGACCTTGCGCACGATCTCGACGTACTCCCGGGTCCTGGCGAGCGGGCGCGGGTACGGCTGCCCGTACCAGCCTTCGACGACCTGCGGCCCGGACGCGCCGAGCCCGAGCACGAACCGGCCGCCGGACAGGTGGTCCAGCGTCATCGCGCTCATCGCGGTCGCCGTCGGCGTGCGCGCCGCCATCTGCACGATGTTGGTGCCGAGCGTCAACCGGCTCGTCGAGGCGCCCCACCAGGCCAGCGGGGTGAACGCGTCGGAGCCGTAGCCCTCCGCCGTCCACACGGAGTCGAAACCGAGCTTCTCCGCCTGGAGGACGGCTTCGAGCGCGCCCGCGGGCGGCCCGGACGACCAGTAGCCGAGGTGGAAGCCCAGTTTCATGTGATCTCCTCAAGCGGCGGCGAGTAGTGACTGGGGTTGCCCCGCTCGGCCGCCGGCGGCAGGTTCCGCGCCGGGGTCTCGACGAGCGGGGTCGACTCGCCGCGCACGCGCCGCCAGCCCGCGCGGGCACGCGGGTGGTAGCGGCGGTCGTGCGGGACGAGTTTGAACATGTGATGGATCATGCGCCCGAACCGGTGGTGGCGTCGAGCGTCGCGTTCCGTCCAGCGGTACCCGAGCAGGTCGCGGATCTCCTGGTCGTACATCCCGACGGTCACCCAGACGAAGTTCTTGGCGATCAGGATCCGCAGCCGGTTCCACACGAAGTCCGGCAGCCACGGCAGGAACGGCGGTTTGGCGATGTCACTGATCTCCAGGACATCCCGGGTCGCCTTGTTGTCTTCGAGGACTTCGGCGCACATGTGCTTCCAGTAGACCTGGAAGTCCTCCCAGGTCTCCGGTACCGGCCGCATGCTCATCTCGTACATCCGGTACCACTGCACGTGCTCGGTGAACAGCTGTCGCTTCCCGGCTTCGGAGATCCCGCCCATGAAGTTGTCGGCGATGAGGATCGTGCTCATGAAGAACGTCGAGTGCGCCCAGTAGTACGTGTCGGGGTTGAGCGCGTGATAACGGCGGCCACGGGAGTCGACGCCCTTGATGTTGTCGTGGTAGCCGCGGACCTGCAGCGCGGTCTGGTGCGCCTTCGGGCCGTCGTAGACCACCCCGCCGATCGGGTACAGCGACCGGAACAGCCGCTGCCAGCGTTCCCGGAAGAACTGCGAATGCTCGTCGACGCCCGCGCCGAGCTCGGGATGCATGTTCTGCATCGACCCGGCCCACAGCCCGATGAGCAGGCCACGCCAGTCGCCGAAGTACTTCCAGGTCAGCGAATCCGGGCCGAGCGGGACGGGTTCTTCGTGCTGGGTCATTTCCCGGTACTCCTCGGTGCGGCGGGCAACTGACTGTGTCGATCCCTGAACCAAAGATGAACTGACTGTGTCGATCCTTGCACCAGAGATGAACTGACTACGAGCGTTGTCAGCGTATGGTTGACAACACCCGTAGTCAACCGACGAGTAGGTAAGTGCATGACGACCCCGAGCCGGACCTGGGCGGGCACCACGCTGGACGACCGCAAGGCCACCAGGCGCGCGCGACTGCTCGAAACCGGACTCGACCTGCTCGGCACCGAAGGCACCGCGGCGGTCAGCGTCCGCGCGGTCTGCCGCCACGCGAAACTCACCGAGCGCTACTTCTACGAAAGCTTCAGCGATCGCGAAAATCTCGTCCTCGCGGTGTACGAGCACGTCGGCGCACTGGCCCACCGCGCGCTGGCCGAAGCCGTCCGGGAAACCTCCGATCCGGAAGCGCTGGCCGAAGCGGCGGTCACCTCGTTCGTCGAGTTGATGGTCGACGACCCGCGCAAGGGCCGGGTCCTGCTGCTCGCCCCGATGACCGACCCGGCGTTGAGCCAGCGCGGCGTGGAACTACTACCCTCGTTCGCCGAACTCGTCCGCGGTCAGCTCTCCAGCGGTGACGACCTGGAGCGGCAGATGGTCGCGATCGGACTGGTCGGCGCGCTGGGCAACGTGTTCATCGCCTACCTGAACGGCTCGCTGAAGGTTTCGCGCGATCGGCTGGTTTCCCATTGCGTCCGGCTGGTCCTCGGCGCAGACTCCTGACATGTGTGCCGCTGAGCGGAACGAAGACGGCCTGACCGCGATCCGGCTCACGGCGTTGCTGACCGCGTTCGAACCCGGGGACGACGTACTGGGCATCTCCGAGCTCGCGCGGCGCACCGAACTCGCGAAGTCGACCGTGCACCGGCTGGTGGGCCATCTGGTGACCACCGGGCTGCTCGAACGCGAAGGCACCAGCGTCCGGCTCGGGCTGAAACTCTTCGAAATCGGCCAACTGGCAATTCGCCAACGCGGCTTGGTCGACGCCGCCCGTCCCTATCTCGCCGATCTTCGCGAAGCGACCCGCAACACCGTGCATTTGGCCGTACTCGAAGGTACGGAAGTCGTCTACCTGGACATTCTACGCGGACCTGACGCGCCGACACTTCCTTCGCGTATCGGCGGGCGGTTTCCCGCGCACGCCACCGGCGTCGGAAAAGCAATTCTGGCCTATATCCCGGAATCCGAAGTCGAAAAGGTGATCGCCGCCGGTCTGGCCCGGGTCAGCCCCCGGACGATCACCGCGCCCGGCCTGCTGCGCAAGCATTTGACGAAGGTCCGCGGCGAGGGAATCGCTTACGAACGCGAGGAATCCGCCGTCGGCGTGGTGTGCGCGGCGAGCCCGCTGCTCGACGCGGGCGGCCGGGCGCTCGCGGCGATCTCCATTTCCGGCTGGGCCGACAGAATGCGCACGGAACGGGTGGCACCGGCGGTGCGGACGGCGGCGTTGACGCTTTCCCGGACCCTGCAGTAAACCCGGGCACAGTAACTCACCGTTTATGAGCCGTACCGGTGACTACTCGCCGTTCACCCGACGAAAGACCGGCCGAGCACTACGCTTTCCGCAATGACCCAGCCCAGTTGGGGGATTGCGCTTTCCGTTCGCCGGTCGCGCTTGCTGTTCCCCCATACCCTGCTCGCTCTTCTCGTCTTGGCGAGCGGGGTGCGACTCGGGTTCTTCAACGCGGCAAGGCCGGACTACGACCTCGAAGCGTCGCCGGTCGCCAGGGTCTTCGCGCTCAGCCGCCTGGAATCGTTCCCTGGCAACGAAACCAGCGGGAGAAGTCCCTTCGGCGAGGCGCAGCTCGCCGGGTATACCTTCCTCACCAGGGCGTTCGACCGGCAGGAGCAGATCGCCGGGGTCCGTGAAGCCGTTGTGGTGGCTGGAATCCTGAGCACCGCCCTGCTGTGGGTACTCCTCCGCAGGCTCGAAATGCCACGCTGGGCGGCGGCGACAGCCGTGGTCGTCCTCGCCGTCTCCCCGCTCGCCATCGGCCTGCATCGTCTTGTCGTCATCGAGAACCTCGCCGTGCCGTGGATACTCGCCGCGCTGGTGGTGATCTGTTCCCCGCACCGCGAACCACCGCTCGCCCATGACCTGCTCGCCGCGTTGTACCTGCTCTTCGCCGTGCTGACTTCCCCGCTGGCACTCGCTTTCGTACCCGCCGCGGCCTGGCTGATGCTGCGGCGCCGCGAAGGGAAACGGGTGGTGCTCACGGCATTGGTGTTCGAAGCCGGGCTGGGTCTCGCGTTCGGGCCCGCCGCCGGGCTTCTCCGGCCGGGCCTGCCGGACACCGCACAGCCGGGCATCGGCGGCTGGCTCACGCTCGATCCCGCGCTGGTGGCCATCGGCGCGTTCGCGGTCGCGGTGAGTGTTTTCGTGCACCGGCTGAGACCCTGGGCATTGAGTGTCGCGCTGCTGGCTCTGGCGCTGCTGTGGCAGGGCACGCCCAGACCCGGCGTGCTCGCGATGCTCTTGCCGATCATCGCCTTACTCGTGGCCGGATCCCTGTCCGCGGTACCGGACACCCGCCCCCGGCCGAGCCATCGCCGTTCGACACGACGCCGCCGCCTCCGCCCGCTGTTCGCCATCGCGATCCTCGTCGCGGGAACCATGGCGAGCTGGGTGAGCGGGTTCGTGAAACTCGAAGCCGGCGAGCGAACACCGTCGGCACTGGCCCAGGCGCGGAAGTGGTTGCTGGACAACGCCTCCGGGTCCCGTGTGCTCACCGATGACGCGGGCTGGGCGGAGCTCGCGGCGGCGGGGTGGCCGACGGGCTCGCTGGACCTCGTGTCGAACTGCGAGACGAGCTGCCCGGCCGCCGAGTGGATGGTCACCGTCTCCCCTCGCTCCGCGATGTTGCTGGCGAGGCCGGTCGCGATCTTCGACGAGGTCCAGATCGCGCGGCTCACCGCCGGGGAACTCCCGGCGCCCCAAGGCGAACAGCTCTCCCGCAGCCGCGTGGGCACCGTGCTCGCGGATTCGTCCCGCGTGATCGCGGAGGGCGACACCGCCGGGCTGCTGCGGTGGGGACGCGTCGACCCGCGCCTGCTCACGACGTTGGCCGCGCTCGCCATGATCGGGCAGATCCAGGTCGGCGCGCTGCCGGAGGTACCGGGCGAAGACGCGGCGGACCAGCCCCGGCGGCAAGCGGTGATCACCGGCGACCCCGACCGCAGCACCCGGTTCTTCCTCACCCAGCGAGGGGTGTTGAGGCCGCTGTCGGTCATGCCCGTCCCGGGCGGGGTGCTCGTGACGTATCCGCCGCTGCCACCGAACGGCCTGCTCGACAGTCCTTGAAGCAACAGTCCTTAAAGCAACCCGCGCCGGGAAAGCTCGGGCCGGACGCCCTCGCCGAACCAGTACGCCTCTTCCAGGTGCGGATACCCGGAGAGCACGAACTCGTCGACGCCGAGCGAGTGGTACTCCTCGATGAGATCGGCGACCTCGGCGTGGTTGCCGACCAGAGCCGTTCCCGCGCCGCCGCGGACCAGGCCGACCCCGGCCCACAGGTTCGGGTGGATCTCCAGGCCCCGCACCCCGGCATCCAGCGCGCCTCCGTGCAGGGCGACCATGCGCTGCTGCCCGATCGACTCGCTGGCCGCCAGCTGCTTCTGGGCCTTCTCGACCTGGTCGGGGCTCAGCGCGTCGAGCAGCTTCTGCGCCTCCGCCCACGCTTCGGCCGACGAGTCCCGCGAGATCGTGTGCAGCCGGACGCCGAACCGGACCTTCCGGCCCTGCTCCTCCGCCAGCTCGCGCACCTTGCCGATCTTCTCCGCGACCTGCGCCGGCGGCTCGCCCCAGGTCAGGTAGACGTCGGCGTGCCGGGCGGCCACCGGCAACGCGGCCGGTGACGAGCCGCCGAAGTAGACCTCCGGGGTCGGTGTCGGCGAGGCCAGGGTGGTCGCCCCGGCGACCCGCAGGTGCTCCCCCTCGAAGTCGAACGGCTTACCGGACCACACCCCGCGCAGGATCGACAGGAACTCATCGGTGCGGGCGTAACGCTCGTCGTGGTCGTGCCAGTCGCCGAACCGGCGCTGCTCCACGGCGTCGCCGCCGGTGACGATGTTCAGCAGCAGGCGGCCGCCGGAGATGCGCTGGTAGGTGCCCGCCATCTGCGCGGCCAGCGTCGGCGAGATCGTGCCCGGGCGGAAGGCGACCAGGAACTTCAGCGTCTTCGTCTCGCGGATCAACGCGGCCGTGGTCAGCCAGGAGTCCTCACACCAGGTGCCCGTCGGGGTCAGCACGCCTTCGAAACCCATGCGCTCGGCGGCCTGCGCGACCTGCGCGAGGTAGTCGATGTCCGGGTCGCGCTGCGCCGTCGGGCCCTGGGACTTGTTGGCGTGGAAGCGTTCGACGATCGTGCGGCCGTCGCCGGAGGTCGGGAGGAACCAGTGCAGTTTCACGCTCATCATTTACTCCTGGCGGCGTCGAGGTCGGGACCGAAACGCCGGTCCACGAAGGTGGCGAAGTCGACCTTGCCCGGCAAGGTCTTGTCCTCGGTGAAAGCGTCCGCGAGCTGCTGCTCCGACGCGACCAGTGGATCGTCGAGCGCCACCGGCAGGTCTCCCCCGCGGTCGACGGTGGCCTGGGCGACCTCCGCGGAGAGCCCGGTTTCCTTGGCCCACGCCCGGGCCCATTCCGGGCGATGCGTGTCGGCCCATTTCTGCGCCTGCGCGATCCGGACCACATAGTCGCGGATGGCGGAGTTCTTGCCCGCGTCCCCCAGCGCGTTCGCGCCGGCGACCTGGAAGGTGTAGCCGTTGGACGTGCCCGTGCCGTCGGTGAGCACCCTGGCCTTCGACTCGAGCTGCGCCTGCGAGGTGTACGGGTCCCAGACCGCCCAGGCGTCGACCTGGTGCTGGTTGAACGCGGCGTAGGCCTCGGACGGCTGCAGGAACGTCAGCTTGACATCCTTTGTGGACAGTCCGGCTTTCCGCAGGGCCAGCAGGATCTGGCCGTGCGCCGAACTTCCCTTCGCGACCGCGACCGACTTGCCGCGCAGTTCGCTCACGTCCTTCAGCGGGGAATCACCGGGGACCAGCAGCGTGTCACTCGTGACGTTGCCTTTCGCCCCGCTGACCACGGAGATCTTCGCCTTCGCCGCGGCCGCGAAGATCGGCGGTGTGTTGCCGACGCCGCCGATGTCGATCGCGCCCGCGGACGCGGCCTCCAGCAGCGGCGGACCGGAGGTGAAGGTGGCCCACTCGATCTTGTACGGCACGTCGCCCAGCAGGTTCGCGGCCGTGAGCAAGGACTTCGAGCCGCCCTTCTGGTCGCCGACCTTCAGGGTCACCTTGGCGAGGTCGGCCCGGCTGACCGGCGCCGGGACGGCGGACGGCGCGGGCTCACCGCCTCCACAGGCCGAGAGCCCGGCCGCCGCCAGCAACGCGGCGGCGGCGATCGTCCAGCTACGCAAGCGCATCTTCGGTCACTCCCAAATCGGCCAGCACCTTCGTGCGGACGTCCATGTGATCGGCGAGCCGTCTCGGCCGGGGATGGCCGAGCGCGTGCACGGAGACAATGCGGCCCTCGTCCAGCACGAGAACCCGGTCGGCGAGCAGCAAGGCTTCGTCGACGTCGTGCGTCACGAGCAGCACGCTGGGCCGATGCCGCTGCCAGAGGTCCTCGACGAGGCGCTGCATCGCGATCCTGGTCAACGCGTCCAGCGCGCCGAACGGCTCGTCGAGCAGCAGCAGGTCGGGCTCGCGGACGAGCGCCCTGGCGAGCGAAAGCCGTTGCGCCTCACCGCCGGAAAGCGTGCGCGGCCAGTCGTCGGCGTGGTCGACGAGCCTGACCTCTTCGAGCGCGCGCAGCGCCAGCCGGCGATCGTCGGACTGCTTGCCGAGCCCGAGCACGACGTTGCGCCACACCTTGCGCCACGGCAGCAGACGCGGCTGCTGGAACGCGACCGAAACCGTCCCGCGGACGACCGCTTCGCCGTCGATCTCGCTGTCGAGCCCGGCCAGTACGCGCAGCAGCGTCGACTTCCCGGAACCGCTGCGGCCGAGCAACGCCACGAACTCGCCGGGTTCGATGGAGAGGTCCAGGTTCTCCAGTACCGTGCGATCGCCGAACCGTTTCGTCAGGCCATGGATCTCTACCGTGCCCGCCATCGCAGGGCCCGCCTTTCCAGCAGCCGCACCAGGAAGTCCGTCGCGAGGCCCAGTGCCGCGTAAACCACCAGCCCGACCACGACCACGTCAGTCCGGAGGAACTCCCGCGCGTTCGTGATGAGGTACCCGAGCCCCGCGTCGGCGTTGACCGTCTCGCCGACGATCAAGGCGAGCCACGCCGTGCCGAGCGAAAGCCGGAGTCCGACCAGTGTCTGGGGAATCGCGCCGGGAAGGATGACGTGCCACAGCCGTTCAGCCCTGGTGTAGCCGAGCGCGGTGGTCGCCTCGATGAGCTGATCGTCGGAATTCCTGATGCCGGAATGGACATTGAGGTACAACGGGAACGCCACGCCCAGCGCGACCAGTGCGATCTTCGGTTCCTCGCCGATGCCGAACCAGAGGATGAACAGCGGGATCAGGCCCAGGAACGGCAGTGTCCGCAACATCTGCACGGGCGGGTCGATGAGGACCTCGCCCCATTTCGACAGGCCGGCCGCGATCCCGAGGGCGACCGCGATCGTGGCACCCACCAGGAATCCGACGGCCACCCGGCCGAGCGACACGGTGAACGCGGCACCGAGCTCGCCGGTGCGCGCGACTTCGACCCCGGATTGCAGGACTGTCCACGGTGAACTGAGTTTGTCGGGCGGGAGGAGTCCGGTGGCACTGGAAACCTGCCACAGCACGAGCAGCGCGACAGGGCTGATCCATCTGCGGAGGTCGGGAAGACGCCTCCGCCGCGTTCGTGGCGGCGGCGTCGGATCGGTGGTCGTAGGGGCGTGGTCGAGCAGGCTTGTGGTGGAGAAGGACACGGTTTCTCCTGGGGCACGGGGAAAACCAGCGGGGCACGGCTCAGGCGTCGGGACAGATCGCGCTCGCCTGGCGCCGGAGGTCGACGTGCAGACGGCAGACCAGCAGGGTGCCACGGTTCATGGTCGGAGAGTCTTCAAGTCCCGCGCCGACCGTGTCAACGACTCCCGGAATGTGGACGGCTCGGCGGGATCCCCTTGGCACACAAGCAAATGTACGGTCATTCCACCGCCCGGTCGCCCACACGGCTTTCGCCATCTGTCGACAGATGGCGATCTCTTTGTTCCTGAGAGATCACGAGATGTCGACATCTCGTGGGCAGTTTCCAAGAAGGTAACCTCGACCTTACTGGAGATGCCGGGTTGCCCCATGAATGCGACACCGGTCATCGAGGACGCTCAGACGGCGTACAACCCCAACGAGCGTTGCGATAATCGCAACTCGTGATTACCGTCTTCTGGCATGGACGGGACCGACGAGCTGCGGCAACGGGTCCGCGAGCTGATCCGGGCCATGCCGGGGGCGCAGCGGGAGTTCGCCGGCGCCATCGGTCTCGACGAAACCAAGTTGTCCAAGGCGCTGAGCGGCACCCGCCGGTTTTCACCCCACGAACTGGTCCGGGTCGCCGAATACTGCGGCGTCACGGTCAACTGGCTGCTCAACGGCAGCGACGACGCGGCGACGGTCGCCGCGGTGCCGTCGCCTGCCACCCGGCCCGCCGCGAATCCGGCCGAGCCGTCCGAGCCGCGGCGCCGGATCCTCGAAACGGCGTGGCAGCTGATCGCCGAGCACGGCTACCACCGCGTGCGGATCGCCGACATCGCGAAGGCGTGCGGCACCAGTACCGCCACCATCCACTACTACTTCCCCACCAAGACCAAGGTGCTCAACGAAGCGTTGCGCCACAACGTGAAACTCGCCTTCGACCGGCAGGTCGCCGAGCTCCACTCGATCGACGACGCCCGCGAGCGGCTCCTGCGGCTCGTCGAGCTCCAGCTCCCGAGCGACGGGCCGATGCGCGCGGAATGGTCGGTGTGGCTGCAGGTGTGGAACGAAAGCGCGCTCAACCCGGGCCTGCGCTCGCTGTACTGGGATTCCTACGACCGCTGGTACCGCACCATCGCGATGACGCTGCGCACCGGGCAGGAGCAGCACGTCTTCCGGGCGCAGGACGCCGATCAGGCCGCGGCCCAGCTCACCGCCCTGATCGACGGGCTCGGCATCCAGGTCGTCACCGGCAGGCCGGGCAGCTCCGTGGAGATCATGCGCGATGTGCTGCACGAGTTCATCGAACGGAACATCGTCGAAGCGCCCGGGAGCGATCGCACACCCTGACTTGACCGGGTGCGCGTGCATCATGGAGGGGTGCGCGGTCCAGCCTGGTTGCGGGGTCTCAGCCCACGGCGACGGCTTTTGCTGGCCGTGGTCGCGGTGCTGCTCGCCGCCGCGGGCACCCTGACCGCTGTCGCCGCGACCCGGACAGGCGCTCCCCAAGAAGGTGTACCGGCGCAGGAGCGCCTCGGACCGGTACTGCTGGTGCCCGGGTACGGCGGCAGCCGGGGCGGGCTGCTGACGCTGGCCGAACACATCCGCGACGCCGGGCGCGAGGCCGAGGTCCTCACGCTGACCGGCGACGGGACCGGTGATCTGCTCGGCCAGGTCGAAGTCCTCACCGACGCCGTCGACGCGGCGTACGGACGCGGTGCGCCCTCGGTCGACGTGATCGGCTACTCCGCGGGCGGGGTCGTCGCGCGGCTCTGGGTCGCCCGCGAAGGCGGTGACCACCAGGCACGCCGGGTGATCACGCTGGGTGCCCCGCTGCACGGCGCGCGGATCGCCGGGGTCGGCGGCGCGCTGGTTCCCGGCGCGTGCCCGGTGGCGTGCCAGCAGCTGACGCCGGGAAGCGCGCTGCTGCGGTCGTTCGAAAGCGAGCCGCTGCCGCCGGCGTTGCCCTGGCTTTCGGTGTGGACCGAGAACGACGAGACCGTTACCCCGCCGGATTCCGCCAGGCTCGCGGGTGCGGTGAACGTTTCACTGCAGCAGATCTGCACGAGCTCGCGGATCGGGCACGGTGACCTGCCGACGGATCCCGCGGTCACGGGACTGGTCCTGCGGGCACTCGGCTCAGCGCCACTGGCCGCGCCGACCCGCTGTCCTTAGCTCGTGACGTCCTTGGTCGCGAAGTTCGCCCACGCCGCACCGAAGAACACCACGATGTACCCGGCTTGCAGCAGCAGGCCGCTGTCGATGTTGCGCCAGAACACCGGGTCGCGGAAGAAGTCGATCCACGAAAGCCAGTAATGCGTGGGCAGATAGGGCTTCACGACCGCGGCCGCGTCGAGCGTCTCCAGGACCGAGCTCGTGATCAGGACGGCGAGCGCGCCCAGCGCCGCGCCGAGCGCGGAATCGCTCACCGTGGACAGGAAAACGCCGATGGCGCCGAACCCGAGCATCGAGATCATGATGTAGCTGATCGCGCCGAGCAGCCGCAGGCCCAGTCCGGTCGTGCTCAGCGCGGGCCCCGACAGCGACGTCACGCCACCCGGCCCGCCGACGGCCTCGGCGCCCCCGCCGAACAGCCACAAACCCAGCGCCAGCGACGTGAACACCACCAGCAGCACGGCCACGAGGATGTACACGGCGAGCGCCACGAATTTCGCCGCCAGCAACCGTGTCCGGCCGACCGGGCGCACCAGCAGGTACCGCAGCATGCCGCTCGACGCCTCACCGGCGATCGAGTCGCCGGCGGTGACGGCGACCGAAAGCGGCAGGAAAATGGGCAGCACCAACGCCAGCGCGGCGGCCGGGTAGAGAGAACCGTTGCTCAGTACCGCGGACAGGAACGCGCCGCCCTGGCCTGGCGGTGGCGCGAAATCCGCCGTGGCAAGGAAAACCCCGACGATCGCGGGCAGCAGGCACAGCAGGAAGAGGCTCACCCAGATCCGCGGGCGCAGCGCGAGCTTGCGCAGTTCGACGGCGATCACGACGCACGCCCGTCGAACCGGTCGGAACCCGAGCCGGTCACGTCGAGCACGACCTGTTCCAGCGACCGGCGTTCCGGATTGATCGCCGCGACCCGGACACCGCCTTGGACGAGCAACGCGTTGAGCCCGGCGGGATCGGCGTGCCGGACGAACAACCGCTCGCCGTCTCGGCCTTCGAGCTGACCGTCCAGCAGCGCCGCCGCGGCCGCGGGATCGGGCGTGTCGACCAGGATCCGGCCGGTCGGGGCGCGCATGCCGCTCACGTGGTCCTCCAGCACCAGGCGGCCCCGGTCGACCACGCCGATGCGGGTGCAGAGCTGTTCGACCTCGGCCAGCAGGTGGCTGGACAGGAACACCGTGGTCCCGCCTTCGTTCAAGGTGCTGAGCAGTTCGCGGATTTCCTTGATACCGCGGGGATCCAGCCCGTTGGTGGGTTCGTCGAGGATGAGCAGCCGGGGTTTGCGCAGCAGGGCGCTCGCGATACCCAGCCGCTGGCGCATGCCGAGCGAGTACGCCTTGACCGGCCGGTTGTCGATGCTCGCGAGGCCCACCTGTTCGAGGGCGTCGTCGACGCGGCGCTTGCGGGTGCGCATCGAGCCGCCCTTGCCCGCCGCGTCCAGCAGCATCATGTTCCGGCGGCCGGAGAGATGCGCATAGGCGGCGGGCCCTTCGACGAGCGCGCCTACCTCCGGCAGCACCTCGGCGACCCGTTTCGGCACCGGCCGGCCGAGCAGCTCGATCTCCCCGCTCGTCGCGTAGACGAGCCCCAGCAGCATCCGGACGAGGGTGGTCTTGCCGGAGCCGTTCGGGCCCAGGAAGCCGTAGCGGTCACCTTCGGACACCTTGAGATCCACCGAGTCCACGGCCAGCGTGCGGCCGAAACGTTTGGTCAGCGCGCGGGTCACGATCAACGGCCGCTCCTCGGCAGGGTCGACAGTTCCCGCGCGGCGGTCTCCAGCAGCACCGGACGCACGAGTCCGGCGAGCAGGTACCAGCGGCGGGACACCGTCGAGCGGACGATCATCAGGGTGAGCGGGGGGATGGACTGCGCGACGGCCGTGCCGCCGGGCAGCTGGATGGTCGCGGCACCCGCCTTGCCCGCGGCGTCGGTCGCCGCGCCGCCGAGGTTGCGCGGCAGCGCGAGGGCGAAGAACGAGCCCAGCCCGGTGCCGTAGATCCCGCCGAGGTCACCGGGCCGCAGCTGCCGTCCGGCGAGCTGCGCGGGCAGTTTCACCTGCCCGATCGCGCCGAGTGCGTCGGCGACATCGGGAGCGCTGACGACGTTGTAGCCGGTGCTCGGCGCCCGCTCCGGTGCCGTCGCGGGCAGGTCGGGCCTTCGCAGGTCGACCTCCTGGAACGCGGTGACGAGGATCGGCGCGGCCTGTCCCCGCGCGGTCACTTCGACGCGGACCGGCAGCCCGCTCGCCGGGTCGGCCCAGATGTCGACCTGGCCGAGGGTGGTGTCCGGATCGGCCGGGGTGAGCCGGATTCCCGGCGACGCGATTCCGGCGATCCGGCGGGGTTCCAGCGCGCTGACCGGGTCGCCCGGCGCGGCCGCCAGGATCCGGCGCGCGAGTTCCGGTGGCAGGAGATCTCCGGCGCGCGGCAACCGGACCGGGGGCTCACCGATGAGCTGGGTGAGCATGTTCGCGGCGTAATCCCAGGTGAAGTCGCCTTCGGGACCGTGATAGACGCTGTGCTCGCTGCCGGTGGTCAGCACGTCGACGCGCGACAACGCGGGTGAGGCGTACCAGGCGCGGATCCGGGTCGTGCCGTTCAGCAACGATGTGACGTCGGCGAGATTGGGCAGATCGGGCAGCCCGAGCTGCCCGTTGCTCTCCGCGTAGCCGCTGTACGGCTGGCGATCCGACGCCGCGATGAGCGCGCGCAGCCGGCCAGGATCGGCCCGTTCGCCTCGCGGGAGCGCGGCGGAAACGACCGAAGGCACGGCGATGAGCAGCGTGGTCACGACCGCGACCAACGCCCATCTGCCACGCTTTTCGCGCCGCACCACCGACAACGCGCACCACCCGTTCTCGTCGTGTTCTCCGCCCTTTGTACGCCGGGTACCCGTACGGGCGGCATAAACCGGGCCGCGGGATCGTTGCCTTGAGCAACGGTTGATCAAGGAGGGGTGCCGGTGCCAAGAGCGGTGAGGTTCGACGAATACGGCGACATCGACGTTTTGCGAGTGGTCGAGGTCGACCGTCCGGCTCCGGGACGAGGGCAGGCTCTGGTGCGGGTGAAGGCCGCCGGGATCAACCCCGGCGAGGCGTACATCCGGCAAGGCCTGGCGGCCGACAAGTGGCCCGCGACGTTCCCATCCGGCCAGGGCAGCGACCTCGCCGGCATTATCGAGGAGCTCGGGGTGGACGCTGGCGAGTTCGAGCTCGGCGACGAGGTTTTCGGCTTCACCCATAAACGCGCGAGCCAGGCGGAGTACGTCCTCGTCGACATCGAAGACCTGGTGCTGATGCCCACCGACGTCTCCTGGGACGAAGCGGGATCGCTGTTCGTCGCGGGGACGACGGCGTACGCGGCCGTCCGCGCGGTGTCGCTCAGCGAAGGTGACGTCGTGGTCGTTTCCGGCGCGGCGGGCGGGGTCGGTTCATTGGCCGCGCAGCTCGCGAAGAACGCCGGGGCGACGGTGATCGGCCTTGCCGGGCAAGCGAACCACGCGTGGCTGGTCGAGCACGGCGTTGTCCCGGTGTCCTACGGCGAAGGCGCGCTCGACCGCATCCAGGTGGCCTCCGACGGCCGGATCGACGCGTTCATCGACACCTTCGGCGGCGGGTACGTCGAGCTGGCGCTCCACCTTGGCGTGCACGCGGACCGGATCAACACCGTCATCGACTTCGACGCGGCGACGAAGTACGGCGTCAAGGCGGAGGCCAACGCGGACGCGGCGAGCGCGGAAGTGCTCTCCGAACTCGCCGCGCTGATCGCCAAGGGCGTCCTCGAAGTGCCGATCGCGCGGACCTATCCCCTGGACGACGTGCGGGACGCCTACCGCGAGCTGGAGAAGCGCCACACCCGCGGGAAGATCGTCCTCAAGCCCTGAAACCTCTAAGGCGTGTCTCCTAAAATTTGTTCTGGGAAGTTCTGGCCCCAGCAGGACTCTGCGTCGCGCCTGTCTATACGCCTCAGACCGACTGACGGAAGGATGGCGCCATGCGGAAACTGATCTACGGTATGAACCTGAGCCTGGACGGCTACATCGCCGCGGCCGGCGGCGACCTTGCCTGGGGCGGGTCGAGTGACGAACTGTTCCAGTGGTGGCTCGAGCAGGAGCAGGCGATCGACCTGTTCCTGTACGGGCACAGGCTGTGGGAGACGATGAGTTCCCACTGGCCGACAGGTGATCAGCAGCCGGGCGCCACTCCGGCGGAGATCGAGTTCGCGCGGAACTGGCGGGACACGCCGAAGGTGCTGTTCTCCTCCACGACGATCGACAAGGTCGACTGGAACACCCGCATAGTGACTGGCGACGCGATCGCCGAGATCACCCGGCTCAAGGCCGAGGACGGCGGGCCGATGAGGGTCGGTGGTGCAACGCTGGCCGGGGCGGCCATGCGGGCTGGGCTGGTCGATGAGTACGAGATCATCACCCATCCGGTCCTGGTGGGCGGCGGCACGCCGTTCTTCACCACGCTTGACAGCTGGGTGAACCTGAACCTGGTGGAGACGCGGGTGTTTCCCGGTGGGATGGTCCTGACCAGGTACGAGAGGCATTGAGCGCGATTCCGCTGCGCGGGTCAGAACTCATCCGCGAAATCACGCCATGATACGACAAACTCGCCATCACCTACCGAGCCGCCGTCGTCCTGTCAGCGTGTATCACCTGGACACGCATTTAGGAGACACGCCTTAGCCGCTGAACATCCGGTGCCACTCGGCCAAGGACTTGGGCCGGAACACGAAGTTGCCCTGGCGGACGTCGTCGAGCGGCGCCGACGACTCCGCGGAGTACTGGTGACCCGGGTAGACCACGGGGTTGCCCGGCAGGTCCGCGAGCCACTGCAGGCTCTGGTAGATCGCTTCGGCGTCACCACCGGGGAAATCGGTGCGGCCACAGCCTTCGAGGAACAGCGTGTCCCCGGAGACGAGCCTGCCGTCGACGAGGAAGCACTGGCTGCCCGGGGTGTGCCCGGGCGTGTGCAGCAGGCGGATCGGGATCGAGCCGACCTCGACGACGTCGTCGTGGTCGTGACCGCGAAGATCGGTCGCCGCGACGCCGGTCGTGCGGCTGACCCATTCGGACTCGGAGTTGTTGACGTGCACCGGAACCGATTCGCGCGCGAGCAGGTCGGCGAGGCCGGGCAGCGCGAAACCCATCATCTCGCCGCCGACGTGGTCCGGGTGGTGGTGGGTCACCAGGACGCCCGAGAGCCGCATGTCGTCCTCGGCCAGCACGTCGAGCAGGTCACCCACGGCGTACGCGGGGTCGACGATGACGGCTTCGCGGGTCTCGCGGTCCCCGATCAGATAGGCGAAGTTGACCATCTGCGTGGCGACGGGATCACCCACCGCGAAGTCGCGGCCGGAGAGCAACTGCCGGAAGTACAACCGATCAGACATGCGCCCACCCTACGGAACACCCCCGGACCCACCCGCCTCTACTCTGTGCGTCAGCACGCATGCCGGAAGAAAGTGGGCTGATGCCAGCAGCTGACCCGCCGGCACTGTTCATCGAACGCCGCGGCGCCAACCTGATGATCCGGCTGCACGGTGATCACGACACGCAGGAATACAGCATGTTCTCGGCGATCCCGTCGCTGCCGGGGCACACCGTGGTGCTGACCTCGGTCGGCGCGCTGACGAGCCGGGATCTGTCCCAGGCGGTCAACCAGGCCGCGCATCAGGCGTTCGGTGCCATGGCCGGGCCGCCGCGGCCCGATCACCGGCTGTGGCTGGCGATGTCGGGGCTCGGGCGCCTGGACGCCACGATCCGGCCGCTGCCGCAACGGCTCGCGGAGGAATTCGGCGTCGAGGTGCTGGCCCCGCAGGGTGCGCTGTCGCTGGTGCCCGGCGGGGTGCTGTTCGCGGGCGGGGCGACCGGCGACCTGTGGCGCCGTTTCCGGCGGGGTGACACCAGCAGGCCTTGGGGCGCCCGGCATCCCCAGCCGGACTGGGAGGCCCAGCTGCCGCCCGAACCGGTCACGACCGTCCACAAACTCACCGTGGAGCCGATCCCGGCCGGGCTGATCATCCTGGCTGAGGATGCCGCGCCGACTTCGCCGCTCGACGTCGCGTACGCCGTCGCCGTGCATCCCGAGCGGCCTCGGCTGGTGCTGGGCAGGCCCGGCGAAGGCGCGGTCAGCCCGGCTGAGGTGGCCGCGCTCATCGCGATGTTCCCGCCGATGTTCGCCACCGCGCTCGAGCTCGTGCCGCACACGACCGAGGTCGCGACGGCGGAATGGTCGGCCGAACTGGCCCGGCAGCTGAACCGCGAGGTGCGGGTGTCGACCGGCTTGCCGCTCTACGGCCACGACGGTCGCGTCCACGTCATCGCGCACGACGCCCGGGGCCGGCAGCTGCTGCGCCATCCGGCGACGACCCTGCGCTACGCCCCCGACGGGACCACGACGGTGCTCGAAAGCCAGGCGCCGCCCGCGGGCTGGATCAACGCCGGCATCACGGTCCACCGGCTCCCGAGCGCGGCGCTGCCGACCCCGGCCGACCCGGTCGCCGAGGTCGTCCCGTCCGGTTTCGCTTTGGTCCCGGCCGCCTCGGTCGGCGGGCCGCATTCGGCGGCCGCCCGCCCGAACGATCCGAGCAAGCTGACCGTCACCGTGGGGTTCCCCGGCGCCACACTGCCGCCTTGGGCGGCGGGCACCCTGGCCAAGCTGCTCGCCGGGCTCGGCCCCGACGCGCGTGCCCGGCTGCGGGTGCTCGCCGTCGGGCAGATCACCGCGGACGAGAAGCAGGCGCTCTTCGACGTGATCGCCGGGGTCGAATTCGCCGACACCGAAGAAGATCCGGCCGAACGGGAAACCGAACCAGTGCTTACGCCGGTGCCCGAATCCGGGTATCCGGTGCCGCCCGCCCGGCACCGCAGCACCCGCGTCGAGCAGATCCAATTCCAGCGATTGGCGGGCGAGGCGTTCACGACGTCCGCCGATCTGCGCGGGTATGCGGTCGTCAAAGCCGACCTGATCGCTGTCTCGCTGTATCTGGGCGGAGGCGAATTCGGGGCCCTGGCGGTGAATTCGGCGCTGCGGGCCGCCACGCCGGTCCCCGTGGCCTATCTCGCCTGCTTGACTTCCGGACTGCGGCAGCTGCCCGTGCACCGCGGAGTCGTTTTCCGCCAAGGCACCCTCACCGATCTCAGCGCCCGGTACACCGAAGGGGACATCGTGACCGAACCCGGTTTCCTCAGCGCCACCGCGGCCGAGAACCTGACGGTGCCGCCGGCGACGATGGACCTGCTGATCTGGTCACGCTCGGGCCGCGCCACCGACGGGCTGGCCGAAAACGGTCTCCCGCAAGAGGTCGTGTTCGCCGCGCGGACCAGGCTCAAGGTACTGGCCGTGTTCGACGACGAACGCAAGGCCGTGCTCTGCCGCGAACTGCACCCCGACGAATTCCCCGCTTCACGCAGTTTGGACAGCACCGACGTCGCGGTACTGTCCAAACTGGATCGTTCGCTGTGGCGTCGGCGGAGCGCCCGGCTCCGCCGCCTCGAGGACTTCGACCAGATCGGCAGGCTCGCCACCGATGTCTGATTCCCCTTCTGAGAAAACAGAATCCCCGCGATGGTCGATGCCGGTCCAGCACGCCGTCCCGTTGCCCGACGTGTTCGGGCCGCGCCCCCAGGCGCCGCCTCCGGAGTCCGAACCCGAAGGGAAATAAGGCCTACTGCTCGGCGCGTTCCCTGGCCTCGTTCGCCTTGGCCTCGGCACGCGCCTTTTCGGCGGCGGCCTCCTTCTCGGCGACCTCGCGCTGGGACTCGCCCTTGTCCTGCTGTGCCTTGCCTTCCCGCTGCAGGGAATCGTCGCCCGCGACGGTTCCGGCGGCTTCCTTGACCTTGCCCTTGACGCCTTCCGCGACGCCCTTGGCACCTTCGGCCGGTCCGCTGCTGCTGTCCGTCATGAGACGTACCTCCACCCATCGAATGCGGTGCGGGACTTCACTGACGCCCGCACCCTCCGACTACCCCAAGGTATCCGGCGCAAACCTGGCTCACTCGCCGACTTCGCCGTCCGCCAGCTCACGCAGGAAGTCGAGATGCCCGACGTGCCGGGCGGTTTCCTGGATCAAGTGGATCAAGATCCAGCGGACGGTGAAGACCTGCTCCCCCGAAGCGCGCCGCGACCGGTCCGACGGGCTCATCCCGGCCAGCGCCTCCTCCGAGCGCGACCACTCCGCGCGGTACGCGTCGACCACCGACGCCGGACTGTCCTCATCGGACACAGTCCAGCTCGGGTCCGGACTGCCCGCCCACAGCGACGGCAGGTCCTTGCCGCCACCTTCGATGGAAATCCACCACCGCTCGGCCGCGGTCAGATGCTTGAGGACCCCGAGCATGCTCATCCCGGGCGAGGCGGGCATCGGCGCGGCGACGGCGAGCTCGCGGGACAGCCCGGCGACCTTGTTCACCGCCGTTGCCCTCAGGAAGCCGAGGAACTCCCACTGCAGCCGCAGTTCGTCCTCGGCGGCCGTTTCCGGCCACGCTCGCCCGACGGTTTCCGAACGCGTGTTCGACATGTCACAGACCTTACCCAGAGCGCGAAGATCGAGGGAGACCTACTGTTGAGCGCATGTGGTGGGGACTGCTTTGCGCACTAGCCGCGGCGTGCGCGTACGGCGTCGCGTCGGTCATGCAGGCGATGGCCGCGCAGGCGACCGCCGTCGACTCCGACGGGATCGATCCGCGACTGCTGGTCCGCGTGCTCAAGCAGTGGAAATTCCTCGTCGGGCTCGGGCTCGACACGCTGGGGTTCGTGGCCCAATTGGCGGCCCTGCGAGTGCTGCCGCTGTTCGTGGTGCAGTCGGCGCTGGCGGCGAGCCTGGCCGTGACCGCGATCGCCGCGATGGCCCTGGGCGTGAAGCTCGGCCGTCGCGAATGGACGGCCATCGCGGTGGTTTGCGTCGGCCTCGCGCTGCTGGGTGCGTCGGCGGAGGGCGAGGGGTCCGATCCCGTGTCGCTGGGCTTCAAGTTCGCCCTCGTCGGGGTGATGGTACTGCTCGGCGTGGCCGGGATGATGGCGGGCAAGGCTTCCGCGCGCGTCCGGACCCCGGCGCTCGGACTGGTCGCCGGGCTGAGCTTCGGGGTGGTCGCCGTGGCCGGCCGCGTCATCTCCGACTTCGCGCCGCTGGCGTTGCTCACCGATCCGGCGTTCTACTCTGTCGCGGCGGCCGGAGCGCTGGCGATGTTATTCTACGCCTCGGCTTTGCAACGCGGCAGCGTCACCACGGCCACCGCGATGATGGTCATCGGCGAGACCGTGCTGCCGTCGCTGGTCGGCGTGATCGCGCTCGGCGACCGGACGAAACCCGGTTTCGCGCTCGTCGCGATCGCCGGGTTCGCCCTGGCCGTCGCCGCGGCGCTGGCGCTGGCCAGGTTCGGCGAGCCTGCGCCCGCCGAACCCGAACCGGCTGCGTGAACGCTGCCGTGGCTCAAACCCGGCCGCGGCGCCATTCGTGCGCCAGCAGCCACATCAGGTAGAGCCCGCCGACCGCGCCGGTCATCACGCCCACCGGGAGCGCCGTGGACGAGAAGAGCCGCTGTGTCGCGAGGTCGCTGGCGACGAGTAGCAGCGCACCCATGAGCGCCGCGTTCGCCAGGCCCGCGCCGCCCGAGTGGCTGAGCCGCCGGGCAAGGTGCGGCGCGGCGAGCGCGATGAACGCGATCGGCCCGGCGGCCGCGGTCGCGAACGCGGAAAGCCCGACGCTCACCGTGATCAGCACGAGCCGGCTGCGCTCGACGGGCACCCCGAGGCCCTTGGCCGAGTCGTCGCCCATCTGCAGCATCGAAAGCCTGCGACTGTAGTAGAACCCCAGCGGCACAAGGACTCCGACCGCGATCGCGACCGGGACGACGTGTTCCCAGCCGCGTCCGTTGAGCCCGCCGACGAGCCAGGCCTGCGAGGCGATCGCGTCCTGCAGCGACGCCCGCGTGACCAGGTACGAGTTCACCGCGATGAGCATCGCGCTCACCCCGATGCCGATCAGGATCAGCCGGAACCCCTGCACCCCGCGCTGGAACGCGAGCAGGTAGACGACCACGGCGGTGATGAGCCCGCCCGCCAGCGCACCGCCGGCGATCTGCGTCATGCTGCCGTTGCCGACGATGATCACCAGCAGCGCGCCGGTCGCCGAGCCCTCGGTGAATCCGATGAAGTCCGGGCTGCCCAACGGGTTCCCGGACAGGCTCTGCAGTACGGCACCGCTCACGGCGAGCGCCGCGCCGACGAGCAACGCCGTCAGCAGCCGCGGCAGCCGCAGCGTGGTGACGATGAATTCGGTCCCGGTGTCGCCGAAACCGAACAGCGTCTTGACGACGTCGCCGAAGGACAGCGGGAAGTCGCCGGTGGTCATGCTCACGACACTGAGTGCGAAGACGATCACGGCCATGACGATGCCGACGATCAGCGGCCGGGATTCGTAGCGCAGCGAGACAGAGCCGCCAGGGCTGCGCAGCGCTTTCACGGTTTTCACAGTCACAGCCGGGCCAGCTTCCGTCGGCGGCAGAACGCGATGAACACCGGGGCACCGAGGAACGCGGTCACGATCCCGACCTGCAGTTCGGCGGGCTGGTTGAGCACGCGGCCGAGGATGTCGGAAGCGACTAGCAGCACCGGGGCGAGGATCATCGAATACGGCAGCACCCAGCGCTGGTCCGGTCCGACGATGATCCGGGCGATCCGCGGCACGGCGAGCCCGACGAAGGCGATCGGCCCGGCCGCGGCGGTGGCCGCGCCGCACAGGAGCGTCACCGCGAGCGCGCCGAGGACACGGGTCCGGCCGACGTGGGCACCGAGCGCGCGCCCGGTCTGCTCCCCCAGCGCCAGCACGTTCAGCGAACGCGCCAGCGACAGCGACAGCAGGATGCCGACCATGATGAAGGGCGCCAGGATGACCACGATGTCCATCCGCCGCCCGGCGAGCGAACCGACGTTCCAGAAGCGGAACTGGTCGAAGACATGCGGCTTGAGCAACAGGATCGCGGAGATGAACGCCTGGAGCACCGCGGTGATCGCGGCCCCGGCCATGATCAGCCTGTCCGGGGTCGCGCCGCCGCGGCCGGTGGAGCCGAGCCCGTAGACGATGACCGCGGCCGCCGCGGCGCCGAAGAACGCGAACCACACGTACCCGAGGACACCGGTGACGCCGGCGAACGCGATGCCGACGACCACCGCGGCCGCCGCGCCCATGTTCACCCCGAGGATGCCGGGGTCGGCGAGTGGGTTGCGGGTCAGCGCCTGCATGACCGCGCCCGACAGGCCGAGCGCCGCGCCGACGAGGACGCCAAGGATCGTGCGCGGGACGCGGAGGTCGTGGATGATCACCGCTTCGGTCGAGCCGTCGTCGTGCCACAGCACCGACCACGTCGACGAGAACGGGATGCTCTTCGAGCCGACCCACAGGCTGAGCAGGCAGACGAACGCGAGAAGGGCGAGCGCGACCAAGACGCCCGCGAACCGGAGCGTCTGTGCCCTGGCCCGGGGCGGACGGTCCACCTCGGGTCTGGACACCGGCTCCATGGTCACCGTCACAGAGTCCTCCTGACTGCCGACGCGAGATTTTTCTTAGAGTAGCCTTACCTACCATCGCCGGTCGCCGGCGAGGGACTGACGGGAGGCGCCGGTGACGGCTGTACCAACGGGACCCGACGTCCTGAAGCGATCGATCGCGAGCCAGTGGCGGCCGATCACGGGCGCGTCGGTGCTCGCCGCGGGACACCAGGTCGGCGAGGCGTTGGTACCGGTGGTGATCGGCCTGGTGATTGACAAGGCCGTCGCCGGGAACTCCGCCCCCGAGCTCCTCAAGTGGCTCGTGGTGCTCGCCGCCGTCTTCGCGGGGCTCTCCTACAGCTACCGGTTCGGCGCCCGGCTCGCGGAAGGCGCGGCCGAACGCGCCGCACACAACCTTCGCATCCAGTTAAGCGAACGGGTCCTCGACGCCCGGGGCGGCGCCGAGTCCGGCAGGCTCGCCGGGGCGTTGACGAACATCGGGACCGCGGACGCGAAGCGCGTCGGGGTGGTCAACGCCGTGCTGCCGTTCGGGATCGCGGGGATCGCCGGGTTGCTGGTCGCCGCGATCGCGCTGCTGGCCATGTCGATCCCGCTCGGCCTGCTCGTCCTGCTGGGCACGCCGCCGCTGCTCTACCTCGCGCATCTGATCGGCAAGCCGCTGGAGCGCCGCAGTGAAGAGGAACAGGAACGCGCCGCGCACGCGTCCGGGATCGCCACCGACCTCGTCGCCGGACTTCGGGTGCTCAAGGGCATCGGCGCCGAGTCGGCCGCGGTCGACCGCTACCGGCGGACCAGCCAGGACTCGTTGCGCGCCACGCTCAAGGCGGCCCGCGCGCAGGCCTGGCACAACGGCACACTCCTCGCCCTGACCGGCATCTTCATCGCGATCGTCGCGCTGGTGGGCGGCAGGCTCGCCGCGTCGGGCGACATCAGCGTCGGTGACCTCGTCGCGGCGGTCGGGCTGGCGCAGTTCCTGCTGACGCCGTTCGAGATCTTCGCCTGGGTCAACGGCGAACTGGCCCAGGGCCGCGCTTCCGCCGCGCGCGTGGCGTCGGTGCTGGCCTCTCCCCCGGGTGTCGAATCCGGCTCCGGCAGGCTGCCCGACGCCGTCGAGGGCCGCCTCCGGCTCACCGGTGTCACCCACAACAGCCTGCGTGACCTCGATCTCGACGTCGGCGCCGGGGAGTTGCTCGGGGTGGTGGCCGTCGATCCGGCGGTCGCGAACGACCTGCTCGCGTGCCTGGGCCGGGACGTCGATCCCGCTTCGGGTTCGGTGCACCTGGACGACGTCGAACTGTCCACTGTGGATCTCGACGGGGTTCGGCGCGCGATCCTCGTCGCCGCGCACGACGCCGATCTGTTCGAGGGAACGCTGCTGGAGAACGTCGGAGCGGCTGGAACGTCCACTGTGGACCGGGCGATGGCCGTCGCCGCGGCCGACGAGGTCGCGAGCGCGTTGCCCGACGGTGCCCACACCGTGCTCGCCGAACGCGGGAAGTCGCTGTCCGGCGGGCAGCGGCAACGGGTCGCGCTCGCGAGGGCGCTCGCCCTTCAGGCGCCCGTGCTCGTCGTGCACGACCCGACGACGGCGGTCGACACCGTCACCGAAGCCCGGATCGCCGCCGCGATCGCCGAGTTCCGGCGCGGGCGGACGACCATCCTGGTCACCACCAGCCCCGCGCTGCTCGCCGTCACCGACCGCGTGCTCGTGCTCGACGGCGGCACCCTCACCGCGGCCGGACGACACGAAGACCTCGTCCACGGGGACGAAAACTACCGGGCGGCGGTGCTGTCATGACCGACTCCCAGCGCGAACTGCTCCCCACCGCGACCGGCAAGCGGGTCCGCGCGGTCATCGGCGAACTGCTGCGGCGCAACAAGTTCCACGCCATCGGCGCGTTCACCGTGCTGGTCGGCGCCACCGCGACCGGACTGCTGACCGCTCCCCTGCTCGGCCACATCGTGGATCTCGTCGCCGGCGGCGAACCTCCCGCCTCGATCACCACGCCGGTCGTCGCGCTCGCGCTTGTCGCCGTCGTGCAAGGGGTTTCGGCGTCGATCGGCGTGTCGCTGGTCGCCCGGCTCGGTGAGAGCATGCTGGCGACCCTGCGTGAGCGGTTCGTCCGGCGAGCGCTGCACCTGCCACTGGACCAGGTGGAGCGCGCCGGTTCCGGCGACCTGACCTCGCGCGTGACCAACGACGTCACGGTCATCGGGACCTCTGTGCGGGAAGCGCTCCCCGAACTCGGCCGCTCGGTGCTGACGATCGTGCTGACCGTGGGCGCGCTGGCCGTGCTCGACTGGCGGTTCATGCTGGCCGCGCTGCTCGCCGCGCCGATCCAGATCCACACCGTCCGGTGGTACATCCGCCACGCCGTCCCGCTGTACGCCGCGCAACGCGTCGCTGTCGGCGCGCAGCAGCAACAGCTTCTCGACACCATCGGCGGCGCGCGGACAGTGCGCGCGTTCCGCCTCGCCGGCGCCCACGTCGAGCGCGTCACCGAACGCTCGGGTGCCGCGGTGACCCTCGCCCTGCGCGGGGTCCGGCTGATGACCCGGTTCTTCGCGCGGCTCAACGGCGCGGAGTTCGTTGGCCTGTCGGCGATCCTGGTCGCCGGGTACTTCCTGGTGGGCAACGGATCGGTGACCATCGGTGTCGCCGCCACGGCCGCGCTGTACTTCCACGGCCTGTTCGGGCCGATCAACACCGCGCTGGCGCTCGTCGACGACGCGCAGACGGCCACCGCGAGTCTCGCCCGGATCATCGGCGTCTCCGACCTTCCCGAAGCCGCCGAACCACAGCGCCCGGTGTCGCTGGTGGACTCCTCTGTCAAGGCGTCCGGGATCCAACACGCTTATGTGGCGGGACATCCGGTACTGAGCGACGTCGATCTCGAACTAGCGCCCGGCGAACGGGTCGCGCTGGTCGGTGCCAGCGGTGCCGGGAAAACCACGCTGGCCAAGCTGATCGCCGGGATCCACACGCCGTCAGGTGGCTCGATCACCGTCGGTGGGGTCGAACTCGGTGAGCTCGGACCGTCCGCCACCCGGCGCGCGGTGGCGTTGATCAGCCAGGAGGTCCACGTCTTCGCCGGTCCGCTGGCCGACGACCTC
Source organism: Amycolatopsis sp. (assembly GCF_036008905.1). Taxonomy (GTDB): domain Bacteria; phylum Actinomycetota; class Actinomycetes; order Mycobacteriales; family Pseudonocardiaceae; genus Amycolatopsis. The sequence continues at coordinate 5,470 of NZ_DASYMU010000026.1, read as the reverse complement.
CGGCTCGCGAAGCCTGACGCCACTACGGAAGAGCTGTGTGCGGCGCTGTCGGCCATCGGCGCGCTGGCTTGGGCCGAGGCCCTTCCCGACGGACTGGACACCGTGGTCGGCGAGGGCGGCCACCGGCTGACGGTGACGCAGTCCCAGCAGCTCGCGCTCGTCCGGCTGGTTCTCTCCGACCCGCCGATCGCCATCCTCGACGAGGCCACCGCCGAAGCGGGCAGCGCGGGCGCCCGGGTACTCGAAGCGTCCGCCGCCGCGGCGCTCTCGGGACGGACGGGACTGGTCGTCGCGCACCGGCTGACCCAGGCCGCGGCCGCCGATCGCGTAATCGTTATGGACGGCGGCAGGGTCCTCGAAACCGGCACACATGACGAGCTCATCGCGGTGGGCGGGCGTTATGCGGAGCTTTGGGCCGCCTGGTCGGACACCAGATCTCACGCAAAGTGATCTCCGACGCAGCCGAAGATGTTGCGTTCACCCGAGTGCCCGAATTAGGTTAGGCAAACCTACCCCGCTCGGTGGTCCCCGCCGACGTTTCGACAGTAAGAGGACCCATGATGGCCCGTTCCCTGTTCCGCACAGCACGAGTCGCCGGCGTCGCCGCCGCGGCTCTGCTCCTCACCGGTGGGCTCGTCGCCTGCGGCAGTGAGACGCCCGCGTCGAACGCCCCGGCCGGACCCGCCGCCGCGACCGAGCCCGGCGCCTTCCCCTCCACGATCGACCACAAGTACGGCGCCACCACGATCAACGCCGCCCCGCAGCGCGTGGTCACCGCCGGGCTCACCGAGCAGGACGCCGTGCTGGCACTGGGTGTCGTCCCGGTCGCCACCACCGAGTGGAACGGGGAATACCCCGGCGCGATCGGGCCGTGGGCCTCGTCCAAGGTCGGCTCCGCGAAGCTGCCGGAGGTGCTCACCGGCACCGACGGCCCGCAGTTCGAGAAGATCGCCGCGCTGAAGCCGGATCTGATCATCGCGCTCTACTCTGCGCTCACCGAAGAGCAGTACACGACGCTGTCGAAGATCGCGCCGACGCTCGCGCAGCCCAAGGAGTACAGCGACTACGGCATCCCGTGGCAGGAGTCCACGAAGAAGATCGGCATCGCGCTGGGCAAGAAGGCCGAAGCCGAGAAGCTCGTCAAGGACGTCGACGACAGGTTCTCCAAGGCGGCCCAGGAACACCCCGAGTTCGCCGGCAAGACCGCACTGATGACGACGCTGTCCGAGGGCTACTTCGTCTTCGGCAGCGAGGACCCGCGTAACCGGATCCTCACCTCGCTCGGTTTCAAGATGCCGGCCGACCTCGACACGATCATCGGCGACAAGTTCGGCGCGAACATCAGCGCGGAGCGGACCGACGTGCTGAACGTCAACGCGCTCGTCTGGATCTTCGACACCCTCGCCTCCGGCCGCGACACGCTGTCGAAGGACAAGCTGTACACGAACCTCGCCGTGTCGAAGGAAAAGCGTGAGGTCGAGATCGAGGACCCGACCACCTACGGCCGCGCGCTGACCTTCGTTTCGGTCCTGAGCCTGCCGTACGTGCTGGACCGTCTCGTGCCGCAGCTCGCGGCCGCCGTCGACGGCAACCCGGCCACCGAGGTCAAGCCCGCCGAGTAAGCAGTACCCACGACAAAAGAAGCCGGGCCCGGGAGCGTGATGCTCCCGGGCCCGGCTTGTTGTGGACCACCTTACGTCAGGTCCGAACAGGCCTTCGCATCGGGGTCCTTACCCGCTTGCGGCGACCACTTCACGTTCGCGAAAGAGGCCGAGAAGGCCGCGTCGGTGTAGACCAGGAACGGCGTGTTGACGTTCTCGAAGTCCATCCCGGTCGCGAAGCACGAGATCGGGATCTTGACCGTGGACTTCACCCCGATCGGCAGGTCGGTGAACAACTTGGTGGCGTTGACCTCGGAGAAGCACGGGTAGACGCAGTGGACGCTCAGCACCGTCCTGTTGACCGGGGCCGCGTTCACGATCACGTCGAAGACGAGCGCGCCCTCGGCGTTCAGGTACCCGCGCAGGTCGCTCGGACCAGTCGAGTTCTGCATGTACAGCTGCCCTGGGCCGGTACCGGTCCAGGTCGCCTTCAGCCCGTCCTGCTGGACGTTGACGTCGGCCTGGACCACGTTCAGCTCGGCGTGCGACGCCGTGCCGTCGGGCCCGATCTCGGTGCCGCCCCAGTTCTCGGGCGAACCGATGTAGCTCTTGTACGGCGCGACATCCGTGCGGTTGAAGATCTCCAGGTCCTCGGTCGCGTTGCCGCCGCCGCCGGACGGCGAGCAGCCGAACTCGGGTGAGGTCTCGTCGAGCACGCCGACGGAACCGGTCTGGCCGTTGCGCAGGCCGTAACCGAGCTTGAACAGCGGGTCGTAGCCTTCGGTACCCGGGTTCAGCGGGGTCTGGCAGGCGCTCTTGGGCCACGAGTACGGCAGCTTGCCGGTGTAGCCGCCGTTGTTGTCGCGGCCGCGGACGAGGAGGTCGGCGACGCCGCCGCCCTCGGTGCCGGGCAGCCACGCGGCGACGAACGCGTCGGAGCGGTTGAGCTCCTTGTTGGCGTAGAGCGGACGGCCGCCGACGTAGACGGTGGCGACCGGGGTGCCCTTGCCGCTGACCTTGTCGAGCACGGCGAGGTCCTGCGGGTACAGCTTGGCCGCTTCGAGCGTGCGGCGGGTGAGGTCGCCGACGCCCTCGGCGTACGGGGTCTCCCCGATCACGGCGATGACGGCGTCGAAGCCCTTCGGGTCGACGTCACCGGTCGCGCTGAAGGTGACGTTGGCGTCGCCGAGCTGTTCCTTGAGGCCGCCCAGGATCGACGTGCCGTTCGGGAAGTCGGCGTTGGTGTTCCCGGTGCCCTGCCACGACAGGGTCCAGCCGCCGGTCTGGTTCTCCAGGCTGTCCGCGCTCTTGCCGACCACGAGGACCTTGGCCCGCGATGAAAGCGGCAGCAGCTTGTTGTTGTTCTTCAGCAGCACCTGCGACTCGCGCACGGCCTCACGGGCGAGCTTGCGGGCCTCCAGTGCCTTGGTCGAACCGGCGTGCTCGCGCAGCGACGGCTTGGGCGCCTCGAAGATCCCGGCGCGCACCTTGACGCGCAGGATGCGGGTCACCGCGTCGTCGATCCGGGACATCGCGATCTGGCCGCCTTCGACCTGCGCGACCGTGTTGGTGATGAACGCCTTCCAGTCGTTTGGCACCATGATGACGTCGAGCCCGGCGTTGATCGCCTGCGCGCAGCTGGCGTTGGTGCAGCCGGGGACCTGGCCGATGCCGTTCCAGTCGGAGACGACGACGCCGTCGAAGCCCATCTTGTTCTTCAGGATGGTGTCGAGGGCTTCCTTGCTGCCGTGCATCTTGCCCTCGTTGATACCGAGGTCTGTGTTCGTCCAGCTGTTGAACGACGCCATCACCGTCTGGGCGCCGGCCGCGAGCGCGCCGTAGTAGCCCTGGCCGTGGATGTTGATCATGTCGGCCTTGGACGACGGGTTGACACCCTGGTCCTGACCCTTGATCGTGCCGCCGTCTCCGATGAAGTGCTTGGCGGTGGCGATCACGCCGTCCTCGTCGATGCGGCGGGAACTGTTGCCCTGCAGGCCGCGGACGGCTTCGTAGCCGTAGGCGCGGGTGATGCGCGGGTCCTCGGAGAAGCCTTCGTAGGTGCGGCCCCAGCGGTCGTCCTGCACCACGGCCAGCGTCGGCGCGAACGCCCAGTCCTGGCCGGTGGCGCGGATCTGCTCGGCGGTGGCCTCACCGATGTCGCGGATCAGGCAGGGGTCCTGCGCGGCACCGAGACCGATGTTGTGCGGGAAGACCGTCGCGCCGTAGACGTTGTTGTTGCCGTGGACCGCGTCGATGCCCCAGATGACCGGGATCTTCGTGCGGGTCTCGACCGACGCCTGCCAGTACGAGTCCGCGGCGGCGAGCCACGCCTGCGGGGTCGCGTGCTTGTCCTTGCCCGGCCACGAGCCGCCACCGTTGAGCACCGAGCCGATGGAGTACTGCTTGACCTCGTCAGGGGTGATCGCGGCGATTTCGGGCTGCGTCATCTGCCCGACCTTCTCGGCCAGCGTCATCTTCGACAGGAGCTCGGCGACCCGGCGCTCGTCACGCGGGTTCTGCTCCATGTTGCTCTTGACCTTGGGGAAGTCCGACAGCGTCGGCAGGCTCTTCTCGATCCGCGCACAGCCGTGGTCCATCGACGGCTTGCCGACCTCAGGCGGACGCGGGCCGTGCTGCCCGGCCGTGCTCGGCGCCGCCTGCGCGGCCCCCGCCAGCAGGGTCAGGCTCGTCAAAGCGACGACCGTACTTCGTCGAGCGCGGGACCAAGCTAACGATCTTCTGGCCATGAACAGTCCGATCTCCAGGGGCGGCGGCGATGGCGCGTACCTTTTTTCAGGCCGTGCCAGCCGATCCTGACCGGGCAAAGGGGACCGCGTCAAGAGTTTCGGGGGAGCGCTCTCTGGAAATCTTGTTAGTTAATTCTCACCGTGAAATAAGGGTGGTCTGGACAACTGATCACCCAGTCGTCAAATGGCACCACCGAAAACCGGGTGCGGGCCGCCCGTGCGGTGGTGTGTGATCGGGGCATGACGGTCGTGGTGGGCAAGCCGGGTGTCGATGGACTGGGCGAGGCCGTGGGCGCGCTGCGGGAGTGGCAGTACGACGAGGCGCCGATGCAGCTGCATCCGGGAGACCTGGGCTGGTTCTGGCGGTTCGGGGCGGAGGCGACGGCCGCGGCCGTCCGGACGTGGAGCCGGGACGGGCGGATTCTCGCCGTCGGGCTGCTGGACGAACCCGAGCTGCTGCGGCTGACGATCGCGCCGGGCGTGCGGCGGGACGAGGAGCTCACGCGGCGACTGGTCGAAGACGTGACCGAGCCGGAGCGCGGCGTACTGCCAGCCGGAAAGGTGTACGTCGAGGCACCGCAGGACGCGCTGATCCACGATCTGCTGGCCGAGGACGGCTGGCACAACGACGAGCCGTGGACGCCGTTGCGCCGCGATCTCACGGAGCCGGTGAAGGACCCGGGCTCGCGGATCGAGGTGATTGGGCCGGAGCAGGCGCACGTGCAGAGCGCGGTACTGCGGGCATCGTTCGACAGGTCGACGTTCACCGGCGAGCGCTGGCACGCCATGGCGGCCGGAGTGCCCTACGCCGACGCCCGGTGCCTCGTCGCGTATGACGACCGGGGCACCGCGGTGGCGGCGGTGACGGTGTGGTCGGCCGGTCCGGGAAGGCCCGGGCTGCTCGAGCCGATGGGCGTGCACCGGGACCATCGGCGTGACGGCCACGGCAAGGCGATCACCCTCGCCGCGGCGGCCGCGCTCCGGGAGCTGGGCTCGTCGTGTGCGATCGTCTGCACCCCGAGCGCCAATGTCGGCGCGGTCGCCACCTACAACTCAGCCGGCTTCCGGCAACTCCCTGAGGTCCGCGACCTTTACCGGGACGCGCGGATCGTGATGTAGATC
>NZ_DASYMU010000025.1:0-33137 GCF_036008905.1 Amycolatopsis sp. | reverse complement strand
CGACGATCGGCGCGCGCATCACCCGCGCCAAGAAGACGTTGGCCGAGGTCGGCGCCCCGGTCGAGGAGCCGGCCGAGGACGAGCGACCGGACCGCCTGTCGGCGGTGCTGGGGGTCCTCTACCTGCTGTTCAACGAGGGCTACTCGGCCACCGCGGGCACCGACCTGGTGCGCACGACGCTGAGCGCCGAGGCGATCCGGCTCGGCCGGGTGCTGACCAGCCTGATGCCTGACGAACCGGAGGCCACCGGGTTGCTCGCGCTGATGCTGCTGCACTACGCCCGCCGCGACAGCAGGCTCGACCAAGCCGGTGATCTGGTCACGCTGGACGAGCAGGATCGCGGCCAGTGGCACGCCGCCGAGATCACCGAAGGCGTCGCGCTGCTCGACGGCGCCCTGCGACGCGGTCAAGCCGGGCCGTACCAGGTGCAGGCCGCCATCGCCGCCTGTCACGCCACCGCGGCCGACGCGGCGGACACCGACTGGCCCCAGATCGCCGCGTTGTACGGGCAACTCGTGCGCCGCGTGCCGTCGCCGGTGGTGAAGCTGAACCAGGCGATCGCGGTCGGCATGGCCCACGGACCGGCGGCGGGCCTCTCGTTGCTGGACGCGCTGGCGGAGCCGTTGGCCGGGTATCACCTGCTCCCGGCTACCCGGGCCGACCTGCTCCGCCGTCTCGGTCGCGCCGGCGAAGCCGCGGCCGCGTACCGGGAAGCGCGGGCCTTGGCCCCGACCGACACCGAGCGGCGTTTCCTCGACCGCAGGCTCGCCGAAAGTTCCTAGGAGCGTGTCCTTCGGCGTCTCCCCCGTTCGTCGGTGGGGCACACCGATCGAGGAGGACTACCGACCATGGCAGACGAAACCGAAGTCCGGGCGGCGATAGCGGCGGAACGCCACGATCTCGCGACCCTGCTCACCGGCCTGTCCGAGCGGCAGTGGGACACACCGACGCTGTGCGAGGGCTGGCGGGTGCGGGAAGTGGTGGCGCATATGACGATGCCGTTCCGCCTGTCGACGCCGAAGTTCCTGCTCGAACTGCTCAAGGCGCGCGGGAACTTCGGCAAGATGGCCGATCGCAGCGCCCGCGCCGACACCGCGGCCCTGACCTCCGGCGAACTCGCCGCGTCCATGGCGGACAACACCGGGCACGCGTGGAAGCCACCGGGCGGCGGGTTCGAGGGCGCGCTGGCCCACGACGTCATCCACGGCCTGGACTTCACCGTGCCGCTGGGCATCGGCCGGAAAGTTCCCGAGGATCGGCTGCGGATCGTCCTCGACGGTCTCGGGCCGAAGAACCTGAACTACTTCGGCGTCGACCTGACCGGGATCGAACTGCGCGCCGACGACCTCGACTGGTCGTTCGGCTCGGGCACACCGCTTTCCGGTGCCGCACAGGACCTCCTGATGATCCTTTGTGGACGAACACTTCCCGAAGGTCACCTGCGAGGCGACACCGCCGGTCGCTTCACCCGCTGAAATGCCACCATGGTTGCGTTGAACGCAACCATGGTGGCACTGAGAGTCAGTGCGAGCAGGAGTCCCGGGCCATCCTGGCCGGGTTGCTGTCGGCGCTGCCCCACACGGCGGCGTTCGTGTCGAACTTCTTGTACAGGTCGCTGTCCTTCACGACCTCGACGAGGCCGGACTGGTCCGCCCAGACCGGGTAGTCGGCCTGGCGGTACTCGTTGCCGGTGTAGGCGGAGATGACGTCCTTGAGGCCGCCCTGGTTGTTGAACATCGAATGGCTGCCGAACCCGACGAAGATCCGCGGGAATTCGCGGCCCGTGCCCGCGCTGCCCCGGTCGCTGTTCCAACTCTCGGCACTGCCCCACGAAACCACGCGGTGCGAACCATGGGCGCTCAGCAGCAACCGGTCCTTCGTCCAGGCGCTGCCGTTCTTCCGCCAGACGACCTCGACGTGCTCGAAGTCGTGCCGGTGCCCGGACGGCTTGAACCCGCTGGTGGCCTGGTAGATCGTGAACACCACGCGGATCTCGTCGGCGTTGCACTGCTGTGCGGTGTAGTAAGTCGGGAACTGCGAACCGTGCCGCGCGCAGCCGCCGTCACTGTTGGGCCAGTTCTGGACGTCGCCGCCGTCAGCCGGGTTGCCGTTGCCGTCGAAGGCCGACTCGGGCCAGCAGGGGTCATTGCTGTTGGCGCGCGCGAAGTTCCACTGGGGCACCGATTTCCTGGCGAAGTCCTGGAGGGTGCTGGACCCGTCCGGCAGTGGTTCGTTCGCCGAAGCGCTCGGAACGCCCGCGAACAGCGCGCCGCCCAGCATCGACACAACCGCCAATGCCCCGAGCAAGACGCGTCGGGATCGGTGCGACATTCATACTCCTCGTGTCCGGGAAGACACGCTCCGGCAGAGCGCGCTCGCCAGCTTAGGGACCAAGATCGCACGAGACCAGGGCTCGAACCCGGTCCACCGTGGAAATCCTCGATGAACCGCGAGTGGTCCAGACCTAGGCCGACTTCCGCGTCGGAACTGCCACCGGGCGGGTGGGGTCGTGAGTGGCTACGAGTGTTCTAACACTCGTAGCCACTCACGAGCCACCCACCCGGCCGAGCCTCGGCACCCAAGCGCTGTCCATTCGGACCGCGTCAGGGGGTGGACAGGCAGATAGTGGTGCTCTTGAACCGCGATGAGGCGCCGTAGACCATGTACGAGACCACCTTTACGGTCTGGTCGTTGCAAAGGCTGTCGACGATGGCGGCACTGGGGAACACCTGGGTCACCTTGTACCGCGCCTTCGCGCAATCGACCAGCGGTGGCGGCGTCTTGGTGTCGACGTCGTCGAAGCAGGCACCCATCTGGCCGTTGAGACCGAAGCACAGCCCGACGTCCTTGGCCCGCACCGCGTTGACCACCAGCGAGTAGAAGCCTTCCGTGCAGCTCCAGGAACCGTCGCCGGTGCCCGCCACACTGACCACGTACGGCGTGCCGGGCGCGTCGCAAGGGAATTTCGCCGCGTCGGCGGCGTCGCCCGTCCCGGTCACCTGCGCGCAATCGCCCTCGGCCAGCGAAACCGCTTGTTTCTCCGTGCCCTGGGGAACCCGCGAGACCCACGCCGCCCAGGCGGTGCCACCGGCCACGACCAGTACTCCGACGGCGATCAGCACCTTCAGCCGGGTGGCCATCCCCTTCTTCTTCGGCGGTGGCGCGGGCCAGCCCTGCTGCTGAGGCCAGCCCTGCTGCGGCGGATAGGGTTGCTGTGGGTAGGGCTGTTGCGGATAGGACTGCTGCGGGTAGGGCTGCTGCCAGCCCTGCGGCGCGGGCGGGTTCTGCCACGCGGGCTGCTGACCGGGATGCGGGAACTGGCCCCCAGGATGATCCGACATGCGGGTCAGATTACCGCCCGCGATGAAACAGATTCACCCGGAACGTCACTTTTGGTTTAGGCCATTTGCGAGGAGACCCCAGGACATGGTCGAGCTCTACCCGCCGATCGAACCGTACGACCACGGCAGGCTCGACGTCGGTGACGGGAACCTCGTCTATTGGGAGACCTGCGGAAACCCCGAGGGCAAACCCGCGCTCGTGGTCCACGGCGGGCCGGGCACGGGATGTTCGCCGGGGATGCGCCGGCCGTTCGACCCGGCGCGCTACCGGATCGTGCTGTTCGACCAGCGCGGTTCCGGCCGGAGCACCCCGCACGCGAGCGACCCCGCCACGAACCTGGGCGTCAACACCACCGAGCATCTCCTGGCCGACATGGAGCGCCTCCGCGAGCACCTCGGCATCGAGCGCTGGTTGCTGCACGGCGGTTCCTGGGGTTCGACGCTGATCGTCGCCTACGCCGAGCGGTACCCGCACCGGGTTTCGGAGATCGTCCTGGCCTCGATCTCCCTGAGCCGGCGCCGCGAGATCGACTGGCTCTATCACGGCGCCCAGTGCCTGTTCCCCGGCGAATGGGAGCGGTTCAGCGCCGGAGCCGGCCACGCCGACGACCTCGTCGCGGCGTACTCACGGCTGATGGAGGACCCGGACCCGCGCGTGCGAGCCGACGCGGTGAAGACGTGGTGCGCCTGGGAAGACGCCGTCCTCTCCCTGGAGCCGAACGCCCGGATCGGTGTCCACGGCGACGACGAGCCCTCGGACTCGCGGCACGCGTTCGTCCGGATCTGCGCCCACTACTACGCGCACGCCGCCTGGCTGGCCGAAGACACGCTGCTCCGCGACGCCGGACGCCTCGCCGGGATCCCCGGCGTGCTGATCCACGGGCGCCTCGACCTGAGCTGCCCGCTGGAAACCGCGTGGGAACTCGCCCGTGCGTGGCCAGACGCGGAACTGGTCGCGCTCGACGACTGCGGGCATCTGCGCAGCGACAGCAAACGCGAGCAACTGCTCAAAGCCCTCGACGGGTTCGCGAACTGAGGCTCAAGCAGTGCGGCGCACGGGATCGCCGGTTTCCGGTTCCTCGTCGAGCCAGCGTTCGGCGTCGGTCACGTGGTCCAGCGCCGTGCGGACCTGACCGGCGACACGCTCGCGAAGCTGCCGCAGCGCGGTTTCCTTGTGCGCCACGTCGCGGGCGACCTCGGCGCGCCGGGTCGCCATCGCGAGCTCGAAGTCCCGCTCGGTCTGACGGCGGCGTTGTTCGGCCTTCTGGTCCGCGCTGTGGGCGCGCGCCGACAGATCGGCGCTTTCCTCCTTCGCCAGTTCGACCATTCGCACCAACCGGTTGGCCAGACCGTCCAGTTCGACCGGGGAGCGGCTGATCCTGTCGACACGCAGGTGCAGCTCACGATTCTCCGCACGAGCTTCCTCGAGCAGCTTCGCCAGCTGTTCCGACTGGGAGACAACGGCTTCCCGGTCCGCGGCGAGTTTACGCAGCTCGGCTCGCAGGTCGTCCAGACGCTGGTCGACCTGCTTGCGGGAATACCCGCGCCATTCCACTTCGAAGCCGCTCGGGTCCTGATGATCGTTCGTGGCCGTGACGGTTCACCTCCGGAATAAGGCTCGCCCCGATGCAGGACATCATAGGACCACGAACCGCCCGCCCGCGAAACCCTTGACTGGTAAGGAATCGAAGATTCGGCGGGGATTATCCGGACTGGCGGATCAAAACTTGATCTCAGCGGACTAAACAAGAAATCGGCCGCAGGTTTCCGCTGGTCAGTCGGGGTCGTGAGTGGCAACAAGTGTTCTAACACTCGTAAACACTCACGACCCACCCGCCCGAGTGAGCGGTCCGTGAAGGCCTCCTTCACAGCGTCAGCGCCGGGCCGGAAACCCGGTGATCTCCAGCGTCCGTCCCAGGCCCGCGGCTCGATGAACCCGACCTCGTCGAGGTCGACGACCAGCTGACGGGGAAACGGCGCGGCCATCACGCCGTCCACTTCTTTTTCCAGCTCCGCCTTGGTTTGCGAGTCCACCTCGCCGCGCACCGTGACCACCGCCAGCCCGGCACGCGGCCAAGTGGTGGTCACGGAGAAAAGATCGAACTAGGAAAAGGCCGAGCGCTGACGCGGAATGGTCACCACAGCTGCTGACTCAACCTATGCGTAAACGCTACAGCGAACGGCCGGGATGCGCACAGTGGTCGGTCAGACGTAGTACCCCTCGACCGGGATGCGGGCTTCGTCGAACAGCGCGGGCCCGTCCTGTCGGAAGCCGGGGAAACCGCCGGTGAGTTTGAGCGCCGAGAGCTGCTCGTTGGACAGCGCGAACACGACACGGCCGAGTCCGGATCGCTCGATGGCCCCCGCGCACATGCCGCAGGGCTGGCAGCTGGTGTACATCGTGGTCGCCGCCGCGATGGCGGGATCGAGTTCGCGGGCCGCCCAGCGGGCCAGTTTCAGCTCGGGATGCGCAGTGATGTCGGCATCGGTGATCGACGAGTTGCGCTCCTCGGCGAGCACGGTGCCACCCGCGCTCACCAGCAGGGAGCCGAACGGCGGGTTCCCACCCTTCCGCGCCGAGGCCGCGAGTTCGATGGCCCGCCGGAGGAGGTCGTGGTTGATATCGGTCATGATCGCTCCAGTGGTCGTTGAGGGAGGTCGGCGACGGTGGCGAGCGCCTGCCACGCCGTCTCCGGGTGGCTGGTCTTCTGCGGGTCGCCGTCGAACGGGTCGAGCACGACGGTGTCGGCGCCGAGGAGCCGCAGGTAGTCGAGATCGGCGGCGACCTGCTCGATCGTGCCCTCACCGGCGAGCCGGTCCGGGCCGGTGATCGGCTCATCGGCAAGGCGCAGCGCGATGCGCGGCGCCAAGGCGGGGACGGGCAGCTGTTCCTCGTCCGCGATGGTCTTCAGCCGGTCCACCGCGGCGCCCAGCCAGGCCGGGGTGAAGCGCAGCGGGTGCCACGCGTCGCCGAGGCGGACGGCGCGGCGCACTCCGGCGTCGCTGTTCCCGCCGACCCAGAACGGGATCCGGCCGGCGCGGTAGTCCGTGTCGTTCTCCCAGGCGGCCCGCGTCGCGCGGAGATGCTCGTCGGTCAGCGCGCCGCGCCGGGCGAACGGGACGCCGAGCGCCTCGAACTCCTGCCGCGCCCACCCGGAGGCGACGCCGAGGACCAGGCGTCCGCCGCTGAGGTCGTTGAGATTGGCGGCCATCCGGGCCATGAGCAGCGGATGCCGGTACGGGACGATCAGGACCGTGGTCCCCAGCCGGACCCGTTCGGTGATCCCGGCCAGCCACGAAAGCGTGGTGAAGGGCTCGTAGAACGGCGCCGGATACTGCTGCGCGACGTCGGGGGTCACCGCGACATGGTCGGACACCATCAGCAAGTCGAAGCCGAGGCTCTCGACGGTCCGCGCCCAGTTCCGCAGCATGCCGGGATCGGTTCCCGGGCCGAAATTCGGTACGTTCACACCTAGTTGCACCACTCAAGGCTATCCAGGCTGATGGCCGGTTCGGAAGAGAATCCTCCCGGCGTTCGCTGTCGGCAGCCGTGGATCTGCCGGTATATTCGTCTGATGACCGAGAATCTCGACGCGACCGATTGGGCGATCCTCGCCGAGGTCCAGCACGACGGCCGTATCGCCCTGACCGAGCTGGGGCGGCGGGTGAACCTCAGCGCGTCGGCGACGACCGAACGCGTGAAACGGCTCGAGTCGACAGGTGTCATCACCGGCTACCGCGCGCACATCGACCTGGCGAAGGTCGGCTACGCCGTGCTCGCCGTGGTCCGGCTGAAGTACCCGGGAAGTCAGCACCAGCCGCTGCACAAGCTGCTCGGCGAGCGTCCCGAGATCCTCGAGTGCCTACGCACCACCGGCGACGACTGCTACGTCCTCAAAGTGGCGGCGGCGTCGATGGCGCATCTGGAGCAGATGATCAACGAGCTCGCCGCGTTCGGCAGCACCACGACCAACATCGTTTACAGCGAGACACTTCCCTTCCGCGGTCCCCAGGGACCGGGCCACCAGACTCTCAACTGACCGGCGACTCCGGGTCGAGGACGTAGAGCCGCGGCAGGTTGACGACGATCGCCTCCTGCGTACTGCGCGCGATGACGACCACGGCCTCTTCCCGCTCGTCCGGGTTCTCCTCGCGATGCGGCACGAAGGGCGGGACGAAGATGTAGTCGCCGGGTGAGGTCTTGATCCGCACCTCTTCGACAGCGTCGCCCACACCCTCGGCGAAGACGAACTCCGGATGCCCGCTGACGACGTAGATCGCCGTCTCGGAGTCGCCGTGATGATGGTTGCCGGACGACGTGCTCGCGGAGACGTGCGTCTGGCCCATCCACAGTTTCTCCGCGCCGACCTGCTTACCGGTGATGGCGGCGAGCCGTCGCATGCCGGGTGTCTGGGCGGTTCCGGCGTCGAGTTCGTCCGCGCGGACGTGGTGCACTCTGCTCCGGTCCGCCGGGCTCGCCGCGGGGAAGTTCGGATGGAAAGCGTCCTGGCTCATCGGCACTCCTTCTCCTCGACAGCGACGGTATCCCAGGTGATAACGCTCACCGAGCCTTTGGCACCTCCGCGAGCCGACATATTCTGAACGTGGCGTTCATTATTTCGGCGGGACCGCGGAGGATGTTGTGGACAAGTCCGGCACCGCGAGGCCGCGAGGCCTGCGGCTGATCACCCTCGTGCTCGCGGTGGCCTGCGGCGCTACGGTCGCGAACCTCTACTACGCCCAGCCACTGCTCGCGGAGATCGCCTCGGCGTTCAAGGTCAGCCAGGGCAACGCCGCGCTCGTGGTCACCCTGACCCAGCTCGGCTACGCCGTCGGCATGGTCGCGCTGATGCCGCTCGGCGACCTGGTCGAGAACCGCGCGCTGGCGTCGCGGACGCTGCTGGCCACCGCGATCGCACTGGTGGTGGCCGGTCTGGCGCCGGGGTTCGGCATCTTCCTGGCCGCGTCGGTGCTGGTGGGCATCACCTCGGTGGTCGCGCAGATCCTGATCCCGTTCGCCGCGCACCTCGCGCCCGAAGCGCAACGCGGCCGGTTCGTCGGCACCGTGATGACCGGGCTGCTGCTGGGCATCTTGCTGGCCAGGACGTTGTCCAGCCTGGTGGCCGCGGCTTGGGGCTGGCGCACGATCTACCTCATCTCCGCGGGCCTGATGCTCGTCGTGGCCGTGACGCTGGTGCGGGTCCTCCCCCGCCACAAGCCGGACCACGGCGTCACGTACCCGCAGCTGATGCGCTCGATCGGGCAGCTCGTCCGCTCGGAACCGGCGTTGCGGCGCCGCGCGGTCTGTCAGGCGCTGATGTTCGGCGCGTTCAGCTGCTTCTGGACGTCGGTGGCGTTCGAACTCCTCCGCGGGCACGGCCTGAGCCAGGCCGGGATCGGGATCTTCGCGCTGGTCGGCGCCGCCGGAGCGGCCGCGGCCCCCATCGCCGGGCGGCTGGGCGACCGCGGGCACGGCCGGATCGGCAGCGGCGTGACGCTGGTCCTCGCGATCGTCGCGATGCTCATCGCGGACATCGGGGTCAACAGCTTGGTCGTGCTGGCGCTGGCGGGCATCCTGCTCGACCTCGCCGTGCAGGGCCACCAGGTGCTGAGCCAGCAGGAGATCTACGGCCTGCGCGCCGACGCCCGCGCGCGGATCAACACCGTGTTCATGACGACGATCTTCGTCGGCGGTGCCCTCGCGTCGGCCGGGTCCGGGCTGCTGTACGACGCCGCCGGGTGGACCGGGGTCACGCTCCTCGGCGCCGCACTACCCGCTGTCGGACTCGTGATCTGGGCCTTCTCGGCGCTGCGCGCCCGCCGCCCGGAACTCGCGCTGTCCTAAGCGGTCCTGTCCTAAGGGGACAGACCCGCCAACATCTGCCGCACCAACGTCTCCGCCAGCCGCTCGTCCAGTGGCTCGTGACGGAACAGGAGCCGGTAGTAGAGCGGGCCGAACAACTGGTCCATCGCGGCGGCGAAGTCCACGTCCGCCCGGATCTCACCGCGCTCGGCCGCGTCCCGCAGCACCCCTTCGACCGCCGCGCGCCGGGGCCGCAGCCAGCGAGTGTCCAAAGCGGACCGGATGTCGGGATCGGTCTGCGCCACGGCGACCGTCTCGCGCATCAGAGACGCCGTCGCCGGATCCCGCAGCAGCCCGGCGAGCGCGCCGACCTGCGCGATCAACGTGTCCTCCAGCGTGGCCCCGGCCTCGACCGCCATCGTCGGCTTGGTCCGGGTGAAGAAACTGTCCAGCGCCACATGCCCGCGGCTGGGCCACCACTTGTAGATCGTGGCCTTGCTGACGCCGGCGCGCGCCGCGATCGCCTCCATCGTGGCCGCCGCCATCCCGCCTTCGATCAGCAGGTCGGCGGCGGCGTCGAGCACCGCGAGCCGGGCCCGCTCACTACGAGGCCTGCCGCGGGGCGAACTCATCGGCCGAGCCTATCCGGTGAGGTCACCTTCGCGGGCGTTCACAGCGGCGTAGTGGGCCAGTTTCTCCTCGTTGACCACAACGCCGAGGCCGGGGCCGTCCGGCACCTTGAGCTTGCCGTCGCGCAGGACGAGCGGCTCGACGATGTCGTCCTCGTGGAGGTAGTACATGCTGTCGATCGCCCGTGACAGCACCGGCGTGCTCGACACCACGGCGAGATGCGCGGCGGTGGCGATCCCGAGTTCGCCGCCGCTGTGCAGGTTCATCCCGAGCCCGAAGGTCTCGCAGTGCGCGGCGAGCGCCTTGGTCGCGGCGATCCCGCCCCACTTGTAGACGTCACCGTGGATGACGTCGACAGCCTGCAGCCGCATCGCCGGCGCGAACTCCTCGAACCGGACCACACACATGTTGGTGCACAACGGGATCCGGACCTTCGCGCGGACCTGGCTCATGCCCTCGATCCCGACACACGGGTCCTCCAGGTACTCGAGGTCGAGTTCCTCCAGGGCGAGCCCGGCCCGGATCGAGTCCGGCACGGACCAAGCCGCGTTCGGGTCCACCCGCAGGTTCACCTCCGGCAGCGCCGCCCGCAACGCTCGCAGGATCTCGACGTCGCCGCGGACATCCTTGGTGCCCTTGAGTTTCACCGCCTCGAACCCGCCCTCGGCGACAACGCGGACGGTGTGTTCGGCGAGTCCCTGGGCGAGCTCGGCACCGGACGCGCCCGGGGCGTCGGCGCGGGTGATCAACGCGGTGATCGGCACTTCGTCGCGGACGGCCCCGCCGAGCAGGTCCGTCACGGACTGGTCCGTCGCCTTGCCCATGGCGTCCCAGCACGCGACGTCGATGGCCGCCAGCGCCGCGTAGCCGAGGTAGCCGTGGAAAAACGGCACCATGTGGTGCTTGCGGTGGAACGCCTCCAGCGCGAACGGGCTCGTCCCGATCAGCTCGACGGCCAGTTTGCGGACGAGCGCGGCGACGGGCGCGCCCCACATCGTCTCGCCCCAGCCCTCCACCCCGGTGTCGGTGCGGAGGCGGATCACGGTCCGCGTCTCACCCGTCTTGGTCTCGAACGAACTGGTGAACGGGTTGGTCAGCGGCAGGTTCACGACCCAGACATCCGCTTCGGTGATCTTCATCGGTGCCCCTCTTACTGGTTTCCATGGCTGTGCGCGGTCGCGGCGTCGAAGGCGCGGATCGCCCCGGCCAGCCCCGCCGCGCGGTGTTCGAGCAGGTTCCGGCCCGCTTCGGCGGTCGCGAGCGACGCGTCGTCGGTCGTCCCGCCGACCCGCGCCCACTCCCCGTGCCGCTCGACGGTCAGGCCCGGGTAGGGCGGTTTGTCGAACAGCGGCGCGGGATCCACCGGCTGCCAGGGATCGGTCTCCCGCACGAGCCCGGGCTTGGCCGCGAGCATCAGCGAGGTCTCGAACCACCCGGCGTGCCCCGGCGTCGCGCCCGGGTTCTCGCCGTCGTCGCCGCCCTCGGTGACGGTCCAGTACGAGCACGCGGCGGCCGAGACGTCCGCGTCGAGCGCGAAGCGTTTGACCGCGAGCCGCATGATCTCGTCGTTCCCGCCGTGGCCGTTGACCACGAGGATGCGCCGGAACCCGCTCTCGGCGAGCGAGCCGAGGATGTCGGCGAGCACCGCGGCCAACGTCGGCGCGGACAGCGAAACGGCCGCCGCGAACAGGTGGTGCGGGCTGTGCCCGAACGGCAGCGACGGCAGCCGGACCACGCCCGGGCCGTCGTCGCCGAGCTCGGCCAGCGCGGCGTCGACGACGGCCTCGACCAGGAGGGTGTCGGTGCCCATCGGCAGATGACCGGCGTGCTGTTCCTGCGACCCGATCGGCAGCAGCGCGATCCCGGTCCGAGCGGTCTCGCGGACCTCACGCCAGGTCAGGTGTGTCAGTTCGAACACGACAACAGGCCCCCTTCGAGATCGCGTGGCATGGTTAGCGAATGAATGCTGCGGACGGGCGCCGCCCGGCGCTCGCGCTGGTCCCGCCGTTGCGTGACGAGCCGAGCCCGAAGACGCTGGGCGCGGTCGAACTCCTGCCGGACAGGGTTCGCGCCGCGCTGCTCGCCATGGACGGCACCGTGATCGAGCGCGCCGAGCTGCCCTATCCCGGCGCGACGGCGAGCGCGGCCGAGATCGGCGAGGTCCTGCTCGCCGCGGCCCAGGAGTGCTTCGGCGAGCAGCTCCCGATCGGTATCGGCGTGGCCGCGGCCGGCCTGGTCGACCCGGGCACCGGCACGATCATCGACGTCTACGACGCGCCCGCGCTGCACGGATTCCCGGTCGCGGCGATCCTCACCGAGCGGTTCGGCCCGCCGGTCCACCTCGAACATCGCGCGCGGCTGCAGGTGCTCGGCGACCGCTGGTTCGGCGCCGGGCGCGGGGTCAGCTCGTTCGCGTCGGTGTCCACCGGCGAGGTCCTTGGCGTCGGAATCCTGTACGAGGGCCAGGTTCTGGCGCCCCCGGGTGGCCGCAGCGGCGCGCACATGACCGTCGCGGCCAGTGGCGCGCTGTGCACATGCGGAGCCCGCGGCTGCTGGAAAACCCTCGCCACCACCCAATGGCTGCGCTCGCGGACGGCCGAACTCGGTTTCGACGCCGGCGTCGGTGTCCGCGAACTCGCCGAGCTGGCCGCCGACGGTGACGACATCGCGGGGTCCCTTGTGGACGAATACGCCGCGAACCTGGCGCTGGGACTGGTGAACGTCCAGCAGCTGTTCGCCCCGGGGCTGTTCGTCCTGCACGGTGAAGCGCGCGACGGCGGCGAGCGGTTTCGCGAGCGGATCGAACGCAGACTGCGGGAAGACTCGTCGTGGGCCGGGTCCGCCGAGCAGCCGAGCGTGGTCGTCAGTGAAGGCGCCATCGACGACATAGCGCTGCTCGGCGGCGCCGGTCTGGTGCTGTCGAAGCTCTAGCCTCACCGTGCGACCTGCCGTCGCCGCGCCATCCTCGGATCAGGATTCGGCACGGCGTCGAGCAGCGCCCGCGTGTACTCCTGTTCCGGTGCGCGGAAAACCTGCGCCGCGGTGCCGACTTCGAGCAGCTTTCCCTGGTACATCACCGCGATCCGGTCGGCGACCTGCTGCACCACCGCGAGATTGTGCGACACGAACACATAGGTGAGGTTCAGCCGCTTCTGCAGGTCCGCGAGCAGATCGAGCACCTGTGCCTGCACGGAGACGTCCAGCGCGCTGGTCGGTTCGTCGAGCACGACGAGCCGCGGGTTCAGCGCGAGCGCCCTGGCGATCGAGATCCGCTGCCGCTGCCCGCCGGAGAACTCGTGCGGGTACCGGTCCTGAACCTCGGGCGACATGCCGACGGCGTCGAGCAACTCACCGACACGCTCGCGCAGTTTCGCCCGCCCGCGACGACCCCGCGCGCCGGGTTCGTGGGTGACCAGCGGTTCGGCGACGATGTCGGTGACCCGCATGCGCGGATTCATGCTCGAGTACGGATCCTGCAGCACCACCTGCATCTGCCGCCGGACCTTCCGCAGTTGCGCGGCACGCAGGCCCGACAGCTCCTCGCCGTCGAAGCGCACACTGCCGGCGGTCGGTTCCATCAGGTGCAGCAGCAGCCGGGTCAGCGTGGTCTTGCCCGACCCCGACTCCCCCACCAGCGCGAGCGTCTCGCCCTCCTCGACAGCGAGACTGACGTCGGCGACCGCGGCGATCCCGCCGAACTCCTTGCGCAGCCCGCGCGCTTCCAGCAGCGTCATGTCAGCTCCAGTTTCGGGGTCGCCCGCAGCAGCGCCCGCGTGTACTCGTCGGCGGGCCGATCGAAGACGTCGAGTACATCGCCGGTCTCCACGACCTTTCCGTCGTTCATCACCACGACCCGGTCGGCCACCTCCGCCACCACCCCGAGGTCGTGGGTGATCAGCACGATCGCCATCCCGTGGCGCTGCCCGAGATCGACCAGCAGGTCCAGGATCTGGGCCTGCACGGTGACGTCCAGCGCGGTCGTCGGCTCATCGGCGATCAGCACCTTGGGCCGGCCGACGAGTGCCATCGCGATCATCACCCGCTGCCGCAACCCGCCGGACAGCTGATGCGGGAACTGGCTCGCGCGGCGTTCGGCGTCGGGGATCCCGGCCTCACGCAACGCGGGCAGAACGGCTTGGCGTGCCTCGGATCGGGACGCGCCCTGGTGACGCCGCAGCACTTCCCCGATCTGCACGCCGACGCGTTTGAGCGGGTTGAGGCTGCTCATCGGGTCCTGGAAGATCATCGCGACCTCGTTGCCGCGAATCCCCCGCAGGTCCTTTTCGGACAGTTTCAGCACGTCACGCTCGCCGAGGAAAACGCCGCCTCCACTGTAGACACACGGCGGTTCGGGGTTGAGCCGCAGCACGGACAGCGCGGTCGCCGTCTTGCCGCTGCCGGATTCCCCCACCACCGCAAGGGTTTCCCCCGCTTCGACGGCGAGGCTGACGCTGTCGACGGCGTGGACGGTCTCGGTGTCCAGCCGGAAGTCGACGCTGAGTTCTTCGATCCGCAGGAGTGGCTTCATCGGCGGTAGGCCTTCGGGTCCGCGACGTCACGCAGGACGTCGCCGGTGACGTTGACGGCGAGGGCGGCACACATCAGCGCGACACCGGGGAACACGGCCAGCCACCAGGCGGTGCCGAGGTACAACTGGCCGTTGGCGAGCATCGCGCCCCAGGTGACGATCTCCTTGGGCACGCCCATGCCGAGGTAACTCAGCGAGGCTTCGGCGACGATGGCCGACGCGACGTGCAGTGTGCCGATCGTGGCCAGCGGGGCCATCACGTTCGGCAGGAGATGGCGGCGCATGATCGTCACGTTGCCGACGCCGATCGCGCGGGCCTCGGTGACGAACTCCCTGGAGCGCAACGAAAGCACCTCGGCGCGGACAACCCTGGCGTAGGAAACCCAGCCGGTGAACCCGAGCACGATGATCACGTACCAGAGCCCGGAGCCGAGGAAGCCGACAATGGCGAGTGCCAGCAGGATCGACGGGAACGCCAGCTGGATGTCGGCGATCCGCATCAGGACACGGTCGAACCAGCCGCCGAGGAACCCGGAGACCAGGCCGATGGTGGCGCCGATGATCCCGGCGAGCAGCGCCGCGCTCGCGCCGACCAGCAGCGAGATCCGCGAGCCGTAGATCAAGCGGCTCAACAGATCCCGGCCCAGCTGGTCGGTGCCGAGCAGATGCTCCGAGGTCCCGCCCGCCATCCACGCGGGCGGCCGGAGCCGGACGAGGAGGTCCTGCGCGTTGGGGTCGTGCGGCGCGAGGAGCGGGGCGAACACCGCGGCGAGCAGCATCAGCGCGAGCACCACCACCGCGACGAGCGCGAGTTTGTTGCGCAGCACGGCCCGCAGCGGTGACACGGTCCGGGCACGACCGGTTGGTATGGCGACGGTGATCGCGGTCATCGGCCCAGCCTCACTCTCGGATCGAGCACGGTGTACGAGATGTCCACCAGGAGGTTCACCACGACGAAGATCGCGGCGAAGAACAGCACGGCCGCCTGGACCATCGGGAAATCGCGGTTGGTGATGGCCTCGATGGTGAGCCTGCCGATGCCGGGCCAGGCGAAGACCTGTTCGGTGAGGATCGCGCCGCCGAGCAGACTGCCGAACTCCAGGCCGATCACGGTGATCACCGGCAGCGACGCGTTGCGCAGTCCGTGGGAGAACACGATCCCGCCGGTGCCGAGGCCTTTCGCCTTGGCTGTCCGGATGTAGTCGGAGCCGAGGACGTCGATCAGCGACGAGCGCAGCAGCCGCGCGATCACCGCGACGGAGTAGATGGCCAGGGTGATCGACGGCAGCACCAGATGCGTGAACGTGCCGTAGCCCGAAGCGGGAAGCACCTTCAGCTGCACCGAAAACACCAGGATCAGCAGGATACCGACCCAGAACGGCGGGGTGGACTGTCCGATGAGGACACCGGTCATGACGCCGGTGTCCCCGGCCTTTCCACGGCGCAGCGCGGCGATGATCCCCGCGGGCACGGAGACGACCAGCGCGAGCACCATCGCGGCGGCGGCGAGTTGCAGCGTGGCGGGGAGCCGTTCGAGCAGGACGTCGGCCACCGGCTGGTCGTAGACGAGCGAGGTGCCGAAGTCGAGCCGCGGGAGCCCGGCGAGATAGTCGAGGTACTGCGTGATCAGCGGCCGGTCGAGGCCGAGCGACGCGCGCAGGGTGGCTTCCTGGCCGGCCGTGGCGTCCGGCGGGAGCAGGAGTTTCACCGGGTCGCCGGAAAGCCGTACCAGGAAGAACGCCACGGTGGCGACGCAGAGCAGGACGATGATCGCGGTGACGATCTTCGTCACCACCGTGCGCAGCACGCCGCTCGCGGCGGTGGGAACACGTGCGGCACCGGCGGATAGCTCGGTCATCGGGCGTCTCCCAACCGGGCGCTGGCCATGGTCAGCGAACCGACGACGTTGGGCCGCCAGTCCGGGCGCTCGTTGCGCGCGTAGATGTTGTCGATCTGGTAGAGGTAGATGAAGGGCGCCTCTTCCTTCAGGAGTTGCTGCAGTCCGGTGAACGCCTTGAGACGGTCCACATCGGACACCGAGTTCTCCTCGCCGTCGATGAGCCGGTCGGCGGCATCGGAGGTCCAGCGGCTCTGCCGCCGGTCGCGCCGGACGTTGGACTGGACGTTGCTCTGCCCGTCGACCGTCCAGCCGGTGCTCGCCGCGAGGTACATCGGGCCGAGCGCGCGGCGGTTGTCCGAGGTGAGCCTGGTGCTGTAGGTGCCGGCGTCGATCACGACGACCTTCGCCCGGATCCCGGCCCTGGCCATCAGCCCGGCGATGGCTTCGGCGACGTCCGAATCCGCGGTGGACGCGGTGAGGGTGGTGTCGAAACCGTTGGGGTAGCCCGCTTCGGCGAGCAGGTTCTTCGCGAGTTCGACGTCACGGGTGAACGGCTGGATGTTCGGGTCGAAGCCGAACGACTCGCGCGGGATCATGGTCGGGACTTCGCGGGCTTTGCCGTCGAGCACGGCTTTGATCAGCAGCGGGACGTCGACGGCGTGGTTGAGTGCCTGCCGGACGCGTTTGTCGCGCAGCGGGCCGTCCTCGGTGTCCAGGGAGAGGTACGAGGTGCGGATGCCGGGGTAGTTCTCGATCGTGACGCCGGTGTAGCCCGCGAGCTGCAGGGCGGCGTCCGGGGTGAGGCCGGTGACGAGGTCGACTTCGTTGCTCTGCAAGGCGGCCAATGACGATGCCGCATTCGGCATCGGCAGGAACACCAGTTCTCGGACCGGCGGCGGGCCGTTCCAATGCTGGGCATAGGCGTGCATGCGGAGTTCGTGGTCGCGGCTCCAGCTGTCGAAGACGAACGGGCCGGTGCCGACGGGTTTCTTGGCGAACCCGGCCGTGCCGACCTCCGCGAAGTACTTCGGCGGCAGCACTACCCCGCCGAACAGCGACACCTTCGCGGGCAGGATCGGGTCGGGCTGGCTGGTGTGCAGGTCGACGGTCAGCGGGTCGACGACCGTCGCGCTCTTGACGTACCGGAGCTCGACGATCGGTGACTTGGTCGCCGGGTCGAGCAGACGGTCGATGCTGAACTTGACCGCGGCGGCGTCGCACGGCTCGCCGTTGTGGAAGGTGACGCCGGGGCGGAGCTTGAAACGCCAGGCCAGCGGGTCGAGCGCGGCCCACGACAGCGCGAGTCTCGGGGCGAGCGTGCCGTCATCGGCCCGGGTGGTGAGCGTGTCGAAGAGGTTGATCAGGACGTTCATCGAGGTCATGTCGCCCTGTTTCTGGGGATCCAGGGTCTTGGGGTCGGACGTCTGCGCGACGCGGAGGGCGCCGCCGGCGGCGCCCTCCGCGATTCCCCCGGCACAACCGGCGAGCAGGCCCGGCAGAGCCAAAGCGGGCACCGCGAGCGCGCCGAACCGGAGCATTTCCCGTCGTGACCAGCGATTTCGTGATACGGACAAGAGGCAGCTCTCCTTTCGCTGGATCGACTTCGAGGCGGACCCGGATCCTCATCGTTCCGCTTTTCCGCTTGGCCATTCCGTACAACGGAACGCGATTGCGCTAAGCTAGGCGCCATGCCGAAGGCTGTCAATACACAGATCGACGGAGCACGGGACGCTCGCACCGCCGTCGACAAGGCTCTGGACGTGCTCACCGCGCTGGTGCGCCCCGACGCCCCGCACCGGCTCGCCGAAATCGCGCGGGAGACGGGCTTGGCCAAGGCGACCGTGCACCGCACCCTGCAGAACCTGACCGACGCGGGGTTCGCGGTGAGCGGCGACGGCGGTTCGTACCACGCCGGGCCGCGCCTGCTCGGCCTGTCGGCGGCCGCACTCGCGGGCAGCCGGGAAAGCCGGTTCGCACGGCCGATCCTGGTTGATCTGCAGCGGCAGACCGGGCACACCGTGCACTACGCCGTCCGGCACGGAGAGCACGCGGTGTACGTCGACAAGGTCGAGCAGGAGCAGGCGTACCGGATGAACTCGCAGATCGGCGGCGAGGTGCCGCTCTATTGCACCGCCGTCGGCCGCGCGATCCTCTCCCGCCTGCCGGACGCCGCCGAAATCCTTGGCAGCGCACCACTTCCGGCACGGACACCGCGAACACTGGTCGATCCCACTTCGGTACTGGCGGCACTGTCCGAAGTGGACGATCTGGGCTATCTCGTGGAGACCGAGCAGAACGAACGGGACGTGCGTTGCGTGGCCGCCCCCGTCGTCGACGGAACCGGGACGGCTGTCGGCGCGATCAGCGTATCCGGGTTGACTTTCACGCTGCGCGAAGACAGCGTCGCCATGCTCGGGCCACTCGTGCGGGACGCGGCGGCGAAGCTGTCCGCCGCGCTCGGTGGCGGCACGCTGCGGAGCGTGCCGAACTCATGAACGAGCTTCTGACGCAGGCCCGCCATGACCGGGTCTTCTCCGCCGCCGCGTGGTCGGTCGGCGATGCGAGCGGCCCGCTGGACCGCGGTTTCCTCGGGACGCGCAGCTGGGACGCGCCCGCGCTCGAGGAGAACGATCTCTGGGATCTGGCGTCGGTCACCAAGCCGATCGCCGGGCTCGTGATCATGTCGCTGGTCCAAAGTGGACACCTCCGGCCCGAAGACACTCTGGGCGCACTCCTGCCCGAATACGCGGCTTCCGACAAAGCCGCCGTGACCGTCTTCCAGTTGCTGACCCACACCTCGGGCCTGCCCGGCGGCACGCCGTTGTACCGCGAGCACCACACCCGGGACGCATGGCTCACCGCGATGCGGACCTCTCCTCTGCCGGCCGCACCGGGGAGCCGCGTCGAGTACTCGTCACAGGGCTTCGTGTTGCTGGGCCTGATCGCCGAAGCGGTGTCCGGCCGGGGGCTCGACGAACTCGTCCAGGACCTGGTCTGCGAACCGGCCGGGATGCTCGACACCCACTACAACCTCAGCGACGCCGACCGCTTGCGAGCGGTGTCCACTGAGGACTGTCCGTGGCGTGGCGAGGTCGTGACCGGCGAGGTGCACGACGAGAACGCGGTGGTACTCGGCGGCGTCGCGGGCCACGCCGGGCTCTTCAGCACCTTGCCTGACATGGAACGCCTGGGCATGGTCCTCGTCGCGGGCGGTGGCAAGCTCCTCGACACGCCTGCCTTCGAGCTCATGACCCGTTGCCACACCGATGGCCTCGCCCTGCGCCGGGCCTTGGCGTGGCAGATGGTCGACCCCGCCGGCTCCCCCATCGGCCAAGCCCTCGGCCCGAACGCCTACGGCCACACCGGTTTCACCGGCACCAGCCTCTGGATCGACCCGGACACCGCGCGCTACTACGTCCTGCTCACCAACCGCGTCCATCCCTCCCGGACCTCCCCCGGCATCGAGGCCGTCCGTCGCTCTTTCCACACCACTGCCGCCTCCCGCCCGCCCGTATAGCCCGTTATACAACCCCCTCCCCGCTCCCGAATATGTCGACATGTTTTTCAGCGGCGCGTGGCTCCTGGGGCGCGTGGGGCCGATGGGGCCCGTGAGGCGACGACTCGAAATAAGTTGTCGACATATTCGGGAGCGCGGGTCGTCAGGTGGAGGGGAGCAGTGTGACGGTGTCGAGGAGGGTGCCGGGGAGCTCGGCCAGGCCGCGGAAGATCTGTTCGGCGCGGATCGCGGGCCAGTCCGGCGGCAGATGCCCGGCAGGCAGATGCGAGTCGGTGCGGATGACGTCGAGCCAGTCGGTGTGCAGCATGAGCTGGCGGGCGAAGTCGTCGGGCAATTCGGCGAACGGGCGCGGCTTGTCCCAGCGGCCGAGGAACGCTTGGTACCTCGACGCGATACCGGCGATGTCGAACGCGCGCCCGATCAGCCGGGCGGGCGCGGTCGGCAGTTCAGCTTGGCCGCGCAGCACGCTGATGTGGTCGGCCAGGTCGAGCCCGGCCACGATCGCGGTGACGTCGACCTCGCCGGGCGCGATCCACATCCCGTTGTGCAGCGGCCCGAACCCCGCCCACTGCAGCTTGGACCGCAGCTCATGACGTTTGCCGCGCCACGAATCCGGCAGCGAGAACCCGACGATCGTCCAGCTGCCGTCCCAGTCCCGGTTCACCGCCCCTGCCGTCCACACCCGCCGATACCCGTCACGGAGCACCTCGGTCGACCGCTCGGTGAGGCCGACGTAGACCTTGCGCCCGCGGCGATGCCGGACGAGCAACTCTCGTCCCGCCATCCGCGCCAGCGTGGACCGCACCGCCTGTTCCGACACCCCAACCTTGACGAAGCGATGTCGCGGTCGAGCACGTGGATTCCCAGGAAGCTCAGCATGAGCGACTGCGAGCGCGTCGAACCCGGCGAAGCGGCGCCCGAAGCCGCGGCGGTGGACATCTCGCCACCCTAGACAGCTCTCAGACGTTGTGCACCTTATTGACTGTCGACACAGTTTCGCCTAACGTCGGTGGCCGGACCACAACAGGATGGAGGCGCTGCGATGGACCTCTCGGGCAAGGTCGCGGTCGTGACCGGCAGCGGCCGAGGACTCGGTTTCGCTTATGCCACAGCACTTGCGGGCGCCGGCGCGGCCGTAGTCGTGAACGACGTCGACGAGGGGGCCGCACAGCACGCCGTGGACGAGATCCGCGGTTCCGGCGGAACCGCCGTCGCCGAGATCGCCGCTGTCGGCACTTCGGAAGCGGCCGATCAGCTCGTGAACCGTGCGGTGAACGAGTTCGGGCGGCTCGACGTGATGGTCACCAACGCGGGCATCCTCCGCGACCGCGTGCTCTGGAAGATGACCGACGAGGACTTCGACGCCGTCATCGGCGTGCACCTGCGCGGCACCTTCACCTGCGCGCGAGCCGCGGCCAGGCGGATGCGCGAGCAAGGTGAGGGCGGCAGAATCATCACGGCGTGCTCTCCCGCGGGCCAACGCGGGAATTTCGGCCAGACCAACTACGCGGCGGCCAAGGCCGGGATCGCGGCGATGACGCGGACCTGGGCCATGGAACTGGCGAAGGCCAAGATCACCGCCAACGCGCTGGTTCCCGTGGCGGCCACCGACATGACCCGCACGATCCCGGCTTTCGCGCCGTATATCGAGGCGCTCGAACAACGCGGTGAGCCGTTGCCGGACTGGCTGCGGGCCGAAGAAGGCTTCGGTACCGCGGAGGATGTGGCCGGGCTGGTCGTGTACCTCGCTTCCGACGCTTCCGCCGACGTCAACGGCCAGTGCATCGGAATCGGCGGCGACAAGCTCGCGCTGTGGTCGCATCCCGACGTCGTCGCGTCGGCCTATCGCAAAGGAGGCTGGAGCGCGGACGCCATCGCCGAATCGTGGACGGGCACCGTCGGCAGTGAGCCGCAGACCTACGGCATCCCCGCCCCCGTGGTGCCCGCGTCATGACCATCGACCTCGGCAAGCTCGTCGCGATCGACGTCCACACGCATGCCGAGATCTCCGGCGACGGTCATTCCTCGCTGTCCGGGGAACTGCTCGCGGCGTCGGAGGCGTACTTCAAGGCACACGGCCACCGGCAGCCGACGATCCCGGAAATGGCGCGGTACTACCGGGAACGGAACATGGCGGCCGTGGTGTTCACCGTGGACGCCGAGCACGCGACCGGGCATCCGCCGATCCCGAACGAGGAGGTCGCCGCGTCCTGCGCGGCGCACGCCGACACGCTGATCCCGTTCGCCAGTATCGATCCCTGGCGTGGCAAGGCCGCGCTGCGGCAGGCACGCGAACTCGTCACCGACTACGGTGTCCGCGGCTTCAAGTTCCATCCGAGCCTGCAGGACTTCGCGCCGAACGACCGGATGGCGTATCCGTTGTACGAGGTGATCGAGGAACTCGGCGTCCCCGCGTTGTTCCACACTGGACAGACCGGGATCGGCGCGGGCCTGCCCGGCGGCGGGGGCATCCGGCTCAAGCACTCGAACCCGATGCTCGTCGACGACGTCGCGGTGGACTTCCCGGAACTGCGCATCGTGCTCGCGCATCCGTCTTTTCCGTGGCAAGACGAGGCTTTGGCCGTCGCGACGCACAAGCCGTATGTCTACATCGACCTGTCCGGCTGGTCACCGAAGTACTTCCCGCCCAACCTCGTCCGGTACGCGAACACGCTCCTGAAGGACAAGGTGCTGTTCGGTTCGGACTACCCGGTGCTCACCCCGGACCGGTGGCTCGAGGACTTCGGCAAGCTCGACCTCAAACCCGAGGTGAAACCGTTGATCCTCAAGGACAACGCGGCCCACCTGCTGGGACTGGCGAAGGACTGAAAGGACCGGCGACATGACCGACGCTGGCCTCGGCACCTGGCCGGGGCGACGAGCACGCAAGACTCCCGGCCGGATCGCGATCGTCCACAACGGACAGGAATGGACCTACGCGGAACTCGACGAACGGGTCCGGCGGCTCGCCGGCGCGCTGCGCGGACTCGGGATTCGGCGCGGTGACCGCATCGCCTACCTCGGCGCCAACCATCCGGCGTTCCTGGAGACACTGTTCGCCGCCGGGACGCTCGGCGCGATCTTCGTCCCGCTGAACACCCGGCTCGCCGACGGCGAACTGGCGTTCGTGCTCGAGGACTCCGGCAGCACGGTCCTGATCCACGCCGACGACCACACCGCTTTCGCCGCCAAACAAGACGATCTGCGCCACCGCGTCGCGCTGTCCGAATACGAAGCCCTGCTGGCCGCGGCGCCGCTCGACGTCCGCGCGGAAACCGTCGGGCACGACGATCCCTGTCTGATCATGTACACCTCCGGTACCACCGGGCGGCCCAAGGGCGCGGTGCTGACCCACGGCAACATCACCTGGAACGCCGTGAACGTGCTGGTGGACATCGATCTCGCCGGGGACGAGGTCACGCTGGTCTCGGCGCCGCTGTTCCACACCGCCGGGCTGAACATGACCTGCCTGCCGACGTTGCTCAAAGGCGGGCGGGTGATACTCGCCGACAGGTTCGACCCCGGCGAAGCACTTGACCTGATCGAGTCGCTCGGGGTGACGTACCTGTTCGGTGTGCCCACGATGTTCGACGTCATGGCTTCGCATCCGCGATGGTCCGAAGTGGACTTGTCGAGCCTGCGCCAGCTCGCGTGCGGCGGCGCGCCGGTGCCGGAGGCCACGATCCGGACCTATCAGGACCGCGGGCTGATGTTCTGCCAGGGCTACGGCATGACCGAGTGCTCGCCCGGGGTGCTGTTCCTCGATCGCGAGTACACCGTGAGTCACGCCGGTTCGGCCGGGGTGCCGCATTTCTTCACCGACGTCCGCCTGGCGCGGACCGACGGCAGCGACGCCGTCGTCGGCGAGCCGGGAGAAGTCCTGGTGCGCGGCCCGAACGTGATGAAGGGCTACTGGGGTCGTCCCGACGCCGACGCCACCGCGTTCCACGACGGCTGGTACCGCTCCGGCGACCTCGCGAAAGCCGACGCCGACGGCTTCGTGTCCATTGTGGACCGACTCAAGGACGTCATCATTTCGGGCGGGGAGAACATCTATCCCGCCGAAGTGGAATCGAGCCTGCTCGACCATCCGGAGGTCGCGGACGCCGCCGTGATCGGCGTCCCCGACGACCGCTGGGGCGAGGTCGGGCGAGCCGTCGTGGTGCGCCGCTCCCCCGGAATCCCGGACGAGCGCGAACTTCTCGGCTTCCTCGAAGGCAGACTCGCCCGCTACAAGATCCCGAAATCCGTCGTCTTCGTCCCCGCGCTGCCCCGCAACGCGACCGGAAAACTGCTCAAGGCCGCCCTGCGCGCCGAACACGGAACCCAGGAGAACCAGTGACCACCACCGCACACGGCCTCGACGAACTGCTCGCACTGACCGGTGCCGACCTCGGCCACTCGAAGTGGCTCCAGGTCGACCAGGACCGCGTCGACGCCTTCGCCACCGCGACCGACGATCACCAGTGGATCCACGTCGACCCCGTCCGCGCCGCCGACGGCCCCTACGGCGGGACGATCGCGCACGGATACCTGACGCTGGCACTGCTGATTCCGCTGTTCACCGAACTGCTGGAGATCAGCGGGATCACGATGAGCGTCAACTACGGGCTGAACAAGGTGCGTTTCCCGAGCCCGGTGCCGGTCGGCGCCAAGATCCGCCTGGGCGGCGTCGTCGAATCGGTGAAGCCGGTCAAGGGCGACGGCGTCGAGATGGTCGTCGACTTCATCGTGGGGATCGACGGCTCGGCGAAGCCCGCCTGCGTCGCCCAAGCTGTCTACCGCCACTACGCCTGACCAGGCGTAAGACCGCGATCTGTCGACAGATGGCGAAAAGCTGGACTTCACTCACCTCCGGGCCGACGACCTGGAAAGACCAGGAATCCCGTAGTCATCCGACCTGGTTCCCCGGTTTCGTGGCCGGAGGCAACACCGGGGGTCCTAAGATACGCGCTACCGCCGATCGTGGTCGATATTGGAGGAACGAGTGTCCAGAACACCCCTTACGAAGGTCATCGCGCTGGTGGCGGCGGTGCTCACGCTGACCGCCTGCGCCGCCCGCAGCGACAGCGGTACCGGCGCAGAGGGCACGACGTCGTCCGCCGAAGCCCCGAAGCAGGCCGCCAACGCCGCAGACCCCGCCGGGAACGGCCAGGCCCAGTGCTCCGGTGTGAGCCTGGCCTACGCGGGAACCATCAGCGGTGGCAGCGCGGCACTGGGACAGAACATCTTCAACGCCGTCGACCTCGCGATCAAGCAGCACAACACGGCCAACCCTGGCTGCCAGGTCGGCTTCAAGAAGTTCGACACCGAGGGCAAGCCGGACAAGGCGCCCGGCATCGTTTCGCAGGTGGTCAGCGAAGCCGACATCATCGGCGTCGTCGGGCTCCCGTTCTCCGGTGAGTCCAAGGCCACCGGCGGGCTGTTCGAACAGGCCGGCCTCGTGCACCCCACGATCGCCACCAACCCGAACCTCACCGCGAACGGCTGGAAGACCTTCTTCCGCGGCATGGGCAACGACAACGTCCAAGGCCCCGCGGCGGCGAAGTTCATCACCGAGAACCTCAAGGCGGCCAAGGTCTGCGTCGTGCAGGACGACTCCGAGTACGGCACCGCACTCGCCGCGTCCGTCACCTCGACGCTGGGCACGAAAGCCTCCTGCACCGACAAGGTGAAGACCGGCCAGACCGACTTTTCCGCCGTGGTCAACAAGATCCTCACCGAAAAGCCGGACGCGATCTTCTACTCGGGTTACTACCCGGAGGCCGGGCCCTTCGCCCAGCAGCTCGCCGACAAGGGCATCACCGCGAAGTTCGTCGCGCCGGACGCGGTCAAAGACGCCGAATTCCTCAAGAGCGCGGGCAGCGCCGCCGCCAACGCGTACTTCACCTGCCCCTGTGTCCCCGAGGAGAACTTCACCAGCTTCACCACCTCCTACAAGGCGGCCTACGGAACCGAACCGGGTACCTACTCCCCCGAGGGCTACGACATGGCGACGATCCTGCTCGCCGGTATCGACAAAGGCGCGAAGGACCGCGCGGGACTGCTGAACTTCGTCAAGACCTACAACGGCCAGGGCCTGACGAAGAAGTTCGCCTGGGACGACAAGGGCGAGCTGTCGGAGACTCCCGTGTGGAGCTACAAGGTGCAGAACGGCAAGATCGTCAACAACGGCCAGATCAGCTGATTTCCGTTAGCTGACAAGGACAACACTCACGACCCCACCACCCGAGTGAGCGGTCAGGAAGCCAACGCGAGGACCACCGGGGCATCGCCCTCGGTCCACGTGCCGGTGAGGGTCTGGGCTCCGGCGGTGTCGGCGGCATCGCCGAGCACCCGGAAGATCCGCAGCTCCACCTCACCCGCCTTGATCGCCGTCACGGTGCCGTCGGTGCTGGGTACCGCCGTGACGACCGGCGCGACCACGGTTCCCGGCGTTCCGCTCCCGGCCACGCGGGCAGGATCTTCTTTGCGCTCACGACGTCCGTCGACTTCGTAGAACAGGTCGGCCTGCGTCTGACCGGCGAGGATGGCCGTCGCCAGGGCGGTGACGTAAACCGGGTCCCCGCAGCCGTCGTACACCCAGCGCTTCCCCAGCACGGAGTGCTCCGAGGTCCCTATCAGCCACTGTTCCGCGCCCTCGAGCGGCGACGACCGGTACGTCAGCGGGACCTGGACCAGCGGCCCGTCCCCGGCGCGGACGATCATCGTCTCGATGCCGACCTCGTCGGCGGGATCGTCGAACCGGTACGCGCCGACCCGGCTTAGGTCCGAGACCCCGCCTTCCGGGAACCAGGGCTGCGCGGGCAACCAGGTCGTGAGCAGTTCGAGTTTCGTCGGCCGCAGCTCGGCCTTGTGAAGTATCGCCACGAGTTCGACTCTACTGAGTGGATCACACGAGCGGCTTGCCGTTTTTGACGCGGCGGCGCAGGTCCCACAGCGCGAGGTTGTACGGGAACTTGCGCAGCATCGGCGGCAGCGCGCGGACGAAGGCGGCGTTCAACGCCATCAGGCGGTCGAAGCGCCGCTGGTGTTTCCCGGTCCACGGCAGGCGCATCTCGTCGCGGAACCGCTGGGGCAGGAACCCGGTGGTGACGAACTTGTTGAGCGGCCCGAAGGGCACGCTGACCACCTGCGGCATGAACTTCAGCGTGATGAGGCGATGCAGGTAGCCGCGCACGACGTCGTCCATCGACACCTTGTCGAGTGAGGCGTTCCAGTACTTCTCGAAGGCGGCGCGATCGCTGGGCCACATCTCGGATTTCACCTGGAGCGTGGTGCCCAGTACCGCGGATTCGCGGTAGAGGAACTCGGTTTCCGCTTCGGTGAGACCTCGGCCGAGGGCCGTGTAGATGTCTTCGACGCCCTTGTACAGGCAGGCGGCCACCCACAGCTGGAGGTCGGTGTCGAAGGCGTTGTACTCGACCGGGCTCGACGCGTCCGAGTGCACCTGGGCGTGCGCGCGGTTGACGCCGCGCCGGAAGTGTTCCTTCTCTTCCGGCGTGCCGAGGGTGGCGACGGCGAGGTAGGTCAGCGTCGTTCTGGCGCGCTTGACGGGGTGCAGGAAGACGTTCCCACTGTCCACTTTGCTCTCGACGACGCCGTGGCCGACACCGGGCCTGGCCAGCTGCATGACGACGTTCGCCGGACCCGCGATCAGGCCGAGCCCGATCACCACGTCCTCCAGGTCGAGCGCCGGGTCCGGGGGAACGGTCATCGCTGCCACCTTCCATATCTGCACACGCCCGTGTTCAGATATGGAACGCCCTTTCGCCATGGCCTGTCAAACCCTGTCAAGATGGGCGCATGGAAACGCCCGCTCTCCGCGTCTACGGCGGGGTGGAAGGGGATCACCGCCGCGCCGACCGGCACGGGCAGCTGATCGAGGCCGGGCTCGACCTGCTCGGCGCCGCCGGGGCGGACGCGGCGCTCACCGTGCGCGGGGTGTGCAAGCACGCGGGCCTGGCCTCACGTTACTTCTACGAGAGCTTCGCCGACCGTGACGCGCTGGCGGTGGCCGTGTTCGACCATGTCGTACAGACCCTCGCCGCGACAACCCTGGAAGCAGTCGCCGCCGCGCCGGCCGAAGCACGCGCGAAGGTCCGCGCGGGCCTCGCCGCGCTCGTCCGGGCGGTCGCGGAGGACCCGCGAAAGGGACGGCTCCTGTTCGCGACCACGCTGGCGAGCGCTCCCCTGGCGGAGCGGCGGCTCGAATCCTCATTGCTGTTCGCGGACCTGCTGGTCGGGCAGACGCAGGAGTTCTTCGGCATCGACGGCGGCGACCAGCTCGGGCTGACCAGTCAGTTCGCTGTCGGCGGCCTGGCGCAGACGCTGACCTCGTGGCTCAACGGCGTGGTCGACGTCGACGAGGAAACGCTCGTCGCGCACTGCACGGAGGTGTTCCTCGCCATCGCTGCTCGGGCGGACTGGGCAGGTGGCAGTTCGACCACGCCTCCAACCAGGCCACCCACCCGAACCCCACCACCAACCCACACCAAGATCAACCCCACGCCCGATCCACGGATCCAGGCTTAGCGCTTCTCGGCGAGGAGATAAGCCTGGGGCTCCTCCTCGCCCGCGCCGGGCTCCCGTACCAGCCGCGCTGTTACGCGGAGCCCGGCGTCGGCCATCAGCTCGGCGACATGGCCGGGTTCGAGGAGATACTCGTCGAACGTCACCTTGCGCCGGTCCGGCCGCCGGATCCGCCGCCGCTCGTCACCGGCCTTGAACGCGAGCGCGACGTGGCCGCCCGGCGCCAGCACCCGGTGGAACTCGGCGAACACGTCCGC
Source organism: Amycolatopsis sp. (assembly GCF_036008905.1). Lineage (GTDB taxonomy): Bacteria > Actinomycetota > Actinomycetes > Mycobacteriales > Pseudonocardiaceae > Amycolatopsis. The sequence goes on along the minus strand of NZ_DASYMU010000025.1, from coordinate 4,689 downwards.
CAGCAACTCCGGCGGGGTGTAGATGATCGAGTACCACGCGAGGACACCGTCGAGCGACCCGTCTTCCAGCTTCGACCCGGTCAGCGACCCGACGTCGAACCGCAGGCCCGGGTAGAGCCGCCGGGCTTCCGCGACCATGCCCGGGGAGAGGTCGACGCCGAACGCCGACACCCCTTCCGAGTTCAGGTACGCCGTCAGGCGCCCGGTGCCACACCCGAGATCGGCCACCGGCCCGGTCCCCACGAGCTCGACGAACGCCGCGAGCATCCCGCGATCCAGTGGCTTGTCCACGAGATCGGTCTTGATGAACTCGGCGTACCTGTCGGCCATGTCGTCGTAAGCCGCCCGGGTGGCGGCCAGATGCGAGGGTTCGGTCATACCCGGCGACCGTAGTCGCGAACGGCTAGGTCGTGTCCTAGTTCCCGTTCTGCGCAAGCCAATCCTCGTAGTGGGTCTCGAAGATCGTCGCGCCTTCGCCCGGCACCAAGGTGTCCTGTTCCACGGCCGTGCCGTAGTAGCCGGCGTCGACGTCCGTGACCACTTCCCGCGGGTCGCCGAGGGTGGCCAGGGCTTTGCGGACCAGCTCGTCGAGCTGGTAGCGGGTGGGGCCCGCGATCTCGACGACGCCGTTCACCGGCGTGCCGACCGCGGTGCGCCCCATCGCGGTGGCGACGTCGTCGGACGCGATGGGCTGGATGGACACCGACGACAGGCGCACGGTGCCGCCCTCGGTGGCTTGCTGGGCGATGGCCGGGACGAACTCGAAGAACTGCGTCGCGTGGACGATGGAGTACGGCATACCCGACTCCCTGATCAGCTTCTCCTGCGCGATCTTCGCGCGGAAGTAGCCGCTGCCGGCGAGCCGATCGGTGCCGACCACCGACAGGGCGACATGGTGGCCGACGCCGGCGGCCGCTTCCGCGGTGAGCAGGTTCCCGGTGGAGGTCCGGAAGAACTCCAGTACCGGTCCGTCCTCAAAGGACGGTGAGTTCGACACGTCGACGACCACCTGCGCGCCTTCGAGTACCTCCGCGAGCCCTTCCCCGGTCAACGTGTTGACCCCGGTGCCGGGCGACGCCGCGACCGCGTCATGGCCGTGTTCGGCCAGTTTGCGCACGAGCTTCGAACCGACGAGTCCGGTGCCGCCGATGACCACGATTTTCATGATGAACCCTTCGCCGCTGATCCTCGGGCAGTGGGCACCGCCCGTTCGTCAGTCAAGACCGAGTAGCCCCCGGGTTTGTGACAAGCCGCCGGAATCAGGTCCAGTGGGCCGCGGCGAGCTTCTCGGGGTTCATCATCCACAGCACCCGGTCGATGCCCTCCTCCGAAGCCGCGACGGTGACGACCGCGAAGGCGACCCCGTCCCGGCTGAGCAGGACCGAGCCCTGTCCGTTGGCCTCGACGAAAGCGACGTCGACACCGACCCAGAAGCGGTCGGCGAACGCCGTGACGTACTTCGAGACCCGTTCCCGGCCCACCACGGGGAAGCGCGACGCCCGCACGATCCCGCCGCCGTCGGAGTAGCTGACGACGTCCGCCGCGAACAACCCTTCCAGCACGCTGAGATCACCCGTTCGGGCGGCGGTCACGAACGCGCCCAGCAGGCGCCGCTGCTCGTCCGCGTTCACCGGCGCCCGGCGTTCGGCGCTGAGATGCTTGCGCGCGCGGCTGACGAGCTGGCGGGCACCCGCTTCGCTCACCTCGACGATGTCGGCGATCTGCCGGTACGGATAGTCGAAGGCTTCCCGCAGCACGTAGGCCGCCCGTTCGGTGGGGGAAAGCTTCTCCAGCAACATCAGGACGGCGATCTCCAGCGCTTCGCCACGCTCGGCCCCGAGCTGCGGGTCGGCGCCGGTGTCCACCGGCTCGGGCAGCCACGGGCCGACGTAGGTCTCGTGGCGGGCTCGGGCGGACTGGGCCGCGGTGATCGCGAGCCGGGTCGTCGTCGTGGCCAGGAACGCGGCCGGCTGCCGCACGGTGGCGCGGTCGTAGCGCTGCCAGCGCAGCCAGGCGTCCTGCACGATGTCCTCGGCGTCGGCGGCGCTGCCGAGCATCCGGTAGGCGATGCCGAACAGGCGGGGCCGCACTTCCGCGAAGACGTCCGCGGCTTCGTCGAGTTCACTGTTCATCCGGCCGGTGTGCACCCTTTCACAGTGTCATCCAGGCCGGATCCGCGCTAACCCAGCCCCCGACCCCAGACGACTAGGCCATTCAGCGTAATGGCCCGGTGCGAGATGTCCGGTTAACGCCCGTCTGGCAACGCATTTGGTTAATAACCAACCTTCGTCGGTAGTGCGTAGGCGCATCGCGAACGAAGGTCAGGGCCGTTCACCCAAGGCTCACGACCACGGTCGCGCAGCTCCCGCCCCGGCTGACTCAGGAGGACGTTTGATGACTTCCCGGAAAACCCTCGCCGGATTCACCGTATTCGCCACGACCACGCTCGCCGTGGGTATCTGCGCCCAGGTGGCGCAGGCCGAACCGCAAGCGGAATTCACCGCCCAGGCCCAGCACGCCGCCATCACCCAAGGCTCCCAGGTGACCAACGCGCTCGGCACCGGCTCCGGCGGCTTCTTCCTCGACCACGGCAGAGTGATCGTCAACGTCCTCGACGACGCCGCTGCCCAGAAGGTCGAAGCCGCGGGACTCACCGCCAAGAAGGTGAAGAACAGCTTCGCGGCCCTCACCAGCACCAAGAACACGCTCGACGGCCTCCGCGATGTTCCTCAGACGGCCTGGGGCATCGACACCCGCACCGACCAGGTGGTCGTGACGATCTACTCGGCGGCCACCCCGGCGACCTCCGACAAAGTGACCGCCGCGGCCGGCCAACTCGGCGAGAGCGTGCGTGTCGAGCGCAAGACCGGAAAACTGGAGCTCTACATCGCCGATGGCGACGCCATCCAGAACAGCTCCGGCCGTTGCTCACTCGGCTTCAACGTGACCAGGGGCGGCTCCCCCTTCCTGCTGACCGCCGGTCACTGCACCAACCTCGGCGGCACGTGGTCCGGCGGTGACGTGAGCGGCGCGCAGGTCGTCGAAAGCGATTGCCCCGGCGCGGACTCCGGCCTGCTCACCCGGCCGAACGGCACGGGCCCCGGCAAGATCAACACCGGCCAGGCGATCACCAGTGCGGGCACCCCGACCGTCGGGGAGCAGATGCAGAAGCAGGGTTCGACCACCGGCGGCGGCAGTGGCGAAGTGACCTCGGTCGACCAGTCGGTCAACTTCGACGTCGGCGTGCTCAACCACGAATTCGGCACCACCGCCCACACCGACCACGGCGACTCCGGCGGCCCGGCCTACGACGGTTCCGCCGGCCTCGGCACCCTGTCGGGTGGCGACACCGTCACGAGCTACTTCTACCCGCTCACCAGGGAATTGCAGGACTACGGCCTCACCCTGGCCTGATCGATTCGTCGAGTGGGGTCGTGAGTGGCAACAAGTGTTCTAACACTCGTAAACACTCACGACCCACGCTGGGTCGGAACTCCCTATCCCAGTACGTTCCAGTTCACCTCGGGCACGGTGACCGCGACGATCCGCCGGAGCAGGCCGAGACGAGCGGCCCGGACGGCGGGGTCGTCAGCCAGGACCCGAATGGTCTCGAAGAACTCGTTGACGGCGTCAGGGAAAGCGCCGGACACCGCGAACAGACGAGCAAGATCGCCCTCCTGCCCGGCCATGGCTGCCTCGATGTCGGCGACCACGCCGATGAGCGCGACTTCGGTGGGTTCGGTGAGCCGGGCCGGGTCGTCGCTCGCCTCGGACATGTCGGCGGGCAAGATCCGGAGGACACGCTGGAGGGCCTGCACCACTCCGGCCCCGGGATCCGCCTCGGTGCCCGTCGGCAGTTGCGCGGCGAGTACCGCGAGCAGGGTGTCCGCGCGCGAAGGGCAGTCGGCGGCGGGGAGCACCGCGCGCACCAGGCCGTGCGGCTGCCCCTGATCGAGGAGCTGCAGTTCGTAGCGCTGGCGCACGAAGTCCGCCGCTTGGCCGAGCACCTCAGGAGCAGCGGTGATCCCCTGCTTGCCGAGCCGCTCGGCGGCCGCGGTGATCCCGGCGGTCACCGTGACCTGGCTCAGGGCCGGGAAATCGCGAAGAACCCGGACGATGCCGAGTGCGGTTCGGCGTACCCCGTACGGGTCCGCCGAACCGGTTGGCACCGCACCGATGGCGTACATACTGGTCAGCAGATCGAAGCGATCGGCCAGCGAAAGCGTGGCGCCGCTCAAGGTCGTCGGCGCCGCCGCGGCGGACGAGCGCGGCATCTCCATTTCCGCTATCGCGAGACCGACTTCGGCCGGCTCACCGGCGCGCTCGGCGTATTCCTTGGCCATGGTGCCGGCGAGATTCGAGAACTCGGTGACCATCTGTGACGCGAGGTCGAACTTCCCGAGCGCGGCGGCACGACGCACGGTGGAGACGTCGGTTTCGGGCAGGCCCACCATCGCGGCGAAGGAGTCGGCCAGATCGGCGATCCGGGTGACCCGCTCGTCGAAGGAACCGAGTCGCTCCTCGAAGAGCAACTGGTCGAGCCGGGCACGGAACTCGGCCGGTTTGACGCCGAGGTCGGCGTTCCAGAAGAAGGCGGCGTCCTCGTACCGGGCGCGGATGACCGACTCGTTGCCGGCTCGGACGGCGTCGGGTTCGCACGGGCCGTTGGCGAAGGTGACGAAGTATGGC
>NZ_DASYMU010000024.1:0-59746 GCF_036008905.1 Amycolatopsis sp. | reverse complement strand
ACCCCTTCGTAGCGCCACGAGATGTCGACATCTCGTGGCCTCTCACGAACTAAGAGATCGCCACCTGTCGACAGGTGGCGATCTCTTAGTTCGTGAGAGGCCACGAGATGTCGACATCTCGTGGCGCTACGAAGGGGTCAGGTGCCGATGGGGTCGGGCTGGTGGCGGCCCTTCTTCCAGACCGCGACCACCGACGGGCGCGGCTGGCCGGTGCCGCCGTCGGGCCAGTGCGACACCGGGTTGTCCGCGGTGGCGCCGTCGACCTCGCCGGGATGCTGGACACAGATCGTGATCACCCGCTCGCCGATCACCGGCCCGCAGGTCTCCCCGCCGCGCGGCACGGTGAGGAACTGCTTGAGGTGACCGCGTTGCGGCCCCGAAACCGGCACGCCGTAGAGCCCGTCGTTGAGCCCGCCCAGCGCGCCGGCGGAGTCGGTGGAGATCCAGAGGTTGCCGTGCGGATCGAAGGCGACGTTGTCGGGGCTGGAAATCGGTGACACCTTGTCCTTCGGGAAGCCCGCGAAGTAGGTGTCCGGCGCGTTCGGATCCCCGCAGACGAGCATCAGGTTCCACGAGAACGTCAACGCCAGCGCGTCACTCCGGCGCTCGGTCAGCTCCAGGATCTGCCCGTGCTTGTTGGCGACGCGCGGGTTCATTTCCGTCGCGCCCTCCTTGCCTTCCTTGCCCCGGTCGACGTTGTTGGTCAGCGCGCAGTAGATCGTGCCGGTGTACGGATGCGCCTGGATGTCCTCGGGCCGGTCCATCTTGGTCGCGCCCGCCTTGTCGGCCGCCAGGCGCGTGAAGACGTAGACCTCTTCGGCCGTCATACCCGGGACGAACGAGCGGTTGCCCGCGGCCAACGGAATCCACTCGCCCGAGCCGTCGAACCGGCCGTCCGAAGGCAGCTTGCCGGAACCGTCGATCTCCGCGACCGGGCTGTCGCCGGTGAACTTTCCGACGTACAGCGTGCCGTCGTCGAGCAGGGTCATGTTGTGGCGGCGGGCGGCTTGGCTGTCGCCCTTGCGGATCTTGCCGTTGGAGATGAACTTGTAGATGTACTCGAACCGTTCGTCGTCCCCGGAGTAGGCCACGATCCGGCCGTCGTCGGCGACGCGGATGTTCGCGCACTCGTGCTTGAAGCGCCCGAACGCCGTGTGCTTGACCGGCGTGCTGCCGGGGTCGTTCGGGTCGAGCTCGATGATCCAGCCGAACCTGTTGGCCTCGTTGGGTTCCTGGAGCAGGTCGTAGCGTTTGTCGAACCGTTCCCACTTGCGCTCGGTGGCCTCGCCGAGGACGCCGTAGCGCGTGAGCCTGGCCTTGGTGACCGGGTCCGCGATCTTGCCGGCGTTGGCGAAGTACTGGTTGAAGTTCTCCTCACCGGACAGGATCGTGCCCCACGGCGTGACCCCGCCGGCACAGTTGTTCATCGTGCCGAGCACGCGTTTCCCGGTCGGATCCACCGACGTCTTCAGCAGGTCGCTGCCCGCCGCGGGGCCGCGCATCTCGAACGGCGTGTGCAGGGTGATCCGCCGGTTGTAGCGGCTGAACCGCGGGGTGAGCTTGCCCGACGACCGCGGCCGCTCGACCATCACCACGGTCAGGCCGTGCGCCGCCCAGGCGATCGCGACCTGCTCCGCGCTGGGGTTGAGCCGGTCGTAGCCGCGGAACATGAGCTGTTCGCTGGTGTACTCGTGGTTGGTCACCAGCAGGTTCGACAGCCCCTGATGGTCCAGTGGCAGCAGCGCGGCGAAGTCGCAGTTGTAGCCGAACTGCTTGGCCTGGAGCGCGGCCGTCTGGTGGTCGAAGTCGAACGCGGGCGTGCCGGGGAAGAGCGGGTCGCCCCAGCGGATGACGATGTCCTGCTGGTAGCCGTCGGGCACGACCACCGCGTCGAGGCTGTTGCGCTCGACCGGGGTGAAGTCGAGTCCCTTCGGCGGCTTCGCGTGTCCCGACGCGGTGCTGGGTGTCGCCATGCTCGGTGTCGCCGTGGCCAGCCCCGCGCCCGCCACCAGCCCGAGCACCGCACCGGCCTTGAACACCGACCGGCGGCTGACCACGCTGGCGATGACGTCGCCAAGGTAGTCGTTGCCCGAGGCGTTCGGCGGGGCGTGGAAACAGGCGTCGCCACACCGGTAGGTGCAGGTCAGCCGGGCGCGGCCGGGGGAGTGATTGGCCAGCAGCGGCAAGGGAATGGTGGGTTCCGGCAAGACGGGCTCCTCCAGTGGTGGGCTCGGGAGACGTCCACGACAGTACGGGCTCGTTGGCCGGTTGTTAACCACAAGTTTGCCGATTGGTTACTCTTCCTCGGCTGATCAACATTGTCGGACGCTGCGCGTCACTTATGCAGCGTCACTTATGCAGCGTCGCGAGGGCGGATCAGCGCCGCCCGCGCTGGACGCATACGCTTGCGGTGGCCACCTCAGCGAACCGAGGACGAGGATCATCTTGGACATCACAGTGCGTGCGGCTCCGGAGCGGAACCGCTACGAGATCTCCGTGGACGCCGAGCCCGCCGGTTTCACCGAGTACGCCGGCCCCGGCTCGCGCCAGGCGGCACCCGGCGAGATCGCCTTCCTCCACACGGAGATCGACCCCGCCTTCGGCGGCCAGGGCCTGGGCGGCAAGCTCATCAGCTTCGCGCTCGACGACGCGCGTAAGCAGGGCCTCGCGGTCATCCCGTACTGCCCGTTCGTCCGCTCGTACCTCGCGAAGCACCCCGAGTACCTCGACCTGGTGCCGGAAGCCCGGCGCACCGAGTTCGAACTCTGACGGGACGCGACACAGATCACCCGATCGAGACACTTTTCGTTAACTGAACCGTGACAGATTCGGCGCACCCGCGTAAACGGGATGGCCGAACCTAAGGTCATGGCTGAGCCGAACCGCGCCGAGCACGGCGCCGCTGTCCGAAATGGTGCGGGAGAACGGAGATGAGCGCCTCCTTCGCCACGACGACCCGGACGAGTACGCCGGAATCCCTTGTGGACACCTGGGACCAGGGCCGTCGCGCCCTGCGCGTGGCCGCATTGTCCTATGTGGAGCGTGGGTGGCCGGTGGTGCCGGGTCCGTTGTGCGACGGCCTGCGCTACACCCGCCCCGGCTCTCCGCACGTGGTCGCCGCGGCCGAGCCCGTCGCGGCCACCCAGGACGCTTCCCTCGATCCGCGGCTCGTCGAGCGCTGGTGGACCGAACGACCGCATACCGTGCTGACCCCGGTCGGCGTCGAGTTCGACGTGCTGTGCGCGCCGACCCTGCTGGCGACCATCGCCACCGGGCTGCCCGTGTTCCGCGAAAACCTGTGCCCGGTGGCCATGTCACCGCGGGGCGCCCGCTTCCTCGTCGCCCGCGGCGGCGTGCTCGACGATGACCTCGCCGGGGTGCGTGGCCTGGAGTTCCTCACCCGAGGGGTGTTCCTGCCGCTGCCGCCGAGCCGGGTCGTCGGCGGCTCGATGAACTGGTGGATCACCCCGGCCGCGGCCGAGGGCAAGCTCGGTGACCTGGCGACCGTCCAGGCCGCGCTCCGCACCGCGAAGATGCTGGGTTCGGGATAACGGCCGATCCGTTCAAGACCGCGGTGGACGCCGTGGTCACACTGAAGCCGTGACCGATTTCGAGAAGATCTCCGCGTTCATGGCCGTCCACTCCCGGCTGCTCGACCGGCGCCGCTTCGAACTGTGCTTCGGCGGCGGCTCATCGGAGGCCGCGCTGACGGCGTTGGCCGCGTACCGCAACGCCGACGGCGGCTACGGCTCCGGGCTCGAGCCGGATCTGCGGTCCGCGACCAGTCAGCCGGTGAGCGCACTGCACGCGTTCGAAGTCTTCGAGGATCTCGCGCCGGGCACCACTCCGGAGGCGAGCGCGCTGTGCGACTGGCTGGGGGCGATCACGTTGCCTGACGGCGGCCTGCCTTTCGGGCTCCCCGTTCCCGACCCGGCCGGGTGCGCGCCCTTCTTCCTCGACGTCGACCCGAAGCAGTCGTCACTGCACATGACGAGCATGCTCGCGGCGATCGCCCACCGCGTCGGGCGGCACGACAAGACCGTGCGCGACCACGAATGGCTGGCCACGGCCAGCGACTACTCGCTGCGCCGGATCCGCGCCATCGACGGGCCCGGCCACGCACTCGAATTCCGGTATGCCCTCCAACTGCTCGACACCGTGCACGACCTGGTCCCCGGTGCGGACGCCGAACTGCGGCGGCTCGGCGGGTACATCCCGGCGTCCGGCTCGATGGCGGTGGAAGGCGGTACTGAGGGCGAAGCCATGAACCCGCTCGACTTCGCGCCGGAACCGGGCAGGCTCATCCGGGAGCTCTTCCCCGAGGCCGCCATCAAGGCGGAATTGGCTCGCCTCGCCGCCGAGCAGCGCGACGACGGCGGCTGGACCGTCGACTGGGGATCGTTCTCCGCCGCCGGCGAATTCGAGTGGCGTGGCTGGGCGACGGTCCGCGCGTGCAAGATCCTCGAGGTGAACGGTCAGTTCGGTGGCGAAGCGCGCCGCTGAGCGCGGAGCTCGCGGTACTCCCGCAGGACGAGCACGATGATCACCAGGTCGAGCGCGGCGAAGAACGGCAACGCGATCGAGTGGGTGTGCACCGCGCGGATGACCTCGTAGACCACGAAAGCGCCGAGCACCACCGCCGCCACCGGGTACGCCCGCACGATCTTGCGGCCCAGCGCGATCACCAGGCCCAGCTTGATCAGGCCGTGCGCGAGGAGGTACACCACGGCGAACGTCTTCGTGCTGCCGTCGGCGAAGTTCTCCGCGGCGGTCTGCAGATGCCGGGCCAGCACGCTGCTGGGATCACCGAGCAGGTCGCGCGTGATCACCGCGTGCGCCAGCCCGGTGATCGCCGAGGACGGCACGATCACCAGTAGCAGCGCGCCGAGCACCTGGGCGGCGCCGTCGATCCCCTTCAGGGCGATCGCGACGCGGAACAGCTTCTCGGTCCTGTCCGCCATGGCCTGGCCCCTTTCGATCGAGACCCAGCTTGCCCCACACTCCGCTTCCGCGCGAAAGAACGGTATCGTCGGCCGGGTGCGCGAGTACCGGTGTGACGTCGTGGCCCCGATCTACGGGGACCACTCCTACCGGTGCGATTTCCACGGTTAGCGACTGATTTCCGCTTCTTCCAAGAAAACGCGCGGGCTTTCGCCCGCGCGGGAATCGTCGCGCCGAACCAGAGGAATCAGTCATGACCACCGAAACACCCAAGAACATCACCGGCCACGCCGCGACCAACTGGGCACTCAAGCACATGCCGCTGACAGCTCAGGCTGTCGCGGAGTCGGCCCCGCTGCTCGACGGCAAAAGCCTGGCGATGTGCCTGCACGTCGAGCCCAAGACGGCCGCGCTCGTCGCGTTGCTGGCGCGGGCCGGGATGCGGATCACGCTCACCGGCTCGCCGGGCACGACCCACGACGACGCGGCCGACGCCCTGCGCGCGCTCGGCGTCACCGTGCACAGCAAGCGGGCCGACAGCGAAACCGATCACGCGGAGAACATCCGGCGGGTACTGGAAAGTGATCCCGATCTGACGCTGGACAACGGCGCCGACCTGACCACGGCGTTGCTGGCGGACGGCGTTTCCCCGCACTATCTGGGCGGAACCGAGGAAACGACCACCGGTGGGCTGAGGCTGCGCGCAGGTGCCACCCAGCCGGGCAAGCCGGTGGTCGTGATCAACGACTCGTACCTGAAACTGTTGGTGGAGAACGAGTTCGGCGTCGGCCAGAGCGTCGTGCAGGGTTTCATGAACGCCACCAACCTGATGGTCCCCGGGATGAACGCCGCCGTCCTCGGCTACGGCCCGTGTGGCAAGGGTGTCGCCGACACGCTGGCCCGGCTCGGCGCCCGTGTCTCGGTGGCGGACCTCGATCCGATGCGGATGCTCCAAGCGGTGATGAACGGCCACCGGGTCGGTTCGGTGACCGACGTACTCGCGGGCGCACAGCTCGTCTTCACCGCCACCGGGCACGAAGGCGTGCTGGGTGCGGACGAACTGGCCGCGCTCGCCGACGGCGCCGTGCTGGCGGGAGTCGGGCATTTCGCGTGGGAGATCGATCGCGCCGCGCTCGCCGCGATGACCACCGGCACCACCGAGTACGGCGATCCGGCTCGGCGGACTGGATACACCCTGACGGACGGGCGCGAGATCGTCATTCTCGAGCAGGGCCGCATGATCAACCTGACCGCCGCCAACGGCAATCCCATCCAGGCGATGGATCTCGGGCTGACGCTGCAGGTCCGCAGCCTGGCCGCGGTCTGCGCGGGAGGACTGGCCGCCGGTGTGCAGGCGGTGCCCACCGACATCGAGCACCGCATCGCCACCGATCTGGTCGCCCTGCTCAGCCGCTGACCGCTACCACCGCGCGGTTCCCCTGGCCGGTGGGAGCCGCGCGGTGGGCTAGCAGGGGTCCTTTGTGGACTTGTCCTCGGCGAGACGGCCGAGCACCCGATCGAAGACCGTGCTCAGGATTTCCTGTTCCTTCACCGACAACACGTCGAAGAAGTACCGGCGGACGTGCTCGACATGGGAAGGCGCGGCGGCTTCGATGGCCGCCCGGCCCTCGGGGGTGAGCCGGATCATCGAGCCGCGCGCGTCGGCCTCGCACTCCTCGCGGCTGACGAGCCCCCGTTTTTCCATGCGCCTGATCTGGTGGGAGAGCCGGCTGCGGTCCCAGTCGAGCTCCAGGCCGAGTTCGCGGGCGCGCAGCAGGCCGTCTTCGGCGTCGGACAGGGGCACGAGTACGGCGTATTCGGCACCGGAGAGGCCGGAATCACGGAAGTTCTGACGCTCCAACGCACCCAGTAACTCCCGCTGGGTGTCGACGTATCGTCGCCAGACGAGCGCTTCGCGTTCGTCGAGCCATCGTGGTCCGGCCATAGTGGTCAGTATACCGACTTTGTTGACGAATCAGCAAACTGATTTCGCAGGTCAGCGCGAGGATTTGAGATGACACGTCAACGCACCGGTACGATGCCGACCGTGACCGACGACCCGTGGCTCGGCGAAACCGAACAGCTCGCGTGGCGTAAGTACCTGCGGATGCACCGGCTGCTGTTCGCCCATCTCGTCCAGCACCAGCAACGGGAATTCGGTCTCTCCGCCGCCGACTACGAAATCATGGTCAACCTGTCCGAGGCGCCGCATGCGCGCCTTCGAACTCGGCGAATCGACGCTATGGGAGAAAAGCCGGCTGTCCCACCATCTCAAGCGGATGGAGCAGCGCGGGCTCGTCTGCCGTGAAGCCACCGGCAACAGTCGTTCGCCGGATATTTTGCTGACCGACGCGGGGCGCGCGGCCATTACCGAGGCCGCTCCGGCCCATGCCTCTCATGTCCGTGCCTGGTTCACCGAGGTGCTCGGCCCGGAGCGGCTCGCCGTACTCGCCGAAAGCTCCGACGCGGTGCTCGCGGCCCTGGAAAGCCACGACTGCCCGCTATCCGATTAGCGGCTTCGCCGGGAAAGTGTCGACGTTTTCCCGCAGGGTGGTCAGGTGGGGGTCGTGAGTGGCAACAAGTGTTCTAACACTCGTAAACACTCACGAGTTGGTTGGTCTGGAGCTTTCCGGCGGTGGATCCGTCGCGGGAAAGGCCCAGCAGTACCCCTGCCGGGAATCGAACCTGGATAACGGCGTGTGGCCGCGCTCTACCCGGTGAGCTACAAGGGTTTGTTGCGAAAAGCGTAAGGGGGAAGGGGAAGGCGGGGCAAATTCTTTTCGAGAATGGCGTGGGTCACAGAGCTGCGCAAGCATGTCGAAGAGCTGCTTTTCGCCGTCATCGCCGATCCCGCCAAGCGGTTGTATGCCGAGTTTGGTGTCGAGGCCGCGCCGCGCGCGGGCGTGAGCGGCTGGCGTCGAGAAATCCGCGCGGCGGCAGACTTGGCCTCCCGCCGACTTCCTGATCGGAAGCGGCGGTCGCGTCCTCGTCGCCAAGTACGGCGAGCACGCCTACGACCAGTGGCCGGTCGACGAACTCCTGCGGCTGGTGTCCCGCGTCGAAACGCGTTGACACGGATCGCGATGGGTATCTATCGTTGGGGTTGCCAATATTGGTGAGACCAACGGAGTTTGTCATGATCACGCCCTTCCGTATCGACATCCCGCAGGCGGACCTGGACTACCTGACCGAGCGGCTGACCCGCACGCGCTGGCCCGACGAACTACCCGGCGCGGGCTGGGACTACGGCATCCCGCTCGGGCGGGTACAGGAGCTGGCGGAGTACTGGCGCACGGCCTACGACTGGCGGAAGCAGGAAGCCGAACTCAACGCGTTTCCCCAGTACACCACCGAAATCGACGGTCAGAACGTGCACTTCCTGCATGTGCGGTCCGCCGACCCGGACGCGTTGGCGCTGATCCTCACGCACGGCTGACCCGGTTCGGTGGTGGAGTTCCTCGACGTCATCGGCCCGTTGTCCGAGCAGTTCCACCTCGTCATCCCGTCGATCCCCGGGTTCGGGTTCTCCGGCCCCACCCGGGAGCGCGGCTGGGACATCCGCCGCGTCGCCCGCGCCTGGGCCGAGCTGATGCGCCGACTCGGTTACGACCGGTACGGCGCCCAGGGCGGCGACCTCGGTTCGAACATCTCGCGTGCGCTGGGTGCCGCCGCGCCGGACAACATCGTCGGCGTGCACCTCAACTACATTCCTTTGCTGCCGCCCGAGGACGGGGAAGCCGATCTGTCCGAAAAGGACACCGCGAGACTGGCGGGCATCAAGCGGCACGTCGCCCACCGGCCCGGATACCAGATACTGCAGGCCACCCGGCCGCAGTTGTTGGCGTACGCGCTGACCGATTCCCGGGCCGGGCAACTGGCCTGGATCGCGGACAGGTTCGCCGGCTGGGTCGACCCGCGCTCCGAGATCACCACGGACCGGTTGCTCACCAACGTCATGCTCTACTGGCTCACCGGCACCGCGGGTTCCTCCGCGCGCCTCTCCCGCGAAACCGCCCCCGGGCAGGTCCCGTGCCCGGCGCCGGTGGGCGTGGCCGTCTTCCCGCACGACATCACCTTGCCCGTCCGCGCCTTCGTCGAGCGGGCGTACAGGGTCACCCACTGGACCGAATTCGAGCGTGGCGGCCACTTCGCGGCGATGGAGGTGCCGGACCTGTTCGCCGACGACGTGCGCGCGTTCTTCCGGGACCTGCGCTGACCTCGCCGCGCGTGCCGGGCGCCACGAGATGTCGGCATCACGTGATAGCCGTCGCCATCTGTCGACAGATGGCGAAGGTGTTGACGCCCGTTCACGAGAAAGCGTTGACGCCGGTGAGTTCGGCCGAGAGTGCCCACAGGCGCGCGGCCTGTTCGGGGTCGGTCGCGTAGTCGCGCACCCCGGCGCGCACGGTGCCGTCGGAGGGTTCGGCGATGTCGCAGTCCTCGCAGTAGACGCCGCCCATTTCCGCCAGCTGCGGGGAAGTCGCGGCCCAAGTCTGCGTCGCGGCGCCTTGTTCGGGCGTCTTGATGGAGTCGTTGACCTGGTTGCCCGCTTCGTCGATCCAGCCGATGGCGATCATCTCCTCTTTCGGGAGGTGCCGCTGCAACGGCGTGAGGATGCCGCCGGGGTGCAGCGAGAACGCCCGGACGCCGGCGTCGCGGGCGAGCGTGTCGAGGTGCAGGGCGAACAGCGCGTTGGCGGTCTTCGCCTGCCCGTAGGCCTGCCACTTGTCGTAGCCGCGCTCGAAACCCAGGTCGTCCCAGCGGATTCCGGAGTAGTGGTGCCCGGCGGAGGACACGGACACGACACGCGCTCCGGGTTTGATCGCCGGCCAGAGCCGGTTGACAAGGGCGTAGTGGCCGAGGTGGTTGGTCGCGAACTGCGCTTCCCAGCCCGGGCCGACGCGGGTTTCGGGGCAGGCCATGACCGCCGCGTTGTTGACGACGAAGTCGACGCCGCGGCCCGAAGCGACGAACCGCCCGGCGAACTTGCGGACGCTGTCGAGATCGGCGAGATCAAGGCTCGCGACCTCGACGCCGTCGAACTCCGCGAGCGCGGCTTGCGCTGTTTCGGGCCGCCTGGCCGGGACGACGACGTGCGCGCCGGCGCGGGTGAACGCACGCGTGGTTTCCAGGCCAAGGCCCGAGTAGCCACCGGTGATGATCGCGAGCGTTCCCGAAAGGTCGGTTCCCCGCAGGATTTCGTCCGCGGTGCTCCGCTCACCGAACCCCGAGCCGATCTTGTGCTGTGGCGTTGTCATGGTTCGCACGCTAAATGCTGGAGTGCGGTCCAGGTCAACTCCGGGACGCCGCGTCGAGCTTCCGCCGGATGGCCTCGACGCTGTGCGCGCGGTGCTGGGCCTGGTAAAGCTCGAGCGCCTGCTGCCAGGCTTCGCGTGCTTCGCCGTGTCGGCCGAGTGCGTGCTGGGCCTCGCCCATGTTGTCCAGGATGCCCGCTTCGTCATAGGTGTCATCGGTTTCGCGGGCCAGTTCGAGCGCGTCGCGGTAGTAGCCCAGCGCGCGGGCGTGGTCGCCGTGCCGTTGCGCGATGAAACCGAGGCTGTCCAGCGTGACGACCTCGCCGCGATGGTGATCGTGCTCGCGGCACAGGACCAGTGCCCGTTCGCAGTCGGCGACGGCCTGCGCATGGTGGCCGAGCCGGGCGTGCAGCCAGCCCGCCGAATTGAGCGCGTCGGCTTCCCGCATGGGGTTGCCCGTCGCGCGGAAGAGCCGGAGCGCGTGCTGGGTGTGGTTCAACGCCCGCTCGACGTCGCCATCCTGTTCCAGCGTCCAGCCGAGCGCGCGATGGACGTCGGCCAGCACGGTCACGGCTTCCGCCCGCTCCGCCAGTGAAAGGGCCCGGCGCAGGTGGTCCACGGCTTCGGTGTGGTCGCCGACCCGTGTGCAGGCGTCGCCAAGGAACATCTGCGCGACGGCCTGGGCGACGGGTTCGTCGAGCTTCCGCGTCGCCGCGACCCCCGCACGCCAGGCGGCGAGGTCGTCGCGCACGTGTCCCCGCATGACGTGGAACGCGCTGAGGGTCCAGGCCAGTTTCCACGTCGAGTCGTGCCAGTCGTTCCGGGCGGCGGCGTCCAGTGTCGCGAGCAGGCAGGCGTGTTCGTCGGTGAACCACACCGCGGCCACCGCCCGGTGCTCGAGCGGGAGCGGGGTACAGCCGGGCATCGTCGGGAGCAGCTCGATCGGCTGACGCTCGGGGCGCAGCAGATGCGCGGCGGCGCGCGCGGTGTGGAGATAGAAGTCGGTCAGCCGGCGCAGTCCTGACCGCTCGTCGCCGGCGAGTTCGGTGGCGTAAAGCCGGAGCAGGTCGTCCATCCGGTAGCGGCCGGGGACGTACTCCTGGAGGAGATGCGCGTCCACCAGCACCCGCAGCACCGCGCGCACGCGGGAGCCGCTGAGCCCGGTGAGGGCCGCGGCGGCGGGCAGGCTGATGTCCGGCCCCGGTGCCGGGCCGAGCAGCAGGAACACCTGCGCCGGCTCGCGGTCGAGGGCGCGGTACGACCAGGAGAACACCGCGCGGAGGTTCGCGTTCAGGTCGCCGGCGTCGAGCGCGTCGAGCCTCGCCGAGGAATCCCGCAACTCCTTCGCCAGCACGTCCAGCGGGAACCCGGGCTGGGTCGCGGCCCGCGACGCCACGATGCTGAGCGCCAGCGGCAGCCCGGCACACCAGTGGACGAGGGCGGCGACGGCGCGGGGTTCCTCGGCGATCCGCTGGGCGCCGATGTGGTGGGTCAGCAGTTCGCGCGCGTCTTCGTCGGCGAGGACGTCGAGGTGCAGCAGTTGCGCCCCGCGAACTCCCAGGCCGCCCAACCGGTTGCGGCTGGTCACGAGCACGGTGCAGGTCTCGCTCCCCGGTAGCAACGGCTCGATCTGACCGGCGTCACGCGCGTTGTCCAGCATCACGAGCAGGCGTTTGCCCGCGACCAGGCTGCGGTAGAGCGCGACCTGGCTGTCTTCGTCGGCGGGGATCGCGGCGGGGGCGACGCCCAGCGCGTCGAGGAACCGGCGGATGGCCACCGCGGGCGGCATCGGCGCCCCTGACGGGTCGAAACCGCGCAGGTCGACGTGCAGCTGCCCGTCCGGAAACCGGGTGACCCCGCGATGGGCCCACTTGAGCGCGAGCGAGGTCTTGCCGATCCCGCCCGGCCCGGCGATCGCGGAGACCATCACCGTGCCGCCCTGGGTGTCCATCGCTTCGGTGAGTGCGGCCAGTTCACTGTCCCGCCCGACGAACCACCGTGGTGGCGCCGGGAGCTGGCGTGGCACCGTGCCCTCGCTCGACAGCTCCAGGTCGGCGTCGGTGACCAGGATCTTCTGGTGCAGTTCGCGCAGCGCGGGCCCGGGATCCGCGCCGAATTCGTCGGCGAGCCGCAACCGGGTGCGCTGATAGTGGTCGAGGGCGTCGGCCTGCCTGCCGGCGCGGTACAGCGCGAGCATCAGCTGACCGGCCATCCGCTCGTCGAACGGCGAGGCCGCGGCACGGGCGGCGACCCCGGCCAGCACCGAGTTGTGCGCGCCGAGCCGCAGCGCGATGTCGGTCCGGTCGAGTTCCGCCGCCACCCGTTCGGCGTCCAGGGTCTGCCGCATCGCGTCGCACCACTGCGTGTCCACCCCGGCGAACGCCTCGCCGCGCCACAGGTCCAGTGCCTGGTCGAACAGTCCCAGTGACTGCCGCTCGCGGGCACGCGCGACCAGGGTCCGGAATCGGTGCAGGTCAATGGCTTCCGGGTCGACCCGGATCAGATAGCCGCCCGCTCCGCGCAGGATGTCGACGTCGTCGGCTCCGGCCAGCGCGCGGCGCAGACGGGACAGATAACTGGCGATCGAGCGAGGTGCCCGGTGTGGCGGGCGGTCCGCCCACACCCGCTCGGTGAGCTGGTCGATCGATACCGGGCGGTTGGCGTCGGCCAGCAGTGCCGCCAGCACACTCCGTTGCCGGGCATGCCCGAGCTCGATCGGTCGGCCATCGACAAAAGCCTCGATGGTGCCGAAAAGAACGAACCGGACAGCCAAGGTGCCCCCTTTGCCCCTTTGCCCGCCCAGTGTGCCAGTGCATTCACCAACTGTTCAATATTCCGCCCGATCAAGCCTCTGACCTGCGGATTCAACAAGTGCGCAGCTTTTGCTCATCGCCTCGCTCCTACCGTTGAACCCGATCCACCGAGATCCACGAACCCAGCGAGGAGCACCACGATGAAGAGGATCGTTTCCGGCGCACTGGCCGCCGCGGCGGTACTGGCGGGCCTCACGGCCATGGCTTCCCCGGCGTCCGCCGTGGGCAGCTGTGACAGCGGCAAGTTCTGCCTGTTCGAGAACAACGACTTCAACCAGGGCAACACCAACCACTGGCTCGACCTGACGCGCGACGACTTCGACCTCCGGAACAACTACTGGACCGGCAGCAACGACAGCATCGACAACGAGACCAGCTCGGTGAAGAACCGCATCGGCTGCAACGTGCAGCTCTGGCAGGACGTCGGCGGCACCGGCGCGCACACCAAGTCGATCAGCGGCACCGACGACGGTTTCCTGGCGAACAACGCCATCGGCGACAACAGGTTGAGCGCCGTGGACATCTGCGCCTGACGACTACCGCAGGTGGCGCCCCGGCCGATTCCGGGGCGCCACCTGGAAAGGCTCCTCCCATGGCATCTCCCAGCCGAGGCCTCGCCGCGGCCGCCCTGCTGCTCACCCTCGCCGCCTGCGGCACCACGGCGGAAGCCGGCCCCACCGGCCCGGTCGCGACCGAACTCGCCCTGCCCTTCGACGTCTACCGGCTCGGCCACGCCGACGAGTCTCGGATCAAGCAGGCGCAGAGCCTGCTGGTCCAGCGCTGTATGCGAAGCCGTGGCCTGGAAATGAGCCTGCCGGACAGCGTCACCGCGCCGGGCCCGCTCGACCTCTCCCCGAACATGCGGCGCTACGGCGTGCTCGACGACGCCACAGCGCTGCGCTACGGCTACCACTTCCCGAAAACCGCGGACGAAGCCGCGAGCTCACGGGAAATCCAGAACTGGTCGTCGAAACTGACCGACCAGCAGCGCGCGGCGTTGTACAGCGAGGACGGGAAACCGGGCTGCGCCGACCAAGCCGACACCGACATCGCCAAAGGCGTTCCCGACGGTGACGGCGATTTCCTGACCTCGCAGGACTTCGACTCCTTGGACGAGTCGGCGAAGAACGCGGATGTCGTGCGGGCAAAGGCTTCTTGGCAGGAGTGCATGGCGTCGGCCGGTTTCCGCTACGCCGACCCGAAAGCCGCGATTTCGGACCCGCAGTGGGATCTCGACTCGGCCACCGTCCCGCGCGCCGAGGTCGACACCGCGCGAGCCGACGTCCGCTGCAAGGAGTCCTCCCGGTTGGTCGGTGTCTGGCACGATGTCGAAGTTTCCCTGCAACACCAGGTCGTCGAGCGCGAGGCCGCGCAGTTCCAGCGGCTCGAAACGGACAAGCGGACGCGCCTCGCGAACGCCGACCGAATCCTGGCGCCCTAGGTCGTGTCTGGCCCTCCCCGGGGGATATGTCGACACTTTCCCCAGGGACGAGTTCTAGGTTCCCGACGCGCCGAATGCGCCGGTGTTCAACGCGGGAACGGCCGAAGCCGAGGAGTATGTCCGCCGGGTCGCGCGGGCCTACCGGCGCTCGCCGGTGGTCGCGGCGGTGCTCGCCGAGACCACCCCGGTTACGGTCTAGTCCTGGTTGCGCGGCGGCAGGCCCTCGAGCTTGCGGACCTGCGCGATCATGCCGCCGATCGAGTCCAGGCTTTCGCTCGACAGCCCGGCCGCGCGCAACGCCACGGCCCGACCCCCGCGTCCTGCAACGCGGTGAGCAGGGCGAGTTCCGCTTCCACCCGCTCGCCGGTCGGCTCGTCGACGAAGTACGCGGTGGGCACGCCGAAGAACTTCGCCAGGGCGTTGAGATGCTTGATGGTGGGGTTGTCCCGCTGCCCGGTGCGCAGGTACCAGATGTAGGAGGCGGAGATCGCCTCCTTTTGGTCGCGCGCGATCGCGGTGGCGACGTCCTCGTAGCTGTATTCGCGCTGGCCGGGCCGGCGCACCGTCTGGAACAGGTAGTCCAGCTTCTCGGCCAGCGTTTTCCGGACGGTGGCGGGAGCGTCGTCGGGCATCGGTGCACCTCGTGTCAACTGCGATGAATGCACTGGGGTCTGTTCATCACAGTTGACATGGAGACGTCGGTGCCGGGGCTGTTCGGCCCCGGCACGTCGGACCCGGTCACAAACTGAAGGCGACCGACCGCAGGATCAGTACCACGACGAACACCACCGTGAACGCCAGATCCAGCCCCACCGCGCCGAACCGCACGGGCGGCAGCAGCCGCCGCACCGGCGCGATGATCGGTTCGGTCGCGGCATGGGTCACCACGCGCGCCCTGCCTGTCCACCGGGGACGGTTGGCGAGCATCGTCGTCCAGTCGAGCACCATCCGGGCGATAAGCACCACTAAGAACACCGTCAAGACGTAGCCGAGAAGCGTTCCGATCAGGCTCATGGCGAACTCCTCCGTGACGGCCACTTCGGCCGTCTTACCCGTACCAACGCTCGAAGCCGGGTCGGAAGTGTCGCGTTCGCCCGGGTTCTCAGCCGATTATCAGATCTTTCGCTGTCCGTGTTCGGTGACGGCTCCGCTCACGACGGACACGACCACATTCAGGGCGATGATGACCTCGGCCCACAGGAAGGCCGCGTAGTCCAACAGCGAGCCGATCGGCGGCAGTCCCGGGGCCAGATTGCGGAAGCCCGCCAAGGCGAACAGCGTCGCCGCCATGAAGCCGAACGCGGGCCAGACCAGCCCGCTCGAGCCGTCGGCGCCGATGATCGAGTACGCGAACAGACTGTCCACTTTGTCCACCGTGAGCAGCACCGGCACCTGCACGCCGCCCTGCGCCGCCGCGAACTGCACGCTCACCTGGTAGCTGTCGAACGGATAGTCGGTCACCGTGCCGCCGGACAGCGCTATCGGCAGATCGATACTCGAAATACGCTGGTGTGCCGGGAAAACCTGGTCCCCGCGGAGGCTGGAGGAGTTCAGCAGTCTCAACTCGGCGGCCGGCGCGAGCCCGCCGTCCTCACCGAGCTCGCCGCGCGGCGTGACCAGCACCCGCAGTACGCCCGCAGTACGACCTCCCGCGCGCCCGCGTCGACCCGCTGAACCGACGCGGGCACCTCGATCCGGTCCGGGTCGTCGGTGCCGACCGAATGCCAGGTGTCGCCCGCCGTCCGGTCCGCCGCGTGCAGCAGCACTCCCACCCCGGCCGCGAGCGCCACCAGGACGAGGACCGCGACGGTCTTGACCGGACGCGCCGATCTGATCCTCGACGGACAGGCTGGAAGGTCCGGGTGGGTGGGTGCCACTCACGACCCACCCACCCAAGCCGACCTGTTCGCCTACCCGTTCGCCTTTGCCCGTCGCTAGACGACGCCGGCGGCGATCAGCTGTTGCCAGATTTCGCCCTGGTCGACGACGTCGACGCCGAGTTTCTCGGCCTTGGTGAGCTTGCTCGCGCCGACACCCGCGCCGGTGATGAGCAGGTCGGTGCTCGCCGAGACCGACGACGCGGCTGTCGCCCCGGCCTTCTCGCACAACCGCTGGAAGGTCGGGCGGGCGACCTTCTCGCCGGAGCGCGGGTCGCTGATCGCGCCGGTGATCACCACCGTCTTGCCCGCCAGTGGCGCGCCGGCCGCGACGACCGGCGGGAGGTCCTCTTCGCGCACGTCCAGGGAGACGCCGCGCTGCCGCAGTCTCTCGAGTTCGGGCCGCAGCCGGGTGAGGTGCTCGATGAGCGAGGCGGCGACCTTCGGCCCGATGTCCTCTACGGCCACCAGCCCGTCGACGTCCGCGTCGGCGACCTGTTCCAGTGAGGCGAATCCCGCCCGGCACAGGCGTGCGGCGGTGCCCTCCGAGGCCATCGGGATCGCGAGCCCGATCAGCGCCCGGCGCAGGCCGACTTGGCGGCTGGCGTCGATCGACTCGATCATGCGCGCGGCCGAGATCTCACCGATGCGGTCGAACTCCAGCAGTCGTTCTTTGGTGAGCTGGTAGAAGTCCGACGGGTGCTCCAGGATCCCCGCCTCGGCCAGTCGTTCGATCCACACCCCGCCGATGGCGTCGATATCCGCCGCCGCGCGCGAGGCCCAGTGGATCAACCGCCGCACGGTTTGGGCGGGGCAGGCGACGTTGGTGCAGAACAGTTCGCGGCTGTTTCCCTGCTCGGTCAACGGCTGCTCGCACGACGGGCACACAGTGGGCGGCACGATCTCCCGCTCCGCGCCCGTGCGCTTCGAGGCGTCGAGCACGCCGGCGACGAACGGGATCACGTCGCCGGCGCGGCGCACGAGCACCGTGTCGCCGATCCTGATGCCGCGGGCGCGGATCACCTCCTGGTTGGCCAGCGTCGCGCGGGTGACCGTCGTGCCGCCCACGAACACCGGCTCCAACCAGGCGACCGGGGCGATCTTGCCCGTCTTGCCGACGTCCCAGACCACATCGGACAGCACCGTGGTCTTCTCCTCCGCGGCGAACTTGAACGCCAGCGCGCCACGGGGTGAGCTCGACCGGGTTCCGGCGGCGGCGTAGGCGTCGCGATCGGCCAGCCGCAGCACGGCGCCGTCCAGGTCGTAGTCCAGGTCGTTGCGCCGCTGCTCGATCGCCGTGATCACCGTCTGCGCCGCGTCCGCGTCGGCGCAGTGACGCATGTCGGCGGCGGCGAACCCGAGTGTCCGCAGCGCGCGGTCCAGGTCGGTCTCCGCGCTGTCGGGGTCGGTGTCCAGATCGAAGGCGAAGAACTGCAGGCGTCGTTCGGCGACGGTGGCCGGGTCCTTGGCCCGCAGGGTGCCCGCGGCGGCGTTGCGCGGGTTGATCAGCGGCTTGTCCGGGTGCGCGAGGTTGTAGGCGGCGAAGGTGGAGCGCAACATGACCGCCTCGCCGCGCACCTCGACCCGGCCCGGCGCGTCGACCCGCTCCGGGATCCCGTCGATCAGCGCCCGCACCAGCATGGTCACGTCGTCGCCGGTCGTCCCGTCCCCGCGGGTGATCGCCCGTGCCAGCCGCCCGTTGTCGTAGACCAAGGCCAGCGACAGGCCGTCCAGCTTCGGCATGACCACCACCGGCTGGCCGGGAAAGCGGTCGAAGAACGCCGCGACCTGCTCGGGCCGGGTCGCCTTCTCCAGTGAAAGCATCGGGCGCGAGTGCCTGATCGGCGCGTGCAGCACCGCGGGCGCGCCCACCTGCTCCAGCGGATTCGGGTCGGGCGCCAGCTCCGGGTTCGCCTCGATCAGCCCTCGTAACTCGTCCTCGATCGCGTCGTACTCGGCGTCCGCCACCGACGGTGAACCCCGGTAGTAGGCGTCGCGCAGCACGACGATCTGGTCGGCGAGTTCCTGGATGCGTTCCCGTGCGTTCACGGCACAGGACGTTACCCGTGCTCACCGACACAAACCGACATCCGGCGAACCCCTGCCTCGCTCGCCGGTTCAATTCGGTTCACTATCCACTCGGGATTCATTACACTGCCCAAGAACCACGTGCCGCCACGACATCCGCGGCGCGCCGCGACGAGTGAGGGAGCCCGGCCATGCGCAGTCGCAACGCCGTCGTTGTTCCCCGGTCGCGATATGAGGTCCTTCTGGTGTCTTCGTACGCCCGGTGAAAGCCGCGCGGTTTTCACCGGAATCCGTGACGTACAGCTGATCTTCGCCGCCGAGCCGACTGGCCGGTCCCGTTCCTCTCGAGGCCATGGGACGGCCGGAGGTTTCCGCCTGCGCGGAAGGTGAGCCGTCCGTCCCGTGCATCGCGCAGCCATATTCTTCGGATCACCCCGAAAGGGACCTGTGCCGTGCGTACCGACCTGCACCTACCGCTGACCGGCGTTCGAAACCTGGGCATCCTCGCCCATGTCGATGCCGGCAAAACCACTGTCACCGAACGGATTCTCTATGCCACTGGAACCATCCACCGGCGGGGCGAAGTCCACGACGGGACGACTGTCACCGACTTCGACTCCCAGGAACGCGACCGCGGGATCACCATTTTCGCCGCGGCCGTCAGCTGTACCTGGGACGGCCACCGGATCAACCTGATCGACACTCCCGGTCACGTCGACTTCTCCGACGAGGTCGAGCGTTCGCTGCGTGTTCTCGACGGCGCCGTCGTCGTGTTCGACGCCGTGGCCGGGGTCGAGTCCCAGAGCGAATCGGTGTGGCGGCAGGCCGATCGCCACCGGGTGCCCCGGATCGCCTTCGTCAACAAGCTCGACCGCGCCGGTGCGGAACTGGACAAGGCCGTGGCGTCGATCCGGGATCGGCTGCACCCGGCGCCGCTCGTCGTCCAGCTGCCGATCGGTGCGGAGAACGCGTTCACCGGACTGGTCGACCTGGTGCGGATGCGGTCGCTGGTCTGGGCCGGCGACAGCGAAACGTTCGAGGCGGGACCGGTGCCCGGTGCGCTGCTGGAAGAGGCGCGGCGACGACGTCGGCAGCTGGAAGAGGCTGTCGCCGAACTGCATCCGTTGGCACTGGAGGAGTTCTGCGCGGAGTCGGCCGTTTCCGCGCCGACGCTGGCCTCCGCTCTGCGCGACCTGACCCGCACCGGCGAGGGACTGGTGGTGCTGTGCGGTTCGGCTTACCGGAACCGCGGGATCGAGCCGTTGCTCGACGCCGTCGTGGCCTACCTGCCGTCGCCGCTGGACGTGCCCGCGGTGCGTGGCGTTCAGGACGGCGAGGAGCACGAACGGATCGCCGATCCGTCGGCGCCGTTCGCCGCGCTGGTGTTCAAGGTGGTTTCGGCCAGCACCGGCAGGCTGGTCTATCTGCGGGTGTACTCGGGAACGATCCGGAAAGGGGAGGAGGTGGTGGACGTGGGTCCGAGGCGCACCGAACGGATCTCGCGGATCCTGCTGGTCCAGGCGGACCGGCACACCGAGCTGGACCAGGCGGTGGCCGGGGACATCGTCGCGGTGATCGGGGTGAAGTCCGCCCGTGTCGGGGCCACCCTTTGCACGCCGGCGGCCCCGGTACTTCTCGAGCCGCCGCCGGTGGCCGCTCCGGTCGTCTCCGTCGCCGTCGAAGCTCGCCGGACCACCGATACCGAACGGCTGGTGTCGGCGTTGACGCGGCTGGTCGAGGAAGATCCTTCGCTGGTGGTCAGGAACGACCCCCAGACCGGTCAGCTCGTGCTGTCGGGGATGGGCGAGCTGCATTTGGAGGTGGCGGTGGAGAAGATCCGCCGCAGCCGTGGACTGGATGTCGCCCTCGGCCGGCCGAAGGTGTCCTACCGGGAGACAGTCGGCCGTGGTGTCTCGGGGCTGCTGTACCGGCACGTCAAGCAGGACGGCGGCGCCGGTCAGTTCGCCCACGTCGTTCTCGACGTCGAGCCGCTGGAAGCCGTGGCGGACTTCGTGTTCCGTTCGGCCGTCGTCGGTGGCCGGATGCCACGCGACTACGTCCGCGCGGTCGAGGCCGGTTGCCGTGACGCGCTGTCCGAGGGGCCGCTCGGTGGTCACCCGGTGACCGGGCTGCGGGTCACGTTGACCGACGGCGTCACCCATTCGAAGGATTCGTCGGAAATGGCGTTCCGGACGGCGGGCCGGCTCGGGCTCCGGGAAGCATTGCGCGCCAGCGTGATGGTGCTGCTGGAACCGGTGGCCGAGGTCGCCATCACGGTCCCCGAGAACGCGATGGGCGGCGTGCTCGGTGACCTGGCGGCACGGCGTGGCCGGGTTTCGGCGTCGGTCGCGACGGCGGGCACGGTGGTGCTCACCGCCGCCGTGCCACTGGCCGAGTTGTTCGGTTACTCGGACCAGCTGCGCAGCCGGACCCAGGGCCGGGGGATCTTCACCACCCGGCCGACGGGTTACGCCCCGGTGCCTGCCGGGGCGCGTTCCCGGTAGGCACCACGATGGCCCCGCCGTTCGCGGCGGGGCCATCTCCGGGTGTCCGGGCAGGGCCGAACTTCGACCTCATCTTTGCCCAGTCCAGACGCGTATGGTCATCGGCGCGCCTGTGGGGGTCCGCAGAAGTCGGCGCGATGGAGGTGCACCGTGGTTTGTCTTGCTGACCTCGGTTGCGATGTTTTCCGATGAGCGGCGACCGGACTTCGCCTGAGCGGATGGGCTCCGTGCGTACGGCGGTGATGTCCGCGTTGCGTCAGGACATCAGCGGGGTCGAAGCGCTGGCACAGGTGTGCCGGGCGTGTGTGGATCTCGTCCGGGTCGACGGCGCTTCGGTGTCCCTGATGAGCGATTCCATGCATCAGCACACCTTGTACACCAGTGACGGCGTCAGTGCCCGGATCGAAGCGCTGCAGTTCAGCCTGGGGGAAGGGCCGTGCTTCGAAGCGTTCGAGACGCACGGGCCGGTGCTGGTCCCGGACCTGTCGGAGACCGTCACGGAGTCGTGGCCGGTGTTCGCGACGGAGATCGTCACCATGGCGGTGGGCGCGATCTTCGCGTTCCCGTTGCAGAGCGGTGCCATCCGGCTCGGCGCGATCGACCTCTACCGGGTCCGGCCCGGCTGGCTTTCGCCGGCGGAACTGGCCGCCGCACTGGAGATCGTCGAGCTGGCGACGCTGGTCCTCCTGGGGGTCCAGTCCGGCTGGCTGTCCGCGATGCACCGGGATCGTGAGCGGGTGCACCAGGCCACGGGGATGCTGCTCGTCGAGTTCGAAGTTTCGGCGGAACAAGCCTTGGCCCTGTTGCGGGGTTACGCGTTTTCGGCGGGCCGGTTGGTCGACGATGTCGCCCGCGATCTTGTGGCACGCCGGATCCTGCCGTCGGAACTGGGACCATGAGCGGTGGGCTTACCCTCGTCAGGAGAAGGCAGGAGTGTGCTGATGAACGACGACACGTCACCGGATGCCGTGCGGGAACCCCAATTGCTGCAGGCGTTCGTCCAGATGGCTGACACCCTGGTCGACGACTACGACGTCGTCGACGTACTCCACCAGCTCGTCGAACACAGCCTCCAGTTGTTGCCCGTCGCCGCGGCCGGGATCATGCTCTCGGACCAGCGAGGACATCTGCAGGTGCTGGCGTCTTCGACCGAGCAGGCCCGGCTGCTGGAACTGTTCCAGGTGCAGAACGACGAAGGTCCGTGTCTCGACTGTGTCCGCACCAGGGAATCGGTACTCGTCGCGGATCTGTCCGAGACGGCGTCGAGGTGGCCGCGATTCGCGCCCCAGGCGCTCCGGGAGGGGTTTTCCGCGGTGCACGCGGTGCCCCTGCGCCTGCGTCGCGAAACCATCGGCGCGTTGAACCTCTTCGGCCGCGAACCCGGCCTTCTCGGTGAGCGAGACCTTCAGGTGGCCCGCGCGCTCGCGGACATCGCGACCATCGGGATTCTGCAGGAACGCGCGATCCGGCGTGGCGAGGTGCTCACCGAGCAGCTGCAGACGGCGTTGAACAGTCGTGTCGCCATCGAGCAGGCCAAAGGCGCACTCGCCCACGCCGGGAACCTGGATATGGATCAGGCTTTCGCGGTGTTGCGGTTCTACGCACGGAAGAACAACGCCAGGCTCAGCGAAGTCGCCCACCAGATCGTCACCGGGGCACTTCGCCTGCGGAACGTCCTCGATCCCCAGCACATCTCTGGTTGCTGAGACACCAGCGCACCGAGCAGAGTGATGCCGATCAGCTGTCGTCGCGCCCCGGAGCGGAGGAGCCCGCCTGATCGGAGGAGTCGTGGGCCCGTTCCGGCAACGCCCTGGCCGTGACCCGAGCCAGGTCGATGAGCTCGTCGACCGGGCGACCGGTCGTCTCTGCCAGCGCCCGGACCTCCCGGTACTCCGGCTGGACCGTCACCACCCGCCCGCCCAGCAGGCCCCGTTTCACCGGGACCGTACCCAGCCCGATGTCAACGGTGACCTCGTCCCGGTGCAGGGCGCGTCGCTCGATCTCGGAAACCCGCACGCCGAGCGTCGGCGTCGTCTCGGCGATGCGCACGACGACGGCGTCGACCAGTGCCGGAGGCACCAGCACGGTGAGGACGTGCCCCGGCCTGCCCTTGCGCATGAGGACCGGTGTCAACCAGACATCGAGCGCTCCGACGTGCTGGAGGCTCTCCAGCACGTCGGGCCATTGGCGGGGATCGAGATCGTCGATCGTGCTCTCGACGACGCACAGCGCGTCGCGTCGCCACAGTTGCGCACTGCTGGTCGCCGCTGGCCTGCTCGACGCCGAGACCCCCGCCGGTGACCTGCTCGACGCCTGGAGCGCCGGCCACGACTTCCTCCACCAAGGCTCCGCCATGCTCGCCGCACTGAGCCGCGCCGGCTCGGATCTGACCACGGTGGCCACGGCCATGCTGTGGCGCTTGGTCGACGGCCGCGGCGGTGCCTGGACCGAGCCAGCCACCCGCGCCCCCGACGCCCTCAACGCCATCCGCCAAGCCGAGGAACGCCGCATCGCCGCTGACACGCTCCCCCCAGTCGGCCTTCTCGCGTCCATCCGCCGATGATGCCGCGTGCGTTCGACGTCGCATCCATCATGGCGCGGCAGCCGCTACATGATCAAAGACTCCGCCTGGCGCTGCGGGGCCGCTGTCCTGTCCAGCGAACCTTGCGGTGTCCGGATCTACGGCAGAGCCGGCCCGCATTTCCGCAAGGTTTCGCTCGAACGGACAAATTCCGGCGATGAGCGGCCGACGATCTTCTTGCCTGTGGAACGTCGGGTGACACCTATCTCGGCCAGCTGGTGACAGCCATCGTGGCCACCGTGGCGAAAGATCGTGCTCACGGGGCTCGTCGCTGGATACCTGATCGATGTATCCGGCAAAACAGGCTTGGCCCGGGTTGTCGAGATACGGTCGGCCTGTTCGTCATCCTTTCGACCGACATGGCTACCGGTGAGTGGAGGATCTTGTGCAGTACATGCTGCTGATCTACAACTGCGAGCGGCCCGGCCCCGCTGACCAGGGGTTCGCCGAGGCGCTGGCCGCGGTGAACGCCTTCGCCGACGAGTGCCGCCGCCGGGGAGCGCTCGTGGGAGGCGCCCCGCTGCAGCCGGAAAGCACCGCGACCACCCTCAGCGTCCGGGATGGCCGGACGCTGATCACCGACGGCCCTTTCGTGGAAACCCATGAACACCTCGGTGGCTACTACGTCCTGGACTGCCCGAGTCTGGACGAGGCGCTCGAGCTGGCGGCGTTGTGCCCGATGGCAGCGGTGGGCTCGATCGAGGTGCGGCCGCTCGCGGGAGTGCCGGGCCTGGACCACAGGCCCGTGGATTTGGCGACCACCGGCGAATGACCGTCTCACCCGCACCTGTGGTGGAGCGGGTGTACCGCGAACATCGGGCACGGATGCTCGCGGCGCTGGTGCGTGCGCTCGGCGATTTCGAGCTGGCCGAGGACGCGTTGCAAGACGCGTGCGCGATGGCGCTGCGCCGGTGGGGCGACCTGGTCCCCGACGACCCGGTCGCCTGGCTGCTGACGGTGGCCCGCAACCAGGCGATCGACCGGCTCCGGCGCGCACGCCTGGGCCGGGACAAGCAGGAGCAGATCGAGCAGGGGCCCCGCGCGGACACGGTGACGACGATGACCGACTTCGGCGAGGAAAGCCTGCTCACCGTGGGCGACGAACGCTTGAGCCTGATCTTCACCTGCTGCCACCCCGCCCTGGCCGAACAGGCACGGGTGGCGCTGACGCTGCAAGCCGTCGCCGGGCTGACCGCGGGACAGATCGCGCGGATGTTCCTGGTCGGGGAAACCACGCTGGCGCAACGTCTGGTGCGCGCCAAACGAAAGATCCGCGACGCCGGCATCAGCCTCGAAGTCCCGGCCGATCACCTCCTGCCCGAACGGCTTTCCGGCGTGCTGGCGGTGGTGTACCTGATCTTCACCCAGGGCTACACAGCCACCCCCGAGCACCACACACTGCGCCAGGAAGCGATCCGGCTCGGCAAGCTCGTCGCCACCCTCATGCCCGACGAACCCGAAGCGCTCGGACTGGTCGCGTTGCTGCTGCTGCACGACTCGCGGACCGCCGCCCGTCACACCACCACCGGTGACGTGATCCTCCTGGATGACCAAGACCGCACGCGGTGGGACCGAACCGAAATCACCGAAGCGGTCGGGTTGCTGGGCCGAGCGTTGCGCCATGGGACGCCCGGGCCGTACCAGCTCCAGGCCACGATCGCCGCGCTGCACGCCCAGGCCGCGACACCCGGCCAGACAGACTGGCCCCGTATCGCGACCGTGTACGCCGAGTTGCTCATGGTGGCGCCGTCGCCGGTGATCGCGCTGAACCACGCGGTCGCCGTCGCCATGGCCAGGACACCCGCCGACGGGCTGGCGCTGATCGACCGGATCGACGGGCTCGAGCAGTACCACCTGCTCCACGCCGCACGGGCCGACCTGCTGCGCCGCCTCGACCGGCCGGAGGAGGCCGCGGTCGCCTACCGGCGCGCTCACGAACTCGCCGCCAACCCGGCGGACCGCCGATTCCTCGCCGGGCGACTGCTCGCCCTCGATACCCCGGAGTCCACATGAGACTGTCCATCCTCGACGACGGCCACCGCCGCCGTGCGAAGCTGTTCCTCACCGCCACCTCCGCTCTGTCCCGTGTGGACAGTCCGGACATCGTGAAGATGCTGCTGTACCGGCCTGACTTCTTCGCGCGCCCGCTACTGGTCATCACGGCCGATGCCATGCGCGGGCCGTCGTACTGGACGGCGGGGGAGCGTGAGTACCTGGCGATGAGTACCGCGCAACTGCACGAGTGCCCGTTCTGTGTCGTCACCCATGCCGAGCTCGTCCGGATCGCCGGCCACGGTGAAATCGATCCGGACGATCCCGCCTCGGCTCGCCCCGAACTGCGCCAGGTGCGTGACTTTCTCGGCACGGTTTCCCGGACACCGGATCACGTCGACGGCAGTGGTGTCGCGGACCTTCCCGAGCAGGCACTGTTGGAGGCGCTGCGCGTCAATCTCGTGTGGAATGTGGTCAACCGCCTGGCCAACGCGTTCGGTTTCGTGTTGCGTGACGGCCAATTGCACAGTGGTACCCGTTCCCTGCACCGGTTCGGCTACCGGTTCCCCGGTTTCCTGCTCGCCGGCGGGGACGGCACCGACAGCGGTGACGTCGTCGAGAACCTGCGGCATGCGGTGCTCGACGCACCCGCGGCCACCGAACCCGCTCTGCGCGCGGCCGCCGCGTCCGGAGGCTCGCTCCCCGAACCCTGGAAGTCCTACACCGCGACGGTCCGCGACACGTCGTACCGGGTGACCGACGCCGACATCGACCGCCTCACCGCGGAACACTCCGAGGAGGAGATCTTCGAGATCACCGTCGCGGCCGCTGTCGGCGCCGCGCTGCGCAGTCACGATGCCGGACTGCGCGCCGTCCGAAACAAAAGCGCGGACTGATCCCGGGAACCTGTCGAGAACAGGCGCGGTTGTTCGTCCTTCGTGTGTCAGCCGACAACTACCGAAAGGATCTCCGCCATGCCTGGACAGATCAACTGGTTCGAGCTACCCGCCGCCGACACCGCACAGGCCCGCACCTTCTACGGACAGTTGTTCGGGTGGGGCACCAGTGAATTCGGCGGCGACTATCACGTGATCGAGAACGGCCCCGCCGGCGCGATCGCGCCCCGCGAAGAAGGTTTCACCCACCCGCGGGTCTACTTCGCCACCGACGACATCGACGCCTCGGTCAAGCGCCTCCACGAGCTCGGCGGCACCAGCGAGGAGGTCCAGATCGTGCCCGGCATCGGGCGGATCGCGCACTGCCAGGACAACCAGCACACCCCGTTCAGCCTCTACGAACCCGCCTCGCGCGACTGAACCACCGGTTGTGGGAGATGCGCCGCGCGGGCGCCTCCCACACCG
Source organism: Amycolatopsis sp. (assembly GCF_036008905.1). Classification (GTDB taxonomy): domain Bacteria; phylum Actinomycetota; class Actinomycetes; order Mycobacteriales; family Pseudonocardiaceae; genus Amycolatopsis. The sequence goes on along the minus strand of NZ_DASYMU010000024.1, from coordinate 32,953 downwards.
CAGGTCGCACCGCAACTGGCCACGCGGCCGACGTTCGCCAATGGGGTCGAAGACGAGTGGTCTGCTGTGCCCGCTGCGGGAGCAACAGGGATCTCGACCCCCTGATCCCTGGCGGTGGTCACCGCGGTGGTGGCGATCCTGGTCCTGGTGAACCGGCCGGACACGCCGCCCGCCGCCGCCTCGGCCGGTCCCGAGGGCGGGCAGCCCCGCGGTGCCCTCGTCGGTTTTGGTGCGCCTGGACAGTCACCGCTTGTCGACTGCCGCCGACGGCAAGGTGACCGTGGTGGAGTTCCTCGACCTGGAATGCGAGGCGTGCGGAGCGGCATTCCCCGGCGTGGAGCAGCTGCGCCGAATACGGCGACAAAGTCACCCATGTACCGCAGGATGTACGAAACTCAGTCGCAGTGGGGCGACCAGGACGTGTCCCACGCCGAGACGTTCCGCGGGTTCGCCCGTGAGCTCGGTCTGGACATGGCCAGGTTCGAGGCGGCGTGGAATGACCCGGCCACCACCGCCCGAGTTGTCGCTGACCGCACGGACACCTGCCGGTTCCGGCGTCCTGGCGACCCGGTGTCCAGCTCCTCGTCAGGTACCACACCGTCGTCCTGATTGTGGTACCTGGCTGTCGCACTGGCCGCCCTGCAAGCGTTCTGGACGTACTGGATCACTGTCCTCTGAGTGATCGCATGCCTTAACGACAACGCGGCCCCCACCCCGCGGAAACACCCAGCGGACCCCCGGGAACGCCGTGAAGGCCTCCTTCGCAGCGTCTGACGCCGTGAAGGGGGCCTTCATAACCTCGGGCGCCAAGCCGAGCGGCACTTTCTCACCAAAGTGCGAAACTTCGCTTCCGAGCGACGCCACCTTTGACCTTCCCATCAATACTTGTCGGCGGGTGATCGGCCGCGGCTGCCGAGAACCGCGCCGAATGCCACCACCGCGAGGATCCCTACAGCGATGAGGATCCATGCCCAGGCCGGCAGGCCGCCGCTACCGCCGGCATCGGAAGCCGGTGCCGCCACCGCTGGCGACGAACTGTTCACAGGCAGGGCACTGGGTTGCGAGGACGGCGCGGTGGACGGAGGCGGGGACGTCGTGCTGGGAGCGACCGGTGCGGTGAGGGTGAACGCGACAGTGCCGGTGATCGTGTCGCCGTCGTCGGCGGTCACCTTGTACTTGATCGAGTACTCACCCGCAGGGCCCGCGGGTGTCACCGGTGCGGTGATGACGGCTCCGGCTGCGGACGCCTTCCCGACGGCCCAGGCGGTGCCGTCCGGGCCCTGGACCGTGATCGGATCCGCGGGCAGGCCCACGGCCTCATTGAACGTCAGCTCGATCTGCGTCGGAGCGGCCGCGAGCGAGGCACCCTTCGCCGGGTTGCTGCTTTTCAGTGAGGTATGCGCCGACGCCGGTGCGGCGGTGGTCACCAGCGCCACACCGGCCAGCAGCAGTGCGGCGGACAAACGTCGGAAAGTCATTCTGGAACCCATCGTCGTGAGCTGATACAGCTCATAAGTCGCGTTCCGCGAACAGAAAGTTCCCGCACGCTAATCTGAGCAGGTACTCGCGTTCGTCACGGGACAGATCGGGGAGGGTGATGTACGGGCTCGGTGATCTCGAAACCGCGGTGATGGGGGTGCTGTGGGACTCGGCGGAGCCGGCCAAGGTCCGCGACGTGCTCGATCGGTTGCGGACACCGAAACAGCTCGCCTACACCACCGTCATGACCGTGCTCGACAACCTGCATCGCAAAGGCTGGGTACGACGCGAGCTCGACGGCAAGGCCTACCGTTACGAACCTGAGATCAGCCGTGAGGCCGCGGCGGCGCGCGCGTTGCGAGAAGTGCTGGAGTCGTCTGGAAATCCCGAAGGTGTGCTGTTGCACTTCGCCCGGTCCGCTTCGGACGAGGAATCCGAACTCCTGCGCAAAGGCTTACGTGCCAAGGGACGTCGGCGATGATCGTGGCCTTGGGCTTGCTCGCGGGAGCCGCCGCCGCTGCCTGGGTGATTCCCCGTGGACTGGGCGCCGCGGACACCCGGTGGTGGGATCCGGTCGTGCTGATCGTGTGCTGGCTGCTCTCGATGCTCGGCGTCGTGGTCGCCGCCGTGACCGGTGTCGCCTTGTTGCTGACGCCGACCCACGGCGTGCTGGGAACCATGCTGATCGCGGCGCACGACTGCCTGGATTCCCTGCAGCACGGAGCGGTACCGAGCGCCGAGGAAACCGGGGGAGTTCTCGGCGTCGTCGTCCTGCTCGCACTCGGGACAAGGCTGGCTGTCGTCGGAGTCCGGGGAATGCGCGGCCGGTCGCGGGTCCGGCGGCGGCATCTGTCCGCGCTCCGGATCGCCGGCCGTCAGGACGCCACGTCACCGACGACGCTCTGGCTCGCGCATGATCGACCACTTGCGTTCAGTATGGCGGGCAACCCCGGCCTGGTGGTGGCTACCGATGGGCTCACCCGCCATCTCGATCCCGCCGGGGTGGCCGCGGTGCTGGCGCATGAGCGTGCGCACCTCAATGGCCGTCACCATCAGTTGGTCTCATCGGTGAGCGCGCTGCGGACCGTGCTGGCGTTCCTGCCGCTCTTCGAGCGCGCCCCGGCCGCGATCCGCGAACTCGTCGAACTCGCGGCCGACGTGAGCGCTGTGCGCCGGCACGGGGTTTCGGCGGTGCGGACGGCGTTGCTGGGTGTATCCGGCTCCGGCGTTCCGGATACGGGGCTGGCCATGGGCCGGGACGCCGTCGACGTGCGGCTCGAACGACTGGACTACGGCACGCCTGTCCCGATGGGTCCGCGCCGGGTGTTGTCGTGTGCCGCTGCCGGGCTCACCGCGGCGGTACTCCCGCTCGCGACCGGCGCGACGATGCTGTTCGCGTTCGGTTCGATCGTGTGCGTGGCCGCCGGTTTCTGATCGGCGGGCCGTCAATCCTGGCCGACGGCGTCGACCGGTTTGACCGCGGCGACACGTTCGACAGTGCCAGCCTTCAGCCGTTCCTGCCGTCGCACCACCAGTCCGGCCTGTTCGAGCAGCAGTGACGTGCCGCCCGGCCGCAGCACCCGGTGCCTGAGCGTCTGCTTCCCGCAGAATCACCTCATGCCCCAGTTCGGCGGAGCGCCGACGGGCGATCTCCAGCGTGGCTGGGCTGAAATCGATCCCGGTCAACGGTAAGGCTCGGACCCTTCTCGGAGCTTGAACGTCCGGCTGTGACCCAGCACCCCACAGCGCACCCGCGAACGACATCCGGCGCAGGGCTGAGGCCTGGGGTAAGGATCAGGCGACCAGTCCACTGATCGGTGCCGATCAATATTCGTACGGATCTGCTGGAACGGGGATGGGCTGGGCGGTCTGGACCCGCACGAGCGGGGTGCAGCGGTTGGCTTCGGTCGCGGTGTACGGCTCGACCTTGCCGGTCACGGTCATCGGTGGTGCTCTCCTTCGTCAGGCTGTTTGCCCAAACATATCAACGCCCGTTAGATTGTTGGTATGAGTGACGACCGCTGTGACCTGCTGTGCATCGACTTCGACCACGCCGAGGCCCTGCGCGCGGCGCTGCCGTCGGCCGAGGAGATCGTCCTGCGCGCGGAACGACTGCGGGCGCTGGGCGACCAGACCCGTTTGCGGATCGCGCATGCCCTGCACGTTGGGGACGAGCTGTGCGTCTGTGACCTGGCGTGGATCGTCGGGTCCTCCCAGGGGCTCGTCTCCCATCACCTGCGCCAGCTGCGCTCGGCCGGGCTGGTCGACTCGCGCCGCGACGGCAAGCTCGTCATGTACCGGCTCAACCCGACCGGCCACCAGCTGCTCGCCGCCGCCGTCGGCGCCACCGCGAACGGAGAACTCGCGTGAGCGACGCCTGCTGCGGCCCCGGCCATGACGACCACCACGACGACGACACTTCGCTGAGGCTCTGGCAGGTACGGGAACTGCAGTTCGCCGCCGTCGCCGGGATCCTGCTCGCAGCGGGCTTCCTCGCCCAGCTCGCGGGTTCGGCCACCACCAGCGTCGTCCTGCACCTCGTGGCCGCCGCGATCGGCGGGTGGACCTTCGTCCCCGGCACCCTGCGCTCGCTGGCACGCCGCCGCATCGGCGTCGGCACCCTGATGACCATCGCACTGGTCGGTGCCCTCGTCCTCGGCCAGTTCGCCGAAGCCGCCGCGCTCGCCTTCCTCTTCTCCATCAGCGAAGCCCTCGAGGACTACTCGCTGACCCGCACCCGCCGCGGCCTGCGCGCACTTCTGGCGCTGGTCCCGACGCAGGTGACCATCCTGCGCGGCGGCCTCCAGACCGTCATCGCCGCGGCCGAACTGCGCGTCGGCGACCGGATGCTGGTGCGCGCCGGGGAACGTGTCGCCAGCGACGGCATTGTTCTCGACGGACAATCCTCTGTGGACACATCGGCGATCACCGGCGAGTCGATGCCCGTCGAAACCGGCCCAGGGGACACTGTTTTCGCCGGATCCATCAACGCCAACGGCGTGCTCACCATCCAAGCCACCGCGACCGTCGAGGACAACTCGCTGGCCAAGGTCGTACGCATCGTCGAAGACGCCCAGCAACGCAAAGGCACCCGCCAGCGCCTCGCCGACCGCATCGCCCGCCCGCTGGTGCCCGCGATCATGGTCCTCGCGGCGCTGATCGCCGGACTCGGCGCCCTCCTGGGCGACCCGGCGACCTGGATCGAACGGGCACTGGTCGTACTGGTGGCCGCCGCGCCGTGCGCGCTGGCGATCTCCGTGCCGGTCACCGTCGTCGCCGCGGTCGGCGCGGCCACCCGGCTCGGTGTCCTCGTCAAGGGTGGTGCGGCACTGGAAACCCTCGGTGCCGTCCGGGTCGTCGCACTGGACAAGACCGGGACCCTGACTCGCAACCAGCCCGTCGTCACCGGCATCGTCCCCGCCGGCGGCACGACCGCACCGCAGGTCCTCGCTGTCGCCGCCGCACTGGAAGCCCGCAGCGAACACCCGCTGGCCGCCGCGATCCTCGCCGCCGCACCGGAATCCCGCCACGCGGACGACGTGTCCACTGTGCCCGGTGCCGGACTGGAAGGCACCGTCGACGGCGCTCCCGCGCGGCTGGGCAAGCCGGGCTGGATCGACGCGGGATCACTGCGCGACGACGTGACCCGCCTGCAGGACGCCGGCGCGACCGTCGCCGTCATCGAACACCGCGGAACCGTGCTCGGCATCATCGGCATCCGCGACGAACTGCGCCCCGAAGCCGCCGAAACCGTCAGCGCGCTGCGTGCGTCCGGGGTCTCGGTCAGCATGCTCACCGGCGACAACATCCGCACCGCCACCGCGCTGGCCGCCCGGGCCGGCATCACCGACGTCCACGCCGAACTGCTCCCCACCGACAAAGCCGCCCTCGTCGAGAAGCTCCGCGCACAGCGCCGCGGCGCGGTCGCGATGGTCGGCGACGGCGTCAACGACGCCCCCGCGCTGGCCACCGCCGACGTCGGTATCGCCATGGGAGCCATGGGCACCGACGTCGCGATCGAAGCCGCCGACGTCGCGCTGATGGGCACCGACCTGCGCCACTTGCCCCAAGCGCTCGCGCACGCGCGCCGTGCCCGCGTCATCATGCTGCAGAACATCGGGCTGTCGGCGTTGATCGTGCTCTCTCTGGTTCCCTTGGCCGCCTTCGGCATCCTCGGCCTCGCCACGGTCGTGCTGATCCACGAAGTCGCCGAGGTCTTCGTCATCGGCAACGGTGTCCGCGCGGGACGACTCCGCCCGCTGGCCGGTTCGGCCAAGCCCGAACCCGTTGCCCTGCAGCAGATCCCGCTCGCGCCGGTGACGACCGTGGTAGAGGAAGGATGCGCATGCTGTGCTCCTGCCGCGAAACCCCTTACGCACACGGCGCGCACGACGACATCACTGCCGCTCACGGCCCGCAAACCCTGACAATGCCTCGGCGTCGCTGACGCAGAGCAACGACGTGATTGCTTTGCGGTAGCAGGGAAACAGTCCTCTGGTCTCACGTCTTGTTGTGACGAAACCTACTATCTGCCACGTACTAGGCTGGATAGTAGACACGGCTGGAGATTTTCCTTACCCTGGCGCAATCCGACAGGTCACGAACCCGCAACGGCGGGTTTCAGAGGAGATATTGCACTCGTGCGCCCGAACCACTCTCGCATTCTGATCAAGGCACTTGCCACCTGCGCTGTCCTGACCATCGCACTGGGAGGGACGCCGAGCATCGCTCAGCCTTCGCCACCGGGCGGCACCAGCGACCCGATGCAGCGCTACCTGGAGCTGGGAACGCAGGCCGCCAAAGCAGACGAAGACTTCCTGCAAGCGCAGGACACTGTGACGAAAAGCCAAGCCGCTCGGCGGCGAGCCGATGCCGACGTCTCCGCCGCGGTCAAGGTGCTGGAACAAGCCAAAGGCGCCGAACAGCGGTTTCAGGGTCAAGTGGACGCTTTGGCCGGCGCCGCGTTCACTGGCGCACAATTCGCCAGGGTAGGCGCGATGCTCACGAGCGAGTCGAGCCAGGCGTTCCTGGAACGGATGGCCATGCTCGGCGTCGTCGCGAGCAACAACGCCGACTCGATGGGCAAACTCCGAAGCGCTTCGGGCGACGCCGATGCGGCGCGGAATATCGCTGCGGAGACACAAAAACGCGCCTTCGAGGCAGCTGACGCGGCCCAGCGTGCGGTTGACGACGTACGCACCCGCAAGACCGATCTCGAAGCGCAGATCAAGGAAGTCAGGAAGGCGATCAACCGCCTGCCCTCGGCCGACAAGGCCGCCCTGGGCAAGGTGCAGGATTCCGGCTCGTACCTCGGTCCGCCCGGAGCCGCCAACGACGCTCTGCAAGCCGCCTTGTCCAAGCGCGGTTCGCAATACCAGTGGGGCGCCACCGGGCCGGGCGAGTTCGACTGCTCCGGCCTGACGAGCTGGGCATACAAGCAAGCCGGAGTGACGATCCCACGAACCAGCAGGCAGCAGTTCGGTGCGGGTAAATCGGTGCCATTGAACGCTTTGCAGCCGGGCGATCTCCTCTTCTACGACGACGGCACCGGCAACGCGGGAGCCATCCATCACGTCAGCATGTACGTCGGCAGCGGCAAAATGGTCGACGCGCCAACGGAAGGGCAACTTGTCGACGTGCGTCCGATGAAGGGTGACGGTCATCTGATGGGTGCGCGCCGCATGGTCGGTTGACCACCCCGAGGTATCGCCAGAGCTGGCCTGATCTCCTGATACGGCGGACACTGCAGGCATGGACAAGCGAGCCGTGCACGACGACATGGAACGGGCTCGCGACGCCTTTCACCAGCTCGTCGACGGAGCAAGTAAGGCGGACCTGCTGCGGTTGTCGGACGGCACGCGCTGGACCAATAAGCAGTTGCTGTTCCACATGCTCCTCGGCTACCTGATCATGCGTGCGCTGCTGACGCTGGTGCGGGTGTTCGGCCGGCTCCCCGCCCGAGTCAGCCGGGCCTATGCACGACTGCTGAACGCGGCGACGGCGCCGTTCGACGTCGTGAACTACGCAGGTTCGTGGCTGGGCGGAACATTTCTCGGCTGCGAACGCATGGCCGTGATGTTTGATCGGGTGATCGCGAAGCTGCACCACCGGCTGGACGCCGAAACCGACGCCGACCTCGCCCGCGGCATGCATTACCCCGCCCGGTGGGATCCGTTCTTCGAAGACTTCATGACCCTGGCGGACGTCTACCGCTTTCCCACCCAGCATTTCGACTTCCACCGTCGACAGCTCACGCTGCACGACGGTGGAAGCGGTCAGGTCTGATGGGGTGAGGTACTGCGGAAGCGGCGCAGCCGCAGGCTGTCGGACGCCACGAAGACGTAGGTGGTCGTGATCATCAGCATGCTCACCGAACCAGGAGAACATCCCTTGAAGTAGCCGCCTGCCGCTTTCGGCGACGTTGTGGTCAGGGGCGATGCTGATCGGTCGCTCCTGGCTGGCCTTCCGTGGCAGTCTGGGGCGGCTGGTGCTCTTGCTGGGTGGGCCCCTCGGGCGGTCCGCCCATCATCCGGAGCATGGCGAGCCCGCCGGTCTGGAAGAACCGGACGACGAGCACGGCAGCCACGATGAGGAAGACGATGTTGAGCCAGGTGGTGTAGTTCCACGAGATCCCCTCCTGCATCACCGTTGCGGATCGCTCGGCGGGGATGAGCCCGGTGACACCGAAGATGAGTTCGACGAGGTAACCCGCGCCGACCATCGCGGCATAGAAGGTGCCCAGCAGCACGAGGGCCATTTTCGCGCCGTAGTACTTCCGGTAGATGTTGAGGATCGGCAGGATCAGCAGGTCGGCGAAGATGAACGCGACCACGCCCCCGAAGCTGATGCCGCCGTTCCACAGCACCGCGGCGAGTGGCACATTCCCGATCGAGCACACGAACGACAGGATCGCCACGACCGGTCCGACGATCGGGCCCCATACCGCGGACAACACCGGGTGGTCGGTCAGGAAAAAACCGTGCCAGAACTCGTTCGGCACCCACGCGCCGATCGCTCCGGCGATGAGCAGGCCGATCACCAGGTCGCGCAGAATCGCCGCCCACTCCATCACGAACACATGCGCCACCGCGGTGAATCCCTGGGCTGAACCCAGTCTTCGCCAGAACGATCCCTCGCCCCGCACGGACATGTCCATGGCCGCGTGGCCTTCCATCGAGCCGGCCAGGCCCTTGTCCGCCTGCTCCCGGGCCTTCTCGATGAGCCGCCCGCGGACGAACAAGCGGAACAGCACCGCCAGCAGAACGATCATGATGGGACCGCCGACGAACTCCGCGACGGTGAACTGCCAGCCCATCAGCAGGGCCATGATGACGCCCAGTTCCACGACCAGATTGGTGGAACCGATCTCGAACGCCATCGCGGCCGTGAAATTGGCGCCCTTACGAAATAGGGACCGGGCCAAGGCGACTGCGGCGTAGGAGCACGACGATGACGCAGCGCCTAATGCGGAGGCCAGCGCCAGGGTGCGGGGCCGGTCGTCGCCGAGCAACCGCACGATCGTCGACTTCCTGACAACGGCCTGAACGACCGCCGACAACGTGAAGCCGAGAATCAACGCCCACAGGATCTCCCACGTCATGGACCCGGCCAGGGCCAGTGCGTGTCCGATTGCTTCCACTGCGACCACCTCGTCCGGAATACCCGCGAGGGGTATTGTCGCTCGGCAATGTAGCCCGCCGAAATGGTTCTGTCATGGTGCTTTGCACGTTAGATGTACATCAATGGTGCACATCGTGCGAGTTGGCCGAAAGACGCGTCGGCCGGTGAGTAGTAATCGTCCTGTTGTCAGACACGTCATAACAACTGATACCAACGCCACAAGCTTGCTGTGCAAATCGGCTACCGGTGATGACGCGGCATCGTCAATTGAATCGCCGCTGAAGAGCGTCCCGGCGGGAAGCCCACCGTGGCGACTCGTCGTCACCGCCGTCGCGCTCGGTCCAGCCCCACGAGCGGTAGAACGACCGCAGTGTCGGCAGGTCGCGCGTGCCGAGGGTGACGAAGGAGATCGCTCTGCCACTGTCCACGCGACCAGTCTCACCTGCTCTGGCTCGGCCGCCGGCAGCGTCACCAACCGGTGCGGCTCAGCGGGTCCGGTAGCGCGCGTAGATCAGTCCGCTGTCGAAGGCACGCTCCTCGACCAACGCGAGATCGAGGCGCACGCCGTCGGGGAAGAACCGCTTGCCGCCGCCGACCACGCTCGTGGTGATGAACAGGTGGTACTCGTCCACCAGGCCGGCCGCGATCGCCTGGGCCGCGAGGTTCGGGCCGTCGACGGAGAGGTCGTGATCAGCCTCGGCCTTGAGCTTGCGCACCGCGTCCGGGTCGAAGGTCCGCTCGATCCTGGTCTTCGCGCTGGACACCGACTCCAGCGTCGTGGAGTACACGACCTTCTCCGCGGCCCGCCAGTCGCGGGCGTACTGCAGGATGTGCGGCGGGAGGTCGGGCTCGGTGTGCACGGTCTCCCAGTAGACCATCGTCTCGTACATCCGCCGGCCGTAGAGATACGTGCCGACGGAGCGGAAGAGATCGTTGATGAAGGTATGCACCTCCTGATCCTCGGCCCCGGTGCCGAGGTCGCCCTCCGCCGCCTCGGCGTAGCCGTCGAGCGAGGTGATCATCGAGTAGATGAGCTTTGCCATGCGTCTCCTTCGGGTACGAGCACGTCAGTCTGTTCCACCGACCCGGCCAGCACGGTAGTCGGGCGTTGGGTCCAGAGGTCGCTTGCCGCCTCCTCGCACGCTCCTGCGACCAGGAACCAAGGAGCCACCTCGCTGGTCTATGCGCGGAGCTGGTCCGGACGTGGTGCTGCCGAACGGCAGTGATCACCGGACCGTCCAGGTGGATCTCGCCCCTCGGTAGCACGCGCGCCGGTTTTGCCGGTGGTCGCTGCTTCTGGTCACCGCAACCCGACGATCTGTGATCGGTGCCCATCAGCCGGCTGGTAGGTGGTGTACCCGACGACCGCGCCGAAGACCGCTTCGCTGACGAACGGGTCCAGAGGGCGGGTCTGCACGGCGAACGGTCCGCCCAGGGAAACCGTCAGCGGACGGACGGCGGTCTCCCCGAACCGCACGATCGACAGCTTGGCCGTCCCATCCTTGACGTACGGTGTCACGGAACTGTCGGCGCACAGCAGCCCTCCCCGCAGCAAGGTCTTCTGGTCCAGCGCGCACCGCAGCACGTCACCGCTTTCGGTGGCGACCGGGTGGTTCGCGCGGACGTCCCACAGCTTTCGCCCGTCAGGCGCGTCCACGATGCCTATTCCGCTGGTCCTCAGGTTGAGGTCGAGGGGTGCGGGCACCACGGTTCCCGTTTCCGTGTCGAACACGGTGAACTGGGTCTCCGTGGTCGCGTCGGGCACGTACACCTGGACCAGCCGGCCGTCGGTGGCGCGGTCGATCCGCACGTCCACTTCGGTGTACTGCGGTTCGGGAACCCGCCATTCGTGCTGCCATTGGATCTTGCCGGTGGCGCCGTCGAGGGACACGTAACGCACTTCGCGGCCGCAGCCCAGTGCGAGCAGGAAACCAGTGCCATGCGCGAGAAACTGGTTGGAGTCGTTGACGATCCGGCAGTCGTCCGGTGCGGAGTACGTCCACAGCTCGCTGCCGTCGGTGAGCGAGTGGGCGGTGAACTTCGTCCGCTTCAGGTCTGCCCTGATGAAGGAGGTGTTCGTCATCCAGGCCTGCGTCCCCGAGAACGGGCGCCCGGTACTGGGCTCGGTGAACCGGAGCTCACCGGTGATGGCGTCGACGGCCTCCCACTGGAACGAGTCCTGGTCGTACGGGTTCAGCTGCACCAGCACGGTCCGGCCGTCGGGGCTCGCGTAGATGTTCTTGGCTTCGGAGCCCGCCCGGCGGCGGCTCCACCGGAGGTCGCCGGTGGTGCCGTCCACGCCGGCCACGCCGTCTTCGAACAGGACGACAGCGCCTGTGCCGCCCGCTACGACGTCCCGGACACGTCCGTCCACTTCGGTCGACCAGGCGACCTGGGTCACCGAGTCCGGGATCGGCGGGGGCGTGCCGGTCGCGGACGCGGTACCGCTCGTCACGGGCCATTCCGGTGCGGTCAGCACCAACGGCGTGGCGATCGCGGCCGCCAGCAGCACCGCGGCAGCGGCTGACAGTCCACTCCGGACCGGCGGAAGCCGCCACCGCCCAGGCGGAACCGGAAGGATCAGCAATGCGCCTGCGGCCACCGCGAGGCCGCCGATCACCGCGAGCAGCGAGCCGGTGCCCGGGAAACCGATCTTGTACTGGGCGACGAACCGGAGCACGGCCAGCGCCGTGAGGCCCAGCGAGACCGCCGCGAGCACCCAGCCCAAGGCCGGGGCCCGCCGGTTCCGCAGCCCGACGACGGCGATGACGCCCACCAGGACGCCGATCGTGAACGTCTGGAGCCAACCTGAGGTCGGGCCGCCCACGGCGAGGTCGTCCACTACCCAGGCAGCCGTGGTCACGGCCACGACGCCTGCCGCTATCAGTCCTACCGCGACTGCCAACGGCCGCCAGCGTCGCCTCTTGTCCTGCATGCAGCGTATCTAACAGGTCTACGCCGTTTGCGTCTGGCGAATGGCCGAAAGACCCGCAAGAGCAAGCCTCAGCTCGTGAGCCGTTCCACCGGCCGGAAGTCACCTCGATCGAAGCCGGCAACCGCTCTGTGCTGCTCGATGCGGGCCCGGAACCCAGTCCAATCCGCGCCGCCCGACCAGGCGTTCTCGGCGAAGCCGGAGACCAACGAGGAAACGACCGCCGAAGCGTCCGATGCCGAGGAGGCGGCACCGTCCTCAGCTGCGTTGACATAGCAGTACCGCAAGCCATCCGGGTCACCGTCGTCTGGCGGGGTGAGCCCGGGTGCGCCGCGCAAGTCTCTCTGCCGGGCCCAACACGGGAAACGCGCTGTCGTGTTCAACGCGATCGAATTCGCGGTGGAGAAGAAGCTGCTCCTGAAGGACCGCCTGCCCGAGGTGAAGGGGACTGCGCCCAAACGAGTGCGGGCGATCGATGCGCTCGTGGCCGTTTGGGCGCGGCAAGTGCCGCAGCTGCTGGCTGCGGTCGCCGAGCACGACGCACTACGGCGTCGACATCGCCAACGAGATCGGCACGCCGATTCGCGCGGTCGCGGGCGGCACGGTGATCGTCTCCGGGCCCGCGCCGGGGTTCGGGTCGTGGATGCAGGTCCGCCACGCCGACGGGACCGTCACCGTCTACGGCCACATGAACGCCATCGACCGGCCCCGTGGCAGTCACGTCGAGGCGGGGGAGCAGATCGCCACCATCGGCGTTCGCGGCGAGTCGACCGGCCCGCATCTGCACTTCGAGGTCTGGCCCCACGGGCAGCGCGCCCAGCGCATCGACCCGGCGGGGTGGCTCGCCGACCACGGCGCGCCCCTCACCTGACATCCCACTGCTACTCGTAAACCTGCGCCAGACCGGACATGTGTCTTTAACGGCGCGCGAGCAGATCCGCTTCCGTCGCCCACCGACAGGTCGGGCTGTCGTCCAGTCCAGGGAACGTCACGGCCATGCCACGCTCGGGCACCATCGACCACAACCGGAACTTGGCGGACTCCGCGTGCGACGACCACGAAGGCGACCACTCCGGCACATAACGTTCATAGATCCGTCGAACTCTCGACACATCCCGCTTCTCCAACCGTGCCGGTCCTACCGCACGAAACTGCCGCACATCGTCTGGAGGATCGAAAGTCGCCACCATCACCGCAACGTCGTGTGCCTCGCCTGCCGCCCGCAGAAACGGTGCGGGCTGATCCTGTTGTGCCTCCGGACTGTTAAACCACAGTCGACCGTCCTCCAACAGGAACCACATCATGGCCAACGCGGGTCGTCCGCGCGAGGTGACTGTCGCAACGCTGGCCACGTGCGTCGGCTCGTTCAAGAATCCCAGGACATCAAATAGCGGTCGCTCCACGGGCCCCATGATGCAACCTCTACCGCAGTCGAGGTCAACAGGCTGCCCATCTGCCACCGCGGCCATCACCGACGACCAGATCAGCCGCGCCACCGAAGCCGACACCCGCGCCAAGCAGCCAGCAGCACCGCAGCCCGCCTGACGGCCCTCGGAGACCGGCTCACCGCGCTGACCGTCAAGTACGAGCGAGCCGGGGGTGATCAAGGTTAATCGCTCCGAAAACCCGTGCCACCGACCGAAAGGACATCGCGTGAGCAGCACCCAGACACGACCACGCCCGGCTCCGACGCGGCGTCACCGTTGCTGCGGTGGGCGCTTCACCTCGCTGGCAGAGGGTGGGCCGTGTTCCCGCTTCGCCCGCTGACCAAGGACAGGCCGATGGTCAAGGACTGGGAACACTGCGCCACCACCGAAACCGCCACGATCCACGCGTGGTGGATGGCCACACCGACCGCGAATATCGGGCTCGCGTGCGGACCGTCGAACCTCTACGTCGTGGACTGCGACGTCCTCAAACCCGGTGAGCCGATGCCCGCCGGCCACCCCGCCGGACGCGTCGAGAGCGGGTTGCAAGTGTTGCGGGCACTGGCCGCGCGCCGCGGTGATCTCATCGCGGCGACCTACGCGGTCACGACCGCCTCGGGTGGCTGGCACCTCTACTACACCAAGCCCGCCGGGGCGGCACTGCGCACCGCCGGGAAGCTCGGGTTCAAGCTCGACACCCGCGGGCACGGCGGCTACGTCGTCGGACCGGGATCCGTTTTGCCACGCGGAGGTACGAGCTCTACGACGACCGCGCCACCACCGCGCTGCCCGGCTGGATACACCAGGCCGTCACTCCAGTGCTCGCACCGGCCAGCGCAGCGCTGCCCCAGTCGGCCGGTGTGCGGCTGACCGGCTACGTCACCGCGGCGCTGCTGGCCGAAACCACCAACGTCATCAATGCCCGACAGGGCAGCGCAACGCCATTCTGTCGCGCTCGTCCTACGCACTCGGGCAACTGGTCGGCGCCGGTGTTCTCGCCCCCCCGCCGCACCGCACTGGAACGGGCCTGGGCGACCTGGAACCCGCCCGGCTCTGCCAGCAAAGACCTCGGACCCGGTGGTGTCATCGACACCAGTCTCACTGCCGGTGCCGCCAACCCTCGCCGCATCGCTGGACGACAGGAAGCCCTCTGATCGCTGTTCTCGTGAGCACTTAACCTGGTTGGTCTCTCAGTTGATCGATGCTCCGCAATGCAGATCAAACCGCCGAAACCCGTCAGTGGCCGCGGGGGTTCCCTCGACGCAGGTAGCCGAATGGGCCGGCCACTCGGTGGAGGTTCTCCACAAGATTTACGCGAAGGTAATCGCGGGACAGGGGAGAACGCCCGAAGGCGGATCGAGGACCACCTCAACAACGACGGCGCTGCCGACTGAGCCGGGGAACAGATAGGGAACGGGTCCCCGTATCTGACCGGGTGCAGCCGGGAACACGAAAGATGCCCCTCGCCAGACTTTTGGCTGGTGAGGGGCATCTAAACGCTGGTCAAACGTGGTGCCCCCGGTGCGACTCGAACGCACACTGGACGGTTTTTGAGACCGTTGCCTCTGCCGATTGGGCTACGGGGGCGCGGCAGCGAACATTACGGGATCGCCGCCCGGGCACTGGCATCGGGTGGTCCGGAATGTGCCGGTGGTCTGGGTCACCCACGTGGCGAACGCCATCTGGCCGTCCCGATCGTTCCCGGTAGGCTTTGGACTCGCGGTTCGCCGCGAACTGACCCATCCCTTCGAGCTCACAGGAGGACCCCGGTGACCGAAGAGGCTGCCGAGGCCAACGGTGTCATCACCGTGCCGCAACGTCGGGTGCTCGTCGCAGAGGACGAAGCACTCATCCGGCTGGATCTCGTAGAGATGTTGCGCGAGGAGGGTTATCAGGTAGTCGGCGAAGCCGGCGACGGCGAGGAAGCCATCAAGCTCGCCATCGACCTGAAGCCCGATCTCGTGATCCTTGACGTCAAGATGCCCAAGCTCGACGGCATCGAGGCGGCATCCAAGATCACCGGCGACCGGATCGCTCCGGTCGTCATCTTGACCGCGTTCAGTCAGCGGGACCTGGTGGAGCGGGCGCGGGACGCCGGCACCATGGCGTATTTGGTGAAGCCGTTCGCCAAGCGTGACCTGGTTCCCGCCATCGAACTCGCGGTCAGCAGGTTCGCGGAGCTGCAGGCTCTCGAATCCGAAGTCGCGGGCCTGACCGACCGGCTCGAGACCCGTAAGGTCATCGACCGGGCCAAGGGCCTGCTCATGAGTGAGCAGAGCTTGAGCGAGCCGGAGGCGTTCCGCTGGATCCAGCGGACGGCGATGGACCGCCGGACCACCATGAAGGCCGTAGCAGAGGCTGTTGTCGACAGCATGGGCTGACGAATTACCCAAGTGTGTGAAAAACGCTGTCCCAGCGTACATATACTACTCACCGTTATCACCCTATTGTTGCAATCGGACAATGGGGTGTGAAACGTTGGGTAACGCCGGTGACGACCGTCACGATGTGGATACAACACCGTGTGTAACTCTGGGCAACCCATCCGCGGGCGGCTACGTTCAGCGCCCAAGTCAGGTCCCGACCTGGGACAGCCGCTGCAGTAGCGGCTTGTCGGCATTTGGAGGAACGAGTGTCAAAAGCACGACTCACGAGGGTCATCGTGCTGGCAGCGGTCGCATCGCTCGCCGTAGGTGCATGTTCGGCGCGCGATACGGGAAGCACCGGCAGTGGCGCCCCGACGTCCGCCGCTGCGGCCCCGCAGCAGGCGGCCGACGCAGCCGACCCCAAGGGTGACGGCAAGGCGGTGTGCTCGGGCGCCACTCTCGCGTACGCCGGAACCATCAACGGCGGAAGTGCCGCGCTCGGTCAGAACATCCTTTACGGTGTCGACCTCGCGGTGAAGCAGCACAACGAAGCCAACCCCGGCTGCCAGGTCACGTTGAAGCAGTTCGACACCGAGGGCAAGCCCGACAAGGCGCCCGGCATCGTGACGCAGGTCGTCAACGAGCCCGCCATCCTCGGCGTCGTCGGCCTCCCGTTCTCGGGTGAGTCGAAGGCGACCGGCGACCTGTTCGAGCAGGCCGGCCTGGTGCACATCACGCCGTCGGCCACCAACCCGGCGCTCGCCGACCACGGCTGGAAGACCTTCTTCCGTGGCATGGGCAACGACGCCGTGCAGGGTCCCGCCGCGGCCAAGTTCGCCACCGAGACGCTCAAGGCCAAGAAGGTCTGTGTCATCGAGGACGACTCCGAGTACGGCACCGGCCTCGCCAAGGAGGTCACGTCGAAGCTCGGCGCGGCCGGCGGCTGCTCCGACAAGGTGAAGACCGGCCAGACCGACTTCTCCGCCGTCGTCAACAAGATGCTGACCGAGAAGCCGGACGTCATCTTCTTCGCGGGTTACTACCCCGAAGCCGGCCCGTTCGCGCAGCAGCTCAACGACAAGGGCATCACCGCCAAGTTCATCGGCCCGGACGGCGTCAAGGACACCGAGTTCCTGAAGGGCGCCGGTGCGGCTGCCGCCAACGCGTACTTCACGTGCCCCTGTGTCCCTGAGGACAACTTCAAGGACTTCACCGCCGCCTACAAGTCGGTCGAGGGCCGTGACCCGGGTACCTACTCGCCCGAGGGCTACGACGTCGCGACGATCCTGCTCAAGGGAATCGACTCGGGTGTCAAGGACCGCGCGGGCCTGCTCGACTTCGTCACGAAGTACAGCGGCCAGGGCCTGACCAAGAAGTTCAAGTGGGACGCCAAGGGCGAGCTTTCCGACACGCCGGTCTGGGCCTACAAGGTCGAGAACGGCAAGATCGTGAACGCCGGCCAGATCAGCTAATTCCATCAAACAACCTCGCCTGCCTTTGGCGGGTGACTCGGGCATGCAGGAGGGGACAAACCGTCCCCGCCTGCATGCCTGAGCCATACCTGGAGAACGAGTGAATCCGTGCACCCCACGCTGACTCCGTTCCTTGCTCAATCCGACCAGTGGATCCGTTTCGACGTCGGCGCATTCGCGGAGCAGTTCTGGAACAACACTGTCGATGGGCTCACCCAGGGCGGGATCTACGCGCTGATCGCCCTCGGTTACACCCTTGTCTACGGTGTCCTCAAGCTCATCAACTTCGCCCACTCTGAAGTCTTCGTCGTCGGTACCTTCGCGACCTGGCTCGTCTTCTACGGCCTGGGTTTCCGCTCGGGCGGCTCGATCGAACTGGGCATCGGCGAGATCGTGCTCTATCTCGGCATCGCCCTGATAGCCGCCGCGGCCACCTCCGCCGGTACCGCGGTAGCGCTCGAAAGAGTGGCCTATCGGCCGCTGCGCAAGCGGAACGCCCCGAAGCTGGCCTTCCTCATCACGGCCATCGGCGCGTCCTTCGCCATCCAGTACATCCTGCGTCTCGACATCTTCTTCGGGCTCAACCAGCGGCCTGCCATCCGGTTGCTGAACCCCGAGGTGCTCTTCGAGATCTTCGGCGCGCCGGTCACCAACATCCAGGTGATCATCGTGCTGGCGTCGATCCTGCTGTGGTTCGTCGCGGACTACTTCGTCAACCGTACCCGGCTCGGCCGCGGTATCCGCGCGGTCGCGCAGGATCCCGACACGGCCACGCTCATGGGCGTGAACAAGGAACGCGTCATCGTGATCACCTTCCTCGTCGGTGGTCTGCTCGCCGGCGCGGCGGCGCTGTTCTACATGATGAAGATCCCGCAGGGCGCGATCTTCAACGGCGGGTTCCTGCTCGGCATCAAGGCTTTCGCGGCCGCGGTGCTCGGCGGTATCGGTAACCTCCGCGGCGCGCTGCTCGGTGGTCTCGTGCTCGGCCTGATCGAGAACTACGGCCAGTCGCTCTTCGGTGGGGAGTGGAAGGACGTCGTCGCCTTCGTCGTGCTGGTGCTGGTGCTGATGCTCCGGCCTACCGGACTTTTGGGCGAGGCTCTCGGAAAGGCAAGGGCATGACGACTTCAACAGTGGAACCTCAGGTTTCCCCTCGCCCGGCCATCCGTGAGCGGTGGAACAACCTGAGCCGCCCGGCCCAGTGGGCCATCCTCGTCCCGCTCGTCGCCGTGATCTACCTGCTGCCGTGGTTGAACCCGCCGCTGCTGGCGACCACGGGCACCGACTTCGCCAACGCGATGTTCGAGGTGGCCCGTTACGCGCTCGTCGCGGTCGGCCTGAACGTCGTCGTCGGGCAGGCTGGTTTGCTGGACCTCGGTTACGTCGGCTTCTTCGCCGTCGGTGCCTACGTTTCGGCGCTGTTCACCAGCCCCGACTCGATGCTCTCGAAAATCCCGTACCTCTGGACGCTCCCGCTGGCCATGGTGATCACCATGATCTTCGGGGTCATCCTCGGCACACCGACGCTGCGGCTACGAGGCGACTACCTCGCGATCGTGACGCTCGGCTTCGGCGAGATCATCCGGCTTATCGCGGACAACGTCGGCCCGCTGCGCGGCCAGTCCGGCTTCTTCGCGGTCGGCAAGAGCTCGGACGGTTCGTCGATCCTGCCGAACGCCAGCGCCTGGTACGTGCTCACGGTGACGATCATCGTCATCATCCTGTTGTTCGTCGGGAACCTCGAGCGCAGCCGCGTCGGCCGCGCCTGGGTCGCGATCCGTGAGGACGAGGACGCCGCCGAGATCATGGGCGTGCCGACCTACCGGTTCAAGATCTGGGCGTTCGTCATCGGTGCGGCGATCGGCGGGCTTTCCGGCGCGCTGTTCGCCGGCAAGCAGGGCTTCGTGAACACGCAGTCGTTCGACATCGTGACCTCGATGCTCTTCCTCGCCGCGGTCGTGCTCGGCGGTGCCGGCAACAAGGTCGGTGTCCTGCTCGGCGCCGTCGTCGTCGCGTACCTGCCGCTGCGTTTCGTGGAGCTGCAGAAGTACAACTACGTGATCTTCGGTATCGCGCTCATCGTCCTGATGATCTTTCGCCCCCAGGGCATTCTCGGCGCGCGTCAGAGGCTTCTGGCGCGGGGCCGTGAGGCGTACCAGCGCCTGCTCGGCAAGGGTGAACAGATCAGCGGTGACAGCGCGCTCACCCCGGAACCGAACGCAGGGGGCAAGTCATGACGCAGCCCGGTGGCGCGCACGAAGCGCCGATCGAAGGCGGCCTCGTGGCCGAGGTCGAGCACATGACCGAGGAGCAGCGCGCGGAGCACTTCGCCGAGGTCGCCGAGGCCGTCGCACCGGACCGCGAAATCGCGGTCGGAGTCGGTGAGACACTGCTCGAGGTCCGCGACCTGACCGTGAAGTTCGGTGGTCTGACCGCGCTGGACGCCGTGTCGTTCAAGATCCAGCGTGGCGACATCCTCGGCCTGATCGGGCCGAACGGTGCCGGCAAGACGACCTGCTTCAACGCGATGACCGGGGTGTACCGGCCGACCTCGGGGCAGGTCCTGCTCGAGGACAAGGCGCTCGGCAACGCGCCGCGGCACAAGATCACCCAGCTCGGCATCACGCGGACGTTCCAGAACATCCGGCTCTTCGCCGAGATGACGGCACTGGAGAACGTGGTGGTCGGCGCGGACGCGCGGGCCAAGACGAGCGTGCTCGGCGCGCTGCTCCGGCTTCCCCGCCATCACCGTGAGGAGAAGCTGGCCGTCGACAGGGCTATGGCGCTGCTCGAGTTCGTGGGTATCGCGGACCGCGCGGCGGACAAGGCGAAGAACCTGCCGTACGGCTACCAGCGGCGCCTGGAGATCGCGCGGGCGCTCGCGACGGAACCGAAGCTGCTGTGCCTCGACGAGCCGGCCGCCGGCTTCAACCCCGCGGAAAAAGAAGACCTGATGGGGTTGATCCGCACGATCCGCGACGACGGCTACACCGTCCTGCTGATCGAACATGACATGAAACTGGTCATGGGTGTGACCGACCGGATCGTGGTGCTGGAGTTCGGCAAGAAGATCGCCGAAGGACTGCCGGCCGAGATCAGGGAGAACCCCGCTGTGATCGCCGCCTACCTGGGAGTGCCAGACGATGACGTTGCTTGAGCTCTCGGATGTTTCCGTCCACTATGGACGGATTCAGGCCGTGTCCGGGCTGACCATCTCGGTCGAAGAGGGCGAGATCGTCACGCTCATCGGTGCCAACGGCGCCGGGAAGTCGACCACGATGCGGGCCATCTCCGGCATCCGGCCGATCTCGAACGGGTCGATCAAGTTCGCCGGCGAGGACATCTCGAAGCTGCGCGCCGACCTCCGGGTCGTCCGCGGTATTTCGCAGGCGCCCGAAGGCCGGGGGATCTTCCCCGGGATGACGGTGATGGAGAACCTGGACATGGGGGCGTACGCCCGCAAGGACAGGGGAAGCCTGAAGCCGGACCTCGATCGCGTGTTCGAGCTGTTCCCGCGGCTGGCGGAACGCAAGAGCCAGTTCGGCGGGACGATGTCGGGTGGTGAGCAGCAGATGCTCGCCATCGGCCGCGCGTTGATGGCGAAGCCGAAGCTGCTGCTGCTGGACGAGCCGTCGATGGGGCTCGCGCCGCAGTTCATCCAGCAGATCTTCCGGATCATCACGGAGATCAACAAGCAGGGCACCACGGTGCTGCTGGTGGAGCAGAACGCGCAGCAGGCGCTGTCGCGGGCGCATCGCGCCTACGTGCTGGAGACCGGACGTATCACCAAGTCCGGCACCGGCGCGGAACTGCTCGCCGACAACAGCATCAAGGAGGCCTACCTCGGCGTCGGCTGAGCACAACCAACGGTTGTCCTCGGCGGCCGAAAGGCTGTTGGACCGGAACCCCGCCTGCGCGGAATGCTTTGTCGCAGGCGGGGTTCCGGCGTTTCGGAGCTCCTCGACACTGGGAGTGACCATGGGTATCACGGGTATTGCCGCCGGAGTTCCGTTCGTCGCGCTGGAGCCGGAGAACGTGACCGGACCGGCGCCGCTGATCGTCACCTGGCACCTGATGGACGCGCCCGCGAGTGAAGCGGCCATGGCAGCGGCGATCCCGATGGCCGGCGTGCCCGCGTGCCCGCGTGGAGAGTCCACTTCGGACTCCCGATGAGCGGCAAGCGGCTTCCCGACGGCGGTTACGACGAGTTCTTCCGCCTGGCGGGTGAGGACTACGTGCTCAACGTGGCCGAGCCGGTGACCGACCAAGGCGCTTCGGAATTCCCGGCCGCGCTGGCGGAGCTGCGTGCGCGGTTCTCGATCGCGGACGGTCCGATCGGCGTCGTGGGCGGCTCGGCGGGCGGCGCGGTGGCGCTGGAAGTGCTGGCACGGGGTGACGTCGAGATCAACGCCGCGGCGTTGATCAACCCGGTGACCCAGCTCGCGCCCGCTGTCGCGGCGAACGAGCGCCGGTACGGCGTGGTGTACCCGTGGACGGACCGGTCGCGGAAGGTGGCGGAGCGGTTCGACTTCGTGCGGCGCTCGGGTGAGATCACCGCCGAGGTGCTGCTCGTGCTGGGCGAGGACGACGACATCGCGATCGTCGAGCCCGCCGCCGCGCTGGTCGCGGCGCTGGGTGACCGCGCCGAGCTGCTGTCGATCCCGGGGATGGGGCACGCTTTGGCGGAGGCGCCGGGGATCGAACCGGCTCCGCAGAACGCCGACGCGCTGCGGGTGGACGCCGCGCTCACCGAGTGGTTCCTGAAGCGGCTCTAGGTGCCCCCGGCTAAAGCGCTATGAACGGACCTTTCCTTGCACAAGGCGCTAGGAAAGGTCCGTTCATAGCGCTTTAGGGTTCCCCAGCACGTCGCCCTCCGGAGCCCAGCAACGCGCGGGGTCGTAGTCGCACCAGCCCTCCTCGCGGCTGACCTGGCCCGCCAGCGCGAGGAAGCGCCGCAGCGCCGGACGTGGTTTTTCCTTGCGCCAGACGACCGACCACGCGAACAGCGGCGACGGCTCGAACGGCAGGACCCGCAGGTTGAGGTCGGCGGAGAGCTCCATATCGGCCCCGGCGAGGGTGACCCGCGGCTTGCCGTAGCGGGTCTGCTCCAGGGTGTGCCGCAGGTCGTAGCTGACGCCGGAATCGTCGAGCGGGACGTCCAGGCTTTCGCTCATCCGCCGCAGGTAGCTCAGCCATTCGACGGGCCCGCCGAGCGACGGCAGCCAGATGCCCTCGGGCCGCAGGTCCGCCATCCGGACGGTGTCAGCGTCGGCCAGCGGATGCTCCGGCGGGAGCAGCGCGACCAGCGGTTCGAGCCGGACGACACGATGGTCGAGCGCGTCGGGCAGCTCACGGCCCAGGTCGTGCACGCGGCCGAAGGCGAGGTCGATCTCGCCGAGCAGGAGCGGATCGAGCGCCGGGGCAAGCCCGCGCCTGCTGCTTCGCTCGACCCGCAGCTCGGGGACGCGTTCGGCGAGCCGCCGGAGCATGAACATCGGCGAGAGGCGGTTGTCGATCAGGTCGACGCGCAGGGGCTGCTCGTCGGCGCCCATCGCCGCTGTCGCCGCGTCCGCGACCCGGATCAGCTCACGCGCGTGCGGCAGGAACCGCTCGCCGTCCTCGGTCAGCTCGACAGCGCGGTTGGTCCGCAAAAAGAGCTGCACCGAAAGCGCGTCTTCCAGCTTCCGGATCCGCTTCGACAGCGCTTGCTGGGTGAGGAACAGCTGTTCCGCCGCGCGGCTGAAGTGCCGGTGGTCGGCGGTGACCAGGAAGGCGCGGACCTGCGCCAGGTCGAGATCCACTTTACGCGCCTGGCGGCTTGTCCCGGACGACGCAGGTGAGCCGTGCGGTGCAGGTGCGCCGGCCCTGGTCGTCGGTGATGACGATCTCCGTGGTGATGGTGCCGCGGCCGACGTGCAGCGGGGTGGCGACCCCGGTGACCAGGCCGGAGCGAACGGCCCGGTGGTGCGTGCACGACAGTTCCAGGCCCATCGCCGCGCGGTCCGCACCGGCGTTCAGGGCGGCGACCGTCGAGCCTAGTGCCTCGGCGAGTACGGCGTTGGCGCCGCCGTGGAGCAGGCCGTACGGCTGCAGGTTGCCTTCGACGGGGATCGTGCCGACCACTCGTTCGGGGGTCACCTCGAGCAGCTTCATGCCGACCTTCTCGTTCAGCTGCTGGTCGGCGACAGCGGGATCGACACCGGCGTACTGCTCGAGTGCCTCCTTGGTTGCTTGGTCGGTCAAGGTTTTGCTCCATCTTTCACGGGACAGGGATGCTGACAGCCGAGGTGACACGTAAGAGTGTCGGCCCCTCACCCTAGACTCGCTGGCGTGAGCCCGATCGAGAACCAAACCGTAGGCAAGAACACAGGCGCGACAGACACGGCCGAGCGGCCGCGGCTGCTGCTGATCGACGGCCATTCCATGGCCTACCGGGCGTTTTTCGCGGTGCCCGCCGACCGGTTCCGAACCTCGACCGGCCAGGTCACCAACGCGGTCTTCGGCTTCACCTCGATGCTCATCAACCTGCTGCGCGACGAAGCGCCGACCCATCTCGCGGTCGCCTTCGACCTCTCGCGCAAGACGTTCCGGTCGGAGGCCTTCGCCGGGTACAAGGCGACGAGGTCGGCCACGCCCGATGATTTCAAGGGCCAGGTCGCGCTGATCCAGGACGTGCTCAAGGTGCTGGGCATCCCGGCGCTGACCAAGGAGAACTTCGAGGCGGACGACGTCATCGCCACGCTGACCACCCAGGCCGTGGTCGACGAGTTCGACGTGCTGATCTGTACCGGGGACAGGGACGCGTTGCAGCTGGTCAACGACCATGTGACGGTGCTCTACCCGAAGAAGGGTGTCTCAGAGCTGACCCGGTACACGCCGGAGGCGGTCGAGGAGAAGTACGGCCTGACACCGACCCAGTACCCGGACTTCGCGGCGCTGCGCGGCGACCCGTCGGACAACCTGCCCGGTATCCCCGGGGTGGGGGAGAAGACGGCGGCCAAGTGGATCAAGCAGTTCGGCACCCTCAATGAGCTGATCGACCGGGTCGACGAGGTCAAGGGCAAGGTCGGGGACGCGCTGCGCGCGAATCTCGACGCCGTGATGCTGAACAGGCACCTCACCGAGCTGATCCGCGACGTCGAGCTGGAGCTCGTGCCGAGTGGGCTGGAGCTGCGCCCATGGGATCGGGACGCGGTGCACCGGCTGTTCGACGAACTCGAGTTTCGCGTGCTGCGGGATCGGCTGTTCGCGACGCTGTCCAGCTCCGAGCCGGAAGCCGACGAAGGCTTCGACGTCACCGGCGCGTTGCTGCCCGTCGGGGCCCTGGGCACCTGGTTGGCGGCGCACGCCGGGCCGGGCGAGCCCGTCGGGCTTTCCTTCCGCACCACCGGCGCGTCGGTCCAGGCCGACATACAGGCCATCTCGTTCGCCACGCCCGACGGCGAGGGCGCCTACCTCGATGTGTCCACAATGGACGAGTCGGACGACAAGGCGCTCTCGGCCTGGCTCGCCGACAAGAACGTGCCGAAGGTCGGGCACGCGATGAAGGTCGCGCTGCACGGGATCCTGGCACGCGGCTGGACGTTGTCCGGTCTGGTGATGGACACGGCGCTGGCGGCGTACCTGGTGCGTCCGGGGCAGCGGTCCTTCGAACTCGACGACCTTTCCTTGCGGTACTTACAGCGTGAGCTGCGCTCCGAGGCCGACAGCGGTGACGGTCAGCTGTCGCTGCTCGACGGTGGCGCCGAAGACGAAGACCTCAAGGCCGTCCAGGTCGAACTGGTGCGAGCACGGGCGATCGCGGAGCTGGCCAGTGCGCTCAAGACCGAGCTGACGGAGATCGGCGCGGTCGAGCTGCTCGGTGCCATCGAGATGCCGCTGCTCGAGGTCATCACCGAGCTCGAGGCCGCCGGGATCGCGGTGGACGTCGAGCAGCTGACGTCGCTGGAAGAGCACTACGCGGTGCGGGTGCGGCAGGCCGCCGATGAGGCGTACGCGGTCATCGGCAAGCAGATCAACCTCGGGTCGCCGAAGCAGCTGCAGGTGGTGCTGTTCGACGAACTGGCCATGCCGAAGACGAAGCGCACCAAGACCGGGTACACGACCGACGCCGAGGCGTTGCAGGGGCTGTTCGAGAAGACCGAACACCCGTTCCTGCAGCACCTTTTGGAGCATCGGGACGCGACTCGGTTGCGGGTGACCGTCGAGGGCCTGATCAAGGCGATCGCCGACGACGCGCGGATTCACACGACGTTGCAGCAGACGATCGCGGCGACCGGGCGGTTGTCGTCGGTGGATCCGAACCTGCAGAACATCCCGGTGCGGACCGAAGAGGGGCGTCGGATTCGGGACGCTTTTGTGGTGGGCACCGGGTATGCGGATCTGATGACAGCGGACTACAGCCAGATCGAGATGCGGATCATGGCGCATCTTTCCGGCGATGCCGGGTTGATCGAAGCCTTCAACACCGGCGAGGACCTGCACACGTATGTGGCTTCGAAGGCGTTCTCGTTGCCGCCTGAGGAAGTTACGCCGGAGCTTCGGTATCGGGTGAAGGCGATGTCGTACGGGCTGGCGTACGGGTTGTCGGCTTATGGGCTGGCTCAGCAGCTGAAGATCTCCAACGAAGAGGCCAAGGACCAGATGGAGGCGTACTTCTCCCGGTTCGGGGGAGTGCGGGACTATCTGCAGTCCGTGGTTGTCGATGCGGCGAAGGTTGGCTATACGGAGACGATCTTTGGCCGCCGCCGGTATTTGCCGGATTTGAACAGTGACAACCGGCAGCGGCGGGAGATGGCCGAGCGGATGGCGCTGAACGCGCCGATCCAGGGGAGCGCGGCGGACATCATCAAGGTCGCGATGCTGAACGTGCACACGGCGTTGGTCGAAGCCGGTCTCCGCAGCCGGGTGATCCTCCAGGTGCATGACGAACTGGTGCTCGAGGTTGCCGATGGGGAGCACGAGCAGCTGGAAGCTTTGGTACGCAAGGAAATGGGCTCGGCTTACAAGCTCGCCGTGCCGCTCGAAGTCTCGGTCGGCTACGGGAAGTCTTGGAATGAGGCTGCGCACTAGGCGCGGCTGGGTGGGTGGCTCGTGAGTGGCTACGAGTGTTAGAACACTTGTTGCCACTCACGAGGGTGACCAGGCGCTTTGCTGCGCGGATGGCTTTGGGTGGGTGCGGCTCAAAGCTGCGGGGTTGGGCTCTGGCTTGTGCGGCTCAGAGCTGCGCGGTGCGTACAGAGGCACGGTTAGAAGCCTGTGTTTATTGGCAGGCGCGCGATCAGGTTTGCGTGACCAGGGCGTGGCATGGGTGGGTATGGCAAGCAGGTGTCGGGGGCGCCCTGCTCCCGCAAACCTGGCCTTCGGCGAGCGCGCGGTGAAGACTTCCGGCCGTGGCCGGCCGTAAGTCGCTGTGTCTGGGTCTAGGGATCTAAAAGCCCGCGTGGTTGCGTCTAAAACCCGCGTGGTTGTGTTTTTGGGGTGGGGTTAGCGGGCCATGCCTTTTATTAGGAGCATGACGGAGTCTCGGACGTCGGCGCGGGTTCGGGTGGGCTGGAAGGTTTGCCAGTCCAGGGAAACGACCAGCATGGTGCCGAAGAGGCCTGCGGCGGCGGTGGTGATTTCCACGCCGTCGGGGAGGCGATTGTCGTCGGCCAGGCGCTGTAGCTGTTCCTTGACGATGGAGATGATCTCTTCGCGAAGCAGCGTAAGGGTTTCGTGCCACTGGCCGGGGGTGCGCCACATTTCGCTGACGAGGATCTGTGAGAAGCCCGGGTATTCGCTGATGAACTCCAGCGCGGTGTCCACCTGGGATTCGATGGTTTCCAGGGGGGCGCCGCCGGTCGTCGCGGCGCGCAGGCGTTCGGCCAGCAGGCCGACGCCGTAGCGCAGCAGGGCGTCGACCAGGCCGTCTTTGCTGCCGAAGTTGTAGTAGACGGTGCCTTTGGCGACACCGGCTTCGGTCGCGATGTCGTCGACGGTGAGGCCGACGAGACCGCGGCTGGCCGCCAGCCGCAGCGTCGCCTCGAACAGCTTCTGCTTCGTCGCCTCGCCACGGGAACTCACAACGCCAACTCCGGTTTGAGATGCTTGACCGTCCACACGCGACGCTTGCGGGCGGCCAGCGTGGAGACCAGGATCCCACCGATGAGATACGCCAGCAGCACACCGATGTCGCCCACGATCTTCATGGAAGCGCCGCTGTAGAGCAAGTGCCGAAAGCCGTCGATCGCGTAACCCATCGGCAGCACGACGTGCAGCGGGTACAGCGCGTCGGGAATCGTCTGCCACGGGAACGTGCCGCCCGCGCTCACCAGCTGCAGGACCAGCAGCACCAGTCCGAGGAACTTCCCGATCGCGCCGAAGAACGCGTTGAGCGCGTGCACCACCGCGGTGAAGGTGAGCGAGACGAGGATCGCGAAACCGATGGCGCCCACCGGATGCGCGATGTGGATCCCCACCAGCCAGGTCACCGCGCCGAACAGCACGACCACCTGTGCCGCGCCCAGCAGCGCTGAGGCGAACCAGCCACCCAGGGCGACGCGCAGTGGTGACGCACCGGCGGTCAATGCCCGCGTCGACAGTGGCCGCAGCAGCAGGAACAGCACGAACGCGCCGATCCAGGTCGCCAGGGAGATGAAGAACGGAGCCAGCCCGGCGCCGTACGTCCCGGCGGAGGCGACGCCGACGGAGTTCACCGCGACCGGGTCGGCGAGCGTGTTGGCCGTGGCCGTCCGGGTCGGGTCATCGGGGTTCGGGATCTGCTTGAGGCCGTCCTTCAAGCCGTCGCGGAGCTGGGCCGCGCCGGTGGCGAGGTCGGTCGTCCCGGTCACCGCGGTCTTCTCACCGTCGTTGAGCTTCGCCGCGCCCGCGTTCAGCTGGTTCGCGCCGTCGGCGGCCTTCGCGATGCCGTCGGCGAGTGCCGGAGCCGACGCCGAGAGCTGGGCGGCGCCGTCGGACACCTTGCGCGAGCCATCGGCCAGTGCGGCGAGCTGGCCGTTCGCGTCCTGGATCTTGCTGTTGGCGTTGTCGATCGGGGAGCGCAGCTGTCCCAGCGAGGAGAGCACCTGCTGGACCTGCGCTTCGGTGAAACCGTCGGCGCGCATCCGCTGCGCGAGCGCGCTGTTGGTGTCGTCGAGGCTCTTCTGGAGATCGCTCGAACCGCCCGCGAGCAGCGTCCCGGCCTGGGCGACCTTGGTGTTGCCCGCGGCGACCTGGCTCGCGCCTTCGGCCAGTTGCTTGGCCTGGGACGGAAGCTGGGTGGTGCTGCTCTTCAACGTGTTGAGGCCGGAGGACAACGGGCTCAGCCCACCGGCGAGGTGCTCGGCTCCGCTGGCCAGTTGTTGTTGCCCCGCCTTGAGTTTCTCCGAACCGTCGGCGAGTTTCACCGCGCCGTCGGCGGCTTCGGTGATCTTGCCGTAGATCGTGGAGAAGCCGAGGAGGAAGCGATCGGCCGCGGCACCGCCGACCTTCTCCGCGATCGTCTTGCGGACCTGTTCGGCGACCTGCTTGGCGATCGTGCCGGACAGATAGTTGTTGGCGTCGTTGGTGGTCAGCGTGATCGTCGCCTGCTGCGGCCGGAAGTCGCCGGCGGCCAGCAGCGCGGCGGAGAAGTCCTGGGGGATGCCGATGGCGAACGAGTACTTGTCGTCTCGGACACCGGAAAGCGCGTCGGCGGCCGAGACCTCGTGCCACTGGAAGGTGCCGGACTTGACCAGCTCGTCGGTGACCTCACGGCCGACGTTGCGCTGCTGGCCGTCGGCGGTCGCGCCGTTGTCACTGGTGACGACCGCGGCCGGGAGCTTGTCGAGACGGCTGTACGGATCGAAGTTCGCGTAGAGGTAGAAGGACGCGTACAGCAGCGGCACGAGCACCAGCGCGACGATCGCGAGCTTCGGCAGCGTGCCGGAGCTCAGGCGGCGCAGCTCGTTCAGGGCGATGCGGAAGCTGGTCATGCGCTTTCCTCTGTGAAATCGGTGGTTTCGGTGGTTGCGGTGTCTTCTTCGGCGGGCTGCTGACACACCAGCGGCTCGGGTTGCTCCTGCTCACCGATGCGCGCGGGCGGCGCGGCCAGCGCGCTCAGGGGAGTGGTCGCGGTTAGGACGACCACGGCCACGCCGCGTTCGGCGTGTTCACGGGCGAGCACGGACCAGCTGTCGACGTCGCTGGTGTGCCGGTCCGGCGTGTCCAGCACGAGCATCTTGATGCCCTCGCGGCTCGCGGCCAACGTCGTCAGCAACCGCGTGCGCATCTGGGCGGTGAGGCTTTCGAAGCGCATGTTCGCGAAGGCCGCGGCGTCGTTTTCGGTGAGCCAGCGCGCGACGGCGTCCTTGCTCGCGGGCCGGTGGGCCAGCGCCAGTTCCTCACCGACGACGACGCGTACCGGCAGCGCGTCGTCGGGCTCGCTGACCCCCGGGGCGTCGACGACGGCGACGAGGTCGCGCAGCTTCGTGGCGCCCATGGCGTCGTCGAGGGTGACCGTGCCGGTCGTGGGCTTGATCCGCCCGGCCAGTGCCAGCCCGAACGCGGTGATGCCGACGCCGGGCTCGCCGTGGACGATCGTGAGCCGGCCGCTTTCGACGGTCAGCGAGGTCGGGGGCAACAGCGTTCCGTGAGGTCCGTCCACGGACACCTGGTCGGCTCGAACCTGCACGGGAACTCCTGCTTGTGAACTGACACTTTTGAACTGACTGGTCAGTGCAAAAACCTACTCCCGTCAGAAAGCGACAACAAGCCGGGGGAGTGTGATTTCACCCTCTCGGGTGGCGGTTCAGCGCAGCGCGGAGGCCGGCTGAACCTCCCAAATCGTCCAAAGTGGACGATACCCTTGCCGGTGCCAGAAAACCGACGAAAGCGGATTGGGCGGGTTGTAGTAGAGGTACGTGCCGATCGCGCCTTCGCGGTGGAACTCGTTGTGCACCAACGACATCAACGCCTGGCCGACCCCGCCGCCGCGGACGTGCGGAGCGGTGACGACGTTGTTTACGTACCCCCAGCGGCCGTGGGGGAGCAGGTCGGCCGCCCAGGAGTCCGGAGTGGACTCGATCCAGCCGCATTCGGCGAGCCCGGCCACCTCGCCGTCCCGCTCCGCGAGCCAGATCGGCCCGCGGTCCCGGAGCTTCTGTTCCAGTTGCGGCGTCAGCAGTTCGGCGGTGTTCGCCCGTTTCCGGCTGCCGACGAGATCGGTGTAGGCGAACGTCGCCGTCGCGAGCGCGACCACGTCCTCGAGGTCGGACGGCTCCGCGTGACGCAGTGTGACGCCGCATGCGGGCACGGGCTGGGGTGGCGACTTGCGCACCGCGAGCGTGGAGATCGGGACGAACCCGTGGTCCAGGAACGCGCGGATGGCCTCGGCGTCCTGGCTCGGCCAGTTCACCATGCACGCCGAGTCGGCGCCGGGGGTTTCCCCGGCGAGCCTTGCACGCCACGCCCGCAGCAGTGTGTCCAACCCGGCCGTGCCGGTCTCGCCGATGAACGGGAACAGTTGCCACACCTCGGCGGCCGACCAGAGCAGATCGGCCGCTCCGGTCGGATACGCCTGGTGCTGCAGGATTCCGCTGACCTGGCGGCCGTCGGCGGTCACCGCGTCCAGGCGTTCGCCTTCGGGCGGGACGGGAGCCGCGGGCAGCATGGCGTCGATCCGGGCGAAGCGTGCCTTCTGGGCGGGGTACAGCGGGGCAGGGACGTCGGTCACGACTTGGGCTTGGTGGTACAGAAGATCGCGGTACCCGGGAAGAGCTTGCCCCGCAACGGACTCCACTGACCCCACGTCCGCGTGTGCCCGGCGGGCCACTCCGGCTCCAGCATGTCGCTGAGCGCGAACCCGGCGCCCGCCAGCGCGCGGACGTAATCGCCGACCGTGCGGTGGTACTCGACGTAGGTCGCGGTGCCGTCGTCGCCGATCTCGACGTACGGCGTGCGGTCGAAGTACGGCTGGGTGACGGTCAGCCCGCCCGGGCCGGGGTCGTCGGGGAAGATCCAGCGCATCGGATGGGTCACCGAGAACACCCAGCGCCCGCCGGGCCGCAGGATCCGGTGCACCTCGGCGAACACGGCGTCGATCGAGGTCACGAACGGGACGGCGCCGAACGCCGAGCACGCCGCGTCGATGCTCTCCGACGCGAACGGCAGGCTCTCCGCAGTCGCCTGGACCAGCGGCACGGCGATCCCGGTACGGGTGTTGCCCTCGCGGGCGTGCCGCAGCATGCCCGCGGACAGGTCCATCGCGACGGCGTCCGCGCCCTTGCCCGCCAGCCAGCGCGCGGAAGCGGCCTGGCCGCAGCCGATTTCGAGCACCCGCTTGCCCTCGACGTCGCCGAGCAGGCCGGCCTCGGCCTCGCGCACGCCTTCCGGGCACCAGACGAAGTCGGCGTCGCCGAGGAACTCGCCATGGGTCGCCTGGTAGTCGTCGGCGTCGGCGTCCCACCACGCGAGGTTCGCCGCGGTGGCCTCACCAGCGCCGACCGCGCGATAGGCGACACCCGCGGTGCCGAGCCGCTCTTCCGCGCGCGCGTGCCTGTCTTCGTCGGGTTCGGGGGTGCTGGTCACTGTCGGCTGGTTCAAGCCGCTATCCTTTCCCCAGGTCAGAGCTTCACGGCTCAGCCTAGCGGCCTGGCTTTTCAGCGGTGCGCACCCTGTTTGTGCCGCGTAGCAGTGACCGCGTAGGATACTTGTTAGCGCAGTGGGTTCGCGCTGCCTCTCCTCAGCGGGGTTCTGCTTCAGTTCAGCAGGGTTGTGCCGGGAAGTCGGGCCGCGCACCATTTGTGGTGATGCTCGCGGTCGTTCCCTGGTGGACGTTTGCTTCGCAGTCGCCTCATGCCTACGGCGCGCACAAACTACAAACCCACTAATCCCCCCAGCCATAACCGGAGCAACCCGCCAAATGACCATCGACACCGCCACCGCCCCGACTGCGTCACCGCAGGTCGCCATCAACGACATCGGGTCGGAGGAAGACTTCCTCGCTGCCATCGACAAGACGATCAAGTACTTCAACGACGGCGACATCGTTGAAGGCACGATCGTCAAGGTTGATCGGGACGAGGTCCTGCTCGACATCGGGTACAAGACCGAGGGTGTCATCCCCTCGCGTGAGCTTTCCATCAAGCACGATGTCGACCCGGCCGATGTGGTCAAGGTCGGTGACGAGGTCGAGGCTCTCGTTCTCCAGAAGGAGGACAAGGAAGGCCGGCTGATCCTGTCCAAGAAGCGCGCTCAGTACGAGCGCGCCTGGGGCACGATCGAAGAGCTCAAGGAGAAGGACGAGCCCGTCAAGGGCACCGTCATCGAGGTCGTCAAGGGTGGTCTCATCCTGGACATCGGCCTCCGTGGCTTCCTTCCCGCCTCCTTGGTCGAGATGCGCCGCGTCCGCGACTTGCAGCCGTACGTCGGCCGCGAGCTCGAGGCGAAGATCATCGAGCTGGACAAGAACCGCAACAACGTGGTCCTGTCCCGCCGGGCGTACCTGGAGCAGACCCAGTCCGAGGTCCGCAGCGAGTTCCTCAACGCGCTGGCCAAGGGACAGGTCCGCAAGGGCGTCGTCTCGTCGATCGTCAACTTCGGTGCCTTCGTGGACCTGGGCGGCGTCGACGGCCTCGTGCACGTTTCCGAGCTTTCCTGGAAGCACATCGACCACCCGTCCGAGGTTGTCGAGGTCGG
>NZ_DASYMU010000023.1:0-61442 GCF_036008905.1 Amycolatopsis sp. | reverse complement strand
GGAACTTCCGTCCAGCCCGAAGGGGCCGGACACGCTCGGCGGTGGCAAGGGTGGCGGCGGGGACACGGCGCCGTCGTCCGCGCCCCCGCCACCGAGGGGCGGCGACGGTTCGACGACACCGTCCGGTGCGGGCGGTGGCGGTAACGGTTCCCCGCCGCCACCCAAGACCGAAACCCCCGACGCGCCACCGCAGCCGAAGGAGACCCCGCCCCCACCGCCGGTCAGCCGCGGTGCCGGCGACGGTGCGACGGGTTCCTCGGGTGCCAAGGGCGGCTCGGACGCGCCGAAGCTCAAGGACAACAACACCAACCCGCACGAGACCAAGACCCCGGTCGACAACCGAGTCTCCTGCGGTGACCCGATCGACGTGGCCACCGGCTGGATGCTGCTGACCCAGACGGACCTCGAGATCGCCGGGGCGTTGCCGTTGGACCTCTCGCGGGCCCACATCTCCTCCTACCGCTCCGGCCGCTTCTTCGGCGCTTCGTGGGCGTCCACTGTGGACCAGCGCCTGGAGGTCGAACCCGACGGTCTGCACGTCGCGCTCGCCGACGGGAGCCTGCAGGTCTACCCGGTGTCGACCGGCGGCGGCGTGACGCTGCCGGACGCCGGTCCCGCGCGGCCGTTGCGCAGGGCGGCCGAGGGCTACTTCGTCTCCGATCCGGAGAAAGATCACACGCTGTTCTTCGGGGAAGCCGCGGATGGCGTCTTCCCGTTGGAGTCGATCTTCGATGGTGACGGCAACCGCATCGACGTGGTCTACGGCGAGAACGGCGTACCGGCCGAGGTCCGCCACTCGTCGGGCGCCCGCGTGCTCTTCGACAGCGCGGACGGCCGGATCACCGCGCTTCGCGTGCCCGAAGGCGACGACGGCACCACGACCCTGGTGGCTTCCTACCGCTACGACGGCCGCGGCCGGCTGGTCGAGGTGACCGACTCGGCCGGGACGCCCACCCGGTTCACCTACGACGAGGCAGGCCGGGTCGTGCGGTGGGAGGACGTCAACGGCCGGTGGTACCGCTACGGCTTCGACAGCGCGGGCCGGGTCGTGCGGGCCGGCGGCACCGACGGCTACCTCGACTACACCTTCGACTACGACCGGGAAAACCTCGTCACCAGCGTCACGGATTCCCTCGGCGCGGTCACCCGGTACCTACTGGACGACCGGCTGAACGTGATCGCGGAGACCGATCCGCTGGGCAGCATCACCAGCTTCGGCTACGACGACCGTGACCGGCTCCTGACCCGTACCGATTCGCTGGGCAGGCAGACCCGCTACGACCGGGACGACGCCGGCAACGTCGTCGCGGTGACCGCGCCCGACGGAACGCGGTCGATCACCGAGTACAACGCGCTCAACCGGCCCGTCACGGCGATCGGCCCGGACGGCGCCGTCTGGCGGTACGAGTACGACGAGCGGGGCAAGGTCACCGGCGTCGTCGACCCGGTGGGCGCGCGGACCGAGTACACCTACGACGAAGCGGGCAACGTCGCGCGGATCACCGACGCGCTCGGCGGGACCACCCGGATCCAGTCCGACGCGGCGGGGCTGCCCCTCACCGTCGTCGACGAGGACGGCGCGGTCACCCGTTACGACTACGACGCCTACGGCCGCACCCGCACGCTGACCGACCAGCTGGGCAACGTCACCCGGTTCGCGTGGACGACGGGCGGCGAGATGAAGGAGCGCGTCGACCCGGACGGGGCGACGTGGCGGTGGCGGGACAACGCTGTCGGCAACACCGACGAGAGCGTCGACGCGCGGGGCAACACCACGCGGACCGAGTACGCCCATTTCGACCTGCCCGTCGCCGACGTCGGCCCGGACGGCGAACGCCTCGTCTACGGCTACGACACCGAACTGCGCTTGGTGTCGGTGACGAACGAGCAGGGCCTGGTGTGGCGCTACACCTACGACGACGCCGGCAACCTCACCACCGAGACGGACTTCAACGGCCGCACCCTGCGCTACGCCTACGACGCCGCGGGGCAGGTCGTCAGCCAGACGAACGGCGCGGGCGAGACGACCGTGTTCGAGCGGGACCTGATGGGCCGGATCGTCCGCCGCCAGTCAGGCGACGAGGTGGCCACGTTCGCCTACGACGAGGCCGGGCGGATGGTCTCCGCCCGCAACACCGACGCCGAGGTCACCTTCACCTACGACCTGCTCGGCCGCACCGTCGCCGAGACGGTCGACGGGCGCCCGGTGCGCTCGGACTACGACCTGCTGGGCCGCCGCGGCAGGCGCCGCACGCCGTCCGGCGCGGAGTCGCTGTTCGAGTACGGACCGGCGGGGCAGCTCACCGCCCTGCACACCGGCGGGCGCACCCTGAGCTTCGAGTACGACCTGGCCGGACGTGAACGGCGGCGGCACCTCGGGGCGGCCGAGCTGCGCCAGACCTGGGACCGCAACGACAGGCTGGCCGCGCAGACCGTCGTCGCGGGCACGCAGACGACGCAGCACCGCGAGTACGGCTATCTGCCGGACGGCTATCTGGCGTCCGTGACCGACGCGATTTCCGGTCCGCGCACCATGGACGTCGACAGTGTGGGGCGGGTGCGCGCTGTCCTCGCACGCGGCTGGCAGGAGAACTACGTCTACAACCTGGCGGGTTCGATCGTGCAGGCGCGGACGCCCGGCGACCCGGTGGCAGGCGGCCGCGAGTACCGCGGCACGCTGCTGGCGGCCGCGGGCGGTCTCCAGTACGGCCACGACGCCGAAGGGCGCACGACGTTCCGCCGGTCCACCGGCCCGGACGCGCGGCAGTGGCAGTTCGAATGGAACGCCGCCAACCGGTTGACCGGTGCCGTCACCCCTGGCGGCGAGCGCTGGCGGTACCGCTACGACGCCCTGGGCCGCCGGGTCGCCAAGCAGCGCCTCGGCACGGACGGCCGGGTGCTCGAGCAGACCCAGTTCGCCTGGGACGGCGACACGCTCGCCGAACAGGTCCACAGCGGTCCCGGGACACCGCCGGTCGCCACGGTCTGGGAGTGGGAGCCGGCCACCACGCGCCCCGTTACCCAGACCGAAAAGGTGCTGGGCGCACCGGACGAGCGGTTCCACACGATCGTCACCGACCTGGTGGGCACCCCGAGCGAGCTGCTCGACGAGTCCGGGGGCGTCGCCTGGCACCTGCAGGCCACGCTGTGGGGGAAGGTCCTGTCCGGGCCCGGCCGCGCCTACACACCGCTGCGTTTCCCCGGCCAGTACCACGACGCCGAGACCGGGCTGCACTACAACCTGAACCGCTACTACGACCCCGAAGTGGGCCGGTATCTCTCGCACGACCCGCTCGGTCTCGAACCGGCTCCGGATTCGCTGGCCTACGTGGGGAACCCGACAGCTTTGATCGACCCGCTCGGCCTCGCGCCGACCGTTACGCCCTGCGCGGCGAAGGCCAAGGGCAAGGGCAAGACGAAGGCGCCCGCGGGCGGGGTCAGCAAGGCGAAAAAACAGCTCGTCGGCGGCGGCGGTCCCAAGAAGAAGTCGGCCGGAGGCGGCCGCGGGAAGCCCTCGGACGGCACGTACGGCACCACTGGGAAAGAGCAGGCCCGCACCACCGAAAAGTTCAAGAACGAGATCAAGAACGACCCCAACTGGCTGGAGCCCAAAAAGGAGGTCACCGGCAAGACGCACGAGTCGGAGCATCCGATCGGCTACAAGGCCATCGCCGGTGATGAGTTCGAGCGCTACAGCCCGCACAAGTCGTCCATCAGGGATGAAGGCCGGCAGCCGACGGCCGCGGAGAAGGACAACCTCGACACGGCGAAGCGCCTGGAGGACAAGGCTCCCGCCTACCAGGAGTCGAAGCAGGCCCACCGCGACAACATCGGCACCGGCGTGCGGAAGGAACCGGACGGGTCCGGGTGGAACGCCGACAGCTACCGGGCAGACCTGAACCAGACCCTGCATGACGGCAGGCCCAGCGACGGCGTCCAGCTCAACCAGCTCAGCTACGCCAACCAGCACATGAAGAACGACGGGATCACCCCTGCCCCGGATCGGGACAGTTTCCGCCCGACAGCCGGGACGACGCAGGGCAACGTCGCCGACGACTCCTACCACCACATGGTCGACAAGATGCAAGGCCGCCCGGTGGAGTACAGCGACGGCCACGGCGGGACCACGCACACGCCGCCGATGAGCAAGGACGACGTCGTCGAGATGCACGTGGCCCGCGATGTCGTCCGCGACGGCGCCAACGTGTCCAAGGACGATATGCCGGGCTTCCTGCACGACAAGCAGATGGACCGGCTCTACGACAAGCCGAACGCCGAAAATTGGAAGACTGTCGACAACGACACCAAGGACGTCGACATGTCCGACAAGGCCGTGCAGGAGGCCGCCGACAAGCAGCGTCAGCGGATGGCGGACATGATCGAGAAGCAGCGGCAGAACCGCGACTGGATGGACGTCGACTAGAGCCGAGCCCTGAGTACGGTGGCTGCGGCTGAGTGGGTGGCTCGTGAGTGCCTACGAGTGTTAGAACACTCGTAGGCACTCACGAGGGCACTGGCATTGGCGCGTGAGTGGTTCAAACCACCGCGGCGGCCACTGGTTCACACCACTCAGTCCTGTGACCCCGGTCATAGTGTTTCTGTGTCGTTCGGTAAGAAGAACGGGCATAGTCCTCCACCGATAGTGTGAAAGTTTCTCTGTGATGAGTGGTTTGGAGTCACAACGCGTTATCAATAAGCGAAGATCCACCCAGACCATCACGGAAGGGGCGATGACATGCGCAATGAGCGCAACGTCACCCGCGCGACGATCACCTTTGGACTGCGTACCTTCGGGGCCGCTCCGCTGCCTGTTCACGTCGAGCTCGAATACGACACTCTCGACCCGTACGCGGTCGCCACGACCTATCACACCGGTGCCGGTTCGGTGCGCTGGATGTTCGGCCGGGACCTGCTCGCCGACGGCCTGCTCGCCCCCGCCGGTGAGGGCGATGTCCGTATCAGCCCGGCGGCCGACCTTTCGATGGTCGTGTTCGAGCTGGAGGCGCCGGACGGTGCCGCGGTGCTCGAAGCCCCCGCGCAGGAGCTCGCGGCTTTCCTCGACAGCACCTATGACCTCGTGCTCGCGGGTCAGGAATCGGCGTGGTTCGATTTCGACCACGAAATGGAAAAGCTCGCCTTCAACTACTGAGCCGCGGAACGTGATATTCGGTGCCTGGCAAGGAGTTTCGACGTGCTGACGACGAGCGGTACCGCGAGCAGCGCGGCCACGCCGCCCAGGAACATGACCGTCGACGTCGAAGTCGCGTCGACCACCACGCCGCCGGCGAGCGCGCCGAGTGAAAGCGTCGCCTGGAACGACGAGGTGAACAGCACCGAAGCCGCTTCCGGCGCGTGGGGTGCGGCCCGGGCGAACCAGGTTTGGGCACAGACGGGAACGGCTCCGTACGCGAGCCCCCAGACGATCAGCAGCACGACCGCCCCGGCGGCCTCGCGGCCGAACACGGGCAGTATAGGTCCCGAAATGCGCGAGCACGATGAGAAACGTCAGTGCCAGGCCGATTCTCGTAGCGGGCTGGCGAACGATGTCGCGCAGGACGGCCAGGCGGGTCACGTGGACGGTGGGCAACGGCGGCAGGAACGCGAGCAGCGCGGCGAACACGGCGACGGTCACGGAACCCAGCGGGACCGCCGAGAAGATCACCGCCGTCGCCCGTCCGGCGAGCTCCGGGCTCACCAGCGGCGCCGCCAGTCCGGCGCCGATCGACCAGAACGCGCCGATCACGAACCCGACCAGGGTCCGCGACATCATCATGATCGGATAGGACGGCGCGATCGCGGCGAGGAAGTCGGCCAGCGCGAGCAGGAGCATCAACGCACAGAGCATGCCGCGCCGGTCCAGCCGTCCGGTCGCGACGGTGACGTCGAATTTCCGCGAATCCGTGCACAGAACGCGCTTGAGTGTGCACAGACTGCACTCGGGGCGACTCGGGGCGCGGACCTGTGACAGGGTCGGAGTAGCGAAGTCGAACCGGGAGCGCGTGATGATCATTTTTGGGTTTCGGGGCAAGGTGTTCCAGCTGGCGATGGTGACCTTCGTCTGCGGCAACTGCTCGAACCAGGCGGCGCAGGCGCTGCGCAAGGTGGTCACCAAGTTCACGTTGTTCTTCATCCCGCTGTTCCCGGTCAGTACCAAGTACCTCACGCAGTGCACGTTCTGCGGTGTCGAGAACAGGCTGACCAAGGATCAGGCGGACCAGGTGCTGGCCATGGGCGCGCTGCAGCAGGCCCCCCGCGAGAACTGATTACTCCCTATGGAGCAGCGGACCTGGGCTTTTTGATGACTACGGTCATGAGGTGAATTCGGAGTCGCTCTTCTCCATCGGGCTGTCTTCCGCCGTGTCCGCGCGCGTTCTCTTCGCCGGTCGCCGGACCGAGCTCGAAATCTTCGAGAATGCGCTGGCACAGCAGGACTTCAGCGATCCGGTCGGATTGGTCGAGGACCTGCGTTCACCGCGCCGCAACGTGCTGGTGTTCCACGGCCCCGGCGGGATCGGGAAGACGCGCCTGTCGCTGGAGCTGAATGACGGCTACCTCGCCACGGAGTTCCAGGACGAGCAGAGAGCCTGTTTCCGCTTGGACTTCGACGAAGGCGGTTCGTCCGATTTGGAGGGACTGCTCCTCGGCCTGCGTGCGACGCTCGGCCTCTGGAAACCGGCGTGGCCCGCGTTCGACCTCGCTTTCGCGGTCTACTGGGAACGGGCGCATCCTGGCGTGCCCCTGCAGACCGCCGTCGACGACTCCTCCGCCGCGCGCGGACTGGCGCTGGGCACCCAGCTGCAACAGACCGTCGAGAACCTCCTCGAAAGCCCCGACGGGGTGCTCGACGTCTTCACCAGCGCGGTCCGGTTGGCGCGCCAGGGCGTCAAGGAACGGCTGACCCACCAGGGGCTCGAGATCGACTGCCCGTTCTTTCCGCCGATCGTCGAGGAGACGGACCCGGCGGCGATGCGCAGCTACCTCGTGTCGCTGCTGGCCTGGGAACTCGCGCGGTACCAGCGGAACCAGTTGCGCGGTGGCATCCGGACCAGGCTCGTCGTCTTCTTCGACACCTGGGAGCAGGTCCAGAACAGCGCGCCCTGCCGTGGCGACACCGAGGACCTGCTCTCCCGGCTCGTGCACCTGATGCCCAACGCGCTGTTCGTGATCACCGGCCGCAATCGGCTCGGCTGGGCGGGTGAGGAATGCCGGGGAATCATGCAGTGGTCGGGCCCGGAGCATTGGCCGACGCTCTCCGGCGACGTCGAGCCCGCGCAACATCTCCTGCGTGGCCTGTCGTCGAAGGACGCGGGCCTGTTCCTGCGGCAGCGGCTCATCCGGGGCGTCGAACCGGCGATCCCGCCGCCGGTCCGGGACACCATCGCCCGCGCCGCCGACGGGCTCCCGTTGTATCTGGAGCTCGCGGCGATCCGCTTCGAGCAGGCGGCCGCGGGCGGGACCCGACCCGGCGACGCCGGACAGCCGTTCGCGGAGATCGTCACCGGGCTGATCCGGGAGCTCGACGTGGTCCAGCGCGATCTCCTGCGCACGGCGTCGCTGATGACCTGTTTCGACGAAGCCATGCTGCGCGCCGGCGCGCCCGACGCCGACGACGCGGCGATGCTGCGATTCCTCGCGAGTCCGTTCGTCCGCCGCGCGCCCGCGTCGTTCAGCCTGCACGAATCGCTGCGCGAGGCTGTCCGCCGCTACGACGTCGCCGAGGACCGCTGGAAGGGGCGGCAATGGGCACTGGCGGCCGGAAGGCTGCGAGACGAGGTCCACCGCCGCACCGAAGAAGCGCTCGATTCGGTCGACAGCGCCTTGCTCGCCGGGCTGTTCAAGGACGCCGTCGGGCTGACCCTGCGCGTGATGTCGGTGCCGCACTGGTTGTGGCAGCTGGCCGCGCGCCTGCTCGCGTCTGGGCACTGGGAGGTGCTCGCCTGGACCGACGTGGTCACCCCGTCCGGCAGCGTGTTCCGCCCCGCGGCCACCGCGCTGACCGCGATCGCGCGCCGGTTCCAGAGCACCCCGGCACGCACGGCGTCCGTGCTGAGCGCGTGCCTGGACGACGTCCGGCTGGACCCGGCGGGCTGGGACTACGTGAGCAGCTGGCTGGGCCGGATGCTGGAGGCGGACGGCCGGTCCGGCGAAGCGGAGCGCGTCCGGCTGGAGGTCGCGCTGCGCGACGGCCCGTTCGCGGCGGAGGTGCGGCACACGCTCGGCCAGGAAGACTGGATGTGCGGGCGGCTCGAGCGCGCGCTGACGTGGGAATTCGACGAAAGCGACCCGTCGCAGTCCTTCTGGGCGGCGGGAATCCGCGGCCGGGTCGCGTGGATCCTCGGCCGGTTCGACGAAGCCGAGGAGCTGTTCGAGGCCAGGCTCCAGACCGCCGAACGCCTTGGTTCGCCCGAGCTCGTCGCACATGCCCTGCGCACCCGGGGCGAACTCCGGTGCTTCACCGTTCCCGGCTACGAGAGCGGTTCGTTCGAAGCGGTGGAAATCTACGTACGACTGGGAAACACGGTCGGCGAAGCGGAGGCCCGGGAATCGA
The DNA here is from genome assembly GCF_036008905.1 of Amycolatopsis sp. Lineage (GTDB taxonomy): Bacteria > Actinomycetota > Actinomycetes > Mycobacteriales > Pseudonocardiaceae > Amycolatopsis. Next base: position 52,894 of record NZ_DASYMU010000023.1, on the reverse strand, counting down.
TAGCGGTGGCCAGGGCGGGACTCGACCCGGCGGAGGCCGTGGTCTCGCGGCTGCACGCGAGCGGTGCGGTGCACGCCGACGTCGGCGAGGTGTTCGTCCGGTGCATCGAAGGTGACGTCAAAGCCGCGCAGCGGGCGCGGGACCGGCTCGTCGCCAAACTGCGCGGCCCGGCTTTCGGTTTCTGGGCCGCGATCACCGCGTGGTGGCTCGCGGAGCTCGGCGCCGACGTCGAACACGCGGCCGAAGTCGAGTGGCTGCACGGGGAACAGGACGCGCGGGAGCGGTGGGTCGGGGTGCTGAAGGCACGGATCGCCGATCTTCCCTAGGGGAGATGCCAGGGTCTCACCCGATACCGGCGCGGCCGCGCCGTCGACAGACTTCCCGCTATGCGAACAAAAACTCGTTGGTTCACTGCTGTCGCCTGCGTGGCCGCGGTCATCGGCACCGCGGCCCCGGCGTCCGCCACGGCATCCCAACTGCCGCCGTTCGACCCGGCCGCCATGCGCCAAGCCGTCGACAGTCTTTCGCCGGCTGACGGCACCGGGCTGCTCGCCGCCGTCAACGGCCCGGGCCTGCGCTGGGTGGGGACTTCCGGCGTCGGGAACATCCACACCGGGCAACCGGTGCCCGCCGACGGCCTGTTCCGGATCGGCAGTGTCACCAAGACCTTCGTGGCCACCGTGGTGCTGCAACTGGTGGGGGAGAACAAGATCGACCTCGCCGCGCCCGTGCAGCGGTACCTGCCCGACCTGCTGCCCGCGACGTATCCGCCCATCCCGGTCCGGACGCTGCTCGACTACACCAGCGGCCTCCCCGGCGGGACCATCGACTCCAAGGACCCCGCGTGGTTCTTCGAACACCGCTACGAACACTGGAGCCCGCAGCGGCTCGTCCGGGAAGCGACCAGCCAGACCGCGATGGCAGGCGAGCCCGGCAAGCAGCAGGTGTACGGCAACATTCACTACAACGTCCTCGGCGCGCTCATCGAGAAGATCACCGGGCGCAGCTACCAGGACGCGATCGAAGCGCGGATCGTGCGCCCGCTCGGCCTCACCCAGACCAGCGCGCCGGACCACGAGTTCTGGATCCCCGGCAAGCACGCCCACGGTTACGAGCAGGTCCAAGTCGGTGATGCCGACGGTCAGACCGCCCTCGTCGACATCACCGAGCACGACCCGTCGGTGTCCGGCGCGGCGGGCGCCATGATCTCCAGCGCCCGTGACCTCGACCGATTCATGACCGCGTTGTTCGGCGGGCGTCTCCTGCGCCCGGCGCAATTCCAGCAGATGCTGACCGTGCCCGCCGCGGCCAGTGGCCGGCCCGACCAGTTCGCCATGGCCTGGCAGCGGTTCGACTTCGACGGCGTCGTCGTCTGGGGCAAGACCGGCGACCGGCCCGGCTACAGCACCGCGATCGGCACCACCGCCGACGGCAGCCGCCGCGCGGTCTACGCCGTCAACACCGTCCGCATGGGCGTAGAGCGCCCGCCGATCGTCGGCACGCTCATCGTCGCGGGGTTCGGCTCCATGCCGCGCACATGAGCCGAAGGGGCTCATTGGGGTGTTATCGCCGGGTAGGGCAAACGTGGCGTGCCGCAGGACGCTCAACGTCGCTGACGGGCCGTTTGCGACATCCCGAGCCACGCCACGCTTCACCTGGGCCGCCGATCCCGAGGGAAACCGCTTCGAGCTCTGGGAACCCGCACCCGAAGTGCCGATCGGCTGACTTCAAGGGCGCCATGCCCCACTAACATTTGCGGCCCGCGGACCGATTAACGAGTGGTGATCCTCCAGACACGGCCTAGGCTGGGAGCTCCCGTGTACCACTTCGACGAGAACTTGGTACGGCAACTGCGTGCAGGGCAAGTGTTACTGTCCGCGGAGATCGGCCACGGGCATTACGCGCTCTACGACCGCTTGAGAAGAGTGGTCAGCGGGGTAATGACGGCCGACGCTTTTCTCGTCGCGTTGTTTCGCGACGAGGATCACGTGCTTTTCGCCTACCAATACGACGGCGCGGTGTACGCGCTTCCCGGCGTCCGGAAGCTGAATCCCGACGGCCCGACCGGCTGGGTGTATGTCAACAAACGTTCGTACACCTACGGTCTCGACGGCGGCAAGGTGCTGAACCGCGGCGTCCGCTGGGGTGAAAAGGACCGCCCGTCACTCGACGCGCTGTTCGTCCCGATGCGGCGGACGAACTCCGACGAGATCATCGGCGTGGTCTCCGCGCAGGCCTACGCCGCCGGGAGTTACGGCCCCGCTGAGCTCGCGGCCTTGGAATGGCTGACAGAACTGCTCGCGCGCATCCTGTCCGCGGAGGACGAGCAGCGCTATCTGATCCGCTCACTCGACTACCGGCGCTCGTCCCCGGTCAGGACGGCCACGAAGGCGATCAGCGATCTGGTCATCGAGCGCGTCGACGTCGTGCGGCGGTCCGCGGCGAGGGTCGCGGACGCGCTGGAACGGGAAGGACATCCTCTCCTCGATTCCGCGCGGGAGGTCGTCCGTGAATGCGAGCGCCTGCAAATCGATTCGGCCGAACTCGAATTCGACGACTATCGCGAAGCCGCCTATCGGTTCGGCCTGCTGAGCCGGCGGGAGCGCGAAGTCGCCAAGCTGCTCGCCGAAGGGCTGACCAACGACGAGATCCGCACCCGGCTCCATATCGAATTGCCCACGGTGAAGACCCACGTCGGCAATATTCTCAAGAAGTACGGCGCCCATCAGCGTTCGACGGTCGCCGTCGAGATATCGGCGTATCTGGCGAGCCGCTGAACTCAGCCGACGGACTCGGCCAGCCGCTGCATCAGCACCTGCTCGATCACGGCCACCAGAACCTCCTTGACGGAGTCCCGATCCCTTGCGTCACAAGCGATGAGCGGGATCGGGTCGTCGACACCGAGTGCCTCACGGACCTCGTCGAGGTCGAACTCACGGCCGTCGTCGAAGTGGTTCACCGCGACGATGAACGGCGTCTGGTGCTCCTCGAAGTAGTCGAGAACCGGGTAGCAGTCGTCGATGCGGCGGGTGTCCACCATGACCACCGCGCCGAGCGCGCCGTCCACGAGGTCGTCCCAGAGGAACACGAACCGTTCCTGGCCGGGCGTGCCGAACAGGTAGAGGACCAGCGAGTCGTCCAGCGTGATGCGGCCGAAGTCCAGCGCCACCGTGGTGGTCGCCTTGTCGGGCAGCTGGTCCGTGTTGTCCACGCCGACCGAAACCTCGGTCATCGCCGCTTCGGTGGTGAGCGGTTCGATCTCGGAGACCGCGCCGATGAACGTGGTCTTGCCGACCCCGAACCCGCCGCTGACCACGATCTTGACCGACGACGGCGCACGGGACTCAGAGGGCCCTGACAAGGTCACGCATCCTTTCGATGACGGAAATCGGCAGCTCCGCCGATTCCTGGACTGACACGTGGCCCGCGCTGACGAGGTCGGCGACGATCACCCTGGCCACACCGATCGGGACGCCGAGCGTAGCGGCGATCTCGGCGAGCGAGTTCGGCCGCTGGCAGAGCCGGACCGCGGTGAGCTCTTCGAACTTCAGCGGTGCCGACAGCGCCGCGCTGGCCGCGACGACCAGCGTTTCGATCCGCAGGTTGTCCACCAGCGGCCAGGTACGGCCGCCGGTCATGATGAACGGCCGGACCGCCCGGTGCTCGCCGTCGGGATGCTCGTCCCGGCGGGGCGGTTCGGGCTCGACCTGCGGCTGGAACCAGGACTGCGGCCGGTGGGCAGGGATCATCCGTGGGTCGGGCAGCCGGTGCGGCTCGTCGGCGTTCATCTCCTCAAGCTCTCCCGAAGCTCGCCGATCAGTGCGGGGGTCAGCAGCGTACCGGCTCGGTCCGCGAGCTTCGCGATCTCATAGCCGACCAGCCCGACATCGCAGCTGTCGTCGGCGATGACACCGATGCAGCTGCCGTCCGCGATCGCCGACGCCAGCAGGAAACCCCGCCGCATCTCGATCATGATCAGCTTGAGGCCGTCGAACTCGTAGCTACGGGCCGCGCTCTTGGCCAGGCTCGACAGGCCGGAAACGATGGCCGCCAGCCTGTCCGCGGAAGTCCGGTCGACGCCGTCGGACATCGCGATCAGCAGCCCGTCCGAGGAAACCGCCACCGCGTCGCGCACACCGTCGGTGTTGCGCACGAAGTTGGCCAGCATCCAGTTGAAGGTCTGGGGGTCGGCGTGCTGTACGTCGGCCGTCACCGGGACTCCTCCTTGTCGGCCGTTCCGCGCTCGTGGCCGGAACGGAAGTTGGAAAGCATCGTCCGCACCTCGTCGGGGGACCGGACCTCGTTGGCGGAGGTCCGCGGTGCGGCCGGTCGTGCCGGCGCGGGCCTGCCGACACCCGAAGATCGTTTCGGGGTCCGCTTGACCAAGCCGTTGCGGGTTCGTTCGACTGGCGGGGCGGAGGGCTCGGCTTCTTCGTCCGCGACCGGCCACAGGATGGGTTCGGGTTCGGGCACTGGTTCTCGCAAGACGATCGGCGCTGCTTTCGGTACGGGCGAAGGCTTCGGCGTCTCCGGCACGGGTTCCGTGACGAGCATTTCCTCGGGCAGCAGCAGCCGCGCGACGATGCCGTTGACCGGTGACACGGTCAGCTCGACCTCGACGTTGAGCCGCTGCGCGAGCTGGCCGACCACGTAGTGGCCGAGGAACCGGGTGGGGGCGACGATGAAGTCTTCTTCGCCGCGCAGCCGGGCGTTGGCCCGTTCCAGTTGCTCGCGGGTCATCCCGACGCCGTGGTCCACCACGGCCAGCATGTACTTCGAGCCGAGTTTCCGGCCGTATATCTCGATTTCCAGGTCCGGCGGGGAGAACGAAAGGGCGTTCTCCATCAGCTCGGCCAGCATATGCGCGAGCTCGTTGACCATCGACCCGGTGATCTGGATCTCGTCGACCCGGCGCAGCGCCGCCCGGCGGTAATCCTCCACTTCGGACAGTGCCGCGCGGATGACTTCGGTGACGGCCAGCGGTTTCGCGCTGCGCCGCGGCCCCGACTCGCTCACCAGGACCAGCAGGCTCTCGGCGTTCCGGCGCATGCGGGTGGCGAGGTGGTCGAGCTCGAACAGGTTCGCCAGTGCGGTCGGGTCGAGCTCCTCGCGCTCGAACTCGCTGATGAAGCCGAGCTGGCGGCGGACGAGGTTCTGGTTGCGGCGGCCAAGGTTCGCCAGTGACTCGGTGGTGTTCCGGCGCAGCAGGGCCTGCTCGCCGGCGAGGTCGAACGCGGTGGTCTGGACGCGGTCGAGCGCCGCGGCGACCGACGCGATCTCGCTGCCCGCCCGCGCCGGCGTCCGCACGCGGGCCGGTCGATCCGGTGCCTGGCCACCGGAGGAGTGCCAGCCGGCCACCGCGGCCGGGAGCCGCCGGGCCGAGACGTCGTCGGCCTCGACGGCTAGCGCGGCCAGCGGCCGGACGATCGAGCGCAGCGCGCCGACCACGAGCGTGACTTCGAGTGCCACCGCGAGCAGGGCCAGCACCAGGAAGAGGACGAGCGCGGTGGCGGCGTTGGACCGGAGTTCCTCGGCGCGCACGCGCAGGTCGTCACCGACGGACCGCTGCGTGTCCCGCATCTGGTCGATGACGGTGGTCATCTGGGCCCACCAGTCGACCGGGTCGATCCGCTGGGGGATCGGGCCGGAGGTCGCGGTGATCGCGATGTTCTCCGAACCCGCGGCCTTCGTCGCCGCTTCGGACTTGAGGCTGGCGTCCAATTGGGACTGCCGGGGCGCGGTCGTGTTGCGGGCGAACGCGGCGAGGCCGTTCTGCTTCGCGGCGCGGATCTCGGTGAACCTGATGTACTCGCCCGAGTTGAACCGTCCCGCGGCGAATACGCCGTTGAGGAACCCGCGTTCCTGCGCGGTGGCTTCCTTGGCGTCGGCGAGCGCGCCCAGTGCCAGCAGCCCGCGCCGCAGCTGGGTGTCCTGTGCCTGATCGAAACCGAGGTCGATCTGGTTCAGCGCGGTGATCGCGGCGCTGTAGTACTGGAACGTGGTCGTGCGGTCGGCCCGGTCGGCGTCGACGTTCTGCCGGGTGGAGAGCAGGTCGCTCAGCCGGTTCAGCGCGGTCTTGACGCGGTCGGCGCCGGGCACGCTCTCGTCGGCGATGGCCTGGTTGAGCGTGCTGAGCGCGCGGTCCGTCGCGGCTCGCTGCGGGCCGATGACGGAGTCGAACCGGGTTTCGCCACCGAGCATGCCGTTGGTGAGACCACGTTCACGCTGGAGTTCCTGGGTGGTGTCCTGCACAGTCAGCGCCAATGCGACCGCGTCGCGGGTGTCCCCGGCGGCGGTGTAGCCGCGCACTTCGGCGGCGATGGTCACGCCGAGCAGCGCGACGACGAGCGCCACGGAGACGACGAGGATGCGGACGAGCCTGCCGCGGATGGTGGCGGAACCGAACAAGCGCTGAAACAGCTGGCCGGATCGGTCTTCTTCCTCACCGTCGTAGTCAGACAGCGAGCGATGGCGTGGGCTCACGGCTCCTCCTCGCTGTACCCAAAGGTCGGTAAGGGCGCATTTTCCGTTTCCCGAAATGAGGTAGGCGTGTTCGTGCCTGTCAATGCCGGTGCGGGGCGGGTCTTTCCGGACAGCCTAGCGAAACCCGGGTGGGTTCTGATGTTTCGTCCTCGTGACAAACTCGCGAGCGAAAGTCCCTGAAAGAGTGGAATCGACGGGCGTTTTCCGCCCTTTGTTTCGGTGCGGGAAACAAAGGGGAAAATGGCTGTTTCCGCCGGAGTGGACGGTGGTGGGCTAAAGTCGATCATGTATCCGGCGCGAGGGAGTCTCCATGAGCGCGAGGGAGTCTCCATGAGTTCGACCACGACCAACGGCGGTCAGCAGCTGAACTATGTCGACCACGGCGGCGACGGGCCCGTCGTGCTGATGCTGCACGCGTACCTGATGGACACCGACATGTTCGCGCCGCAGGTCGCGGCGCTGGGCGCGGACTTCCGCCTGATCGCGATGGACGAGCGCGGCCACGGTGGCAGCCTCACCGACGGCACGTTCGACTACTGGGACGTCGCCCGTGACGTGCTGGCGCTGCTCGATCATCTCGGGATCGAGCGGGCGGCGATCATCGGCACCAGCCAAGGCGGGTTCGTCGCCATGCGGGCGGCACTGCTGGCGCCGGAACGCATCACCGCGCTGGCCGTGCTCGGGACGTCGGCCGCGGTCGAGGATCCCGACGTCGCCACGGCGTACCGGGGCTTCGCCGATATGTGGGAGGCCCAGGGCCCGGTGGACGCGCTGCTCGACGTCAACGCGGCGATCTGCCTCGGCGAGACCGACGCGTCGACGTGGAAGGACAAGTGGCGAACCGTCCCCGCCGCCCGGTTGAAGAACAACCTGGAAACGCTGGTCGGCCGCGATGACCTGCTCGCCAGGCTGGGGGAGATCCGGGCGCCGATCCTGGTGCTGCACGGCAGCAAGGACGCGGCCTATCCGGTGGCGCGGGCCGAGGCTCGTGAGTGGCTACGAGTGTTCTAACACTTGTAAACACTCACGAGGTCTGCCGTAGCCTGCTCGCATGCCGGGACCCAGACGCCGCTCAGCGCTCATCGCGCGGCTGGTGAGCGAGCACCCGCACAGCTCACAGGCCGCGATCCTGGACGAGCTGCGCCGCTGCCTGCTCGACGGCGAGGTCCCGCCGGGCACGCCGATCCCGCTCGACGAGGTCGCCGCGGTGTTCGGCGTCAGTGTCATCCCGGTGCGGGAGTCACTGAAGACGTTGATCGGTGAGGGACTGGTCGAGCATCGCCCCAACGCCGGCTACGCCGTCGCCAAGCTGACTGTCGCGGAGCTGCGCGAGATGTACCTCGTGCGGGAAGTCCTGGAGACGGCGGCGCTCACCGCCGCTGTCACGTCGGCCGATGAATCAGACGACGCCCGAGCCCGCGCGGCGCACCAGGCACTCGAAGACGCGATCCTCGCCAACGACGTCCGCGGCTATCACCGGGAGAGCCGGAGTTTCCATCTCGCGCTGGTGCGTTCCTGTGGGATGCAACGGCTGTTGAAGATGCTCGAGTCCGCTTGGAACGTCACCGAGCCCGTGCAGCCGATGGCGCACGTGGCCGAGTCCGAGCGGGAAACCCTGCACCTGGACCACAACGAGATGCTGACGGCGTTCGTCGCTCGCGACACCGCGGCGCTCTTGCGCGCGGCGGGCACACACCACGGGCGGCTGCGGTCCTCGCTCGCCGGGCTGCCGACGGACACCGGGTTGTTCGCCGACCCGGAGTGACGCACGAGAATATATGATTCACGTCATGGGCACGTAATACTTCGCTCCTACCTTTCCTGGGGTACCGATTCCGCCGGGTCACCGGCGATCGACGCACCGAGGAGCAGTGATGACCGAAACAGCATCACGCGAGCACGCCCAGGACCTGGTCGAAGCAGCGGGCACGCCGGTTGGCAGCGGCCTGGTCAAACCCGGTTACGATCCCCGCCTCACCAACGAAGACCTGGCCCCGCTCGCGAAGCAGTCTTGGGGCTCGTACAACATCTTCGCCTTCTGGATGTCCGATGTGCACAGTGTCGGCGGCTACGTCACCGCGGGCAGCCTGTTCGCACTGGGGCTGAGCAGCTGGCAGGTCCTGATCTCCTTGCTGGTCGGCATTTCCATCGTGTACGTCTTCTGCAACCTGGTCGCCAAACCGAGCCAGGTCACCGGAGTCCCGTACCCGGTCATCTGCCGCAGTGTCTTCGGAGTGCTCGGCGCCAACGTCCCGGCGGTGATCCGCGGGCTCATCGCCGTTGCGTGGTACGGAATCCAGACCTACCTCGCGTCCGCCGCGCTGGATATCGTGCTGCTCAAGCTTTTCCCGGGGTTGATGCCGTACGCGATCGTCGACCAGTACGGGTTCATGGGGTTGTCGCTGCTCGGCTGGTGCTCGTTCGCGCTGCTGTGGGTGTTGCAGGCGGCGGTTTTCTGGACCGGGATGGAAACCATCCGGCGGTTCATCGACTTCTGCGGCCCCGCGGTCTACGTCGTGATGTTCCTGCTCGTCGGCTATCTGATCTTCAAAGCCGGCTGGGGCGCGGTCAACCTGAATCTGGGCGAGGTCAAGTACTCCGGGTTCGACGCGGTGCCGATCATGCTCGGCGCGATCGCGCTCGTGGTGTCGTACTTCTCCGGGCCGATGCTGAACTTCGGTGACTTTTCCCGCTACGGCAAGTCTTTCAAGGCCGTGAAGCGTGGGAACCTGCTTGGGCTGCCGGTCAATTTCCTGATGTTCTCGATCCTCGTGGTGGTGACGGCGTCGCTCACCATCCCGGTGTTCGGCGAGCTGATCACCGACCCGGTGCAGACCGTCGCACGGATCGACAGTACGTTCGCGATCGTCCTCGGCGCGCTGACGTTCACCATCGCCACCATCGGCATCAACATCGTCGCGAACTTCATCTCGCCCGCGTTCGACTTCTCCAATGTCAGTCCACAAAGGATCAGCTGGCGCGCGGGCGGCATGATCGCGGCGGTCGGTTCCGTGCTGATCACGCCGTGGAACCTGTACAACAACCCGGATGTCATCCACTACACCCTCGAGACGCTGGGCGCGTTCATCGGCCCGCTGTTCGGCGTGCTCATCGCGGACTACTACTTGGTGCGCAAGCAAAAGGTCGTCGTCGACGATCTCTTCACGATGTCGCCGGAAGGCCGCTACTTCTACCGCAAGGGCTATAACCCGCCCGCCATCATCGCCACGGCCATCGGTGCCGCCGTCGCCATGGTCCCCGTGCTGTGGACGAACGGCCCCGGCATGGCGACCACCGCGCAGTACAGCTGGTTCATCGGCATGGCACTGGGCCTGGTCGTCTACCGGGTCCTCGCGCCACGGACGCACGTCGCCACCCGCAGCCGGATCGAGGAGGCAGTGAACTAGCCGTGTTCATCAAGGTCATCAACCCGAACACCAGCCAGGGCATGACCGCCGTGATCGAGCAGTTCGCCCGGGCCGTCGCCGGCCCGGGCACGACTGTGCGTGCGGTGTCCCCCGCCATGGGCCCGGCGTCGATCGAAAGCCACTACGACGAAGCGCTGAGCGTCCCCGGAATCCTGGCCGAAATCGCGTCCGGCGAACAGGAAGGAGCCGACGGCTACGTCATCGCCTGCTTCGGCGACCCAGGCCTCGACGCCGCCCGCGAACTCGCGCACGGCCCCGTCGTCGGCATCGCCGAAGCCGCCATGCGCGCCGCGAGCTACCTCGGCGGCGGCTTCAGCGTCGTGACCACCCTCGACCGCACCCGAGGCCGCGCCTGGGACCTCGCCGACCGCTACGGCGCCCGCCGCTTCTGCCGCGGCGTCCACGCGTGCGGGATTCCGGTACTTGACCTCGAATCCGACCCCGAAACCGTCAAGAAGCTCACCACCGCCTGCCGGACCGCCGTCGAACAGGACGGGTCGGATGCTGTCGTCCTCGGCTGCGCTGGGATGACGAACCTGTGCGCGGAAATCTCCGCCGAGATCGGCGTTCCGGTGGTCGATGGTGTGCAGGCGGCGACGTTAATGGTGCAGTCGCTGGTGACCATGGGCTTGCGGACCGGCGCTCGAGGCGAGTTCGCCGCGCCTTTGCCGAAGCCCTACACCGGCTTACTGGGCGACTTCGGCACTCCCAGCTAACCCGACCGCTCCGCTGGTCGCGCCCTGCCCTTCACCGCCTCGCGAGATGTCGACATCACACGGTCTCTTACGAACTAAGAGACCGCCATCTGTCGACAGATGGCACGCCGCTTCGCGACGGGCACGCCCAACGCCCCCGACCCACCGTCTACGGCGAGCGGCGGGTGCCGGACTGTGGGCGGGTAGAGTCGCGGTCTCGTGACTGCAGTGCATCGGACGATCCTCGTGGTGGACGTCGCCGGGTTCGGCGACCCCCGGCGGACGAACCTGCATCGGGTCGCCGTCCGGCAAGGGTTGTACGAGCTGTTGCGGCTGGCGTTCCTCCGCTCGGGCATCCCGTGGGACGACTGCGACCACGAGGATCGCGGCGACGGAGTACTGGTCATGGTGCCGGCGAACGTGCCTAAGAGTGTGTTCGCCGAGTCGTTGCCGCAGGAGCTTGTTTCGGCTCTGCTCGGCCACAATCGGGGTCGAGGGGTCGAGGAGCAGATCCGGTTGCGGCTGGCGCTGCACGCCGGGGAGATCCACTACGACAAACACGGCGTGGTCGGCGGAGCGGTCAATCTTGCTTTCCGGCTGCTCGACGCGCCGGTGCTCAAGGACGCCTTGGCGGAGTCGTCCGGTCTGCTCGCGGTCATCACTTCCTCGTGGTTCTACGACGAGGTCGTGTGGCACAGCGCATCGGCGAAAAGGGAGACCTACGTCCAGGTCCGTGTGGCGGCCAAGGAGACCGACGCGGTCGCCTGGATCTGTTTGCCCGATTCCACCGTGCGTCCCTCGCAAACTCCGCTTCCCGGCCCGGACGTGCCGCATCAGCTACCCGCCAACATTCGGCAGTTCGTCGGCCGTGAGGAGGAACTCGGCAGGCTGATGGATCTGCTCGACAGCGCGGCAGGCGAGGGCACGGTGGTCATCACCGCCATCGACGGGAGCGCCGGGATCGGCAAGACGGCCTTGGCCATGCATTGGGCCCATCAGGTCAAGGACCGGTTCCCGGACGGACAGTTGCACGTCAACCTGCGAGGGTTCGATCAGGGCGAGCCGATGGACGCGGGCCAGGCGTTGCACGGTTTCCTCCAGGGGCTGGGCGTCGACGCGAACGCCATCCCTGTCGACCTGGATTCCAGGGCCGCGCTCTATCGCAGCCTGCTTGCCGAGCGGCGCATGTTGATCGTGCTGGACAACGCCAGTTCGTCGGAGCACGTCCGGCCGTTGCTTCCGGCGAGCCCGAACTGCGTCGCGATCGTCACCAGCCGCCGACGTCTTGACGGGCTGACGGTAAGGGAAGGTGCCTACCGGATCGCGCTGGACGTCATGTCCACAAAGGACTCGATGGCGTTGCTCGCGGAGCGGGTCGAGGCCAGCCGGTTCGACGCCGATCCGCTGGCGGCGGGTGAACTCGCCGAGTTGTGCGTCCGGCTTCCGCTGGCGTTGAGCATAGTGGCGGCCCGGGTGGCCGGGCAGCCGACGTGGCCGCTCCGCGGGTTTGTCCGGGAGCTGCGGGATGAACGCAAGCGCCTCGACATCCTTGATCTCGGCGACACCGATCTCAGTGTCCGCGCGGTGTTTTCCTGGTCCTACAACGTGCTTTCCCCGCCTGCCGCGAAGCTTTTCCGATTGCTCGGCGTGCATCCGGGGCCGGATATCGACGGGTACGCCTGCGACGCGCTGATGGGGACGAGCTCTCGGGAGCTGCTCAACGAACTGATCGGCGCACACCTGCTCGTGGAACACGCGCCGGGCAGGTTCCGGTTCCACGATCTGCTGCGAGCGTATGCCACCGAGCGAGCGGCGCAGGGAAAGTACGTGTCCGAGCGGGCGGAGGGAATCGAGCGGTTTCTCGATTTCACTTCCCGTCTCGCCGTGCTTGCCGATCTCACGATCCAGCCGTGCCGTGACGGCGTCGTCCGGGTCCCGGACGACGAACTCCGGGCGGGCTTTCCGGCGATCACGACCTACGCCGACGCGATCGACTGGTTCGTGGCGGAGACCACGACTTTGCTGGCGCAGATCAGGTTCGCGGCCGAACACGGGTACGCCGGGCAGGCCAGGCACTTGGCGTGGGCCTGCACCACTTATCTGCGGCGTTCCGGCCGGTGGCAGGAGCGCGCGATGGTCCACCGGACGGCACTTGCCGTGACGCGCCGATCCGGAGACCAGGCGGGTTTGGTCGCGGTATTGCGTCACCTGGCGCCCGCGGTCGCGCGCTTGGGCCGGTACGACGAAGCTCTCGGTCTCTTGCGGGAAGCGGCCGAACTGGTCGAGTCGCTGGATGACGACATGGAAGCCATCGGCGTCTATCTGGCGTTCACCGGGGTGTTCGAGGGGCAGGAGAGCTATGCCGACGCGCTTGTCTACGCCGAAAAGGCGTGGCAACTGGCACGGCGCAGCGGCAACCGCCTCCGCCAAGGCGACGTTCTCTCCACCATGAGCAAAGAGCTTTCCTCACTGGGCAGGCATTCCGAAGCGCTGCCGCTGTGCGAACAAGCGCTGGCGAACCATACGAGCCTGGATCACGTGGAGGGACAGGCGGTGGTTCTGGTCAACCTCGGCGATGTCGAGCACCGAATCGGGCGGCATGCGCGAGCGGTGTCCTGCTATCAGCGCGCCCTCGAGATCGACCGGTGGCTGGGCGACCGCTATTGGGAAGCAGTGGTGCTCGATCGCCTCGGTGACGCCTACCTCGCGACGGGCGACGAGCTGTCGGCTGAGAAGTCGTGGCGGGAAGCCGTGGCCGTCTACCGGGATCTCCGGCATTCCGGTGCGGATCGGGTGCAGGCCAAGCTGGATGCTCAGATGCCGTGAAGGCGCCGGTACTTCTCCAGGATCTCCAACGCCTGTCCGCGCATCCGGAGTTCGGCGCGGGAGCGGGCGATCTCGGCGACCTCGTCCGGTTGATGGCCGAGCCAGCGCAGGCAGTTCAGTGCCACGCTGATGACGTCGACGGCCTCCCGCGCGGCCGCCTCACGGTCTCCCGCGGCGAGGTGATGTTCGAGTTCCGTGAACTGTTCTTCGGCCGCACGCCGGAAATGGGAGAGCGGCTTCGCCCGGATTTCGTCATGTGCCTCGTCCCAGGCGTTCCAGATGTCTTGGAACGGCCCTAAATGGTCCACCATCGGAGCCACCGTACTAGTCCGTGCTTCGAAGTGCCTTGACGTCGTGCAGGACGATCCGGTGCCTGCCGGTGCTGAGCAAGCCCGCCTCGCGGAGTTTGCGCAGTTCGATGGCCACGGCGTCGCGCGAGGCGCCGATATGCGCGGCCAGGTCCTGTTGGGAGAGCGTCGATTCGATGACGCAGCCCTCTTCGGTTTCTTCGCCGAGTTCCTCGGCCAGTTCCTGCAGCCAGTGCGTCAGCCGGGTCTTGACGTCCAGGCGTGCCTGCAGTGCTCGTCGGTCGGCTTGGCGGCGGCGTTGCACCACGGCCCGGTACATCAGCGGCCACAGTGACCGGCTCTCGACGAAACCGAGCAGCTCTTCGGCGGCGATGTCCAGGCCGTCCACCTCGGTGATCGTGGTGACCTTGGCGGACCTGACCGCGGCCAGGAGGACTCCCTCTTCGCCGATGAGTTCCACTGGACCGCGGATCGCGAGGATGGTCTCCGTGCCGTCCGCGGCTTCCTGGGTGACTTTGACGTTGCCGCGCAGGATGAGCAGCGCGGAGTGCGATGGCTGGCCCTCCCAGAAAACCGCCTGGTCAGGGGGGAAATGGACCGGGGTGCCGATGGCCTCCAGCATGGTGCGTTGATCGTCGCTCAGGACGTCCATGATCCGGATCGAGCTGTCCTCCACCGGCTAAGGGTAGTTCTTCACCAACAACTTCGGCGTCGGCAGTTCCGGGCCGGTACGTTCGCCGCATGAAACGTATCGCCGTTGTCGCCATCACGATCCTCCTCGCCACTTTGGCGCCCGCCGTTGCCGCTCAGGCCACGGAGAAGCCGGTCGTCCAGTGTGAGTTCACGCCGACCACCCGCTCCTGACCCCTGCCCGGGGAATATGTCGACGCATTCCCCGCCCCGAACTTCCGAACATGTCGACATATTCGGAAGCTTGACGGTCGGAAAGGGGGCGACATATTCCGGGTGGGTCAGGGGAGGAGGCGGGATTTGACCTCGGTCTTCAGGACTTTGCCGACCTTCGAGCGCGGCAGGTCGGGCCAGAGCTCGACCTGCTTCGGCGTCTTGACGCTACCGACGCGCTCCTTCACGAACGCGCGGATCTCGTCGGTGGTCACCGTCTGACCGGCGTGCAGCTGCAGGACGGCGGTGACCCGCTCGCCCCACTTGTCGTCTGGCAATCCGATGACGGCGCAGTCCTGCACCGCCGGATGCGCCATCAGCGCCTGCTCGACCTCGGCGGAGTACACGTTGAACCCGCCGGTGATGATCATGTCCTTGGCCCGGTCGACGATGAACAGGTAGTTCTCCGCGTCGAGGTACCCGATGTCGCCCGTGTGGTGCCAGCCGAACCGGCTCACTTCCTCGGTCGCGGCCGGGTTCTTGTAGTACCCCGCCATCACCAGCGAACTCCGCACGACGATCTCGCCGCGTTCGCCCGTCGGCAGGAGATTTCCCTTGTCGTCCATGATCGCGACGTGCACGAGCGGCGCCGGCCGCCCGGCGGACGAAAAGCGTTCCCGCGCGGGCGTTCCGTCCGCGTGGAAATGATCGGCGGGTGCCATGGTCGAGATCATCATCGGCGCTTCGCTCTGCCCGAACAGCTGCGCCATCACCGGCCCGATCTTGCCGAGCGCCTCTTCGAGCCTGGCCGCCGACATCGGCGCGGCGCCGTACCAGAAGCACTGCAACGACTTCAGGTCCGTCGACGCCAGGTTTTCGTGCCCCAGCAGCATGTAGATCAATGTCGGCGGCAGGAACGTATGCGTCACACGGTGTTGCTCGACCAGTGAGAGGAACGACGTGAGATCCGGCGCGGGCATGATGACGACCTCGCCGCCGAGCGACAGGATCGGGAAACACAGCACCCCCGCCGCGTGCGTCAGCGGCGCGAGCGCGAGATACACCGGACGTCCCTCGAACGGGTAGCCCATCAGGGTCAACGCCGACATCGTCTCGAGGTTCCGCTCGGTCAGCATCACCCCCTTCGGCTTTCCCGTGGTGCCGCCGGTGCCCACCAGCCCGACCATCTCGTCGGCGGGCGTCGCTTCCCAAGGCTCGGCAGGCAATCCGTCCAGCCAGACGTCGAACGCCGTCGCACCGGGCGCGGGGCCGTCGAGGCAGATCAACGTCGTCAGCTTCGGCAGGTCCGGCAAGATCTTCGCGACCAGCGGCGCGAACGCGGCCTGGAAGATCAGGCAGCTGGTGTCGAAGAAGTCCAGCAGGTCACGGTTTTCGGCCGCTTCGTTGCGCGGGTTGACCGGGCACCACACAGCCCCGGCGCGCGCGATGCCGAACACGCAGGTGAACGCGGTCGGGTCGTTCGCCGAGAGGATCGCGACCTTGTCACCGGGACCGACGCCGGACCGATCCAACGCCCGCGCGACCCTCCAGGACAGCGCCTGGACCTCGCCGTAGGTGCGCGTGTCCCCGCCCATGGTCAGGCACGGCGAATCGGCGCCCAGTGACGCGCCCTTGTCCAGGTAGTCCATCAGACGCACAGCGAGGTCCTCGGTTTCTCGGTGGTGGAAGGGGCTTCCGGGCGACGCCCGGAAGCCCCCGGTTGTCAACCGTGGACGGTGAGCACGGGCTCGAGCACCAGCCCGAAACTCCGCAGCACGCCCAGCAGTTCCCGGTGCCCGAACGCCTGGCACGCCGACGCCAGCCCCGCGCGCTTCGGCGGTTGCTGAAGCAGCGAGTACGCGGCGTAGGCCTGCAGCAACCCGGTTTGCTTGTAGTTGCTGTTCCCGTGGATCACGCAGTGCGCGCGCCCCAAGGGACCTGAAGCGTAGACGGAATCCACGGTCGTGTTGATGCGCGGGTTCTCGCGCGGCGGCATGCCCGCCTGCACGGAGCTCGCCACCTCGGCCAGCGCGGCTTCCTGCTGCTCGGGCGGCAGCGTCTTGATCTGCGACTCGAACATCTTCACCGTGTCGACCACGCCCTGCATGACCGTGCGGTCGAAGACCCCGCCCGCGACCTTGACGTTCGCCACGCGTGGATCGCTCTTGAACCACACCGGGTGGCTGGTGCCGCCCCACGGCACGGCCATCGCCGTCTCGTGCTGCCCGGGCACCGCGACCTCGAAGGTGGTCATCGGATCCCACTTCTTGTATTCGTTCTGCTCGAGGTAGTGCCAGTCCGCGGCGAGGATCGTGAAGATCGTCTGCGTGGACGCGTAGGTCGGGAATCCCTTCCACAGCACCAAGATGTCGAGCGTATCGAGGCCGGGCTTCTCCAGGCAGATGTTCGCCGCGATTTCCCCGGTCGTGTACATCTGCGCGATACCCGGTGACAGCAGCAGGCCCTTTTCGGCATACTGCGCGCCCCAGCGGGCCTGCGCGTCGAGGACCCAGTCCTGTTCGCCGGTCGTATCGAGATAATGGCACCCGGCCGCGAGGCTGGCTTCCACGACCTCGGGGCCGTACTTGATGAACGGGCCGGTCATGTTGCTCACGACTTTGGCGCCACTGAACAGTTTCGTCAGCTCGTCGACGTCATGCGCGACCTCGACGACCTCGTGGTCCACGGTGTCGATCCCGGGGACCTTGTCGAGCACTTCCTGGATCCGGGCCTTGTCGCGGCCGGCGGCGATGAACGGGATGTTGAACTCGCGGAGGTATTCGCAGACGAGACGGCCGGTGTAGCCGGAAGCGCCGTAGACGACGACGGGTTTGTCGGTGCTCAAGGGTTCACGCCTTTCTGAAGGAGGGGGAGGAGCCCGTCACATGCCCATGCCGCCGTCGACCGGCAGACCCGCACCGGTGATGAAGCGGGCGGCGTCCGAGGCCAGGAAGACCACGACGTCGGCCATGTCGGCGACCTCGCCGAGGCGGCCGAGCGGCGTCAGGCCGACGACCCCGCCGATGGCGTCTTCCACGGTCGGGAAGAGGCCGAGGTCCACGACGTCTTGCGCCAGCTTGGCGCCCATTTCGGTGGGGACCAGGCCGGGATAGACGCAGTTCACGCGCACGCCGTAACCGAGCTTGCCGGATTCCATCGCGGCGACTCGGGTCAGCCGATCGACCGCGGACTTCGTCGCGGAGTAGCCCGCGATCCCGGGGAACGCGATGGTCGCGGCCACCGAGGAGATGTTGACGACCGCGCCGCCGTTGCCGGCCGGGCCGCCGGGACGCATGGCGCGGAAGGCGTGCTTGATGCCGAGCGAGGTGCCCAGGATGTTCACTTCGAGCATCCGGCGGATGTCCCGCGGATCGAGGTCCGCGATCAGGCCGGACAGTTCGATCCCGGCGTTGTTGACGACGATGTCCAGCCCGCCGATCTCGTCGACCGTGCGGGTGACGGCCGCTTCCCAGCTCGCGTCGTCGGTCACGTCGAGGGGGACGAACGCCGCCGTCGCGCCGGATTCGCGAAGAGCGTCGACGGTCGCTTTGCCGGTGTCTTCACGGATGTCGCCGATGGCGACTGACGCGCCCGCGCGGGCCAATGCTTCGGCCATCCCGGCGCCGAGTCCCTGGGCCCCACCTGTCACTAAGGCCTTCCGGCCGGTCAGGTCGTACACGCTCATCGGGCATCTCCTCCTTGAGATCGTGGGCGACCGCGATGTCGCCACTCCGCCGAACGGACGCGGCCGTTGTGACGTATGGCTCACCATAGCTTTCTTTGGACAGTCGTCAAGACTTTTCTGGACGACTGTCAAGATTTTTGCCGGAGCCGGGTGAGTCCCGGGTAGACTCTCCCGGTGCCCCAAGTCGAAGACCGGATCTCACGCCGCCAGGTCGACAAGTTCGCCGAACGGCGGACCCAGCTCGCCGCGGCCGCGCTCCAGACCCTGTCCGAGCTCGGTTATGCCCGGACGAGCCTGCGTGAGATCGCGCAGAACTCCGAGTTCTCCCACGGGGTGCTGCACTACTACTTCCGCGACAAGGTCGAGCTGATCACGCATTGCGTGCGGCAGTACAAGGCCGAATGCGTCAAGCGCTACGACGAGATCGTGGCCGACGCCAAGACCGCGGACGAACTCCGAAAGGGCTTCGGCGCGGCCATGGCGGGCACGCTGCGCGAGGACGCGACGCTGCACCGGCTCTGGTACGACCTGCGGAACCAGAGCCTGTTCGAAGAGGCGTTCCGGGTGGACGTGCTCGACATCGACCAGAGCCTCGAACGGATGATCTGGCGGATCGTCAGCCGCTACAGCGAGCTGTCCGGCTTGCCGCTGGCCGTCGGATCGGGGACGGCGTACGGCGTCTTCGACGGCCTGTTCCAGCAGGGCCTGCTCCGGCACCTTTCGGGCATCGAGGACGCCGCTGACGAGCTCCAGGCCAGCGTCGAACTCGTCCTCGGCCAGCTCGCGCGCTAGATATGTCGCCCCCTTTGTGACCGTCAAGCTTCCGAATATGTCGACATGTTCGGAAGTTCGGGGTGGGTCAGGGGAGGACGTAGCCGATGCCTCGGACGGTGTGGACCAAAGGGGGTGGGCCGAGTTTGCGGCGAAGTTGGGCGATCAGGACGTCCAGGACGTTCGACGTCGGCGCGACGAGCTCATCCCAAGCGGCCGCGGTCAGTTCGGCGCGGGTGACGTTGCGGCCGTCGGCGGCCAGCAGCCGGTGCAGCACGGCGAACTCCTTGCGCGTCAACGTCAGCAGCACGCCGCTCCGGCGGGCTTCGTGACGGCTGATGTCGAGTTCCAGGCCCGATCGCCGCAGCACGGGCGTCGGCGCGGTACCGGTGCGGCGGCACAGGCTGCGCACCCGCGCGACCATCTCCACCACGGCGAACGGCTTGACCAGGTAGTCGTCACCACCGCTCGCGAGCCCGGCGATCCGGTCGGCGACGCTGTCGCGCGCGGTCAGGAACAGCACCGGCACGCCCCAGCCCTCGCGGCGTCGCAGGGCGACGTAGTCCAGGGAGTCCCCGCCCGGCAGCATCCTGTCGAACACCACGCAGTCGTAGGTGTTGACGCTCAGCGCCTCGTCGGCCTGCGGCAGGTCCACGGCGACGTCGACGGCGAATCCCGCACTCCGCAGCGAAGCCTCGACGGCCACGCGCAGGTTCTCGTCGTCCTCGGTGACCAACACACGCACGAACGCAGACAGTAGCGGGCCGCGAACAGCCCGGCATCCGCGGAGCTCACTGGATGGCGGCGAGTACGTCCTCGACGGTGAGCGTCCGCAATTCCGTGACGTCCGGGATACGGCCGAGCGTGCGCAGCCGTTGGGATTGCGCCTTGCGGATCGCTTCGAAGAGCCGCCGTGCGTCGCGGGCGTTGCCGAAGTGGGGCTGCGCGGAGATCCGGGTGAAGAACTCGATGAACATCGGCGTCGCGTCCGGCGTGAGTTCGTAATCGGCTGCGGAGACCATTCGGCCGATGATGCCGACGAGTTCATCCGGGTGGTAGTCCTCGAACCGCACGGTTTTCGCAAAACGGGACGCCAGACCGGGGTTCGCGGCGAGGAAATCGAGCATTTCGTCGGTGTAGCCCGCGACGATCACGGCGACGTCGTCGCGATGGTCTTCCATCAGCTTCACGAGCGTGTCGATGGCTTCCTGACCGAAGTCGCCGCCGGATCCGCGCGAGAGTGTGTACGCCTCGTCGATGAACAACACGCCACCGCGCGCCCGCTCGAACACCCCGGCCGTTTTTTCGGCGGTGTGCCCGATGTACTGCCCGACGAGGTCGCGTCGGGACACCTCGAGGAACTCCCCGCGCGGCAGCACGCCGAGTTCCTTGAGCAACTTGCCGTACGTGCGCGCGACCGTCGTCTTCCCGGTGCCCGGCGCGCCCGCGAAAATGAGGTGATGGCTCACCGAGCCGATCGACAGGCCTGCTCGTCGGCGCCAGGTGTTGACCTGGATTTCGTCGACGAGCCCCCGGACTTCGTCCTTCACGGCGGGCAGCCCGACCATGCCGTCGAGCTCCGCGAGCAGCCCATCGACTTCTCCGACACCCGAAGCGGCTTCGATCTCAGGAGAAGCGCCGGGTGCCACGGAAATCCCTGGCTCGGCGGTGTTTTCGAGCCGGCACGCGCGCACGGAACCGTTACAGCCGGTGCCGAACGCGATCCCGACTCCGCGGACATCGGACACCGTGGTCCGGTCGATCGCCGGCGCGCTGTGGTGTGCGACGGCGATTCCTTCTTGCGCGGTATGGGAAATCGAGCAGCGTTCGACGATCGGCCGCGCGTACTGGTAGACGTAGAGCCCACGCTGACCGCAGCCGGAGATCCGGCACGAACGGATCGTCGGATCCGCGCCGAGCCCGACGATGATCCCGTCCCCGGCGACATTGTCGATCTTCGTGTCCTCAATGGTTCCGGACGCGCCCTCGACGATGATGCCGTGTTCGGCGTCGGCGATCGTGCACCCGCGGATCGTGAACTTCCCCGCGCCGCGCACGACGATCCCTGGACCCAGCGCGGCGCTGAGCGTGCACCGGGAAACGGCCAGCAAAGTGTCCTCTGTGGACACCGCTGCGGCGGTCCCGGCACGCAGGATCAGCCCGTGCAGGGTCAGCTCACCACCTTGAGCGCGCAGCACGGGCCGGTCGCCACTGGTCGCGTCGAGGATCACCTCGCTTCCTTCGGCCGCGCGCAAGGTGAGGTCACGCCCGACGAGTTCGAGCGTCTCGGCGTAGGTCCCGGCGGCGATGGACACGACCGTCCCATCAGGACAGTCCGTCAGCGCTTCGCCAATGGTCGGGTAAGCGCCGTGGCGTTGGGCGTCGACGAGCACCGTGCGCCCGGTGGCCGCTGACGGCATCAGCCCGCCCGTTCCATCAGCCAACCGCGGTCGGCGGCCTTGGCTCCGGCCTGGAACCGGCTGCGCGCGCCGAGCCGGTTCATGATGTCGGCGACCGTCCGGCGCACGGTCCGCACCGAAATACCGAGCTGTGCGGCGGCGGATTCGTCCGTGCTGCCCCCGAAAAGCAGGGTGAGCAATTCACGCTCGCGCAGGTTCAGCTCGGCCGCGTCCGGCAGCTCCGACGCGATCAGCGGTACGGCCGAGGGCCACACGCGCTCGAAAAGCTCGATCGTCGTCGTGACCACGCTTGGCAGCCGGAACATCGCGACGCCGCCGGAGCGGTCCGACGGCAGCACGGTGAGCGTGCCGTCGATGACGAGCGCGTCCATCGGTACCTCGGGCATCGTGCGGACGTCCGCGCCCGCCAGCGCGAGGCTGCCCAGCTGCGTCGAAAGGCCCGGCGTGGTGCGGGCCCGGTCCGGGACGACGACCCGGTATCGCACGCCACGGCGGAGGTTGTCGTGGTCGACCTTGCGGAACGTGGCCAGTGGCCCGGGAAACGCCGTCGACGACGTGCGGGCCACCAGCACCTCGCGGGTCGCGGACGCCAGTTTCGCGTCGATACCGGAGTGCGTCTGGGTGCCGTCGGCGGGACGCAGCAGGGAAAGGCGGGCAGGAGCGGTGAGTGTGTTCACAGTGGATTCCCTCCGATGGGCAAGGTGGCGGCGACGGCGAAACCGTGCTGCCCGTCGAGTCGTTCGAGTCGCAGGCCGAAGTTCGTGCCCAGCCGCTGCAGTTCTCCGGCGGCGGTGTCGACGGCGTGTTCCGAGGTCGCGGCGATCCGCAGGACGGTGGTGGCTCCGGCGACACCGATGGTGATCGCGGTGCCCGGCGCGGCGGACAGCAGACGTCCGAACACCGGGCCGTGTCCCGTTCCCGGGAGTCCGACGACCCGGAATCCCGCCTGTGCCACCGGCCCGGCCCGCCAGAACCGCCAATCTTCACTGATGGCACCACGATCGGAACCGGTGTGGGTGAGCGCCTCCAGCGTGGTCTGGAAGTCCTCTTCGGACAGTGCGTCGGCGGGAAGATTGGCGCGGGAAAGCCGGCGCAGCGTGCGCCGGACGGCGTTGGCGAGAGCCGTTTTCAGCTCGTCGTCGTGGAAGGTGCTGACATCGCGCCGGACGCGGACGGCGTACCACGCCCGTGGCGGCCGGTCGCGCTGCGGACCGGCGTGCAGCACCAGCTGCCCGCCGAACTCCGGCATCGACGGATCCTGTTCGGGCAGCAGGGAGTTCGACGCGGCCGCGTCGACGAACTCCGAGGTCGTCGACCTCGGCCGCAGCAGGGCGATGACCTCGCCGGGGCGGCTGAGCAGTCCGGTGGGAATCCCGCCGATCTCACCGGTGCCCAGCATTGCCCCGGGGGCGAACATCGGCAGCAGCGCGTTCTGCTCGCGCTGTTCGAGGTCGTGGCGCCGCCGATGCAGCAAATACCCGGTGCCTCGCGCCAACCAGGACGACAGCCACTCTCCGCGGAACCGGACCGCGCTGACGCCGATCAGCGCCGCGGCCGTCACACCGAGCGCGGTGGCGACCGGCCACGGCCGGTCGACGGCGAGACCGCCGGCGACGAGCGCGAGCTGCCAGCAGACGATCCGCAGCACCGGGATCCGCCTCCGGGCAACGGTTTCCTGAACCGGTGGGACGAACTCGGCCGGTCGAGGCGCGGCTTCGACGGTCTGCGTCGGCCGGACCCCGCCCGCCCGCACCGCGGCGGAGACGATCATCCGCGATGGTGCGGCGGCCCGGGGAGCCGAAGCAGCCTGCGCGGGAGCCGCGGCGACCACGGTCGCGACCGGAGTCACCCGGGTTGCCGCCAGAGCCGGAGCCGGCGCGGGCGCGGCCTGGGACAGGGTGTACACCGCTGATTCCTGGGTCATCACGCGATCCTCACCACCCGCGGCAGCGCCGCGAGCTGACAGGCCTGCGCCCGGACCAGCGGATGCGTGCGGTACCGGACGGTGACGTCGAGCAGGTGCCGGTCGACGAGACTCTCCAGCAGCCGGCGCGTTTCCGCGTGACCGAGACCGAGCGTTCTCGCCGCGAGCCGGACGTCGAACTCGGCAGGCAATTCACCGAGCGCGCGGAACGCGTTCAGCTCCGCCGGGCTGAGCTGGGCACTCACTTCTTCGAACAGGCCGAGTTCGGCGACCCACTCGGCAAGATCGGCTCCGGTCCACAAAGGACGAGTCTGGAGTCGGGTCGCCGCCGCGCGCAACGCACCCGGAAGCCCGCCGCACGCGCGCACGACGTCGTCAACGCAGCTCCGGGCATCCATACCAAGCAGCTCAGCGGAATCGTGGTCATCAAGGGGCGCAAGGGAGATCTGCTCGGCGCACTCCAGACGCCAGCCCCGGTTCCGGGTCGTGATCAGCATCGAGCTCGCGGAAGCCCCGGGAAGCAGCGGCCGCACCTGGCGGTCGTCCACGGCGTCGTCGAGCACCAGCAGCACCCGCCGCCGGGTCAGCTCCGAGCGCCACCGCGCGGCACGTTCGTCCACATCGGATGGAACACTCGCGACCCCGATCCCGCGCAGCAGCCGGCCGAGCACCTCGCCGGGCTCCGGCGACGTCCGCAGGTCCACGAAGAACTGCCCGTCCGGGAACCGTGGAGCGAGCTGGTAGGCCGCGTGCACGGCGAGCGCGGTCTTCCCGACGCCCGTCATCCCGTCGATCACCACTACCGGCGCCGACCGCAGGACCGCCATCTCCCTTGCCCTGCCGACGAACTCGGTTACCTCGCGCGGCAATTCCCGCTGAGCCACGAACCGAGGCGCACCGGCAAGCGCCTTCCGATGCGCCTCGACGAGCGCCGGACCGGGTTCGACGCCGAGCTCCTCGGCCAGCACCGACCGGGCCCGCCGGTAGGCCGCGAGCGCTTCGCTACGACGTCCAGCCAGCTGCAAGGCCGTGACCAGCTGAGTCCACGCGTCCTCGCGCAACGGGTCCTCGGTGGTCAGCTCCCGCAAGGCGTCGATCGCCTCGAGCGGCTGCCCCAGCGCCAACCGGGCTTCGGCGAGCATCTCCCGCAGTTCCCGGTGCAGCTCACCGAGCCGATCGGCGGCGGCCCAAGCCGTCTCACCGGCGAGACCTTCATACGGCTTGCCACGCCACAGCGCGAGGGACTCCTCCAGCACCGGCACCGCCGCCGCCCACGAGCCCCGCGCGATCGCGCGCCGCGCCACCACGGCCTGCTCCTCCACCCAGCGCGCGTCGAGCTCAGCGGGCTCCACCCGCAGGCGATACGCGCCAGGACGGCTGTCGATCGGCGTCGGCAGCACCCGGCGCAGGTTCGACACGTACGTCTTCAGGTTCGCCTCCGCCGAGGCCGGCGCGACCTGTTCATGCCATGTCGCCTCGATCAGCTGATCCGCGCGCACCCACGCGTTAGGGTGCAGGAGCAAGGTCGCGAGCACCGTGGCGGGCTTGCCGGCGCCGAGTTCGAGTACCGCGCCTTCGTGGCCGCGTGCCTCGAGCGGTCCCAGAACGTGGAAGAGCACCTTGTCCACACCCCCGTCGTCGAGCCGCTCGCGCGGCGCCGTCCCCTTGCTTGCGCCTACCATCCCTCCCGACATATGAGGTTTTGATGACATGACCGGGATGAGGACGCCCGTGCGGGTGATGGTGGTGGAGGACGACGAAGATCTGCGTGTCGCCGTCACGGCCGAACTCGGCTCGGCGGGGCTCGTGGTCGACGGCGCGGAGAGCATCGCGGCGGCCGACACGGCGTTCGCGCGCGAGCACTACGACTGCGTGGTCTTCGACAGGATGCTGCCGGACGGCGACGCCATCACCTACGTCCACCAGCGCCGCCAATCCGGCTGGGCCGTCCCGGTACTGTTCCTGACCGCGCGCGACAGCCTGGCCGACCGCGTCGCCGGGTTCGACCACGGCGGCGACGACTACCTCGTGAAGCCGTTCGCCGTCGCGGAGATGACCGCCCGCGTGCTCGCGCTGTGCCGCCGGGCGGGCAGCGGGCGCCCGTCCGTGCTCCGCCACGCCGACCTCGAAGTCGACTGCGCGCGCCGGGAAGTTCGCCGCGCGGGCGTGCTGCTCACCTTGAGCGACAAGGAGTTCGCGGTGCTGGAGTGCCTGATCGCGCGGCCTGGTGAGGCCATCGCGCGCACCGACCTGATCGAGCACTGCTGGGACACCCAGACCGATCCGATGTCCAATGTGGTCGACGTCGTGGTCAAACGACTCCGCAAGAAACTGCGCGAGCCCGAGCTGATCCACACCGTCCGCGGCCGGGGCTACCGGCTGGCGGCTTCGTGAAGGGCTCCTCCGCGGACGGCCTGCGCCGGCTCAGGCTGCTGCTGACGCTGTTGTTCACCGCGATGAACGCGGCCGGGCTGATCCTGTTCGCCTGGCTCGTGATCCGCGACGACGCCCGGCAGGGGGAGCAGCGGCTCGACGCCGACCTGCGCACGGTGACCTCCACGGTCCAGCGGCTGATCGAATACGACAGCGGTGCGATCGTGACCGCGCGCGTCAGCGAGGACGAACTCAACGGCCAGTGCCCGCAGTTCGCGATCCTCCCCGGCGGGGCCACGCCGTTCAAAGGCCACGTCAGCGCGAATCGCTGTGTGGCGGTGGACAATTCGGAGCTCACCCGGATCGCGAGCATGGCCGTGAGCAGCGGGAACCTCGTCAACGGCTTCATCAGGGGGACCGGCGGTGAGTTCGTGCGGGTGTACGCGGAGCCGTTCCGGAACCCGGCGCTGCAGTACATCGGCGCGGTGGTCGCGACGAGTGACGCGGGGCCGGAGGAGTCCCGGCACGACGAGCGGTCGCTGCTGATCGTCGGCGCGTGCGTGGTGCTGATCGGCGTGGTCGCCGCGGCCGGGCACGTGATCTCCGGCCGCGCGATCCGGCCCGCGGTCGCCGCACTGGAACAACAGGAAGTGCTGCTCGCCGAGACCGCGCACGACCTCCGCACGCCGGTCGCCGCGCTGCGGGCACTGGCCGAGACGGCGTTGCGCAACCCCGCCCAGCGCGCGGATCTCCTGCCGCGGACGGTCCGGCTCGCCTCCCGGATGGGCAGCATCATCGACGGCCTGCTCGTGCGCGCCCGGCTCGCGGCGGGTGTCGAACAGCTCGCGATCCAGCCGGTGTGGCTCGACCAGCTCGTCGCCGGGGTCGTCGAGGACACCCAGACCGAAGGTGCCCAGGTGACGCTGACCGCGGCCCCGACCAAGGTCGACGCCGACCCGGTGCTGGTGCAGCGCGCCATCGCCAATCTGCTGGACAACGCCCTGCGCTACGGGCGCCAGCCCGGCGCTGACGCCATCGTGCACATCACCGTGGCGGGCGGCCGGGTCACCGTGGCCGACCACGGGCCGGGGATCGACGCGGCGCTCGCCGAGCAGGCCTTCGACCGGTTCAGTGGCAGTGGCGGGTCCAGTGGTCTGGGCCTTTCGATCGTCCGGTGGGTGGCCCAGGCCCACGGCGGGGTGCTGCGGGTCTACAACGCCGAGGACGGCGGCGCGATCTTCGAACTGGTGCTGCCCGTCAGCGGACCGTGAAACCCTGCCACGGCGGCAGACTCGTCCAGCCCGACGCCGTCCGGTAGGACAGGTAGTAGGAGTAGAGCCCGGGCCGGGTGAACTGCTGGGTCACCACGAAATCCTGGTCCGCGGTGCCGAGGTCGTAATTCATCGACGGCTGAAAGTCGTGAAAGGCGCCGAGTTCGTCGCGCACCTTGACCACCAGGGTTTCCAGGCGCACCGGCCGGTCGGCGGAGATTCGCGCTCGCGCTGTCACGACTTGTCCCGCGACAGGTGCTTTGGGCTCTATCGCGAGGGAACCAAGAATGGTCAACGGCCCGTTCGCGGTGGGTTCCAGCAATTCCGGTTCACCCGTTCGAGTGACGGCGAACCATAACGCGGCGATCAGGACCGGGATCGCGAGCAGGCCGACGACCAGCGAAGCCCGGCGTGAACGGAGCACCGCCGACCTCCTGTGTACGGATAATGAACCGAAATTGTATGCCGTACTTTACGCTGATCACGTGAAATGGACGGCCATTCTTCCACGATCCGGCGGCACCGGGACGGGTTCGCGCTTCGCGCGCTTACCGCTGGTGCTGTTGGTCGCTTCTTGTGTGGCGGCCGTCACGGTCGCCTTGTCCGGCGCGGCCGCCCCGGTCCGCGGAATCGAATTCAGCCAAGCCGGCCATTGGATCGCCAATCCCGCGCTCGGGCTGCTTTTCCACATCAACGGCGCGAGCAAGGACGTCGACGTCCAAGCGACGGTGCCCGGTCTCGAACCGGGCAGCCAGGTCGTCCAGGGGGACACCAACGGCTACGTCGTCGGCGGCGCGAAGGTGCTCGAGTTCGGCAAGTCGAGCCTGGCGGTGGAGAAGTCCACCGAGCTGCCGACGGGCGAACTCCCCGTGGCCATCGAGGTGGCGGGCGGGCCGTACCTGGTCTTCCGCCAGGCGGGCCGGGTCGTCCGCCTCGGCGAGCACGGCGCCACCATCTCCGCGAGCGGCAGCCTCGGCGATCCGGTCGCCTCCCGTGACGGCACGCTGTGGGTGAACCGGCTCGACACCGGCTCACTGTGCCAGCTGCCGAAGGACGCCGAGGCGTTCTCGTGCCCGGCCGTCGCGCCGCAGGGCCACACCGGTGGCCTCACCATCGTCGGCGACAAGCCGGTCTTCGTGGACACCGCCGCGGACAAGCTCATCAGCATCGGGGCGGCCGGGCTCGGTGACTCCGCCGACATCGGCCTCGACGTGCCGCCGACGGCCAAGCTCGCGTCTTCGGACGTGGCCGGCCGGGTCGCGATCCTCGACCCCGCGGCGCATCGCATGCACCTCATCGACACCGCCGGGCTGTCGAAGGACCGCCCCCGCGTCGCTCCGGTGACCATCGACCTCCCGGCCGGGGAGTACTCGGGCCCGGCCGCCGCCGGATCGTCGGTCGTCCTGCTCGACCGCGGGAAGAACTCCTTGCTGACCTACGGCAGCGACGGCAAGGACCGCAAAGAGACGGCGATCCCCGTCGAGTCCGGTGACCCGCGGCTGACCCGGGGCGAGGACGAGCGCGTCTACGTCGACGGCGCCGAGGGCAAGCACGTCGTGGTCGTCGATCCCGACGGTTCTGTCAGTCAGGTTCCCGTGGTGGGCCCCGAAAAGCCGGTGGAATCCCGCTCACCGGTGGCACCGCCCGTCGAGAAACCCGATACGCCGACCGGCCAGCCGGCGAACCAGCCCGGGCAGGAATCCCAAGGCAACCAGGGCGCGAAGCCCCCTGTTCAGCCGAAACCGCCGACCAAACCCAAGCCGACACCGACGTCGACACCGAAACCGCCGCCGGATCCGCCTGCCCCGCCCAAGGAACAACCGGCGAGCGTGCCGGGCGCGCCCGCGAACGTCACCGCCAAAGCGGGCCCCGGAACCGCGACGATCAACTGGGGTGCGGCTCCCGCGAACGGTGCAGCTGTCACGGCCTATCACGTCACGTGGAAACCCACGTCCGGCACCGGTGGTTCGGCCACTGTGGACGGTGGGACGCGCAGCCGCGTGCTGACCGGCCTGACCGGCGGCGTGGCGTACCAGGTGACCGTGGTGGCGGAGAACAGCGCCGGGCAGGGATCGGCCGGTTCCGTCCGGATCACACCGACGTCGACCAAGACCGTCACCATCGCTCGCGGCCGGGCCGAAACCTATCCCGCCGAAGGCTGTACCGGGGCGAACTGCGCGTTGATCAAAGTGATGATGAAGGGTTTCAAGCCCAACACCAGCTATCACGTCGATCCGCGCTCCACCAACACCGATTACGGCAACCCCGGCAAGACGCTGGACACCGACGAAAAGGGTGACCTCACCTTTGAAGCCTTCCATTACGGCATCGTCGGCTCGCAGGTCTGGGTCGTCGTCGACGGAATGACATCCAATCGCATCACGTGGACTCGGGGGACCGGATGAGCATGTCCAACGCTGGCGAGGTCTACAAACTGATCTCGGACAACGTCCAGCGGGTGATCCGCGGTAAGCCGGAGGTCGTGCGGCTGGCCATCGCGGCGCTGTTCGCGGAGGGGCATCTGCTCATCGAGGACGTCCCGGGGCTCGGTAAGACGACGTTGGCACGGTGTCTCTCCCGCAGTATCGGCGGCAAGATGACCCGGATCCAGTTCACGCCGGACCTCCTGCCGGGCGACATCACGGGAGTGACGGTCTACCACCAGAAGGACGAGCGGTTCGCCTTCCACCCCGGTGGGATCTTCGCGAACATCGTGGTGGCGGACGAGATCAACCGTGGTACGCCCAAAACGCAGTCCGCGCTGCTCGAAGTGATGGCGGAGCGGCGGGTCACGGTGGATTCCGTCGGGCGCGAGGTACCACGGCCGTTCCTGGTGGTGGCCACGCAGAACCCGATCGAGATGGAGGGCACCTACCGGCTGCCCGAAGCCCAGCTCGACAGGTTCCTGATGCGGTTGTCCGTCGGCTATCCGGACGTCGATTCCGAAGTGTTCGTCATCATGAGCGACTGCGCCGGGGTGTCCGCGGACGATCTGTCGCCCGTAGTCGACATTCCCACGCTGCAGAACGCGATCGCCGAAGTACGCGGGTCCTATTTGGACCGTGAGGTGTGCGTGTACGCGGCCCGGCTCGCCGGCGCGACCCGTGAGCATTCCGCCGTGCGGTTCGGCGCGAGCCCCCGCGGGAGCATCGCGCTGGTGCGGGCCGCCCAGGCGCTCGCCGCGACCGACGGCCGCCACTTCGTCACGCCCGACGATATCAAGGACGTCGCCGTCCCGGTGCTCGCGCACCGGCTCGTCCTGACGCCCGAGGCCGAGCTCAACCAGCGTGGCACCGACGAGATCATCGGTGAGGTGCTCGCCGCGACACCGGCGCCCGCCGCCAACGCACTGGGCCGCTGAGCATGCGGTTGACCCCGCGCGGAATCGCCCTGCTCGTCGTCTCCGCGGGACTGCTGGCTGGTGGGTTCTGGGGCAGCTACCCGCTTTTCCTCGCGCTGGGCGGAATCCTGCTCGGCGCGGTCGTCGCCGCGGTGCTCGTCACCGCGCGCGGGCTGCACGTCACGGTGAGCCGTGAGGTGTACCCGGACAGGGTGGAACGCGGCCGTCCGGCGCTCGCGAAGCTGCTCGTCAAGAATCCGGGAGTCAAGCGGCATGGTGGATTTTTGGCCAATGACCGGCTGGCCAATGACCGGCTGGCCAACGACCGTGCTGGACGCGGTTCGCGGACCGTGCGCGTGCGGGCCCTCGCGCCGGGCGGGAAAGCGACCTATCACTACGAACTGCCGACGGAGGTGCGTGGCCGGATGACGGTCGGGCCGCTCACCCTGCACCGCGTCGACCCGTTCGGGCTGGCGAGCAACCGGTTGTCCACCGGGGAAACAGGCACGCTGTGGGTCCATCCGCGCAAGTACGCGGCACGGGCGCTCGTCGGCGGTCATCCGCGTCACCACCACGAAGGCACCACCACCGATGAGTCGCTGCGGGGCTCGATCGACCTTCGGGACGTGCGCGAGTACGTCATCGGCGACGAAGTCCGGCACCTGCACTGGAAAGCCAGTGCGCGGACCGGGAAGCTCATGGTCCGCGACTACGCCGATCCCGAGCAACCGCGCTTCACCCTCCTGCTTGACACCCGCGGAGACGCGCTCAAACCCGAGGCCTTCGAAGAGGCCGTGGATTTCGCCGGCTCGCTGATCACGGCTTCGGCACTCGCCGGGCATCACACCCGGCTCGTCACCTCCAGCGGTGCCGACTTGCCGACTTCCGGTGGTGCGCTGGCCTCTCGGCGTCTGCTCGACGAGCTTTGCCAAGTGGCCCAAGGCAAAGGCGACTTGCTCGTGCCGCAGGTCCTGTCCGCCACCCGGAACGGCGGTGGCTGCCTCACGGTGGTGACTTCGGGGTCGGCGGAGCTCGGGGCGCTCGCGGGTTTGCGGGGGCGGTACTCCTCGCTCGTGATCGTCGACATCGCGCCGGGCGGAGCGGCTCCGGCCGTCCGCGGCGCGCGGGTGCTGCGGGCCGAGGGCGCCGGACTCGCGGTACGCAAGTGGAACGAGATGGCCGGATGAACCGCTTGTCCTGGGCGTGCGTCCTGCTCGCCGCCGCCGTCGCCGGCCTGTTCTTCAGCCCGGTGTTCGGCTTGGGGCCGTTGCTCTTGCCGATCGGCGTGACCGTTCTGCTCGCGTACGGCGTGACAGAACTGTGTGCGCACAAGGAATCGCTCGTCCCGTGGCGTCCGCTGCTCGTAGTGGTTGCCGGGCTCTTGGGGATCACCGAGACGGTGCTCTTCCCGACGACCGTGGGCGGGCTGCCCACCGGTGAAACGTTCGCGGCACTGGCGTCCGGGGTCACCGATTCTTGGCAGTCGACCCTGCAGTCGACCTGGCCCGCGCGGCCCGAACCGGCGTTGCTGCTGTTCGTCCCGCTGCTGGTGCTGGTGGCGATCGCACTGGGAATCGAGCTGCTGCAACGACTTCGTAAGCCGCTGCCGGCGTTGGCGCCGAGCTTCGCCGTCGTGATCCTGAGCCAGCTCTACTCGTCGCTGTCCGATACGACCGCGCTCGGATCCGCGTTCGGCTACGCGGTCGTCGCCGGGACTTTGCTGGCCGTGACGCGCCCGGCTTCGGACCACGATCGGCCGGATGGCGCCGCGGCGCGGAAACTGGCGTTCGCGACGGCCGTTCCCGCGGTGGTACTGGGTTTGGCCGCGGCGATCGCGGCCGGGCTGCTCGTCTCCGGGCCCGCGTACTCGCTCAAGGACGACCAGGCGGCGCCGCTGAACTCCGCGCGGGTGACCAGCCCGTTGAACGAGATCGCTTACCGGCTCGAACATCCGGGAACCGAGGTGTTCAGCTTCCGGTCCGCCACCAAGGTCGACCGCTGGCCACTGGTCGTCCTCGACTCCTTCGACGGCGTCAACTGGACGCCGGGCGGCAGCTATCGCCGTCTGGGCACCGAATTGGCGCCGGGTCCTTCCGTCACAGTGCCGAGCCGGCAGCGGACCGCGACCGTCAGCGCCCAAGACGTCGGCGGACCCTGGCTGCCCAGCCAGACCTGGCCCGCCGGGGTGACCGGGCTCGATCCGCTCGTCGAGGAGGCGCAGGGCACGCTGGTCCTGCAGAACCGGCCACGGGCTGACGCCGATTACACGCTGACTTGGTGGGAACCGCAGGTCGACCCGAAAGCCCTCCGCGATGCCACGGTCGACTCGTACGCGCCGGGCGGCTTGGGAAGTGTCGGCGAGGTGCCGCCGGGCGTCGGTGAGCTCGCGCGGAAGTCGGTGAACGGGCTGCGCGCCAGCTTCCAGACCGCGCTGCTGCTGGAACAGTTCTTCAACGACAACTACCGCCTGACAACGGGTTCCGGCCTGCCGAGCGGGCACAGTTGGCCGCAGCTCAGCAAGTTCCTGCTCGAAACCCGACAAGGCACGAGCGAGCAGTTCGCCGCGGCTTATGTGGCGATGGCCCGGATCGTGGGCATCCCCGCCCGGCTCGCCGTCGGCTACCGCGCGCCCACGGCACCCGGTCCTGACGGTTCGTACTCCGTCCGCAACGGCGATGTCCTGGCGTGGCCCGAAGTCGCCGTCGCCGGTGTCGGCTGGGTGCCGATGGATCCCAGTGGTGAGGCCAGTGCGGGCGGCGCCGCGGGGGCCGGCGGTCTGGCCGCGGCCACCGCGCAGGCCCGTGCGCAGTTGCCGCCGGCGGGACAGCTGAAGGACGCGCCCGTGTCGAAGCCCGGCCCCGGTGGGGCGAGGGGCGGCGACGATGGCGACGACGGCCCGTTCCCGTGGGAAACGGTGGCGATCGTGGTGACGGCGTTGGTCCTGTTGTGGTTCTGCGGAATTCCGCTGCTCAAGCTGGCCCGCTCGCGGCGACGCCGTCGTCGGCCCGGTCTGGGGGCGGTGCTCGGCGCGTGGCATGAGGCGCGTGACCGGCTGCGGGAGCACCACGTGCCGGTGACCATCGGGATGACCGTGCGGGACCTCGCCGTCGCGGCCGGGGATCTCGGCGGGAAGTCCACCACGGACGGCCTGCGTACGTTGGGGTCCACTGTGGACGCGGCGCTGTGGTCGGGGAAGGATCCGTCCGCCTACGCCGCCGCCGATGCCTGGGCCGCCGTGCGGACCGTCCGGCGTGGCCTCGCCCACCGCGGCCTGCGCGCCCGCCTGCGCGCCGCCGTCAACCCGCGCCCCCTGCTCCCGCCGCGCTCCTAGAGAGGGCGCAACCTTCGCCATCTGTCGACAGATGGCGGTAGTTGCGGTCGTTACTAGCCTCGGCAGGTCGCGCCGCGGATGGGCTTCGGCGAGCTTTCGGCGAGGGTGAGGCCGTTGGTCGCCTGGACCGAGAAGCAGTACTTTCGCAGCGGGTCCACCGGGACGCTCAGTGTGTGGTTCCGCTGCGCCAGCAACGTTTTCTGCGGGATCTCGTCCCCGGCGACGATCACGGCGTAGTCCATCTGGTCGTCGCTGCTGCGCCAAGCCAGATCGACGGAGTTGCCCCGATCGGCGGGCTCCATGAGCTCGATCTGCACCACGGGCGCGGCTGACGACGTCGGCACCGGAACCGGGGGCGCGGTGTTCACCGAGGCCGGTGGGATGGCCATCTCGGCCGGGTCGTTCCGGATCAGGAGCACCGCGGCGACGGCGAGCACCGCCACCGTCCCGGCGACGGCGAGCACGAGCCCGGTACGGCCGGTGGTGGTCCGTTCGGGCTTGCGGGGGCCGGAAACGGCCAGCGGCTGACCCAGGTTGCGCGGTGCCGGCGATGGTGGGGGCGCACTGGCGAAATCGTCGAAGCCCTCGGGCCTTTCCACAATGGACGGTGCGGCGAACATGGCGCCCAGCTGCGCGGCGACGGCACCCGCGTCGGCGGGCCGCGCGGCGGGGTCCTTGGCCAGCAGTGCGCCGACGAGCTCGGCGAGTCCACGGGGCAGGTCCGGGCGGCTCAGCGGCGCGACCGGGGTCCCGAGGACGCGCAGCACGTGCTCGCCAGGCTGTTCACCGCGGTTCGGCGGATGCGGCGCGACGCCGGTCAGCGCCAGGTGGAGGATGCCGCCGAGGCCGTAGAGGTCCGAACGCTCGTCCGAGGTCCCGTCGCGCACGGTCTCCGGCGGCAGGTAGTCGACGTTGTACATCGGGTCGCGGGGGAACGCATCACGCAACGCGCGGCCGAAGTCGGACAACACGGGTTCGCCGGACGGCCGGAACAGCACGTTGCCGGGGGTGACGCCACCGTGCCGGACACCCGCCTTGTGCGCGGCGGCCAATGCCGTCGCCACGGACTGGCCCAGTGCGACGGCGTCGGCGGCGGAAAGCGGGCCGAACACGCCGATCAGCTCCGGCAGCGACTGCGAGCACAGCTCCATCCGCAGCGCGGAGCGTCCGCCGGGCAGCTCCTCGACGCCGTCGGCGACCAGGATCGGCGCCTGCGCGCGCAGGGGTGTCAGCCGGGACAGCTCGCGATCCAGCTCGGTGCGGGTCCGCTTCGCGAGCCGCTCGGGAAAGACCTTGAACGCGACGGCGTCGCCGGATTCCGGGCGCACCGAGGCGAACACGCTCGCCACTGGGCCTTGGGCGAGCGGAACCAGTTCGCCGTGATCGGGATTCGTCGCCATCGGTGCTCGTCTTCGTCGGGGTCGGTCCGGGACTGAGTGTGTCATCTAGCTGCCGACCCGGTTCCGTGACCGCGCGGACTACCCCATCGTAGAAAACGCGCCAACAGGCAGGAGCCGCGCGGCAGGTTGCTGCCGCCGAGAGGGAAGGCCCGGATGAAGACCACAGGCCTGGTCAGAGTGACCGTCGCGGCGCCGCGACGGCGGATCGACATGGCGTTGCCGGAGCGCTCGCCGGTGGCCGAAATCCTGCCCGCCCTGCTGAGACACGGCGGTGAGAGCCTGGCCGACGACGGTGCCGCCGACGGCGGGTGGCTGCTCCGGCGGGCCGACGGCACCGCGCTCGACAGCGCGCGTTCGCTGGGCGCGCACCGCGTCCACGACGGTGAGGTGCTGCACCTGGTTTCGCGGCGCACGGAATGGCCGGAGCTCGAGTACGACGACCTCGTCGACGCCATCGCGACCGGCGCCGGCCGGACCGGGCGCCTGTGGGGGCCGCTCCAAACCCGCCAAGCCGGTCTCGCGGCCGGGGCGATCGGGGTGCTGCTCGCGCTGGTCGCCGTGCTGCGGGCGGGGCCGCCATGGCCGGGTCCGGGGTATGTCGCGCTGGGGTTCGCCCTGGCCTTGCTGGCCGCGGGGACGGCGTTGTCGCGGGCGATGGGGGACGCGGGCGCCGGGTCGGTACTGGCCGCGCTCGCCCTCCCGCACGCGTTCGCCGGCGGGGCGTTGCTGCCCGGTGGCGGGTTGGCGCTCACCGAGTTCGGCGCGCCCCAGGTGCTGGGCGGGTGTTCGGCGTTGCTGCTCGTCGCGGTGCTGGGGTACCTCGGCGTCGCGGACCGGGCCGCGGTCTTCGCGACCGGTGCCACGGCCGGGCTGTTCGGCGCGCTGGGCGCCTGGGCCGCGTCCACCGAACCGGTGGACGCCGCCGGCGCCGCGGCGATCGTGGCCGGGGTGACGCTCGTGTTCTCGCCGCTGTTCACCCCGCTCGCGATCCGGCTGAGCCGTGTGCCGATGCCGGTCCTCCCGCGCACCGCGGCCGACCTCGTACGCGACGACCCGCAGCCGCCGCGGCACGCCGTCTACGCGGCAGTGCTGCGCGCGGACGCCTTGCTCACCGGCATGATTTCGGGTTCCGCGCTCGTGACCGTGGTGTGCCAGATCGTGTTGGCCTTGGCTGGCAGCACGACCGCGGTCGTGCTGCTTGTCTTGCTGTGCCTGGGTTTCTGTCTACGGGCGCGGTTGTATCCGGCGATACGCCATCGAATGCCGATGCTGGCCACCGGGTTGACCGGCGCCGCTTGTTTGGCCGCCGGACCGCTGATGGCCGACTCCGCGCACTTGATCGTCATGGTCGGACCCGTGCTGCTCGTCGGCGCGGGACTGATCGTCCTCATCGGACTCGTGTACAGCAGGAAGACGCCGAACGCCTACCTCGGCCGGTATGCCGAAACGCTGGAGGTGCTGATCGTGCTCGCCTGTGTGCCGGTCGTCTGCGGGATCGTCGGCCTGTTCGGTTTCGTGCGCGGGCTGGGCGGCTGACATGGCGTCCAAACGCGACCAGTTGCAGGCACACCAGTTCCTCGTCCAGCGCGTGATCTCCGCGGTGGTCGGCCGGGAGACCGACCCGGAACAGCCGCCGTTCCGCCGCCCGTCGACGGCCGCGTTCGCCAGTGTCGCCCTCGCGGTGATCGCGCTGATCGCCGTCGGCGTCTACGGGCTCGTCGTACCGGGTGGCAACAAATCATGGCAGAGCGGGAAAGCGGTCATCGTCGAGAAGGAGACCGGCACGCGGTACGTCTATCTCGACGGGCGGCTGCATCCGGTGATGAACTACGCGTCGGCTCTGCTCGCCCTCGGTGAGCACGGCGAAACCGTTTCGGTGTCGAGTAACTCCTTGGTGGACGTTCCGCGTGGGCCGCGGATCGGCATCGCCGACGCACCGGACGCCTTGCCGGGCAAGGACAGGATGCTCACCGGCGCCTGGTCGCTGTGCTCGGCACCGGCGGCCGACGCGACCGGGTCCACTGTGGACAGATCCGTGCTCATGGTCGGCGAAGAACCGGAGGGTGGACATCCTCTCGGTGACACCGCGCTGCTCGTCGAGGTACCGGAAACGGGGGAGCAGTCCCTGATCTGGCGTGGCTATCGGCACCGCATCAAACAGCCTGACGCCGTCACCGTTGGCCTCGCCCTGCGATCCGAACCCCGGGCGCGTGTCGACTTCGCGATGATGGACGTCCTCCCCGCCGGACAGCCGATCGCGCCCATCGCCGTCTTCGGTATCGGGAACCCGTCCACGGCCGTGCCGGGGCGGACGGATCTGCGGGCCGGGCAGGTGCTCGTCTCCGAGATCTCCGGAGGCGGGAAACAGTACTATTTGGCGGAAACCGACCGTCTGCGGCCGATTTCCGAGTTCCAGTACGACATCCAGCGCGCCTACAAGCCGACGGCGTCGGCCTATGGTGGCGGTGAGCCGATGGGGATCCCGCTGGGACTGCTGGGAGTCGCCGAAGCCCGCCAGGATCCTGTTGTGCTGGCCGGTCCGGACTCCGCTCCCGTGGTGCGTCCCGAATTCGCGGGCACCAGTGGGGACGAGATGGCGATCTGCGCCACCTACGACCCCGGTTCGCCCGTCCCGCGCCTCAGCTTCGATCCGCGGATGCCCGCTGCCGACCCGATGGAGGCGACCCCGCAGCGCACGCAACTCGGCACCCCGCTCGCCGACCAGGTCGTCGTCCCGCCGGGCTGGGCCGCACTGATCGAGGTCTCGCCGGTGGGCACACCGATGATCGTCACCGACCAGGGGCGCGGGTACGCGATGGCGGGTCCGGAGGTGCTCGGGATCCTGGGGTACGGCGACCTGACTCCGGTCCGGATACCCGCTTCACTCGTCGCACGCCTGCCGCAGGGCAGTGGCCTCGACCCGCAAGCCGCGCTTTCGCGCTAGCCGCTGACCGCGCCACCCCCATCGCGGTCAGCGTCACCCCCCCCAACGCCATGAACGGACCCTTCCTCTCAAAAAACGAGAGGAAGGGTCCGTTCATGGCGTTTCGGGTGCCCGCGAGATGTCGACATAACGTGATCTCTTACGAACTAAGAGACCGCGTTATGTCGACAGATGGCGGCGGTTGTTAGCTGGGTAGGGGGCGGTGGGGGGTTTCGACGTGCCAGAGGTCTTCGTCGAGGAGTTGGACGGTGGTCGCTTCGGAGTCTTCGTCGCGACGGCCGGACGTCGAGCGGCCTGCCGGAGTGAGGAACGTCGACTTCCCGTCCAGTTTCCCGGCTCGGCCTCGCAGTTTCGGCGGGACACCGGGGACCGTGCGGAGCGGGCGCCCCCGGCCGGCGGCCGGGGAGGCGGTACCAGCCCTCGGGGCACCGCCGGCGGCACCCGCCCCGCCCAGTCCGCCCGCCATCGGCGGCATCATCGGCGTACTCCCGCTCGTGCCCAATGGGCGGTTCGCGGTCTGTGCGCCGGCGGTCTCGGCTCGGACGGGCGCTTGGCCCGCCGCGGGGGTGGCCGACGCGGCGACGGTCGTGCCCGCCTTGGGAATCGACGTCACCCCGGCCGAGCCGAGGCCGCCGGTCGGACGGATGGCGCCGGGGGTGAGCCCGCCTGTGGGACGGATGGCGCCGAGGCCCGAGACCGTGGGAATCAAGGTGGCTGACATCGGCGTGGGAGTCGGCAGATTCGGTGAGATCGGGGCAACTGTTGGGGGCAGGCTGCCGATGGGAGTCGGCGCGGTGAGTCCGGCCAACGATGGTCCTGCGCCCGCGGGGGAGAGGGAACCTGTCGGTGAGGGAGCCGCAGCAGCACCACCAGGAGCGCCCGCCGGGCTGGCACCGCCGGCAGGGGCACCACCGGCCGGGCCGCCGGCAGGAGCCGCAGTAGGTGCGCTAGCAGGAGCGGTACCACCAGCGGGAGCAGCTCCACCCGCAGGCCCGCCCGGTGCCGGGCTCGACCCGGTCTTCGGCCCGTCCCAAACGATCCCCGGTCCGGACGCCTTGTTTGTCGCGGCCCCGGCGGCGACGAACAACGTCGCCACCTTGTTCAGCGCCCCACCCGCGACCTGGGCCGCCTGTTTTGCGGCGGCGTCCATGGCGGCCTGGTCGGGATAGGTCTGGTTCGCGTACTGGTTGTAGGCATCCAGTACCTCGGTATACGCCGTGCCGATGCCGTCTCGAAGCAGACCCAGTCTGCCCACGACGTTCGAAGACGCCACCGCGGCTTGCTTCTGCCGGATCGCGGCGACGCTCTTGCCGGTCCGCTGGAGAAACAGTTTTCCAGCGGCGTCCGGCCATTGCGAACCGGCGCTGGACGACTCGTTCTCCAGGCTCCTCCCGGAGTTCTGCAGTTCCACCTCGTAGGCGATCCAGCGGTCGATGCTCGGCTGGATCCGTCCGGCGTGCCCGTTTTCGACGGTCGCCAGGCGCAGCAGCTCGACGATGTCCAGTGTCGTGTAGTCCATTGTGGTCACCGCTCCCGTGCGTCGAAGGACTGGGCGATCGCCGCCGCGCTGGTGAAGTCACGGTCGAGGTACTCGTCCCGGCAGGCGGCGACGATCTGCCGGTAGGCGTCGAATCCCTGGGCTTCCTCGGTGAGGAATTTCGTGGTCTCCGCGTCGGCCAGGGCTTCCGCTTCGCCGAAGGTCGAACACTCCGCCATCCCACCGCCGCAGGCCATCGGTTGCGCCTTGGTCACCGCCCCCACATCGGGTCCGATGAGCCGTTCGGTGAAAGTGGTCAGCGCATCGGTCTCGATGTCGACACCGTCGCCGATCGGTACGCTCATTTCGTTCCTCCCCAACAGGTGTGTGCGTTTCGCTCAAGCCAACCAGCCGGACGCCGGGCGCGGACGTCCGCGACAGCAACCGGCCACGACGTCATTCTTCGGGCGGCAGCCACGCCAGCTGCACGAGCCGTGGCGCCTGTTTGCGCGTGACGAGCCGGCCACGCCCGGCGGGCAGCGGTTCCGCTTTGAGCCCGCCCAGCAGCGGACCTTCGTCCTTGTCGCCGGAGAGCAGCAGACCCGGCGTGCCGACGTCGCGCAGCCGCGAGATGAACGGCTCGAACAACGCCCGCCCGGCACCGCCCGTGCGCCGCGTGAGGACGACGTGCAGCCCGATGTCGCGGGCCTGCGGCAGGTATTCGAGCAAGGGCTGCAACGGGTTGTCGAGCGGGACGGCCACCATGTCGTAGTCGTCGACCAGGATGAACAGCTCCGGCCCGCGCCACCAATTCCGTTTGCGGAGCTGGTCGGGGGTGACGTCCTTGCCCGGCATTCGTTGCGCCATCCCGAGCGCCGCCTCGGCGATGAGGCTTTTCGTGGTGGTGCTGTCGGTTCCGTAGCCGATGAGGTGCTCGGAGGTGACCTCGCCGAGCAACCCGCGCCGGTGGTCGATCAGGAGCACCCTGGCCTCGCTCGGGGCGTAACTGTCGACGATTCTCCTGGCCAGCACGCGCAAGAACGCCGTCTTGCCGGACTCGGAATCGCCCAGCAGCAGGAAATGCGGGTCGGTGGTGAAGTCGAGTCGCACCGGTCCGAGATCGTGCTCGGCGATGCCGACGGTGAGCCGATGCCCGGCCTCGGCCGGATCATCACGCACCGCGAGTTCCGCGTAGGGCAAGGTCGGCGGCAGCAGCCGGATCCCCGGGGCCCGTTCGCCCGCCCAGGCTCCGGCGATGGCCTCCACCAGTGCGGCCGACGCCTGCGAAAGGTCCACATCGGACTCCACGCCGTCGGCGCGGGGAAGCGCCATGAGCAGCTGGTGCTTCGACGTCGTGATGCCCCGGCCAGGCGCGCCTTCCGGGACGTTCAACGCCGAAACCCGGTCCACAGTGGAATCGATCGGATCACCGAGTCGCAGTTCTATCTTGCTGCCGAACAGATCCCGGATCGCCGGCCGCAGGTCGAACCAGCGGGAGCTCGCGGCGATCACGTGGACGCCGTACGCCAGCCCGCGCGCGGCGATATCGGACACCGTGGCTTCGAGATCCTCGTACTCCTTGCGCAGCGTGGACCAGCCGTCGATGACCAGGAAGACGTCACCGTGCGGGTCTTCGCCGAACTCGCCGCGGACGCGTGCCCGGCGGTAGGAGGTGATGCCGTCGATCTCGTACTCGGCGAACCGGCGTTCCCGCTCCGACAGGAGGTTCATCGTCTCGGCGATCGTGCGCCGCACGGCCGCCGTGTTCTGCCGCCCGGCCACGCCGCCGACATGCGGCAGTCCACGCAACGCCGAGAGCGAGCCGCCCCCGAAGTCGATGCAGTAGAACTGGACTTCGCGAGGTGTGTGTGTCAGCGCGAGACTGGTGATGATCGTGCGCAACGCCGTGCTCTTGCCGCTGCGGGGTGCGCCCATCACCAGCAGGTGCCCGGCCGCGGCGGAGAGGTCGAAGACGAGCGGGTCGCGCCGCTGATCGAGCGGGCGGTCGACGATCCCCGCGACAGCGCAGAGATTACCCGAGCCCGGGCCTGAGGTCAGGCCCCGCGCCGGGTCTTCGCGGAACTTGCCCAGCAGGCCGTCGAGCGTCGGCGGATCGGCGAGCGGGGGCAGCCACACCTGGTGCGCGGGCGTACCGCGGCCCTCGAACCGGTCGACCAGGATGTCCAGCAGGCTTTCCCCGATGGCGTCGTCGAGATCCTTGGCGGCTTCGTCCACTTCGGAATCGTCGGCCGGTGGCGCGAGGTACGACGTCGAGTACTCGAGGAGCGAGGGCGCGTCCTCAGGCCGGATCTGCCGTGGCCCGGCTTCGGGACGGCGGTGCACGCCAGAAACGTACGCGGATCGGAAGCGCGCCATGGGTTCCGTGCCGGACTTCAGGAAGCCGTGGCCCGGCGCGCGGGGGAGTTCGTAGGCGTCTCCCGCGCCGAGCACGGCCCGGCTTTCCATGGCCGAGAACGTCCGCAGGCCGACGCGGTACGACAGATGGGTGTCGAGACCGCGCAGACGGCCTTCCTCCAACCGCTGGCTCGCGAGCAGCAAGTGCACACCGAGCGAGCGGCCGACGCGTCCTATTTGGACGAACATGTCGATGAAATCCGGCTTGGCGGTGAGCAGCTCGCTGAACTCGTCACAGATGACCAGCAGAGTCGGCACTTCCGGCAGCGGAGCTCCGGCCGCCCGTGCTTTCTCGTAGTCCCGCAACGAGGAGAAGTTTCCCGCTGCCCGCAACAGTTCTTGCCGCCGGATCAGCTCGCCGTTGATGGCGTCGGTCATCCGGTCGACCAGCGGCAGCTCCTCGGCGAGGTTCGTGAT
The DNA here is from genome assembly GCF_036008905.1 of Amycolatopsis sp. Taxonomy (GTDB): domain Bacteria; phylum Actinomycetota; class Actinomycetes; order Mycobacteriales; family Pseudonocardiaceae; genus Amycolatopsis. The sequence goes on along the minus strand of NZ_DASYMU010000023.1, from coordinate 10,543 downwards.
CACCGCGCTGGTGTGGGGAAGCTTGTCGAGCCGGGTGAAGGTCGCGCCACCCTTGAAGTCGATCAGCGCGAAGTTGAGCGAGTTCGGGGGATGGGTGACGGCCAGCGCGAGCACCAGCGTCCGCAGCAGCTCGCTCTTGCCCGAGCCGGTCGCGCCGATGAGCAGCCCGTGCGGCCCCATACCGTCCTGGGCCGACTCCTTGAGGTCGATTTCGATCGGTGAGCCGTCGGGCTGGATGCCGAACATGACCCGCAGCCGGTCGCGGTTCGGGCGCTGGACCCAGCCCTCGGTGGGATCGAAGGCGTACGGGTCGCCGAGGTTGAGCAGCTCCGCGAGGCCGAGTTCCGCGCTGAGCGGCTGTTCGCCCCGGCTGCCTTCGGTGAGCCGGAGCGGCGCGAGCTGGCGGGCCAAGCCTTCGGCGGACATCAGGTCCATGGAATCCGCCTGGCCGAGCTTGGTTTCGCCGTCGAGGGTGAGCGCGCTGAGCGTGCCTTCGGTATCGACGTCGAGCACCAAGGTGGCGCGGTCGAGCGCGCGGGGCGGAACGGTGGTGAGGTCGAGGATCGTCACCCCTTCGACGCCGCCGCCGGTCATGAGATGGTCCGAGCCCGCGATGGTGCCGCCGTCGAGCACGACCACCAGATGCGGGGTCGCGCCGCGGGAACCGCCGGGATCGAAGCGCGGCCGGTGCGCGAGGACGTCGTCGAGCATCGCCTCGATCGCGGTCACCGCGGGCGCGACGAGCCGCAGCGGGCCGAGCGCGTCCGTCTTGTGGGGATGCAGCGCGTGCGGCAGCCACTTGACCCATTCCCAATCCGCCCGGGACGCCGTGCCCGCGCAGACCGCGATGCGCAGGTCGTCCGGCGCCTGCAGGGTCGCGAGCTGAGCGAGGATCGCCCGCACGAGTCCCTTCGCCCGATCCTGGTGACCGCGGAGGTGGATCCGGCCGAATCCGGTGATCGCGACGGCCAGTGGCAGGCCGGGGATCGAGGTGTACGTGGAGATGAACCGCCGCAAAGCCAGTGCCGACAACGGTTCGAGCTGTTCGAGCGGCAGCGTGTCGGGCGCGATGAGCGCGGTGGCCGGGCTCTGCGGGCCGAGGCCGATCCGGGCCACGGCGAAGTCGCCGTCGTCGGGACGCCTTTCCCACAACCGGAAGCTGGCGGCCATCGACGTCAGCGCGTCCGGCTCGGGATGGAGGTAGCACAACGCGTCGCGCTGTTTGCTCACTGTCCTGAGTAGACGGACACGGTGCTGCGCGAGCCTGCGCAAGTACAGTCGGCGGGCGTTGCCCATCTCGCGTTTGCTCGGGCCACCACCGTTGAGGAAAGCCGCGATGCCCATGCCGAGCATCGCCACCCCGAACAGCCCGAAGACGACGTAGCGCAGCGGACCGTTGGCACTGCCGGAAAAGCTGAGCGCCATCGCCGCCATCATGGCGATCATCGGCAGGGCCATCAGCGCCTGCGTCCACGTCTTCCCGGACGGAGTGGGGATCTCCGGTGGCGCTTCGAGCACGAGTTCGCCCGAAGGCAGCTCCGGTGCGGGCCGGCGCAGCGGCCTCTTCACGACCACGGTCGCCACGATGGACCCCCTTCTGCGGATTGTCTTGAGCTTGATCGTCGCCGAAGAAACCGCTGTTGAGAGGGGCGTGGCAGGAAGGTGACTCGACGACTCCGCGGCGCTCCCGCGTGCGGTTAGCTCGGTGACAGCAGGGAAAAACCGCACGGCCGGAAGGAATAGCAGCTCATGTCCATGCAAGACCAGCTTCACGGCGAGTTGGCCAGCCTCGATCGGGCGGCCTCCATGGCGGGCACCGTCTCGACCGACATCGAAGGCCACCGCTCCGCGCTCCGGCCGGCGGTCGAAGCGCTCCGCGGGCAGTGGGAAGGCGCCGCGTTCAAGGCGTTCCTCCCCGCCCACGAACAGTGGGAGGCCGGGATCACGCGGCTTGTCGCGGCGCTCGGCAACCTCGGCGACAACACGAGGTTCTCCTCGAACGCCTACGCGATGGCCGACGAGAACAGCGCTTCCGCCCTCACCGCCGTCCAGGGTCACAGCCCGTTCGGCGGCGCACTCCAGGGCTGAGTGCCCTGCCACGAAAGGAGAAACACCATGTTGATCAGGGGAAACTTCAGCCAGCTCACCGACCTGGCCTCGCAGATCATGGCGACGGTCAAGAAGGTGGAGCAGGAGATGGACACCTGGCAGTCCACCGCGGGCGCCACTTCGGCCGACTGGCTCGACGGCGCGGGTGGCAAGTTCGGCGAGGTGAGCGCGGCGTGGCAGCAGGTCTCGACCGCGCAGCAGGCGATGCTGCAGGCACTGCGCGGTGGGGTCGACACCTCCAACAACGAACTCCAGCAGGCACTCAGCTCCGCGGTCTCCCGCGTCGGCAGCACGTCTATCTAGTTGTACGTGAAGGCCCCCTCACAGCGTGTGACGCTGTGAAGGGGGCCTTCACGTATTTCTACTGCTCGGTGGCAGGGGGCGACAGCAGGAAGACCTGGTCGGGCACCTCGTCCAGCGCCCGCGACGCGGGCAGCGCGGCCGCGTAACGCGGACGCCAGCCAGAGCGTCGCCCCCGGGTGAGCACCAGCGCCAGCGCGACACCGAGCAGCGCAACCACCGCCACACCACCAGCGGCGAGACGGGCACCAAGCCCGGCCCGATCCCACCAAGCCGCGGCCCGAGCCTGCTCGACGTCGACAGGCGGCACGGTCACCGCGCCCATGGGAGCGGGCGCGGCTGTGGCCAAGCCGTCGGTCACCGCGCGGTACGGATCCACCATCCCGACGCCGTATGCGGGGCTGTTCGCGCCACCGCGGGCCGGGTTGACCGTCGCCAGGATGCGCGCGGCGACCTGTGGCGCGGTCAGTTCTGGCCAGGCCGCCCGCACCAGCGCGGCTGTCGCGGAGACGAACGGCGCCGCGAAACTCGTGCCCTGCCAGTAATCGTGGCCGCTCACCCGTGCCGCGCCCAGCACCGCGCCGCCCGGGGCGACGAGGTCGACCTGCGGGCCGATCTGCGACCCGGACAGCCGCGCGCCGTCGACGTCGGCCGCGCCGACACCGAGTACACCGTCGTAGGCCGAGGGGAACGACACCCGGGGAGTGGAACCCTGCTGTGCGTTGCCCACGGCCGCGATGACGAGCGCGTCCTTCTCGCGCGCGTGCGCGACCGCGTCCCGCACGTACTGGTTGTCGATGTCACCTGACAGTGAGAGGTTGATGACCTTCGCGCCCTGGTCCGCCGCGTACCAGATACCCCGCGCGACGACAGCGGGATCGAGCGCGGCAGACGTGCCGTTGTCGGTGACGTCCCGCTCGGTGACACGGACCGGCAGGATCCGCGCTCCCGGCGCGATTCCCGCGAACCCGACACCGGGGACCGGGTCGGCGGCGATGATGCTCGCGACCGCGGTGCCGTGTGACGCGCAGTCGAAGTTCCCCGGCAGGTCGCCGACCAGGTGGAAATCCTGTCCCGGCAACACTTTCCCCGGCCTGCTGAGCTGCGGATGGTCGGCGTCGACGCCGGAATCCACCACGGCGACGAGCACGCCTTCACCGGTGCTGTGCGGCCAGACGGCTTTGGGGGCCAGCATCTGTTGCGCCCACGGCTGTTCGGTGATCTGCGGGTGTCCCGGCGTGGGGTTGCCACACGCCCCGGCGGGTGGGGCGGCCAGCGCGACCCCCGGCGTGACGGCCGCTGTCAACGCTGTCGCGGCCAGTACGGCACCGATCCCCTTCACAACGGGAAGTATTCGGAAGGTTTGACGCTGCGCACGAAATTCTGGAAGTCCTTGACGAACTCGTCGAACCGGTCGGCCGTGGTGGTGAGCACGAGATCGATGATCGCGCGCTTCGCCGGTTCGTCGACGTCGTGCATCGAGAGATAGGCCTGACACTGCACGAGGTCGTGGGGCTGACCCTCTATTGTGGACTTGATTTCGAGGGTCTGGGTGAAGCCCGCGTCGACGGCGGTGCTGGTCAGGACCCGTACCTCGCCCACCGATTTCTTGAGCCTGGCGACCGATTCTCCGGCGACGGTCTCGAGTTCGACGTCGTCGTCCCGATAGTCGCCACTGATCGTGATGTTGGTGGTGAAGCCGTCGTGGGCGGGCGGGTGCAGTGCGACGAACGCCGCGCCGGGGGCACCGACCTCGTCGGGCGGTGCGGCAGTCCAGCCCTCCGGCAGGCTGAACTCGATGCGGACGGGAAGTTGTGTGGCCATGTCGGAGTAATCCTTTCGTTCGTGGTGGCGGTCAGTCGAACAGGTCCGCGGCCCAGTCTCCCGCCTGTTGCACGCCTTCGCCGATGTCGTTCGCGACCGTGGTCGCCCCGTCGCCGATCGCGTCCGCCACGTCGCCCGCGGTTTCGACGACCTTGGCGGGGTCGATGGTGATCTCCCCGCCGATCTTGCCGCCGACACCCAGCCCGATTCCGGCCTCGCCGCCGATGGTGAACTTGCCGTCCTTGAAACCGAAATCGACGTTCGCCTCGGCCCCGACCCCGACCCAGCCTTCGGCCTTGACGCCCGCGCCGATGCCGGCGACGTCGGCCGACGCCTCCACTTCGGCCCGTGCCCCGGCGAAGGCCGAGGCACCCGCGTGTACGCCGTCCCTGCCGACAGCCAAGGATGCTTCGGCTTCGGCTCCCAAGGACGCTGTCCCGGCGAGCTTCGGTTCGGCCGGACCCAGCGTCGCCTTCAGTTCACCCGCGGCGGTCACCGCGGCTCCGCCTTTGGCCGTCACCTCCAGCCCGTTCTTGTCGAGGGTCGCCGACAGTTCGCCGTTCACTCCCGCCTTCAGCGAACCTTCGCTCGACAGCGTGAGGTCTCCGAGCGCGGCTTCCGAAGCACCCTTGAGCTCGAAGGCGTTGAGCTCGCCTTCGATCTTGCCCAGATCGAGGCCGAGGTTCGGACCGCCTTCTTCCTCCCCGGCCGCGTCCTTCTTCGGATCCTGGTCACCGAACTGCTTCTTGTCCTCGTCCTTGACGGGGCTGTCACCGTCGCCGAACTCGGTTTCGTCCGACAAGGACAGCTTGCCCGCGTCGTTGCCCTCCTCTTCGGGGGCGGCATCATCAGTGGCACCGGGAGTGCCTTCGGCCGGCGACGCGGCGATAGCCGAAGCCGTCGAATCGATGAACTTGGTGACGGCGGCGGCGACTTGGTTGACGAAGTCGTCCTGGAGCCCGGCCTGCGCCCCACCGGGGATCGCCGAAAGCTGGGCGTAGAGCGGGATGTTCTGTTGGATGAACCCGCTGATGGAGGTCTTCGTCTGCTCGACCGCGCCCGCGAAACTGTTCGCCTGGGCGGCGAGGGCGCGCATGCTCTGCTCGTTGCGGCCCGCCGACGCCGCCAGCTCTTGGGTTTTGCCCAGGAACTCGGTACCGGCGGCGTCCTGCCAGCTTTCGCTCAGCCCGGCCGGGGTGGTCTTCCCCGCCTCGCCGAAGCTCGCGGCGGCGAGCTCCCAGGACTCGGCGAGAACGCGCATCCTGTCTTCATCGGTGTCGGGCCAGCCCGTGAGGGCTTTGACCCGGGGCCACAGGCCGAGATCACTCGGCGGCTCCGCGACGGCCATGATCGGAACTCCTGGTGGTCAGCGAGAGAAGGCGCCGGCGGCGGTGCCGTCGTGGGTTTCGTAGCCGGCGGCGGAAATCGTGCCCGCGCCGCCGAGGTCCTGGAACTGCCCGGGAATCCGATCCGCGGTGGAGCGGACCGTTTCGCTGGCGCCGGTGTAGCCGGCGCGAAAGGCCGCGCCGAGTTTCCCGCTCCCGATTCCGGATTCATTGGCGGAAATGTCGCTTTTACGACTTTGCCACGCAGAATCGAGCTTTTGTCCGGTATCGGTGATTATCGAAGACTGCTGGGTGGCCATGGTCGTTTCGATATGCGCGAAACCTGGACTGCTCATGACCAGTGGCTCTTTTCGAGTTGGCGATCGAGTCCATGCAGGACCCGGTCGAAACCGAGATCGGTGTCCTCACGCGTCTTTTCCGGCGACAGTGTGTGCTTGGTGAGCTCGAAGACCTGGTCATGGGCCTGGGAGACGGCTTCGCGGATCGTGGCGGTGATGGCCTTCGCGAGCGCGGCGGAGTCGGTGTCGCGGTAGATCCGGGGATCGAGCCGGAGTTCGAGAAGCTCGCCGCGGCCGTCGACGGACGCGCTGATCAGCCCAGACCCGGATTCCGCCGACGCCTCCACCGCCGCCAGCTTCCCCTGAACGGCCAGCAGGTCGTCCCTGATCTTCCCGTAGTCGAGGGTCAACTCGTCCGGACGGCACCACGATCTGTCCATTGTGGCCTCCCTGTTCGCGCGCTTCGGCCGGTTTCTCGGATCGTCAGTGTCGGGCGCGCCGGGGAGAATCGGGTGTCCGTGACAGCTTCCGGCCAGCGAGTGGCCACGGTGAGGAATCGGCCGACTACCGAGCATTCCGTTTCGTGACCATAAAACAGACTGTCGTAGGTTGACGGAACCTTTGTTCGGAACGTAAATTCCGCCCATTCATTGGGTCAATTGGTTGAGCGGGGTTACGTGTCCGAGCTGCTTTCGACCGAGTTGACCGCCGGTGGCATAGTCGGTGCCAATCCGGCCGGCTCGAAGAAACCGCCGGCGGGGCGATCGCCGGGACAGCTCGCCTGGCGGCGGTTCCGCCGCGACAAGGCCGGCATCATCTCCGGTTCCGTGGTGCTGTTCTTCTTCCTCGTCGGCCTCGGCGCGCCGCTGATTTCGTTGCTGTATGGGAAGGATCCGAACACCCACTACGGCGCCGACCGGCCGGGACTGCTCAGCGACACCGGAATCCCGTTGAAACCCAACGGTGGCATCGACGGCGAGTTCTGGTTCGGCCTCGAACCCAAGCTCGGCCGGGACGTGCTGATGCAGCTGGTCTACGGCATCCGGACGTCGTTGCTGATCGCGCTCGTGGTGGTGGCGATCGTGACCGCGCTCGGCACGGTCATCGGCATCGCCGCGGGATACCTCGGCGGCAAGGCCGACTACTTCATCGGACGGCTCATCGACGTCCTGCTCGCGATCCCGTCCACGTTGTTCTATCTGGCCTTCATGCCGGTCGCGCTGGCGCTGTTCATCGCGCCGGGCAAGGAAGCTCCGGCGTGGTTGAGATCGTTGTCGCTCGTACTGGTGCTGTCGGTGTTCGGCTGGACGCGGATCGCGCGGCTGCTGCGCGGACAGGTGCTTTCCTTACGGGAGCGGGAATTCGTCGAAGCCGCCCGGGTTTCCGGGGCGAGCTCGCGGCGGATCATCCTCAAGGAACTGCTGCCGAACCTGCTCACGCCGATCCTGGTCGTGGCGACCCTGGACGTGCCGGCGATGGTCACCACGGAGGCCGCGTTGTCGTACCTCGGTGTCGGCATGGTCGAGCCGACCCCGGACTGGGGCCGCATGATCCACGACGGTGGCGACTACCTGATGACGGACATCACCTACCTCACGTTCCCGGGTATCGCGCTGATCATCTTCGTGGTCGCGTTCAACCTGCTCGGTGACTCCGTGCGTGACGCGCTCGACCCGAAATCCCACCGCTGAACCACATCCACGGCGCCGACGTCCGACGGTGGCGTTCGCAGTGAACCAAGGAGACAGATGAAACCGAAGATCATTCTGGGCGTGAGCGCGGTCGCGATGCTCGTCGTCGCCGGCTGTAGCGCCGGTGGGCAGAACACATCGTCGGCCGACGCGCCCAAGGCCGAGGTCAGCAAAGTCTCCGTCGACAAGGACGGCTCCCAGTCCAAGGGACCGGCTTCGGAGATTCCCGGCGCACGCAAGGGCGGCATCATCACGCCGCTGTGGCGCCAGGACCAGACGCACTACGACCCCGCGCAGATCCAGACCTCGCCGGATCAGACCATCAGCGAGCTGCTCGAGCGACGGCTGACGATGTACAAGAACGTCGATGGCAAGACCGTCCTGGTCGGCGACCTCGCCACCAACGCCGGTGAGACCACCGATGGCGGCAAGACCTGGAAGTTCACCCTCAAGGACGGCATCAAGTACGCCGACGGTTCGCCGATCGTGGCCGCCGACGTCAAGTACGCGGTGGCGCGGTCGTTCTCCACCAAGTACTCGCGCGGCTTCCCGTACATCCAGACCTGGCTGGCGGGCACCGAGGAGTTCTCGAAGTTCTACCCCGGCCCGTACGAAGGTGGCGAGCTTTCGAACGACAAGGTCGAGGCGCCCGACGCCAAGACCGTGATCTTCAAGTTCACCGAGCCCCGCACGGATCTCCCGTTCGCCGCCGCGCTGGGCACCACCGTCCCGGTGCCGCAGGCGAAGGACACCAAGGAAGGTCTGGACCAGAACCCGATCACCTCTGGCCCGTACAAGATCGCCTCACACGAGGTCGACAAGAGCCTGACGCTGGTCAAAAACGACCAGTGGGACCCGAACACCGACTCGATCCGGCACCAGTACGTCGACGGGTTCACCTTCCAGTTCGGCCCGCAGATCGCCGAAGTGACCGACCGGCTCACGGCGTCGGCGGGCGACGACAAGAACTCGACGAGCCTGTACGCCGCCGTCGCGCCCGAGCGGCTCGACCAGGTCATGAACGACCCGAAGGTCAAGCCGCAGATCCTCGACCAGGCCACGGCGGGCTCCGAGGTGTACTCGATCAACACGAGCCGGATCACCGATCTCAACGTGCGAAAGGCCCTTCTCGTCGCGTTCCCCAAGGAGCAGGCGCGTAAGACCAAGGGCGGCCCGTACGCCGGTGACTTCTCCACCACCCTCGGTTCTCCGGTCAACGCGGGCTGGAAGAAGTACGACCTTCCCGGTATCACCGACGTCAACCCGATGGGTGACCCGGTGAAGGCCAAGCAGATGCTGACCGATGCCGGCAAGCTCGGCCAGTCGATCTCGCTGGGCTACAACCAGACCCCGGCCGGTGAGAAGGAAGGCCTCGCGATCGCGGACGGCCTCGAGAAGGCCGGCTTCAAGGTCGAGAAGATCCCGATGCAGGCCAAGACGTTCAACGACAGCCGGGACAACGTCAACAACAACCTCGACCTGTACTGGTCCTCGTGGGCGGCAGACTGGCCGACCGGTGTGACCGTGTACCCCGAGGTCTACGACGGCCGGAAGATCGGCGACGGCAGGCCGAACAACAGCCACTTCAACGACCCTGCGGTGAACGCGGAGATCGACCGGATCCTCAAGATCACCGACATCACCGAGCAGGGTGCCGAGTTCATGAAGCTCGACCAGAAGATCATGGAGCAGGTCCCGGCGATTCCGTACATCTACACGCGGCGTCAGCTCATGACCGGCGCGAACATCGGTGGCGGTTCGGTGGACAGCCACACCGTGATGAACCTGAACAACCTCTTCATCAAATCCTGAAGTTCTGATGTTCTAGCAGTGCCGCGCCGGGCGACCCCCGGCGCGGCACACCCCCTTGGAGAAACCCGCCGATGCTGGCATTCCTCGCACGCAGGCTGTTGGGCGCCGTGGTGATCCTGCTGATCATCAGTGCCGTCACGTTCTTGCTCTTCTTCGCCGTGCCCGGCAACGAAGTGGCCGCGCTGTCGTGCGGGAAGTCGTGCACGCCGGCGATCATGGAGGGGATCCGGCACGACCTCGGCCTGGACCATCCCGTCTGGCAGCAGTACCTGACCTATCTCGGCGGAATCTTCGGCGGGCGGGTCATCGGCGACAACGCCTGCAACGCGCCCTGTCTCGGTTATTCGTTCGTCAACAAGCAGCCCGTGTGGGACACCGTCGTCAGCAGGCTCCCGGTGACGGTCTCGCTCGCTATCGGCGCGGTGGTGCTGTTCCTCGTCTTCGGCGTCGGGCTCGGCATGCTCGCCGCGCTGCGCAAGGGAAAGCTCGCCGACAAGATCTCGATGGCCTTCGCGCTGCTCGGCGGGTCGATGCAGATCTACGTCATGGCACCGTTTTTCCTCTACATCTTCGTCTACAGCACCGACCTCATGCCGCGGCCGTCGTACACGTCGTTCTTCGTCAGCCCGCTGGACTGGGTCAAGGGCCTGATCCTGCCGTGGATCTGCCTGGCGATCATCCACACCGCGTACTACGCACGATTGACGCGATCGTCCATGGTGGACGTGCTCAACGAGGATTTCATCAGAACCGTTCGCGCCAAAGGTCTTACGACGAACCAGGTGTACGTCAAACACGCGTTCCGCGGCGCGATGAGTCCTATCGCGACGATCCTCGGACTCGACATCGCCGTGCTGTTCGCGGGCGCCATCATCACCGAGCAGTCCTTCGGGCTGGTCGGTGTCGGGCAGCTCGCGGTGAACTCGGTGCTGGCCTCGGACCTGCCGATGATGATGGGCGTGGTGCTGCTCGCCGCGACAGCGGTGGTCGTCGCCAACATCGTCGTCGACGTGGTGTACGCCGCCATCGACCCACGGATCAAGGTCGCATGACCGCCCCGGAGCTCGTGAGGTCGTGTCCGGTGAGTCTGCTCGCGGTCTCCGCGCCCAGGCGGCCCCTGGCGGCACGGGGGATTCGACCGAGTACGTCCAGTACGAGGCCGAATCCCCCGCACCACCAGGAA
>NZ_DASYMU010000022.1:0-38838 GCF_036008905.1 Amycolatopsis sp. | reverse complement strand
GGCAAGGAAATGCACCCTACCCACCTCCGGAATTTCCATCACCCATGAAGAACACGCAGTCCAACAAGAACCATCAAGACCGCGCGTCCGCGGGGGACATTACTGCATGTTTTCCAGGTCGGCAGGGTGACATTTGGCCCCCAAAACAGGGGTGCCCTATTTGTCGGTAGTCCTTCACGGCCGTCAAGGTGATCACGGAGTCCGGAGTGACCTACGTACCCGTCGCCGGAGGCTGCCGACGCCGTCGTTTCAGGCGTCGTGAGTGCGTGACCCGCCATCTGTCGACAGATGGCGGGCCACGCACTCAGAAGAGGCGGAACTCGCTGGTGTCGATACCGCGCAACGCGTCGTAGTCCAGCGTCAGACAGCGGATGCCGCGATCTTCGGCGAGGGTGCGGGCCTGCGGCTTGATCTGCTGCGCGGCGAACACGCCTTGCACGGGTGCGAGGAGCGGGTCGCGGTTGAGCAGTTCGAGATACCGCGTGAGCTGCTCAACGCCGTCAATCTCGCCGCGCCGCTTGATCTCGACGGCGACACTGCCACCGCCGGCGTCGCGCGCCATGATGTCGACCGGGCCGATCGCGGTCGGGAACTCGCGGCGCACGAGCGTGTAGCCGTCCCCGAGGGTGACGATGTGCTCGGCGAGCAGTTCCTGCAGGTGCGCCTCGACGCCGTCCTTCACCAGGCCCGGCTCGGCGCCCAGATCCTGCTGGTAGTCCTGGAAGATCTCGTCGATGCTGATGACGAGTTTCTCGCCACCCTTGTTCTCGACGATCCACGTCTTGCCGTCGACGATCAGCCAGCAGGGCGGGCTCATCCAGTTCAACGGCTTGTAGGCGCGGTCATCCGAATGGATGGACACCGACCCGTCGGACTTGACGAGGAGGAGCCTGGTGGCCATCGGCAGATGGGAGGTCAGGCGGCCGGCATAGTCGACCTGGCAACGAGCGATCACAAGACGCACTCGGCGAGGGTAGACAATGGCTCGACATACTGGCCACGTGGACCCCATCCAACGCATTGGCTCACGCGAGGTGTACCGGAACAGCTGGATGACCGTGCGGGAGGATTCGATCCGCCGCCCGGACGGCTCCGAGGGCATCTACGGCGTCATCGACAAACCCACATACGCCCTGGTCATCCCGATGGACGGCGAAAGGCTGTGCCTCGTCCAGCAGTTCCGCTACCCGATCGGCCTGCGCCGCTGGGAGTTCCCGCAGGGCACCGCCCCCGAGCGCGAGGACCAGGACCCGGCCGAACTCGCCGCGCGGGAGCTACGTGAGGAGACCGGGCTGAGCGCCGGGTCGATGACCGGCATCGGGCGCCTCGACGTCGCTCCCGGGATGAGCAGCCAGCGCGGCTGGGTCTTCCTCGCGACCGACCTGACCCACGGCGAGCCGGAGCGCGAGCTCGAGGAACAGGACATGACCATGGCGTGGTTCGAGCGCGCCGAGGTCGAGAAGATGATGGCCGGCGGGGAGATCTCCGACGCCCAGAGCATGGCGGCCTACCTCCTGCTCCAGCTCCACGAACGCCCCTGAACTTCCGAATATGTCGACAACTTCCGTACGCCTTGCTAACGAGAGTTGTCGACATATTCGGAAGTTTGGCCAGGTTACGGCCTAATCGGGCCAGGTGGCGGAGCGTTTCTCCAGGAAGGCCGCCATGCCCTCGCGGGCGCCGGGGAGCTGTGAGGCCGAGGCCATGACTTCGAGGGCGATCGCGTACGCGTCGGCTTCGGGGCGGTCGAGCTGGGCGTACAGCGTCTGCTTGCCCATGGCCTTGCTGGCGCGGCTGCCGCGGGTCGCGCGGGCGAGCAGGTGCGCGACGGCCTTGTCGAGATCTTCGTCGGGGACGGCCTGGTTGATCAGGCCCCACTCGGCCGCGGTCGCCGCGTCGATGGCGTCACCGGTCAGAGCCAGCTCCATGAGCCGTTTCCGCCCGATCGCCCTGGCCACCGGCACCGCGGGCGTATGGCAGAACCAGCCGCCTTTTCCACCCGGAAGGGCGAATCCGGCCGACTCGGCGGCGATGGCCAGATCGCAGGACGCCACCAGCTGACAGCCCGCGGCGGTGGCGAGCCCGTGCACCCTGGCCACCACGACCTGCGGCACCGATTCGATCGTGCCCATCAGGTCCGTGCACAGCCTCAGCAGCTCGCGGACACCCATCAGGTCGCGGGAGGACACGTCGCCGAAGTCGTGCCCGGCGGAGAACACCGGCCCGGCGGCCGCCAGCACGATCCCCGTCGCCTCTGTGCGCCCGGCCGCTCTGAAGGCGTCGAGCAACTCCGAAAGGTGTTCGTACGAAAGGGAATTCCGCCGTGAAGCGCGGTTCATCGTGATGGTCACGGTGTCTTCCTCGCGCTTGACGAGGATGTGCTGGTACTCGTCCATGCCCCGCACGTTACGCCCCTTGGCGGAACGTGCGCCGATAAGAATCCGGTCCGACGCCGAGCTCGGCGTGCAGCCGCCGGCGCAGATTCGCCGCGGTACCGAGCCCCGAACGCTGCGCGATCCGCTCGATGGGCAGCTCGGTCGCCTCCAGCAGCCGCTGCGCGTACCGCACCCGTTGCCCGCGCAGCCAGCGTCCGGGCGTGGCACCGGTCGCGGAGGTGAACTCGCGATGGAACGTCCGCGCGCTCATCCCGGCGTGCCCGACGAGGTCGTCCACCCCGATCGACTCGCCGAGCCTGCCCATCGCCCAGTCCATTGTGGACGCGATACCGGCGCGCGAAGGCCTCGGCGGCAACGGCGAGTCGACGTACTGGCGCTGCCCGCCTTCCCTGGTCGGCGGCATCACGAGCCGCCGGGCGAGCGCGGCGGCCACGTCGGCGCCGTGATCGCGGCGGACCAGGTGCAGGCAGAGGTCGAGGCCCCCGACGACACCTGCCGACGTCAGCACGTCACCTTCGTCGGCGAACAGGACGTCACGCTGGACGCGAGCAGCCGGAGCGGCGACTTCCAGTTCGTCGAGGTGCCGCCAATGCGTGGTCGCGGCGCGGCCGTCGAGCAGGCCCGCGGCGGCGAGGGTGAACGCGCCCGAGCACAGCGCCGCGACGGTCGCGCCGTCCCGATGTGCCCGCCGGAGCGCTTGGACGGCCGAAGCCGGGACCTCGGCCTGCGGGTCGACCCGGCCGCTGGCGAGCACGAGATCGCAGTCTCGGAGTCCCGAAAGCCCATGCGTGGCCACAACCTGACCGAACGGGTGAATTCCAGTGTTCACCTTGCCGGGGCTGCACAGGCGGAGCTCGAACGGGCCGACGCCGGAGTCCGTCCGGTCGACACCCCAGACCTCCCCGATCACCGCGAGGTCGAACGCCCGGCTGCCGGGCAGCACCACAACACCCACCGTCTTCATGGCAGGAAAGTACCGCATCGAGACTTCTTTGCCACTCCCCTTCGCTGCCGGGAAGCGACCAGAATCGACCACATGACAACCACAGCGCTACTGATGATCGACGTTCAAAAGGGTTTCGACGACGAGTTCTGGGGTCCGCGCAACAACCCGGGCGCGGAAGCCAACATCAAGGCCCTACTCGACGCCTGGACCGAATCGGGCCAGCCGATCGTGCTCGTCCGGCACGACTCGGTGAAGGAGGGCTCGCCGCTACGCCCCGGCCAGACCGGCAACGAGTTCAAGACCGAGCTCGACGGCGTACGGCCGGAGCTCATGTTCACGAAGAAGGTCAACTCGGCGTTCCACGGCGAGGTCGACCTCGACGCGTGGCTGCGGGCGCGGGGCATCCACAAGCTTGTCGTCGCCGGGATCCAGACGAACTTCTGCTGCGAGACCACCGCGCGCGTCGGCGGGAACCTGGGCTACGACGTCACGTTCGCGCTCGACGCCACGTTCACCTTCGACCTCACCGGCCCGGACGGCACCGTGCTCACCGCCGACGAACTTTCCCAAGCCACCGCCACGAACCTGCACGGCGGCGGCTTCGCCAAAGTCGTCAGTACCAAGGAAATCCTGGCGGGTTAACGTCTAGTCCTGCGGTAGGCCGTGGGTCTCCCGGATCAGGGACACGATGCCGTCCATGATCTCGGTCAGCTCGTAGTCCTTGGGGGTGAACACCCGCGCGATCCCACGGTCCAGCAACAGTTTCGCGTCGTCCGGGGGAATGATCCCGCCGACGATCAGCGGGATGTCCCCGGCGCCGGCGGCCCGCAGCCCGTCGACGACCTGGGGCACGACCTCCAGATGCGAGCCGGACAGCACGGACAGGCCGACGACGTGCACGCCTTCCTGCACCGCGGCGGCGACGATCTGCTCGGGCGTGAGCCGGATGCCCTGGTAAATCACCTCGAAACCGACGTCGCGGGCGCGCACGGCGACCTGCTCGGCGCCGTTCGAATGACCGTCGAGGCCGGGCTTACCGACCAGGATCCGCAGCCGCTGGCCGAGTTCGTCGCCGGTCGCCTTGACCCGGTCCCGCACACGCACGAGTTCGGCGCTGCCTTCGCCGGGCGACACCGAGCCGGAAACCCCGGTGGGCGCCCGATATTCGCCGAAGACCTCGCGCAGCGCGCCGGACCACTCGCCGGTCGTCACCCCGGCACGAGCGCACTCGATGGTGGCGTTGAAGAGGTTCTCGGTGGTCTTCGCGACCTTTTTCAGCTCTGCCAACGACTTTTCGACGGCCTCGTTGTCGCGGTGAGCCCGCCATTCCTCGAGCGCGGCGACGGCCTGCTTCTCGACGGCCGGGTCGATCGTCTCGATCGACTTCAGGCCTTCGGACTGCAGTGGACTCGGCTCGGTGGTGGCGAACTTGTTGACACCGACCAGAACCCGCTCGCCGTCCTCCATGCCGCGCCGGTATTCGGCGAGCGAGGAAACCAGCTGCGACTTCATGTAGCCACTCTCGACAGCCGCGACGGCGCCGCCGACATGCTGCACGCGGTCGATCTCCTCGCGCGCGCCGGTCATGATCTCGTCCACTTTGGCCTGGATCACGTGCGAGCCGTCGAAAATGTCCTCGTACTCCAGCAAATCCGTCTCGAATGCCAGCACTTGCTGCATCCGCAACGCCCATTGCTGGTCCCACGGCCGTGGCAGGCCGAGCGCTTCGTTCCACGCGGGCAGCTGGATCGCGCGGGCACGGGCGCCACGCGAGAGCGACACCGCGAGCATCTCGAGCACGATGCGCTGGACGTTGTTCTCGGGCTGCGCCTCGGTCAGGCCGAGGGAGTTGACCTGGACGCCGTAGCGCAGGCGGCGCGCCTTGGGGTCGGTCACGCCGTAGCGGTCGCGGGTGAGCTCGTCCCAGAGCGCGGTGAACGCGCGCATCTTGGACATCTCCTCGACGAACCGCACGCCCGCGTTGACGAAGAACGAGATCCGCGAGACGACCTTGGCCATGTCGGCCGCTTCGACCTGGCCGGAATCACGCACGGCGTCGAGCACGGCGATCGCGGTGCACAGCGCGTAGGCGACTTCCTGCGTCGGCGTCGCGCCCGCTTCCTGCAGGTGGTAGCTGCAGATGTTGATCGGGTTCCACTTGGGGACGTGGTGCACGGTCCAGGCGATCGTGTCGGTGATCAGCCGCAGACTCGGCGCGGGCGGGAAGATGTACGTCCCGCGCGACAGGTATTCCTTGATGATGTCGTTCTGGGTGGTGCCGGTGAGCTTGGCGAGCACCTCTTCTACGTCTCGGCCCTCGGTCTTCGCCTGCTCCTCGGCGACGGTGACGTACAGCGCGAGCAGCCACATCGCGGGCGCGTTGATGGTCATCGACGTGTTCGCCTCGGCGAGCGGGATGCCGTCGAAGAGCCGGCGCATGTCGCCGATATGCGCGACGGGCACGCCGACCTTGCCGACCTCACCACGGGACAGCTGGTGATCGGCGTCGTAGCCGGTCTGCGTGGGCAGGTCGAAGGCGACCGAAAGGCCCGTCTGGCCCTTGGCGAGGTTGCGGCGGTAGAGCTCGTTCGACGCGGCGGCCGACGAGTGACCGGCGTAGGTGCGCATCACCCATGGCCGGTCGCGCTCACGATCCGTTGGATAGGGCACGGCTAACCTCCCGATGGACGACCCACTGAGCATACCCGCCAGTAACATGGCGGACCCAGTGGAATCGGACACGTCCAAGGTTATCCGGCGAGTTTGCCCGCCCGCGCGGCCGCGACGAGGTCCCGCACTTGAGCCGGGTGCCAAGAACGGCACCACGATGAAGACAGGGGCGGTTCACCCATCGCAGGTCAGGCGGCCGCGTGGGTGGCTCGTGAGTGGCAACAAGTGTTAGAACACTCGTTGCCACTCACGACCCACCTGCCCAGCGGAAACGTCCAGCACGACCGTTTCGCACTCCCGACGGTCCGCTTCTCGTTGCACACCGTTGATCGGCGATGTCGCAAACGCGCCGTTACGGACGCTCAACGTCGCTAACGGGCCGTTTGCGACATCCCGAGCCACGCCACATTTGCCGTTCCCGTCAATAGCCGAACCGCAGCCTCAAGCGGGGCGGTCCACCCAGGACGCGGCGATGAGGTCCCGGACGCGCTGTGCGCCTTCGATGTTCCGGAACCGGACCGGACCCTCGACGCCGAAGAAGAAGAGGTCACCCCTGCCGTCCGCACCCGCTGTGACGGTCGGCTCGCCCACGTCGGCCCGGGCAAATGACCGTTGCCGCCCGGTGGAAACGAGAAGCCTGCGATCGGTGACGGTGTACACCGTCCGACGCAGGGTGAAGGCCCGGACCAGCGGCAAGCCGACCGCTTCGAACAGGCCCCAGAGCGCGATCACCATGCAGGGCCAGAACATGTCCGGCGAGAAGAAGTACGCGAGCACGACCAACACAACCCCGACGCCAGGGATCGCCAGCAGTTTCGCCGACCCCGGCTCGAAAATCGGCCCACGGCGCGGCGCGCCCGACCACACCACCACTTCGTCCGGCGAAAGCGTCCCCATGGGGGAGAACCTACGCGAACACTGTGACGAAAATCCGCGAGACTTCGCCGTGACCAGCGGATAACGTCAAGGATCGTGACTTGGAGCCTGTACAGCAGCTACCTGATCGTCGTGACGCTCGTCGTCCTGGCACCCGGGCCGGACACGATGGTCGTCCTCAAGAACTCGCTCTCCGGCGGTTCACGGGGTGGCCTGCTGGCGAGCTTCGGCATCTTCGCCGGGAACATCGTGCAGGGCAGCGCCGCCGCGCTCGGGCTCGGCGTGATCATCGCGCGGTCGCAGCCGCTGTTCATCACGCTCAAGTGGCTCGGTGCCGCCTACCTCGCGTACCTCGGCATCCAGGCGCTGCGCGGCGCGTGGCGCGGCAACTACGAGGGCCTCGAAGACCCGCAGCGCAGTCGTACCAAGGGTTTCCGGCGCTGGCGCGAGGGCTTCCTCTCCAACATCACCAACCCGAAGGTGCTCGTGCTGTACCTGTCGGTGCTGCCGCAGTTCCTCAACCCCGCCACCACGAACACCTGGGACGCGCTCCTGCTGGCGTACACCGTCGCCGTGCTGGGCGGGCTGTGGCTGCTGGTGCTGATGTTCTTCGTGCACCGGGTCCGCGACTGGCTGGGCAAGCGCCGCGTCCGCCGGACCATGGACGGCGTCACCGGGACCGCGCTCATCGGCTTCGGCGCGGTGCTCGCGTTCGAGGGGTGACCCGTGGCATGAACGGACCTTTCATCTCAAGAATCGAGATGAAAGGTCCGTTCATGCCACTTTTTGAAAGCGGGCCTACGTGCGGTCGGGCTCGGCGGCGACGCGTTCGATGCGGGCGCCGAGGCGGTTCAGGTTCTCCACGAAGTGCGGGTAGCCGCGGTCGATGTGGAAGACGTCCCAGATCTCGGTGACGCCGTCGGCGCACAGCCCGGCGAGCACAAGGCCGGCGCCCGCGCGGATGTCTGAAGCCCAGACAGGGGCGCTGGAGAGCCTCTCTACGCCGCGTACGACGGCGTGGTGGCCGTCGGTCCGGGCGTCGCCGCCGAGGCGGACCATCTCCTCGATGAACCGGAACCGCGCTTCGTAGACGTTCTCGGTGATCATCGACGTGCCCTCGGAAACGGCCGACAGCGCGACCGCGAACGGCTGCAGATCGGTGGCGAAACCGGGGTACGGCAGCGTCACGAAGTCGACCGCCTGCGGCCGCTCGGCCTGCACGATCCGGAAGCCCTTGTCGTCGAAGGTGGTGACCTCGGCGCCGGCGATCCGCAGCTTGTCGAGGACCAGGTCCAGGTGATGCGGGTTGACGCCGGTGACGGTCAAGTCGCCTCGCGTCATCGCGGCGGCGAACGCCCAGGTGGCGCCGACGATCCGGTCGCCGATGACGCGGTGCTCGGTCGGGTGCAGGACGTCGACGCCATGGACGGTCAGCGTCGACGTCCCGGCGCCCTCGATCTTCGCGCCCATCTCGATCAGCATGGTGCAGATGTCGGAGATCTCCGGCTCACGCGCCGCGTTGTCGATGACCGTGGTGCCCTCGGCGAGCACGGCCGCCATCAGAATGTTCTCGGTCGCGCCGACGCTCGGGAAGTCCAGCCAGATCTGCGCGCCGTGCAGGCCGTCGGAGTCGGCGACCACACAGCCGTGCTCGATGGTGCTCGTCGCGCCGAGCTTGCGCAGCCCGTTCTGGTGCATGTCCAGCGGGCGCGAACCGATCGCGTCGCCACCGGGCAGCGCCACGACGGCGCGCTTGAGGCGTCCCATCAGTGGGCCCAGCACGCAGACCGACGCGCGCAGCTTGCCCATCGCGGGCGAATCGGCGCGGTGCGAAAGCTCGGACGGGGTCGTGATCTTGGCGGTGTCGCCTTCGATTTCGACCTCACAGCCGACACTGCGGAGGACGTCCGCCATCAGCGGGACGTCCAGGATCTGGGGGCAGTTCGTGATCGTGGTCGTGCCCTCGGCCAGCAACGCGGCTGCCATCAGTTTGAGCACGCTGTTCTTAGCTCCGACGACGTCGACTTCGCCGACCAACCGTGCGCCACCATGCACGTTGAAGTGCTCGCTCATGGGGGCCAATCATGCCTCCAAGCCCGAATGGTCCGACCGGCAGGGCACTAGAGTTACGTGCATGGTCGTTCGTATCAATCGCGTGTACACCAAGGTCGGCGACAACGGCACCACAGCGCTCGGCGACGGGTCGCGAGTGCCCAAAACCGCGCCGCGTCTGAGCGCGTACGCGGACGTCGACGAGGCCAACTCGGTCATCGGGCTGGCCATCGCCGTCGGCGGGCTGAGCGACGAGATCAAGGCGGTGCTGCAGGGCGTCCAGAACGACCTGTTCGACGTCGGAGCGGACCTCTGCGCGCCCGTGGTGCCGGACCCGCCCTACCCGCCCCTGCGCATCACCGAGCCCTACATCGAGCGTCTCGAAGGCTGGTGCGACGAGTTCAACGAGCGCGTGCCGAAGCTGACGTCGTTCATCCTCCCGGGAGGAACTCCGGGAGCGGCTTTCCTGCACCAGGCGCGGACTGTCGCCCGGCGTGCGGAGCGCAGCGGCTGGGCCTTGGTCGAGGACGACGGCGAACGGACGAACGTGCTCGCGGTGAAGTACCTGAACCGGCTTTCGGACCTGCTGTTCATCCTCGGCCGCGTGGCGAACCCGGATGGTGACGTGCTCTGGAAGCCCGGCGGCGATCGCTAGCTGGGGCGGGGGATGCGGCGGCCGGGTGGGGCTGATTCGAGCCACGAGAGGAAGCCGGTGAGGGCACCCGGGCCCATGGCGATCTCGATGGCCTCTTGGGCGCCGGACTCGCAGCGCAGGACCGTGGAGCCGCTGGGGACGGCGTAGGCCTCGGAGCCGGAAGGATCGCGCCGATCGGCGATTTCCATGGTTTCGCGGGGGAAAACGCGATCCGGGCCGGTACGCAGGCTCCAGACGCGGTACCACTCGAAATCGTCGCCGACATAGCGGCCGATTCCCAGATGCCAGCCCGCCCGCGCGTTGTCCGGACTCCACCGGAGGGCGACGCTGACGCCACCACCCCGGCGCATCCGGACCCAGCGCAGCGAGTACCACAGGGCCAGCACGACAAGCACCAGCAGGAGGGCCAGAACAACCAGGGTTATTTCCACGGCCGGCTCCTGCTCGTCATTCTCCTCAGACCGACTGACCGGCCGCGCGAAGCCTGGCACTCGCGCGGGCGCGCTCTGTCTCGTCTTCGCCCGTCAACGCGGCTTTCGCCTCGGCGACGTCGATCTCGTCGGACAGTTCGGCCGTTTCCGCGAGCACACTCACGGCGGTCCCGGTGACCGACAGGAAGCCACCGTGTACCGCGGCACAGATCGTCTCGCCGTCCGTGGTGGTCACCTTGACGACGCCACCCTCGACCAACTGGCCGAGTACGGGTTCGTGGCCGGGCATGATGCCGATCTCACCCTCGGTGGTCTGGGCCACCACGAAGGTGGCCTTGCCCGACCACAGACGTCGTTCGACCGCTACCAGCTCGACTGCAATCTCAGCCACGTAGCTCTCCTCCAGCTCGGTCACTGATACCGAGTGTAATAGGTCCAAGTCCAACTATGAAAACGACGGGATCAGAGTCCTAAGTAGACACTGATCCCGCCGTATCAAGAACGGTGCTTACTTCTTGGTGATTTCCTTGTACCGCTTGTCGAGGTCCTCAAGGCCACCGATACCGAGGAACGCCTGCTCCGGGTAGCTGTCGAAGTCACCCTTGGCGATCCGGTCGAAGGCCTCGATGGTCTCCGACAGCGGCACCGTGGAGCCGGGCTGCCCGGTGAACGCCTCGGCGACGTACATGTTCTGGGACAGGAAACGCTCGATACGACGCGCCCGGTTGACGGTCATCTTGTCTTCCTCGGACAGCTCGTCCATCCCGAGGATGGCGATGATGTCCTGGAGCTCCTTGTACTTCTGGAGGATCCGGATGACCTCGGAGGCGACGCGGTAGTGCTCCTCACCGACGATCGCCGGGTCGAGGATCGTCGAAGACGAGGTCAGCGGGTCGACAGCCGGGAAAATACCCTTCTGGAACACCGCACGGGAAAGCTCCGTGGTGGCGTCCAGGTGGGCGAAGGTCGCCGCCGGGGCCGGGTCGGTGTAGTCGTCGGCGGGCACGTAGACGGCCTGCATCGAGGTGATCGAGCTACCCCGGGTCGAGGTGATGCGCTCCTGAAGAACACCCATCTCGTCGGCCAGCGTCGGCTGGTAACCCACGGCCGAAGGCATGCGGCCCAGCAGGGTCGACACCTCGGAACCGGCCTGGGTGAACCGGAAGATGTTGTCGATGAAGAGCAGCACGTCCTGGTTCTGCACATCGCGGAAGTACTCCGCCATGGTCAGGGCGGACAGGGCGACCCGCATACGGGTGCCCGGCGGCTCGTCCATCTGGCCGAAGACAAGGGCGGTGTCGTTGATGACGCCGTCCTCGCTCATCTCGAGGAAGAGGTCGTTGCCCTCACGGGTGCGCTCACCGACACCGGCGAACACCGAGGTGCCACCGAAGTTCTTGGCGACACGGGTGATCATCTCCTTGATGAGCACCGTCTTGCCGACGCCGGCACCGCCGAACAGGCCGATCTTGCCACCGCGGACGTACGGGGTGAGGAGGTCGACGACCTTGAGGCCGGTCTCCATCATCTCGATCTTGCCCTCGAGCTGGTCGAAGGCCGGGGGCTTCCGGTGGATGCCCCAGCGCTCGAGGTCGTCACCGTAACCCGGGACGTCGAGGCACTCGCCGAGCGCGTTGTAGACGTGGCCCTTGACCTTGTCGCCAACGGGGACGGTGATCGGGCCGCCGGTGTTGGTGACCTCGGCGCCACGCACGAGACCGTCCTGCGGCTGCAGGGAGATCGTGCGGACGAGGTTGTCACCGAGGTGGCTGGCCACCTCGAGGGTCACCGTCTTGCGCAGCTGCTCGAATTCGATCTCGACCTTGAGCGCGTTGAACTGCTCAGGGACGGAGCCGCGGGGGAACTCGACGTCGACGACCGGACCGGTCACCGAGACAATACGGCCCTTGGCCAAAGATTCTGTGGCAGTCATCGCTTACTCATCACTTCCTGCTCCGGCGAGCGCGTCGGCGCCCCCGACGATTTCGCTGATCTCCTGGGTGATCTGGGCCTGGCGCGCCTGGTTCGCTTCCCGCGTCAGGTTGCTCACCAGGTCGTTCGCGTTGTCCGATGCGGCCTTCATGGCCGTCCGCTTCGCAGCGAGCTCGGACGCGGCGGACTCCAGCAACGCCGAGTAGATCCGCGTGTTGATGTACTTGGGCAGCAGTGCGGCCAGCAGCTTGTCCGCGCTGGGCTCGAACTCGTACGCCGGAAGGATTTCGGGCTTGGCCTCGTCCTCTTCGGTGTACTCGACCTCGAGCGGCGCGACCCGCTTGGCGACCGGCTTCTGCGTGAGCATCGAGTGGAACTCGGTGTAGACGATGTGCAACTCGTCGACACCGGCGATCCCGTCGGCGCCCGCGCCTTCACCCTCGTCGTCGATACCGGCGTTGAACGCCGCGACGAGAGCTTCGGCAGCACCGACAGCGTCGGTGTACGCGGGCTGCTGGGAGAACCCCGTCCAGCTGTCCATGACCTCACGGCCACGGAAACTGAAGTAGTTCAGGCCCTTGGCACCGATCACGTAGAGCTTCGGCTCCTTGCCTTCCTTGCGCAGCAAGGAAAGCAAGGCCTCGGCTTCACGCAGCACGTTGGCGTTGTAACCACCGCACAGGCCCTTGTCACTGGTCACCACGAGCACGGCGGCCCGCTTGGGGTTTTCACGCTCGACAAGCAGCGGGTGGTCCAAAGTGGACGCCCCGCTGGCCAGCGCCGAGAGCACGTTCGTGATCTCGGCGGCGTACGGCCGGGAGGCGGCAACCTTGACCTGCGCCTTGGCGATGCGCGAGGTGGCGATGAGTTCCATCGCCTTCGTGATCTTGCCGATCGACTTGGTCGACTTGATCCGGGAACGGAGTTCGCGAAGCTGTGCGGCCATGGGTTACCCGGTCACTTCTTCGGCGCGGGCTTGTTGACCTTTACGGTCTCCTGCCCGACCTTGTCGGCGTCCATGGCTTCGGCGTCGGCGCCCGTGACGACACTGCTGCCGTCGGTGGACTGGAAGTCCTTCTTGAACTCCTCGACCGCGTCCTGCAGGGCCTTGGCGCTCTCGTCGGAGAACTTGCCCGAGTCGCGGATGTCGCCGAAGACGTCGGCGTGCTTGCGACGGGCGTGGTCCAGGAACTCGGAGTTGAACCGGCTGACATCGCCGACCGGCACCGAGTCGAAGTACCCGTTGGTGCCGAGGTACACGATCGCGACCTGCTCCTCGACCGGGATCGGGGAGTACTGCGGCTGCTTGAGCAGCTCGTACAGCCGGGCACCACGCTCGAGCTGGGCCTTGGAGGTCTCGTCGAGGTCCGAGGCGAAGGCCGCGAACGACTCCAGCTCGCGGTACTGCGAAAGGTCGATACGCAGCGAGCCCGAGACGCTCTTCATGGCCTTGACCTGAGCGGCACCACCGACTCGGGAGACCGAGATACCCACGTCGATGGCGGGGCGCTGGCCCGAGTTGAACAGGTCCGACTGGAAGAAGACCTGGCCGTCGGTGATCGAGATGACGTTGGTCGGGATGTACGCCGAGACGTCGTTGGCCTTGGTCTCGATGATCGGAAGACCGGTCAGCGAGCCCGCGCCCAGCTCGTCGGAGAGCTTGGCACACCTCTCGAGGAGGCGGGAGTGCAAGTAGAAGACGTCGCCGGGGAAGGCTTCACGGCCCGGCGGGCGACGCAGCAGCAGCGAGATCGCGCGGTACGCGTCGGCCTGCTTGGTCAGGTCGTCGAACACGATGAGGACGTGCTTGCCCTCGTACATCCAGTGCTGGCCGATGGCCGAACCGGTGTACGGCGCGATCCACTTGAAGCCGGCGGAGTCCGAGGCCGGGGCCGCGACGATCGTCGTGTACTCCATGGCGCCGGCGTCCTCGAGGGACTTCTTCACCGCGGCGATCGTGGAGCCCTTCTGGCCGACGGCGACGTAGATGCAGCGAACCTGCTTCTTTTCGTCGCCGGAGTCCCAGTTGGCCTTCTGGTTGATGATCGTGTCCACGCAGACCGCGGTCTTACCGGTCTTGCGGTCACCGATGATCAGCTGACGCTGGCCACGGCCGATCGGGGTCATCGCGTCGATGGCGGTGATACCGGTCTGCAGCGGCTCCGACACCGGCTGGCGCTCGACCACCGAAGCGGCCTTGACCTCCAGCGGGCGGCGCTCGGTGGCCTCGATGTCGCCGAGGCCGTCGAGCGGCTTGCCGAGCGGGTCGACGACCCGGCCGAGGTAGCCCTCGCCGACCGGCACGGAGAGAACCTGGCCGGTCCGCTTGACCTGCTGGCCCTCTTCAACCGTCTCCGAGTCACCGAGGATAACGGCACCGATCGAGCGCGCTTCGAGGTTCAGCGCGACGCCGAGCACCCCGCCGGGGAACTCGAGCAGCTCGTTCGCCATCGCCGAGGGCAGACCCTCGACATGGGCGATGCCGTCACCGGCGTCGATGACGATGCCGACCTCTTCCCGGCTTACGTCCGGGGCGTAACTCGAGACGTAGTTCTCGATCGCACTGCGGATCTCGTCCGAGGAGATCGTCAGCTCCGCCATGTCGTTCCCGCTCTCGCTTCGTTCTTGTCAGTGTGCAAAGTCTTGAATGACGCCCGGCTCACGCGAGCTGCCTGCGCAGTTCCGCGATCCGGCCGGCCGCGCTGCCGTCGATGACCTCGTCACCCACCCGGATGACGAGCCCGCCGCCGAGGCCCGGGTCGATCTCGATGTGCACCGCGATCTGCCGTCCGTAGATGCGGTTCAGCTTCTCGGACAGCAGCGCGTGCTGCTCCGCCGACAACTCGCTGGCGCTGGTCACCCGCGCGACCGAACGGTCACGGCGTTGGGCGGCCAGCTCGACCAGCTCGTCGAGGCCGACGCCGATTCCCCGGCCCTGGTGCCGCAGGATGGCCTGCTCGACCAGGGTTTCGGTGACGACGTCCAGCCGGTCGGCGAACAGGCCGCGCACCAGCTTGCGCTTGGCTTCGATCGGGGCCGCCTGGTCGGCGAGGGCCCGTTCGAGCTCCGGTTCACCCGCGATGATACGGGCGGTACGGAACAACTGGCTCTCGACGGTGTCCAGGTTGCCGGTCTTCTCGGCGCTGGTGAGCAGCGCCGAGCGGCCGGCCGCCTCGATCCCGTCGAGCATCTCCCGTGGGCTGGACCACCTGTTGGTGGCCACGGAGTCGAGCACCTTGAGCGCCGGCTCCGAGATCTTGCCCTCGAGAAGCGAACGGACCAGCCGCTGCCGGGCTTCCGGCTCCGCGGAGGCGTCACTGACGGCTCGGCGCAGCCCGACTTCCCTGCCCAGCAGTTCGACGACGGAGAGCAGCTCGACGCCAACGGTCGCCGGGTCGGTGCCCGCGTCGCTCAGAACCTCGCCAAGACGGGTCTCGGCGAGGGCGAGCGACTCACGGCTCGCAGCATGCAGCGTCATCTGGCTCTACTTCCCTGCTCCATTGGTCTCCAGCTCGGCCAGGAACCGGTCGACCGTCCCGCGACGGCGAACCTCGTCCTCGAGCGACTCGCCGACGATCCGGCTGGCCAGCTCGACAGCGTTACGTCCCAGCTCGGCGCGCAGTTCGGCGACGATCTGGGCCTTCTGCGCCTGCAGCTTGGCCTCACCCTGCGCGACGATCCGCTGCTGGTCCGCTTCGGCCTCGGCCCGCAGCTCCGCCTTGATCTGCTCGGCTTCGCCTCGGGCGTCGTCGCGGATCTTGGCGGCCTCGGTCCGGGCCTCGGCCAGCTGCGCCGTGTACTGCGCGAGCGCCTCTTCGGCCTTGGCCTGAGCCTGCTCGGCCTTCTCGATCCCGCCCTCGATCTTCTCGGCCCGCTCGGCGTACATCGCCTCGAAACGAGGAACGGCGTACTTCTTGAGCAGGAAGAAAAGAACCAGGAAGGCGACAAGGCCGAGAATCAGTTCGGCGGGGTGCGGAATGATCGGGTTCGGCGCCGCTTCGGCGGCGAACACGATTTCTGTCATCACCATGACGTCTCCTTAAGCGATGAGCGGTGAAACTCAGGCAGCGGAGGCGATGAAGTAGATGACGATACCGATCAGGGCGAGCACCTCGGTAAGCACGAAGGTGGTGAAGCCGATGTTCATCAGCTTGCCCTGGGCCTCCGGCTGGCGCGCGGTGCCGTTGATGACGGCGGCGAAGATCAGACCGACACCGATACCGGGGCCGATGGCGCCCAGGCCGTAGCCGATGGCGGCGAGGCCGGGGTTGAGGTTGACAGCGGCCTCGGCAGCCTGCGCAAGAACGACGTTGCTCACTTGCATTTCCCTTCAACTCGGTCCGCGCGACTGCGCGGATCGGGGGCTTGTAATGGTTCTCTCAGTGGTCGGACGAGAGGGCCGCGCCGATGTAGCTGGCGGAGAGGATGGCGAAGATGTAGGCCTGCAGGACCTGGATGAAGGCTTCCAGCAGCGTCATCGCGATCGAGAAGAGGAACGCGATGAGCGATACCGGCTTCAGGCCACCGCTGGCCTCGACGAGCAGGAACTCGCCACCCAGGGTGAACACCAGGAGGATCAAGTGCCCGGCGAACATCGCGGCGAAGACTCGGATCGCCAGCGTGAGCGGGTTCATGATGAACTTCTGCAGAAACTCGATGGGGACGAGGAGCGGCAGAATGAATCCGGGCGCGCCCGGCGGGATCGTCTGGTGCTTGAGATAACCAACGAAGCCGTGTCGCTTGAATCCGACGAAGTGATAGACGGGGTAGACCACAAGCAGCGACAGCGCCAGTGGGAACCCGAAATGCGACATCGTCGGGAACTGCAGAAGGGGAATGACCCCGAAGATGTTGTTCACCAGAATGAAGGTGAACAGAGAAAGAACGAGCGGGATATACGGCTTGAAATCCTTCGAGCCGATCTGTTCCCGGGTGATGTTGTTACGGCTGAAGTCGTAAATCGACTCCGCGAAGAACTGACCCTTACCAGGCACGATCGCCAGCTTGCGAGACGACAGCAAGAAGTAGGTGGCGACAATGGCCACCGACACCACCACCAGCAGCATCGGCTTGGTGAAGGCCCAGTCACCCGAACCGAACAGCGGGGGAAGATTGAAGTCCCCGGCGCCAGGCGGCTTGAACACGTCACCTTCGGTCAATACCAGCGCCCTCAACTGGGCTCCTTCCGGTTCTCCCGGCCGGCGTTCACTCCGCCGGGGGAATCGTCACGATCTGGACTAAACGTACCCGATACGCTTCGGGCACTTGGAAGCGCGGTCCCCGAAGTGATGAACAAGGGTTCACGTTCTGTCACTTCGAAGGGCTCCGGCCGGGCTTCCCGGAAGACGGGTACCCACGAACCGAGCACGGGAAGACTGAACACGACCTGCCACGTTGCCCATCGGGGTTCATCACCGGGAGCGCGACCCGAGCCGCACCTCCACAAATCGGACCCTACCAGCCGGGAAGAGCACGCCGTACAGCCGTACTCCTTAACGGCCCGACGGCTACTTCGAGGCGGGAATGATGGTGGGGATCTTCGTGCGCTTGAAGGCCCGCATCTCGCCGGCCGCGGCGACCATGAACGTCACCAGCATGGTGATTGCCAAGGCATACGGGTGCAGTGCGTCCACCCCGCGCAGCAGGGTCAACAGGCCGAGCAGCACGAGGATCTTCACCACGTAACTGCCGAGCACGATGGCCATCACCATCATCGGATCCAGTGCCGCGCAGAACCGCATGATCGCGATCGTGGCCAGCGAGGAGGCCACGGCCACCACTCCGCCCACGAGTGCGCCGAGCAGGCCGTCGACCCCTCCGACGATGGTGAACACGATCATGCCGAGCACCACGGAGCCCGAGCTGAAGATCAACGTCGCCCGCAGCATCTGGTCGGCCAGTGCCAGCACCGACTTCGCGTGCGGGTTCTCCGGCTCTTCCACCACGGAAACCTGGTCAGCGGCGGCCTGTTCGGCCTGGTCAGCCTCGGTGTCACTCATTTCGGAACTCCCTGATTGCGAGCCCTCAGTCTAGGGACCACCGAAACGGCCACCGCGACCACCAGCCCCAACCCGAAGAACCAGAGCACCGCGACGCTGTTGAAAAGGGTCACCGAAACGGCACCGAACGCGAGGAGTCCGGCCCACAGGTAGATGAGCAGCACGGCCCGGCGATGGGAGTGGCCGATCTCCAGCAACCGGTGGTGCAGGTGCATCTTGTCGGCCGCGAACGGGCTCTCCCCGCGGCGCGTCCGGCGGACGACGGCCATCAGGAGGTCGAGCATCGGCACGAACAGCACGGCCGCCATCACCAGCAGCGGAGACAGCAGCGCGAGCGAGTCGGAAGCGCCGTAACGGTTGTAGCTGATCTTGCCCGACGCCGACGTGCTCGCCGAGGCGAGCATCAGGCCGATCATCATCGACCCGGAGTCGCCCATGAAGATCTTCGCGGGCTGGAAGTTGTACGGGAGAAACCCCAGACAGGCCCCGGCGAGGGTCGCGGCGATCAGGGCCGGCGGGTGCGTGCCGACGTCACCGTTGGAGTTCGCCAGCAGGCCGAGCGAGAACGCGCAGGTCGCCGCGGCCGCGATGAAACCGAGCCCCCCGGCGAGCCCGTCCAGGCCGTCGACGAAGTTCATCGCGTTGACCATGACGACCACGAGGATGACGGTGAGCAGCGCGCCCTGGTTCTTGTCGAGGACGATCACCTGGCCCAGCGAATCGCCGTGCCCGCCCCACGGGACCCAGAACACGAACCACTGCACGCCGAAGATCACCAGGATGCCGGCGCACATGATCTGGCCGGCGAGCTTCGTCCACGCGTCGAGCTCGAACCGGTCGTCCAGCGCGCCGATCAGCACGATCAGCCCGGCCGCGATGAGCACGCCGAGCGAGTCGTAGGAGAAGTCGAAACCGCGGCGCAGCACGGGCAGGTGCAGTGCGAGCACCATGCCGGCGACCACGCCGAGGTAGATCCCGACGCCGCCCATCCGCGGGATCGGCGCGACGTGCACGTCACGCGCACGGGGGTTGGCGATCGCCCCGATCTTGATCGCGAACCGCCGGACGACTCCGGTCAGCAGGAAGGTGACGGCGGCAGAGATCAGGGCGACGAGGATGTACTCCCGGATCGGGAGTCCTTCACTGAAGGTGGTGGTGGGAGGCACGAGCTCGTTACGCCTCCGAGGTCCGGGTCACGGGCGAAACGCTACCGCGCGCCGAGTTCGCCTCGAGTTCGGTACTAGACCAGTGATTCGGCCGGGACACCCAGCACCTCGGCGACCGCTTCGCGACTGACGGCGCCTTCGCGCAGGATCACCGGGTCGCCGCTGGTGAGGTCCACCATCGTCGACGGCACGGGCGCGCCGCTGGAGCCACCGTCGAGGTACACCGCGACGGAATCGCCGAGCTGCTCCTGCGCTTCCTCCGCGGTGGTCGCGGGCGGCCTGCCGGAGATGTTGGCGCTGGAGACTGCCATCGGGCCGACGTCGCGAAGCAGTTCGAGCGCCACCGGGTGCAGCGGCATCCGCAGCATGACGGTGCCGCGGGACTGGCCGAGATCCCACTGGAGACTGGGCGCGTGCGGCAGCACGATGGACAGGTCGCCAGGCCAGAAGGCTTCGATGAGCGCGCGTGCCTGCGGCGGCACCCCGAGCACCAGGCCGTCCACTGTGGACCAGGAGCCGACGAGGACGCCGACCGGCAGGTCCGGGCCGCGGTTCTTGGCGCGCAGCAACGCTTGGACGGCCCCGGAGTCGAAGGCGTCCGCGCCGATGCCGTACACCGTGTCGGTGGGCAGCACGACGAGACGGCTGGACCGCACCGCCCCGGCCGCCGCCGAGAGGCCGTCGGTCCGTGATTCCCGCCTGCTGCAGTCATAAACCGCGCTCATGGCTCAGAGGGTAGTCCGCACGGAATGCCGCTCCGTGGAGGGTGGCGGTGGGGCCTTACTGGACGCGCAGGGCGGTGACGAAGCGGGGGCGGCCGGTGAGGTCGTTGTGGTCGACGACGTCGGTGAGGACGCGGCGGGCGCGGACCAGTGCCGGGACGGCCGAGCCGTGGGTGTCGTCGTGCTCGATCGCGAGACCACCACCGGGACGCAGCAGGCGCGCGGAGACGGAGATGGCGTGCCGGATGACGGCCAGCCCGCTCTCGGCGGCGAAAACGGCCTGGGGCGGGTCGTGCTCGGCCACCTCCGGCGGGACCGCGGTGCCCTCCGGGACGTACGGCGGGTTGCACACGACCAAGTCCACCAAGCCGTCGAGTTCGGCGAAGATCGTGCTGTCGGCGATGTCGCCGGAGTAGAGCCGGATCGGGGTGTCGCCCTCGGCGACCCGCAGGTCGGCGTTGTGGCGCGCCCACGCGAGGGCTTGCGCATCGATGTCGACGGCGTACACCACGGCGTTGGGCGCGGCGTGCGCCATGGCGAGCGCGAGCGCGCCCGAGCCGGTGCACAGGTCCACCACGACCGGGTACTCCCGGCCGCGCAGCAGCTTCAGGCCCCATTCGAGCAGGAGTTCCGTCTCGGGCCGCGGGATGAAGACCCCGGCGCCGACGTCGACGGTGATGTGGCCGAGCGCGGCCCAGCCGGTCAGATGCTGAAGCGGGATACGCTTCGCGCGCTGGGCGACCAGCTGCCCGATCGCCTCGACGACCGGCGGGTCGACCAGCGGGATCATCGGCAGCCGGCTGCGCTCCACCCCGAGCACGTGCGCGGCGATCAGATCGGCGTCGAACCTCGGCGACGAGACACCGGCGTCCTCGAGGATCCTGGTCGCTTCCATGATCGCCAGGCGCAACGGTTGACGCTTCACTCCCCCGCCTTTCCCTGAGTCCGCATCGTCGAAGCTGAGCTGCTTAGGTGTCCAGGGTATCCAGGCGCCGGTCAAGACCGGGTGGCTCCCGCCGCAACCATACGGCGAACCGGTGTGCACTGCCCGAATATCGCCGATTTCGGTCGTGAGTGTTTACGAGTGTTATAATAGAACACTTGTTGCCACTCACGACCCCACACTCGAGGCATATTTCGACCCGTCACGGCTATTGCGTCAGCACACGAACTCCGTTGCAGTGCACGGAAAACGTATGGCCGCTTTTCGCCGTCGCTTCGCCTGAAAAACTGAAGGGACCTTTCGTACGATTGAATCGCCCGCCCGTCACCCGCCACCACCCGGAGACGCTTCGCGCCCGAATCCATTCAATAGGTCCCTTCAGGCGAACTCGGACGGGACAGCGGCGAAATCAGCTGGTTTGTTCGGCGAGGCGCTCTTCGCGGTCGGCTTCGATCAGGGCGTTGAGGACCCCGTCGAGATCGCCGTCGAGGACCTGGTCGAGGTTGTACGCCTTGTAGTTCACACGGTGGTCGGCGATCCGGTTCTCCGCGAAGTTGTACGTGCGGATGCGCTCGGAACGATCGACCGTGCGGACCTGCGAGCGGCGCTGGTCCGAGGCCTTGGCCGCGGCCTCTTCCTCGGCGAGCGCCTGCATGCGGGCCTGCAGCACGATCAGCGCGCGGGCCCGGTTCTGGATCTGCGACTTCTCGTTCTGGCAGGAGACCACGATGCCGGTCGGCAGGTGCGTGATCCGGACCGCGGAGTCGGTGGTGTTGACGCTCTGGCCACCGGGGCCCGAGGAGCGGAACACGTCGATACGCAGGTCGTTCGGGTCGATTTCGACCTCGACCTCGTCGGGCTCCGGGTAGATGAGCACGCCGGACGCGGAGGTGTGGATCCGGCCCTGGGACTCCGTGGCCGGCACTCGCTGCACGCGGTGCACGCCACCCTCGAACTTCAGCCGCGCCCACACGCCCTCGGCGGCCGGGTTCTTTGCCTTGATCGACACCGTGACGTCCTTGTAGCCGCCCAGGTCGGAATACACCGAGTCGAGTACTTCGGCCCGCCAGCCGTGACGCTCGGCGTAGCGCAGGTACATCCGGAGCAGGTCGCTGGCGAACAGCGCCGACTCCTCGCCGCCTTCACCGGACTTGATCTCCATGACCACGTCCGCGCTGTCGTGCGGATCACGCGGCAGGAGCAGTTCCGTCAGCTTGGTCTCCAGCTGCGGGATCTTCTTGGTGAGCTCTTCGGCCTCGGCGGCGAACGTCTCGTCTTCGGCGGCGAACTCCTTCGCCGCGGCGAGGTCCTCCTCCGCGGTTTCCAGCTCCTTGACCACCTTGGCGATCGGCGCGAGCTGGGCATAGCGGCGGCTCAACTTGCGGGCGTTGGCCTGGTCGGCGTGCACGGCCGGGTCAGCGAGCTGTTCCTCGAGCTCGGCGTACTCGCTCAGCAAACCGGTGAGTGAACTCGATTCCACGACCGAACCTTCCTTGACACAACTGGGGTCTCAAACACATGCAAAACGGCGCCCACCCGAATCCGGGTAGGCGCCGTTGAGCAAGCTACTTCGCGTCGGCGTCGGCCTTCTTCTCGCGCTTGCCGTAGCGAGCCTCGAAGCGCGCGACCCGGCCACCGGTGTCCAGAATCTTCTGCTTGCCGGTGTAGAACGGGTGGCACTGCGAGCAAACTTCGGTCGTGATCTGACCGGAAGCCTTGGTGCTGTGCGTGGTGAACGTGTTCCCACAGCCACAGGTCACCGTGGTGGGTACGTAATCGGGGTGAATACCGCTCTTCATGGGGTCCTCTCTCAGTGGCTCCGGGTCCCCAAAGGTGTTCGGGGTGAACCGCAGCCGGACTTCAGCGGGTGATTCTGCCAGACGCGCTGACAAGGGTTTCAACATGCCCTGGTCAGCGCCTATTCCCTCGGCGCCGTGAAGGCCTCCTTCCCAGCGTCTCACGCTGGGAAGGAGGCCTTCACGAACCAGGGAACCTAGTCCTCGTCGTTGGAACCGAGGGCCGTCTTCGAGACCTGCATCAGGAACTCGATGTTCGTCTTGGTCTTGCGCAACCGCGAGATGAGCAGGTCGATCGCCTGCTGCGAGTCGAGTGCGTGGAGCACCCGGTGCAGCTTGTGCGTCACCGCGAGCTCATCCGGCGCGAGCAGCAGGTCTTCCTTACGGGTACCGGACGGGTTGACGTCCACCGCGGGGAACACGCGCCGCTCGGCGATCTTGCGGTCGAGCTTGAGCTCCGCGTTACCGGTGCCCTTGAACTCCTCGAAGATCACCGTGTCACCGGTCGAGCCGGTCTCCACCATCGCGGTGGCGAAGATCGTCAGCGAGCCGCCGTTCTCGATGTTGCGTGCCGCGCCGAGGAAACGCTTCGGCGGGAACAGCGCCGTCGAGTCGACACCACCGGACAGGATCCGGCCGGACGCCGGGGCCGCGAGGTTGTACGCACGGCCCAGACGGGTGATCGAGTCGAGCAGCACGACGACGTCGAGCCCCATCTCGACGAGCCGCTTGGCCCGCTCGATGGAAAGCTCGGCGACCGAGGTGTGGTCTGACGGCGGGCGGTCGAAGGTGGAGGCGATGACCTCGCCCTTCACCGACCGCTGCATGTCGGTGACCTCTTCCGGACGCTCGTCCACGAGGACGACCATCAGGTGGCACTCGGGGTTGTTCGTCGCGATGGCGTTCGCGATGTCCTGCATGATCGTGGTCTTACCGGCCTTCGGCGGCGAGACGATCAGTGCACGCTGTCCCTTACCGACGGGCATCACCAGGTCGATGACACGCGTGGTGAGCTTGTGCGACTCGGTCTCGAGGCGCAGTCGCTCGTTCGGGTACAGCGGGGTCAGCTTCGTGAAGTCCGGGCGGTTCTTGGCTTCGCCCGGCTCCAGGCCGTTGATCGAGTCGACGCGCACCAGCGGGTTGAACTTCTGCCGCTGCTGCTCGCCGTCACGCGGCTGACGCACGACACCGGTGATCGCGTCGCCGCGCCGCAGGCCGTACTTGCGCACGAGCGAGAGCGAGACGTACACGTCGTTCGGGCCCGCGAGGTAACCGGAAGTACGCACGAACGCGTAGTTGTCCAGCACGTCGAGGATGCCGGCGACCGGGAGCAGGACGTCGTCGTCGCGGATCTCCGTGTCCGGGGAACCGCCTTCGATACGGCCGCCACCGGCGCCACGGCGGCGACGGTCGCGGAAGCGACGGCCACGACGGCCGCCTTCCTCGTCGTCGTCGTCCATCGGCGGGTTGCCCTGGTTGCGGGTGTCCGGCCGGTTGTCCGGGCGGTTGTTCTGGCCGCCACGGCCTTCCCGCTGGCCACGGGCGTTGTCCTGGCCCCCGCGGTCACCGCGGTTGTTGCGGTCGCCACGCTCGTTGCGGTCGTTACGTTCGCCACCCTGACGGCCGCCGCGCTCGCCACGCTGCTGCTCGCCCTGCTGCGACTCGCCACGTTGCTCGGAACGCTCCGCGCGGTCCGGACGCTCTGCGCGTTCGGGGCGCTGGTTGCCGGTCTCCGCGTCCGGGCTGCCGGCGGCGCGGTTCGAGCCACGACGACGGCGGTTACGGCCACCTTCTTCGCTCGAACGGCCTTCGCCGGAACCGTTACCGGCCTGCTGGTTGTCCGGCTGTGCAGCGCCCTGATCGGGCTGAGCCTGCTTCTCCGGCTGAGCCGGCGCTTCGGAAGCCTTCTCGGCGGCCTTCTCGGCCGACTTGACCACCGGTGCGGCGGCCGGTTCGGTGGCCGCCGATACAGCGGTGGCCCGCGGCGCACGCGCCTTCGGCTCCTGGGCGGTCTTGCCGCCGTCAATGCCCTCGAGGGGCAGCGTTTCGGCGGTTCCCGCCGCCCGCTTCTTGGTCTTGCCTTGGCGTTCCCTGATCGCTGCGATCAGGTCACCCTTGCGCATGCCTGTGGTTTCCCCGACACCCAGTTCACCCGCGAGTTGGCGCAGTTCGGCAATCACCATGCCGGAAAGCCCGCCTGTGCGACGTTTGGGTGCGGCGGCGCCGTTCGACTCTTCCGTCGACGAAGCC
This sequence comes from Amycolatopsis sp., assembly GCF_036008905.1. Taxonomy (GTDB): domain Bacteria; phylum Actinomycetota; class Actinomycetes; order Mycobacteriales; family Pseudonocardiaceae; genus Amycolatopsis. The sequence continues at coordinate 14,004 of NZ_DASYMU010000022.1, read as the reverse complement.
GCTTGGTTGTCCACATCGCCGCTCAAAAGATCGGTGTTGCTCACACATATCCTTCCTGACCGATCCACGCCTCCAGGCGGATCAGCGGGTGCCGTCCGCGTCCGAATTGCGAAACGGCTTTTGTTTCCCGATGCCGGAGAGCCCAGCCGAAGCGTGCGATACACAGCGGTGAGAACCACCGGCACGGGAGTTGCGTGCTCCAAGTGGAGTACGCGGAATTCGCACACCGCCGCCGCCGGGAACCCGCCTGCCTCAACCCGCTTACCGCGAACTGCACGGTACGGATGACGGATCAACGAAAGATGCGATCCGGGAATGATCCCCCTGGACCGGCACCGGGTGCGGAAACGCACGGTGATCGAACGCCCCCGAGGGTAGACCGACGCAGGCATCGGTGCAACAACCACCCCCCGCGTGGCGCTTCCCTTTATAGAGCCGCAACCCGCACGCCCGCCGGGTCGACCGGCAGCTCGGTGACGTCAAAACCAACAACGCCGACACCTGGTGGAAGTATTCCGCCGGTTGTCAGCGCCAGCACCGTCGGGCCCGCGCCGGAAATTGCCGCGGCTACGCCCTGTGCCCGGAGCTCGCGCACCAGCCGGGCACTTTCGGGATAAGCCGAAGCCCGGTAATCCTGATGCAGTTTGTCCTCGGTCGCGGCCAGGAGAAGATCGGGACGGGACGTCATGGCCAGTACCGAAAGCGCCGCCCGCCCGGCGGTGAATGCGGCGTCGACATGCGGAACATGGGCAGGCAGCAGGCCCCGGGTCGCCGCGGTCGAGGAACGCTGACCGGGGACGGCGAGCACCGGCCGGATACCGGCGTGGACTTCCAGGCGCTCACCGAAGAACCGGCCGCCCTCGGACCAGGCGACGACGAATCCGCCGAGCATGCTGGCCGCCGCGTTGTCGGCGTGGCCCTCGAATTCGGCGGCCAGCTGCAGCGCGTCGGCGTCCAGCGGGCGTTCCGCCAGCGCGTATCCCGCGGCGACGCCGGAAACCACGGCGGCCGCGGAAGAACCCAAGCCGCGGGCGTGCGGAATCTTGTTGTAACACCGCAAATGCAACCCGGGTGGGCGAATGTCGAGGAATTCACAAGCCCGCCGGAGCGCCCTGACCACGAGGTGCGTCTCGTCGGTCGGCACGTCGGAGACGCCACCGGCACCGGCGTCGATCACCTCGACCTTGAGGCCCGTATGGGTGACGAGCACCTCGACGACGTCGTGCAGGCCGAGCGCGAGGCCCAGCGCGTCGAACCCCGGGCCGAGGTTCGCGCTCGACGCGGGCACCGACACCCGGAAACTCATGCCAGCTCCAGCGCGGCCGCCACCGCTCCGGGATCCACGGCCAGTGGCTCGACCTCGATGTTGCCTTCCAGTGCGGTGGCGGGGTCCTTGAGGCCGTGCCCGGTCACCGTGCAGACCACGGTGGAGCCCTTCGGGATCCGGCCGTCGGCCGCGGTGAGCAGTAGCCCCGCGACACTCGTGGCCGACGCCGGCTCGACGAACACGCCTTCCCGCCTGGCCAGGAGCCGGTACGCCTCAAGGATCTTCGCGTCCGTGACGGCCTCGAACAGCCCGTCGGAAGACTCCTTCGCCTTCACCGCGGCGGTCCACGAAGCCGGGCTGCCGATGCGGATGGCCGTCGCGATCGTGTCCGGATCCGCCACTGGAGCGCCATGCACCAGCGGCGCCGCACCAGCGGCCTGGAAGCCGAACATGCGCGGCGTGTTCTTCACCACATCGTCATTCGCGTATTCGGAGTAACCGGCCCAGTACGCAGTGATGTTTCCCGCGTTCCCGACCGGGAGACAGTGGATGTCCGGCGCTTCGCCGAGTACGTCACAGATTTCGAAAGCCGCGGACTTCTGCCCGGAAATACGCACCGGGTTGACCGAATTCACCAAAGTCACCGGGTAATCCGCGGCGGTCTTGCGGGCCAGTTCGAGGCAGTCGTCGAAGTTCCCGTCGACCTGCAGGATCCGCGCGCCGTGCACGACGGCCTGGGCGAGCTTGCCCATCGCGATCTTGCCCTGCGGCACGAGCACCGCGCAGGTGAGCCCGGCCCTCGCCGCGTAAGCCGCCGCCGACGCCGAGGTGTTGCCCGTCGACGCGCAGATCACCGCTTTGAGGCCGCTGGCCAGCGCGTGCGTGATCGCGACGGTCATCCCGCGGTCCTTGAACGAACCCGTCGGGTTGACGCCCTCGACCTTCAGATAGACCGTGCAGCCGGTCAGCTCGGACAGGTGCGGGGCGGGCATCAGCGGGGTGTTGCCCTCGCCGAGGGTGATCACCTTCGCGCCCTCGGGAACGGCTATCCGCGTCGGATACGCCTCGATGATGCCCGGCCAGGCTTGGGTAACCATGCTCAGTCTTCGCCTTCCACCCGCATCACGCTGACGACTTCGTGCACAACATCCAGTTTCGCGATTTCGTCCACAGTGGCCTGCAGCGCCGCGTCGGGCGCCAGATGGGTGACCACCACCAGGCTCGCCGTGGAATGCCTGTCGCGCTGGCGGACCGCGGCGATGCTGACCCCGTGGTCGGCGAACACCTGCGCCACCTGCGCGAGCACCCCGGCGATGTCGGCGACGTCCAGGCTCACGTGGTAACGCGTCGGCGTCTGCCCCATCGGGCGCACCGGCAGCGCGGCGTGCGCCGATTCACGCGGGCCGAGCCCGCCGAGAACCTTGTTGCGGGCCACCGCGACGAGGTCTCCGAGCACCGCGCTGGCCGTCGGGCCACCGCCCGCGCCCTGACCGTAGAACATCAGCTCGCCGGCGGCGTCCGCCTCGACGTAGACGGCGTTGAACGCGCCGTTGACCCCGGCCAGCTGGTGGCTGCGCGGGATCATCACCGGGTGCACCCGGACGGACACGGATTCGACACCGTCGTCGGAGTTCACCCGCTCGCAGATGGCGAGCAGTTTGACCGTGCGGCCCAGCAGTTTCGCCGCCGCGAGGTCGGACGAAGTCACGTCGGCGATGCCCTCACGGTGCACGTCGCCCGCGGTGACGCGGGTGTGGAACGCCAGCGAGGCAAGGATCGCGGCCTTCGAGGCGGCGTCGTAACCATCGACGTCGGCCGTCGGATCGGCTTCGGCGTAACCGAGGCGGCTGGCTTCGTCGAGCGTCTCGGAGTACCCGGCGCCGGTCGAGTCCATCGCCGAAAGAATGTAGTTCGTGGTGCCGTTGACGATCCCCATCACGCGGGTGATCCGGTCCCCCGCAAGGGATTCCCGCAACGGGCGCAGCAGCGGGATGGCCCCGGCGACGGCCGCTTCGAAGTACAGGTCGACCCCGGAGGCGTCCGCCGCTTCGGAAAGCTCGGCCGAATGATCGGCCAACAGCGCCTTGTTCGCCGTCACCACGGACTTGCCCGCGCGCAACGCGGCGAGCAGCCAGCCGCGGACCGGCTCGATACCGCCGATCAGCTCGACGACGACGTCCACCTCGTCGGAGACGACGAGACTCGCCGCGTCCGAGGTCAGTAGCTCCTGGGGCAGCTCAGGGTGCTTGTCCGGCCGACGCACGGCGATCCCGACGAGCTTGACCGGCGCACCCGCCCTGGCGGCCAGTTCGTCGGCCTGCTCGGTGAGCAGCCGGGCCACCTCGCCGCCGACCGTCCCACAGCCGAGCAAGGCGACCCTGATCGGACTCCGGTCCTTTGTGGACACGACTCAAACCTCCAGGCGCAACAGATCGTCGTTCGTTTCCCGCCGCAGCAGCACCCGCGACTGGCCGTTGCGCACCGCGACCACCGCCGGCCGCTGCTGCCGGTTGTAGTTGCTCGCCATCGAGTAGCAGTAGGCACCGGTCGCCGCGACGGCGAGCAGATCTCCAGGGGCCAGCGTGTCGGGTAGCCAGCAGTCCCGGACCACGATGTCGCCCGACTCACAGTGTTTTCCCACTACTCGGGACAAAGCGGCCCGGACGTCCGGCGATTCGCCGTCATCGGCCGAGCGGGAGACGAGCCGGCAGTCGTACACGGCGTCGTAAAGCGCGGTGCGGATGTTGTCGCTCATCCCGCCGTCGACGCTCACATACCGGCGCAGGGCGTTGTCCCCGAGCGAGACGTCCTTGATCGTGCCGACCTCGTAGAGCGTGATCGTGCCGGGTCCGGCGATCGCGCGCCCCGGCTCACCGGCGATCTTCGGCACGGGCAGGCCCGCGTACTCGCATTCCTTGCGGACGATCTCCCGGATCTGGGTGATCATCTGCGCGGGCGGCGGCGGGTTGTCCTTGTCGGTGTACGCGATCCCGAAGCCACCACCGAGGTCCACAATGGACATCTGCTCGATGAGGTCGTTGCCGTGCTCCTTGGCCAGTTCGGCCAGCAGCCCGACCACGCGGCGGGCGGCGACCTCGAAGCCGTCGGCGTCGAAGATCTGCGAGCCGATGTGGCTGTGCAGCCCGATCAGCTTGAGCGAAGACGTGTTGAGCACGCGGCGCACGGCTTCGGCGGCGTTCCCGGCGGCCAGCGAGAAACCGAACTTCTGGTCCTCGTGCGCGGTGGCGATGAACTCGTGTGTGTGCGCCTCGACGCCGACCGTCACCCGGATCAGGACTTCTTGCACCACACCGTGTTTGGCGGCGACATCGGCCAGGCGCGCGATCTCGAAGTACGAGTCGAGCACCACCGTGCCGACCCCGGCTTCGACGGCGGTTTCGAGCTCCGCGATCGACTTGTTGTTGCCGTGGAAGGTGACCCGCCGCATCGGGAAGTCCGCGCGCTGCGCGACGGCGAGCTCACCACCGCTGCAGATGTCCAGGCTCAGGCCCTGTTCGGCGATCCACTTCGCGATTTCGATGGAGAGGAACGCCTTCGACGCGTAGTGCACCAAGGACGGGTCGTCGAACGCCTCGGCGTAATCCGCGCAACGCGACTTGAAGTCCGCTTCGTCGACGACGAACAACGGCGTGCCGTAGGTCTCGGCGAGTTCGCGGACGTCGACGCCCGCGATGCGCACGACGCCGTCCGGCGCGCGATAAGTGTTGCGGGGCCAGACCTTCGGGTACAGCCTGTCGAGCTCGTCCGCGCTGGCGGGCGGGAAACCGGACGCGTCCGCGTGCGGGTAGACGTCGGCGTGGCGAGGACCGGCGGGGTGGGCCATGAGATTACATCCGTTCCGGAGCAGTGACGCCGAGCAGCGCGAGACCGTTGGCGAGTACCTGGCGGGCCGCTTCGCACAGGGCGAGCCTGGCGTGGGTGAGCGGCGTCGCCTCTTCGTCGCCTTGCGGCAGCACGCGGGCGACATCGTAGAACTTGTGGTAGGCGGCGGCGAGGCTTTCCAGGTATCGCGCGACCCGGTGCGGTTCGCGCAACTCGGCCGCTTTCCTTACCACGACCGGGAATTCGCCGATCGTGCGAATCAGGTCGCCTTCACGCTGATGGGTGAGAAGACCGAAGTCGACGTCGGTGGCGTCGAACTTGATGCCGAGCTCGGCCGCGCCGCGCTGCAACGACGAGAGCCGGGCGTGCGCGTACTGCACGTAGAACACCGGGTTGTCGTTGGAGTGCTTGCGAAGCAGGTCGAGGTCGATGTCCAGACCGGAGTCCACCGAGTAGCGAATCAGCTCGTAGCGGGCGGCGTCGACACCGACCGTCTCGACGAGGTCCTCCATGGTGATCACCGTGCCGGCGCGCTTGCTCATGCGCACGGGCTTGCCGTCGCTGACCAGGTTGACCATCTGCCCGATGAGCACCTCGACGACGCCCGGGTCATCACCGAAGGCGGCCGCGGCGGCCTTGAGCCGGGCGATGTAGCCGTGGTGGTCGGCGCCGAGCATGTAGATGCAGAGGTCGAAACCGCGCTTGCGCTTGTCCTGGAAGTACGCGAGGTCACCGGCGATGTAGGCCGGGTTGCCGTCGCGCTTGATGACCACGCGGTCCTTGTCGTCGCCGTACTCGGTCGACCGCAGCCACCAGGCCTCGTCCTCGAGATACAGGTTCCCGGAGTCCTTGAGCTGCTGGACCGCCTTGTCGACCGCGCCGGACTCGTGCAGGGAGTTCTCGTGGAAGTAGACGTCGAAATCCGTGCCGAAGTCGTGCAGGCTCTGGCGGATCTCGGTGAACATCAACTCGATGCCGATGCTGCGGAACTTCTCGTGGCGCTCGGCCTCTTCGAGCGACAGCGCGCTCGGTGCCTGGCGGAGCACCTCGGCGGCGATGTCGGAGATGTAACCGCCGGCATAACCGTCCTCGGGAGCGGGCTCGCCCTTCGCCGCGGCGATCAGCGAACGCACGAACCTGTCGATCTGCGCACCGGCGTCGTTGAAGTAGTACTCGCGGGTGACCGAGGCGCCCTGTGCGGACAGCACGCGGCCCAGCGCGTCACCGACCGCGGCCCAGCGGGTGCCGCCGAGGTGGATCGGGCCGGTCGGGTTCGCCGAGACGAATTCGAGGTTGATGTTGCGACCGGCGAGCGCGTCGCCGAGGCCGTAACCTTCACCGGCGGCCAGGACCTGGCGGACCTGCTCGCCCTGCGCGTCCGCGGCGAGCCGCAGGTTCAAGAAGCCCGGGCCCGCGACCTCGGCGACGTCGATGCCGTCCGTGGCGGTGAGCGCCTCGGCCAGCGCGTCGGCGAACTCACGCGGAGCCATGCCCGCCTTCTTGGCCACCTGGAGTGAGAGGTTTGTCGCGTAGTCTCCGTGCTCGGGATTACGGGGACGTTCGATCGTCACCTTCTCCGGCAGTACGGCAAGGTCTATCCCCCGCGCGGTGAGAATCTGCACGGCGGAGCTGCGGACCAGGTCGGCGAGAGCGGCGGGAGTCACCTGCCGAAGTCTAGGTGCGGGCCGCTGGCCTATCGGCGAGCGGGTGATGAAGGGGGCGGTGGCGATGGCCAACAGCGGAAGACGGCGGATCCTGGCACTGGTGGGAGCGGCGTTGTCGCTGGTCACCCTGGCCGGGTGCACGAGCGACGAGAGCCCGGCGCAGCCGTCCGCGGCGCCCAATTCCGCGTCGTCGGCGCCCAAGTCGGAGTTCACTCCCAGTGACGCCGATCGCGACCCGTCCGAGCGCATCCAGGGCATCAAGATCGAGTCCTACGACCCCGGCCTCCACCTGCAGACTCCGCAGCGGGTGGCCTACGACTACAGCCCGCCGTTCGGTGGCCGCCACGACGCCGTCTGGGCCGCGTGCAACGGCGTCGTCTACTCGAAGGCCGTGCGGACCGAGCACATGGTTCACTCGATGGAGCACGGCGCGTTGTGGGTCGCGTACAACCCGGACCAGGTCAGCGGCGCCCAGCTCGACTCGCTCAAGGCGCGCGTCGAGGGCAGGCCTTACACGATGATGTCGCCCTATCCCGGTCTGGACCAGCCGATCTCGTTGCAGACCTGGGGTCACCAGCTGAAGGTCGGCGCGGCCGACGACGTGCGGGTCAACCAGTTCTTCACCGCGCTGACGCTGAACAAGTACACCTATCCGGAGGTCGGGGCGCCCTGCGATTCCGGCGCCTTCGACTCCGACAACCCGCCGCCGTTCGACCCCACTCCACCCGGAGCGGACGCCGCTCCACCTAAGTGATCCCGTATGCGTCAGGGCGTGTCTTGTGGGCCTTGTTCGCGGTATCCGCGCCCAGGCGGCCCCTGGTCGCACCGGGGATTCACCCAAGTACACCCAAGTACGAGGGCGAATCCCCGGCACAACCAGGAACCACCTGAATCACGAATCCCATCGAACAGACCCACAAGACACGCCCTAACCGTGACCAGACGCCCGGTCTCTAGACTGGCCGAGGCCCAGATCACCCAATCGAGAACGCAGGAGCCATGGCGAGCGGGACACAGAAGAAGAAAGGGACGCCGAAGAAGGTCAGTAAGGCGACCCGTAGTAGTTCCGTCGTGTCCAAGAAGGGCACGCCGTGGGGCACCATCATCGCCGTAGTCGGCGTCGTCGCCCTGCTGGGCGCCGTTCTCGGGTACTACCTGGTGCAGTCCGAGCCCAAGCGGGAGCAGAAGACCCGTGAAGAGGCGGCCGCGGCGTACGCGCCCACCGCGCAGAACCCCGACCCCTCGACCAAGATCGAAGGCGTCACCACCGCCCAGTACACCGGCAGCGTGCACGTCCTCGCGACCGAACGCGTCGCGTACGACAAGACCCCGCCGTTCGGTGGGCCGCACGACGGCTCGTGGGCGGCGTGCACCGGCATCGTGTACCCGAACGCGGTCCGCACCGAGAACATGGTGCACTCGCTCGAGCACGGCGCGATCTGGATCGCCTACAACCCCGCGCAGGTCACCGGCCCGGATCTCAACCTGCTGAAGGTCCGCGTCGACGGCAAGCCGTACTCGATGATGTCGCCGTACCCCGGCCTCGACAAGCCGATCTCGCTGCAGTCCTGGGGCCACCAGCTGAAGCTGGACAAGGCCGACGACCCGCGGATCGACCAGTTCATCACCGCGCTGCGCAGCAACCCGAACGGCGTGTACCCCGAGGTCGGCGCGTCCTGTGACGCCATGGGCCCGGGCGCGTTCGACCCGGACAACCCGCCGCCGTTCGACCCGACCCCGCCGGGACCGGACGCGAAGGCGATGGACTACAAGGGCTCCGAAGGCGCGCAGCCGGACGCCGCGGGCAACACCGGGGCGCCCGTCGTCCCCGGTCAGTAACACGATGCCGGACAACGACCTGGTGGAAGAGCGGGCACCCGAACAGCCGACGTGGTCGAGGGCCGTCGTCATCGGCGCCTCCCTGCTCGCCGTGCTCCTGCTCGGCGCGACCATCGGCATGCTCCTCACCAGGTCGTTGACCGACGAACCCGCGGCGCTGCCCACCGCGGGTTCGGTCGAGGTCGGGTTCGCCCAGGACATGTCGGTCCACCACCTGCAGGCGGTGACCATGGCCAACTGGGCCCGCGACCACTCGACCGACCCCGAGGTCCAGCAGCTCGCGTTCGACATCATCGGCACCCAGACCGAGCAGGTCGGCCGCATGAAGGGCTGGCTGATGATCTGGGACCAGCCGGAGCAGACCACCGGCGCGTACATGCAGTGGATGACCGAACCGATGGCCGGTCACGACCACAGCGGCTTGACGAACACAGCTCCCGCCGAGGGCGTGGTCATGCCCGGCATGGCGTCCAGCGAGGAACTGAAGAAGATGCGGTCCCTGACCGGGCCTGCCCTCGACGTCTACTTCCTTCAGCTCATGCTGCGGCACCACCAGGGCGGCACGGCGATGGCGCAGTACGCGCAGGACCACTCGTCGTACAGCGTGGTGACGGCGTTGACGCGCAGCATCCTGGTGTCTCAGGGCGCCGAGATGGACCTCATCACGCAAATGCTGAAGACCCGGAACGCCCAGCCGCTCCCCACCTCCTGAACGGCTTTACCAGGACAGGTGCTCGCAGCGTTTGGCGCACTCGAGGGCTTCGACCTGCAGCGTCGCGTGCTCGATCGAATAGCGCGTGGAGAGCAGGTTCTGCGCCTCGGTGAGCACGGCGGACTGCTGCGCGGCGGCGTTGACCGTGAGGTGCGCCGAAGCGACCTCCATGCCCGAAGTGAGCGTCCAGACGTGCAGGTCGTGGACGTCCGCGACACCGGGCAGGGCGGCAAGCTCGGCTGAGATGGCGCCGACGTCGACCCCCTGCGGCGCGTGCTGGAAGAGGATCCGCAACGCGCGCCTGGCCAGCTGGTAGGTCCGTGGCAGGACGAAGAGCCCGATCGCGACACCGATGATCGGGTCGGCGTACCGCCAGCCGGTCAGCAGCGTGATGAGGCCGCTGATCAGGACCCCGACCGAGCCGATCAGGTCGGCGAGCACTTCCAGGTACGCCCCGCGGACGTTGATGCTCTCCTTGGCGCCGGACCGCAGCAACAGGAACGACACGATGTTGGCCACGAGCCCGGCGGCCGCGGTGAGCATCACCGGCAGCCCGGGCACCTCAGGCGGGTTGCTGATCCGCCCGAGCGCCTCGAAAAGCACGTATCCCGCGACCCCGAACAACAGGATCGCGTTCCCCAGTGCCGCCAGCACTTCAGCGCGGTAAAGCCCGAACGTACGACTGAACGTCGGCCCGCTGCGCCGCGCCAGCATGATCGCCGCCAGCGCCATCCCGACCCCGAGCACGTCGGTGAACATATGCGCCGCGTCGGAGATCAACGCCAGCGACGACGTCGCGAAGCCGACCGCGAACTCCAGCACCATGAACGCCGCGCCGATGAGCAGCGCCGCGGTCAAGGCACGCAGGTACCGGCCGGAGGCACTGCCCTCCGCCGGAACATGCCCATGTCCGTGTCCATGACCCATCGCCGTAGCCTCCCGAGCTCGCTCCGCCGAATATATAGTCACATGCGCATGTATGCAATGCAGGTAACCCTAAGTTCCCCCTGACGGTACTGCCGATCGAGCGTGCCGTCCTATCCCCCGAGGGGATCTTCCCGTTCGGCGGGATGACTACCAACCGTCAGCACCCCGACGTGGCGACCACCTTCAGGGGGCACCGAGGCGATGCGGTAGGCTTTTCGTTGTTGCACAGCAATGCGCCTTGGTAGCTCAGGGGATAGAGCACTGCCCTCCGGAGGCAGGTGTCGCAGGTTCGAATCCTGCCCAGGGCACAGCGTTTTGATCAGGCCCCTACCAGCGGAAACGCGGTAGGGGCCTGATTTGTTGTATCCGGTGATCGCACCGCTGCCTCCGGAGGGCAGTGCTCAAGCGTTGGGGAAGACCGATCATGCCCGCGATATCGATCATCACCCCGGCTTACAACCCCGAGCCCGAGTACCTGCTTGCCGCCTGCGAATCGCTGAAGGACCAAAAACTTCCTGACGATTGGGAATGGGAGTGGATCGTCCAGCAGGACGAAAAAGGCGAGACCTCAGCCATTCTTCCCCGCGACAGTCGAATCAAGATTCAAGTGAACAGACACGCCGGTGTCGCCATAACCCGCAATCTGGCTCTCGCCAGAACCATGGGTGTACTTGTGAAGAATCTCGACCAGGACGACGTCTTGACTCCCGGCTCACTCGCGCGCGACATTGAGGCATTCACCGAGAACCCGGAGATTCAATGGACGACGTCACGGGCACTGGATCTTCTGCCCGACGGATCGACCGCGGGCTTTGACCACGACCCGAACCCCGGGCGACTTGCGCCCGGCATGGTCGTCGAGCATTGGCGTGCACATGACTTCCGCCTTCCCGTCCATCCGACCACCATTTGTATCCGGCGGTCGTTAGCGGTCGCGCTCGGTGGCTGGATGGCGATTCCCGGATCGGACGACACGGGACTCCTTATTGCCGCCAGCGTGGTCGATCCGGGGTATTTCATCGGCGAAGTCGGCCTGTTGTACCGCAAGTGGCCAGGACAAGAGTCGGCTACCGCGGCACACACCGAACCGATCGAATGGAATGCCCGCATGAGCCTGATCAGCGAACGGGCCGACGCCCTCCGCGCCTTGCTTGGTGACACCTAGGGTCGTGAGTGGCTACGAGTGTTCTAACGCTCGTAGCCACTCACGAGCCACCCACCCAGGGCCGCGTGTCAGGTGCCGACGTAGGCCGCGAGGTGCTCGCCGGTGAGGGTGGAACGGTCGGCGACGAGGTCGGCGGGAGTGCCCTCGAAGACGATCCGGCCGCCATCGTGGCCGGCGCCGGGGCCGAGGTCGATGATCCAGTCGGCGTGCGCCATGACCGCCTGGTGGTGCTCGATGACGATTACCGACTTGCCGGAGTCGACGAGCCGGTCGAGCAGGCCGAGCAGCTGCTCGACGTCGGCGAGGTGGAGGCCGGTGGTTGGCTCGTCGAGGACGTAGACGTCGCCCTTGCCGGCCAGGTGGGTGGCCAGCTTGAGCCGCGGGCGCTCGCCGCCTGACAGCGTCGGGAGGGGCTGGCCGAGGGTGAGGTAGCCGAGCCCGACGTCGGCGAGCCGGTCGAGGATGCGGTGCGCGGCCGGCGTGCGTGCCTCGCCGGCGCCGAAGAACTCCTCGGCCTCGGTCACCGACATCGCCAGCACCTCGGCGATGTTGCGCCCACCGAAGGTGTACTCCAGCACCGACGCGTGGAAGCGCCGCCCCTCGCACACCTCGCAGGTCGTCGCGACGCCGGCCATCATCGCCAGGTCCGTGTAGATGACGCCGGCGCCGTTGCAGGTGGGGCAGGCGCCCTCGGAGTTGGCGCTGAACAGCGCCGGCTTCACGCCGTTGGCCTTCGCGAACGCCTTGCGGATCGGGTCGAGCAGGCCGGTGTACGTCGCCGGGTTGCTCCGCCGCGAGCCGCGGATCGGGGTCTGGTCGACCGACACCGCTCCGTCGCGCCCCGACACCGAGCCATGGATCAGTGAGCTCTTTCCCGACCCGGCCACGCCGGTCACCACCACCAGCACGCCGAGCGGGATGTCGACGTCGACGTCGCGCAGGTTGTGCGTCGCCGCGCCGCGGATCTCCAGCGTGCCGGTGGGCGCCCGCACCGCGTCCTTGAGGGTGGCCCGGTCGTCGAGGTGGCGGCCGGTGAGGGTACCGCCGGTCCGCAGCTCCTCGACGGTGCCCTCGAAGCACACGCTGCCGCCCGCCGTACCGGCGCCGGGGCCGAGATCGACGACGTGGTCGGCGATCGCGATCGTCCCCGGCTTGTGCTCGACGACCAGCACGGTGTTGCCCTTGTCGCGCAGCCGCAGCAGCAGGTCGTTCATCCTCTGGATGTCGTGCGGGTGCAGCCCGACCGTCGGCTCGTCGAACACGTAGGTCACGTCGGTGAGCGACGCGCCGAGGTGGCGGATCATCTTGACGCGCTGCGCCTCGCCGCCCGACAGCGTGCCCGACGGCCGGTCGAGCGAGAGGTAGCCCAGGCCGATCTCCACGAACGAGTCGAGGGTCCGATGGAGCGAGTGCAGCAGCGGGGCCACCGACGGCTCGTCGACGCCGCGGACCCATGCCGCCAGGTCGCTGATCTCCATCGCGCACGCGTCGGCGATGTTGATCCCCTTGATCTTCGACGACCGAGCAGCCTCGCTGAGCCGGGTGCCGCCGCACTCCGGGCAGGTGGTGAACGTCACCGCCCGCTCCACGAACGCGCGGATGTGCGGCTGCAGCGCGTCGACGTCCTTGGACAGCATCGACTTCTGGATCTTCGGGATCAGGCCCTCGTAGGTGAGGTTGATGCCGTCGACCTTGATCTTGGTCGGCTCCTTGTGGAGGAGGTCGTCGAGCTGTCTCCTGGTGAACTTGTCGATCGGCTTGTCGGGGTCGAAGAACCCGCAGCCGGTGAAGATCCGCCCATACCAGCCGTCCATGCTGTAGCCGGGGATCGTGAGGGCGCCGTCGTTGAGCGACTTGCTGCCGTCGTACAGCTGGGTGAGGTCGATGTCGTTGACCGCGCCCCGGCCCTCGCAGCGCGGGCACATCCCGCCGAGGATGCTGAAGCTTCGCCGCTCCTTCGTCGTGCGCCCGCTGCGCTCGAGGGTGACCGCTCCGGCGCCACTGATCGAGGCGACGTTGAAGGAGAACGCCTGCGGCGAGCCGATGTGCGGCTGCCCCAGCCGGCTGAAGAGGATCCGCAGCATGGCGTTGGCGTCGGTGGCGGTGCCGACCGTGGAGCGGGGGTCGGCGCCCATCCGCTCCTGGTCGACGAGGATCGCGGTCGTCAGCCCCTCGAGCACGTCGACCTCGGGCCGCGCCAGCGTCGGCATGAAGCCCTGCACGAAGGCGCTGTAGGTCTCGTTGATCAGCCGCTGCGACTCCGCGGCGATCGTGCCGAACACCAGCGAGCTCTTGCCCGAGCCCGAGACGCCGGTGAACACCGTCAGCCGGCGCTTCGGGATCTCGACGCTGACGTCCTTGAGGTTGTTCACGCGCGCGCCGTGCACGCGGATCAGATCGTGGCTGTCGGCAACGTACAGCGCAGGCGACTGCGTTTCCGCCCTCGTGGCCATGCTCATCGTGTCTCCATCAGCTCCTGGGTCGGCACTCAGCGGTCCTGCAGCAGCCCGAGGACGTTGCCGCCGGGGTCGGTGACGGTGGCCACCAGGCGGCCGCCACCGACGTCGTGCGCGGGCTCCTTCACGGT
>NZ_DASYMU010000021.1:0-55196 GCF_036008905.1 Amycolatopsis sp. | reverse complement strand
CGAGTGTTCTAACACTCGTAGCCACTCACGAGCCACGCTGGGTCAGGCCCCCGCCAGCAGCAGCCGTGCGTCGGCTTGTTCGAGCAACGCCTGCCCAGCGATGGGCGCGGTTTCGTAGAGCGCCTCCGTGCGGGCGTTGTGCGTCGCCAGCCAGAGACTCGCCGCCCAGGCGACCTGGAGTTCGTCGAAGGTGAAGGGCCGCCTCGCGGCCTGCTGGTACATGTCGAGGAAACACGCCGAGCTCTCCAGCGGCGCGAGCGTCGGGTTTTCCGCGCTGGCGAAGGCACCCGACGCCGCGCCCGCGATCGCCGCTTCCGGCAGCCACGCCAGGCTGTCCCAGTCGTGGATGGCGTACGGCTGCGAGCCCTGCCACCGGATGTTCTGCGCCTGCCAGTCGCCGTGCCCGAGCACAAAAGGGAGATCCGCCCGTCTCAACCGGTTGAGTGCGCGGATCGCGGTGTCCTCGATGTAGTCGGGAACCGGGACCTGGTCGGCGCGGGCGTCGTGCCAGTCGTAGGGCGGCCAGACACCGGGTCCATTGTGGTCCCAGCACAGCCACACGGGGTTCGGCAGCGGCGGCCGGATGTTGACGCCCTTCGTGCGGGTGACGACGTCGGCGAGCAGCGAACCGAACTTCGCGGCGACCTCGGGACCGTCACCGCGAAGCATGTCGCCGCCGGGGCGCCATTCCTCGGCATGGATCGCGAGTCCTTCGACCACGGTCGCCATGGTGAGCGGGCGCGCGACCGGCAGTCCCCGTTCGGCGAGCACCCGTTGCACCGTGACGCACGAGCCCGCGCGACCGGCTTCGTCGGGACGGGACTTGATGACCACGGCGCGGCCGTCGTCCAGCCGCACCCCGATGACATCCGACATATGCGCGGTGGCGAACAGCAACTCGACCGGTCTTCCGCCGAGTTCACGCTCACACCACGCGACGATCAGCGCCTCGCTATTCTGCACGAGACCAACTTAGAGGCGAATGGCTTAACCGGTATAGGTCCGAATTAATCTGGCCTCACGCAGGGCATCTGCCCACCAGGTCAGCTGATCGAGAAGGATCTTCGCCGCACCAACGCTTTCGTCCGGGCTCGTCGGGTTCCCCGCGGCGTCGAACCTGGTGTGCGCGTTGTGGAAACTGACCGTGTCCCGAATGGTGACCGCGTGCAACTCCGCGAAGACGAGCCGTAACTGCTCGACCGCCCGTAGCCCGCCGGAAATACCGCCGTAAGAAACGAACGCGACCGGTTTCGCGCGCCACTCCACGAAGTGATCATCGATCGCGGCTTTGAGGGAGGCGGGGAAGCTGTGGTTGTACTCGGGGGTCACGACGGCGAACGCGTCGGCGGCGCCGAGCCGTTCGGTGATGCCTTCGCCGTCGGCCAGATCGATGACGTCGACATGCAGATCGGCGCGGGACTCGGCCTGCGCGGCGAACCAGCGGGCCACGGTGGGGCCGAACCGGCCTTTCCGCGTGCTGCCGATGATCACGGCAAGGCGGATCGGGGTTTCGGGCATCGGGTTCTCCTCGGTCGGTCCGGTGTGACGAGGATCAACGCTAGAACCTAAACCAATGTTAAGGTCAAGAACCATGAGCGAGATGTCGTTGGAGCTGACTGTCGGGCAGTTGGCCGCGCGCAGCGGAGTCGCCGTGTCGGCGCTGCACTTCTTCGAGCGGCAGAACCTGATCCACAGCCGCCGCACCGCGGGAAACCAGCGCCGCTACCGCCGGGACATGCTGCGCCGCGTCGCGATGATCCGGATCGCCCAGCGCGCCGGGATCCCGCTGGCACAGGTCGCCGCGCTGTTCGCCCTGTTCCCGGACGACCACGCGCCCAGCCGGGAAGACTGGGCGCGCGTTTCCGAGTGCTGGCAGGCCGACCTCGAGGAGCGCATGTTGCGGCTCCAGCAGCTCCGCGACGACTTCACCGACTGTGTCGGCTGCGGCTGCATGTCGATCGACCGGTGCCCGCTGGTCAACCCCGGCGACAAGATGGGCGCGAAAGGCCCTGGCCCCCAACGACTGTTGAAGACCGACGCCCCGCGCTGATCAGTGGCAATGGGCGGCGATGGCCACGCCGACGGCGAGCGGTAGCGCTCCCACCGACAGCGGGAGCGCGCGCATGATCAGGTACGACAGCTTGTCTCCCGGCATGATCACCATCGCCTGCAGATATCCGGGCTGTCGACGGGCTGGTCGTAGCACCAGCCCAACGTGCAGGGAGCGGCCCCGGAACACCAACCTCCGGTCGCGGCTTGGGCACTGACCGGCAGTGCGATCGTCGCGCCGAGAATCAGCGAGAACGCCACCAGTGTCCGCTTGATCATGTCGATCCCCCATCGTTTCGCTGTCGTCTGTCTTGAGCCGATGACGCCGGAGTCATCTGATGAGGTTGCCCGGGCGCCGAAGTTGTTCGAGCCTCGCAGGCGCCACTAAGAATTCGCTAACCGATCGCGCTCAGGTGTCCATGGACTGCACTTGGGTGAGGGCGGGGCGGGTCGCGCCGACGACGTCGCCGTTGAGGAGCGCGAGCCAGCTGCCACAGACGCAGTGGCGGTAGTCGACGCGACCTCGGGACATCGGGCGCTCCGCGGTGTGGGGTAGTTCGGCGGTGGGCCAGGCGCATTGGGGGCAGCGGGTTTCGTCCATGCCTCGATGGTGCTGTAATGGTTTAATGCACTTCAACCCTTACGGAGGATCGGCCGCGCAAGTCGCCGCCGGACTGGTCAACATCGGCGATGTCCCGGCGGCCCGGCTCGTCGAGATGATGCGCACCGAAGGCATGACACTGGCCTCCCTGACACCTGCCCAGGCGGCGGCCGTCGTCGAATGGGGACGCCGGCTGCGGCCGGTGTTCGCCACACCGGAGCCGGACAAACAGGTCGACCTGGTCAACGAGCTGCTCGCGGATTCGGCGTGCCGCCCGTTCGTCTCGCGGCACGACAAAATGGCCCCCCACCTGCACTACGCCCTGGACGACGACGATCGCGTCCGCCGGGTGATGGCCTACAGCGCGGGCGGCTTGGCGCACCTCGTCTGCGACGACCCGGGCCGCATCGGCGCCTGCGCGCGGGAGGACTGCGAGGTCGTCTTCGTCGACACTTCCCGCAACGGCCGGCGCCGCTACTGCTCGACGCGGTGCGCGACCCGGGTCCACGTCTCCGAGCACCGCGATCGGCAGCGTGTGTGACAGGACACATCGGCCGAACGAATAAGGTGACGGTATGAGCAAGCGCTTAGTGTGCCTCGGAGACTCGTTCACCGAGGGTGTCGGCGACGAAGACCCCGCCTATCCCAACGGTGTCCGCGGCTGGGCCGACCGGACCGCCGAGCAGCTGGCCGCGCACACGCCCGGCTTCCTCTACGCGAACCTCGGGGTTCGCGGCAAACTGCTCGGCCAGGTCCTCAACGAGCAGCTCGACCACGCCCTCGACCTGCGGCCGGACCTCGTCACGCTGTACGCCGGCGGCAACGACGTCATGCGCCCCAAGGTCGACATCGACGCGCTCACCGACGACTTCGAGAAGGCCGTCGCCCGGCTGACGGAGGCCGGGGCCAAGGTCATGCTCTTCACCGGCGTCGACGGCGTCGAAGACCCGCTGTTCCGCACGATCCGCGGCCGGGTCGCGATCTACAACGAGAACGTCCGCGGCATCGCCGTCCGCCAAGGTGCCGCGATCGTCGACATGTGGTCCATGCGGCGCCTGCGCGATCGGCGGCTCTGGGCTCCCGACCGCCTGCACCTCAACGCACTCGGCCACACCGACGTCGCCATCGCCGTCCTCGATCTCCTCGGCGCTCCGCACTCTCTGGCGCCCGCCGAGCTCGGCCCGCGCGAGATCCCGAGCGCCCGCGAACGCCGTGCGCAGAACCTGCAGTGGGGCCGCGAACACGCCGTCCCGTGGATCCGCCGACGCCTGCGCGGCGAGTCCTCCGGCGACACCCTCTCCCCCAAACGCCCCACCCTGACCCCAGTCGACACTTTCCCCGCACCCTGATCGCGTAGTTCACCTACACCGCCGCGCCACACGACTACACAGGCGGGGTTACGGTGGTAAGTAGGTGGTTACTTACGGGTGGGGCGGGCATGCGGACGGTGTTGGTGACGGGGAGTTCCCGTGGGTTGGGCAGGGCGTTGGCGGAGGCGGCGCTGGCGGCCGGGTATCGAGTGGTGGCTACGGCGCGCGACGCCGAGGCGGTGCGGGATCTGGTCGAGCGCAACCCGAACACGGCGCGGGCGGTGGCGCTGGACGTGACGGATCCGCGGGCGGCGGAGGACGCGGTAGCGGCCACGGTCGAGGCGTTCGGCGGGGTCGACGTGGTGGTCAACAACGCGGGCTACTCGAACATCTCCAGTCTCGAAGACACCCCGCTCGACGACTTCCGGGCGCAGGTCGAGACGAACCTGTGGGGCGCGGTGCACGTGACCCGGGCGGCCCTCCCCCTGATGCGGGCCCAGCGCAGCGGGCACATCGTGCAGATTTCGTCGGTCAGCGGCCGCGTCGCCCCGATGCCCGGACTCGGGCCGTACGTGACCGCGAAGTTCGCCCTGGAGGGGTTTTCCGAGGCGCTCGCGATGGAGATGGCCCCGTTCCGGGTGAAGGTGACCATCGTGGAGGCGGGGACGATGGCGACGTCGCTCTACACCGCGATGAAAGCGGCTGAACCTAGCGCGCACTACGCCGACGCGCTCGCCCCGATGCTCGGCGTGCGCAGGAACGCGCGGAGCACCATGACCGGTATGGACCCGGCCCGCGCGGCCGAAGTCGTCCTGAGCGTGCTGGAGCTGCGCGAGCCCCCGCTGTGGTTCCCGCTCTCCGGCCAGGCCGTGGACTACATCCGCCAGGCCGAACAGCGCAAACTCGCGGAGCTGGACCGGTGGGACGCGCTCAGCCGCTCGGTCGACGCATGACCGGCACTGTCCGCGACGCGGCCGCGACCCGGCAGCGGATCCTCGAAGCCGCCACGGCCGAGTTCTCCGCCGCCGGACTCGCGGGCGCGCGCGTCGGCCGCATCGCCGACCGCGCCCAAGCCAACCAGCGGATGATCTACGCCTACTTTGGCAGCAAGGACGGCCTGTTCGACGCCGTCCTCGAGCACCACGTCCTGCTCGCCCAGGACTCGGTGACCTTCGACGCCACCGATCTGCCCGGGTACGCCCAGCAGGTCTTCGACGTCTACCGCACCCAGACGAACCTCGTGCGGCTGTCGCTGTGGCAGGCGCTGGAGCGGCCCGATCTCATGCCGTCCCTGACCCCGGTGGTGCGCACGATGGCCGACAAGGTCGCCGCCGTCGCCCGCGCGCAGGAGGCCGGGCTCGTCAGCACCGCGCTCCCCGCGGACACGCTGCTCGACCACATTCTGACGCTGGCGCACGGAAACCTGGCCCTCGCCGGGAGCGAGAACGTCTGGACCGACGACCAGCGACGCGACCTCGGCGTCAGCGTGGCGCTGCTGACCACGCCGAGCGGGGAATGATCGGCGCGGCAGGCGGGTTGCGACAGACGTGTCACGGAAACTCAGCGAAGCGGAACGCGAAGAATTCCTTGCCCAGCCCCATATCGGCGTGCTGAGCGTCAGCAGCGACGACGACCGTCCACCCTCGGCGTTACCGACCTGGTACGCCTACCGGCCCGGCGGCAACATCGGGATCATCACGCGCAGGGACCGCCGGAAATCGCGGCTCATCCGGCGTGCCGGGACGGTGTCGTTCTCCGTGCAGCAGACGGAAGTCCCGTACCGGTACGTCACCGTCGAGGGCACGGTCGTCCGGCAGGAACGCCCGACGGCCGACGAACTCGCCGGAGTCGGGCGCCGCTACCTTCCGGTGGACCGGATCGACTCGTGGATCGCGCGTGAGCTCGGCGGGGAGAACCCCGCCGGTGAGCCCGAGTACGTCGAGATCCGGCCGGATCGCTGGCTGACCAAGGACTTCTCCTAACCGGCCGCCGCCCGGAAGGTGATCTTGTTACGGAACGATGGCACGGCGATCGCGGTCCGCTGACATCGGCCGAACACGCTGAGGTGTATGCGAAGTCGTTCTCTGTACCTACCGGTCGGCGCTGTGCTCGCACTGGCCACGACCCTGTTGAGCTCCTACTCGGCGCAGGCCATCGTGAGCGGCACCGAGTCGGCACAGGCGTACTCGTTCATGGGCTCGTTCCAGCCGGCCTACCCCGCGCCACCGCGTGCTGACGGGCACGGCTGCGGCGTGGAAGTCCTTGCGCCGCAATGGGTGCTGACAGCCAGCCACTGCGCGGGCAAGAACCCGACCGGCGCACGCAACGGGGTCCCGAAGGGCTGGAAGGTCCGGGTCGGGTTTTCTGCGAGGAAGGGCCCGCTTCATAGCGCGGGGTGGGCTTGGAAGTACCCCAAAGCGGCGTTGGGGTCGCTCAATGCCCCCAACGCCGCATTGGGGTCACGACGCGGCGCGCTTTCCCACGCAAGTGCCTCTCTCGCAGAGTCCGCGCGACCTGTGAGCGTGACCAACGCGAGCCGGAAGGTCGCGCCCTCGCCCGGAGTGGTGTGCAGCTCCAGCACGCCGCCATGAGCGGTGACAAGGGAAAGCGCGATCGACAGCCCGAGACCGGCGCCGCCGGTGGAGCGGCTGCGCGAGGAATCCGCGCGGTAGAAGCGATCGAAGACACGGGCCGCCTGCGGCGCTTGAGCCCCGGGCCGTGATCGCTGATCTCCAGTACCGCGAGGCCGCCGGCGGTGCCGACGTGGATCCGGATCGGGCTGCCCGGTGGGGTGTGGGCGATAGCGCCGAGGGCGAGCCCGATCAGGCCCAGCGTCGCGAGGTACAGACCACAGCCGATGACTGCGCGCAGCACACCCGGTTGCCCGATGGTCGCCGTGGGAGCTCCGGTACCGGCGATGACCGACTGGCCCAGAACGAGGCGAACCCGATGAGCAGACGGACTGTCCAAGCCCAGGATCAGCCGAATCCTGGTGGATTTGCCGGCGCCATTCGGGCCGAGGAAGCCGGTGACGCGGCCGGAACCGACGTCGAAGGTCAACTCGTCGACAGCGAGTTTGTCGCGATAGCGCTTGGTGAGGCCGTGTGCCTCGATGGCGGAAGTGCTCCTGCCTCCACAGCGCTGCGGAAAAATGACGCGCGGCTGGGAGGAACACCGGCTCACCGCCCTGACGCGGAGTTCCTGCCAGTACCTTCCCAGCCGACTACCAGCAGGCCGTGACCTTCAGGAGCCGACGCGTGGCCGGAGGCTGTCGAGCATGACGGAAATGGTGCGGTCACGCAGTTCCGTGTCACCGCCGACGTGTTCGGCCGCGCGGGAAGCGCCGATGATCACCGGGATCAGCTCGTCGACGCTGATGTCCTTGCGCACCGCACCGGCGTCCTGGGCGCGCGACAAGACTGTCGCGAGGGTTTCCAGTACCCGGATTCCCGCGATCGACGGCGGTTTCGGGATCTCGACGCCGGCCGCCGCGAGCGCGTCGCCGTACGCGTTCTTCGCCGAGGACATCTCGACCCAGCTCGTCAGGAAGGTGTAGAACACTTCGCCGGGTTTGTCCGCCGCGGCAACGAGTTCGGCTTCGTCGGCGAAGCGGCGGACGCGGTCGAAGAGCACCGCTTCGAGAAGCGCTTCCTTCGTCGGGAAGTGGCGGAACAGCGTGCCGACACCGACACCCGCCTCCCGGGCGACTTCCTCTGTGGTGGCTGAGGTTCCCTTCGCCGCGAAGACGACCTCAGCGGCGTCCAGTACCCGGGCGCGGTTTCGCCGGGCGTCGGCACGCAGCGGTTTCGGCTCGGTCATCCCGTGATCGTAAGCCCGGCTGCCCAACGGGCGCCGCGAGCGCGGTCAAGTGATGCGGACCCCGCGGTCCACGTGAGAGGGTGTACACGTTCGGGTGACGGCCGTCACAGGAGGTGCTTCATGGTTCTGGGACATGACGAAGCGAGCAAAGCACTCGAAGCGCCTGATCCCGAACGCAGAGCGCAGGTCCGGCGCGCGGCGTTGGCCAGCGCCATCGGCACGACCATCGAGTGGTACGACTTCTTCCTCTACAACACCGCCGCGGCCCTGATCTTCCCGCAGCTGTTCTTCCCCGCCTCCAGCAGCTACGCCGGGGTCATCCAGTCGTTCGCCACCTACGCCGTCGGCTTCGCGGCCCGCCCGGTCGGGGCGGCGATCTTCGGGCACTGGGGCGATCGCATCGGCCGCAAGACCACGCTGATCATCACCCTGCTGCTGATGGGCATCTCGTCGGCGATCGTCGGCCTGCTGCCCGGCACGGCGGCCATCGGCGTTGCCGCGCCGGTGATCCTGGTGGCGTTGCGCCTGATCCAGGGCATCGCGATCGGTGGCGAGTGGAGCGGGTCGGTGCTGCTCGCGATGGAGTGGGGCGACCAGCGCAAACGCGGCCTGCTCGGGAGTTTCGCGCAGATCGGGGTACCGGTCGGTCTCGTCCTCGGTACCGGCGGCATGACCCTGCTCTCCGCGACGCTGTCGGACGAGGCGTTCTCGTCGTGGGGCTGGCGGGTGCCGTTCCTGGCGAGCTTCATCCTGGTCGGCGTCGGACTGGTGATCCGGCTGCGGATCCTCGAGACCCCGATGTTCGCCGCGGTGGTCAAAGCCAATCGCACCGCGAAAAACCCCGTCCGCGAAGTGATCAAACACCACTGGCGGGAGATCCTGCTTTCGGCAGGGCTGCGCTTCAGCGAGCAGATGCCGTTCTACCTGTTCACCAGTTACGTCCTGGTCTATGTGGTGGCCGAACGCGACTTCAGCAAGACGTTCGTGCTCAACGGCGTCCTCGTCGGCGCCGCGCTCGAGCTCGCCTTCATCCCGTTGTTCTCCCGGCTTTCCGACCAGTACGGCCGAAAACGGGTCTACGCCCTCGGCGCGCTGATCACCGCGGTGATCGCGTTCCCGTACTTCACACTGCTGACCTACGGCACATCCACGGTGGTGTTCCTCGCGATCGTGGTCTCGATGATCCCGCACGCGATGCAGTACGGCCCGCAGGCAGCGTTGATCAGCGAGAGCTTCCCGACGCATCTGCGGTACGGCGGCGCCGGTCTCGGGTACCAGCTCGCGTCGGTGTTCGCCGGTGGCCCGGCGCCGCTGCTCGCGACCTGGCTGCTGCACGAAACCGGGACGCCGTACTCGATTTCGGTGTACATGGTGCTGGCCGCGACGGTCACTTTGCTGTGTCTGGCGGCGTTGCCGGATCGGTCCCGAAAGGACATCACCGACGACGCGACCTACGCCCGCTGAGCCACTCGACGATCGACAGGACCCCGAGTTGGCGTCAGCCGAGTACGCCGGGCAGATCAAAGGCTGCGAAGACCGCAGGATCCTGGAACACGACGGTGTGCGCGATTTTCCCTTGCCTGACGGCGAAAACCTGCAGGGTGTGCAGCCTGTGCCCGCCGTCGGGGTCTGGGGCATACGCGGCCACGGCCGGCTGGCCGTTGGCCGAGGTCGAAACCATGCGCCAGCCCATGCCGCGCATCGAGAAGACGCGCCGGATGAAGCTGCCGTAGTCGTCGCGGCCGAGGTACCACAGCGGCACGGGCGGCATTTCCAGGATCGCGTCCTCGGTGAGCAATCCGACCAGCGTGTCGACGTCGGCGGCCTCGAAAGCTCTCACGTAGGCCTCGACGGTTTCGTGGACGGCACGGTCGTCGGGTTGGACGATCTCGTCCTCGACGAGGCCTGCGGCCGCCAGTCCCGCTCGCGCCCGTTGCAGGGCGCTGTTCACCGAGGCGACCGAGGCGTCGAGCTGCTCGGCGACCTCGGCGGCGCTGAATTCCAGCAGCTCGCGCAGCGCCCAGATGGCGCGTTGTCGCGGCGGCAGCACCTGCATGGCCGCGATCAGGGCCAGTCGCATGCTGCCCCGTTTGACTGCCCGTGACGCCGGGTCGCCGGTGTCGCCGAGCCGAGCGTCGGGGAACGGCTGCAGCCACGGTATGTCGAAGGCCGGCAGCAGCGGTGTGTCCGGATCGATGCTTGGTGCGCCGAGCCCGGAAGGCAGCGGCCGGCGCGCTTTGCCCTCAAGCGCGGTCAGGCACACGTTCGTCGCGATGCGATACAGCCAGGTCCGCACCGACGCCTTGCGCTCGTCGTAACGCTCCCGCGCCTTCCACGCCCGCAACAGAGTCTCCTGCACCAGGTCCTCTGCCTCGTGCACTGACCCGAGCATCCGGTAGCAGTACGCCACGAGCTCGCGCCGGTGCGGCTCGGTGCGCGACTCGAAGTCGAGCGGGAAATTGGTGGAGCTCATCGCGATGAATATAGCGACCCCGCCGGTATGTACCGGTACCGAGCCACACCGGCCGGTACAGAGGAGTTCGTCATGAACAACGTGATCGTCATCGAGTACACCACGCTGGACGGCGTCGTCGAGGACCCCGACGGATCCAGCGGCACCGCGGCCGGCGGCTGGATGTTCCGCCATGGCCCCGAGCCGGTCGCGGGCGACAAGTTCGGGATGGGACCGCTTCTCGACACTGGTGTGCTGCTGCTCGGCCGCACGACCTGGGAGACCTTCGCGTCGATCTGGCCGAACCAGACCGACGAGTTCTCGACCAAGATGAACGCCATCCCCAAGCTCGTCGCCTCGCGGTCGCTGACCAGCACCGATGCGTGGCAGAACTCGTCGCTGGTCGAGGACGACCTGATCAGCACGGTGCGCCGCCGCACGGGCGACCAGGACGTCATCGTCACCGGCAGCCTCAGCGTCGTCACCGTGCTGGCCGAGCACGACCTGATCGACGAGTACCGGCTCATGGTGATCCCGACCGTGGCCGGCAAGGGCCGGCGCCTCTTCACCGACCATACCGGACCGACAGATCTGCAGCTCAGCTCCGTCGAGCGCAAGGGAGCCGCCGTGCTCTTGAGCTACCGGCGCCGCTAACGGGAGACACGCCTGCGCAGGCGGGGCTGTGTTTCCCGTTTGTGCAGGCGTGTCTCCCCTCCACGTACAAGCTCAACGTCTGCTCAACACCTCTTTACCGCGGGCGCGATGAGTTCCGACCCCACCGCCGGTATGTAGTGACGAGTTCGCCGGAATACCCCGGGCGAACCGATCACAAAGGAGAATCCGATGTCAGACAGTCGTGCGGAAGACGAGTCCGCCATCCGGGCCGTACTGGTTGACTCCTACAAGGCGTGGGAGGCCGGCGACGCCGACGGCATGGTCGCCGACTACACCGCGGACGCGACCGCCATCATGACCGGCTCGCTCCGCGACAGCCGTGACGAGATCCGCGAGAACATGGCCCTGGCCTTCGAGGGGCCGCTCAAGGGCAGCTCGACCTACAACAAGCAGCTCAGCCTCCGCTTCGTCGGCAGGGACGCCGCGATCGTCGTCAGCGAATCCGGCATCCTGTTCGCCGGCGAGACCGAGGTTCCGGACACGGGTAAGGCGAACGCGACCTGGGTTTTCGAGAAGCGGGACGGCCAGTGGCTGATCGCCGCCTATCACAACAGCCCGGTGCTGGCGCCTGGGCAGTGACCCCTTCCCGGTAACCGGCAGTGATTGTGTGTAGTGACGCAGGGGTCTGACGTCGCTGGCCACGATGTTCGAGCCCTGCCGTCGAACGGCGTGAAGCCCCTGGTGGAAGTAGGCCTCGACCAGAGATCAACTTCCACCAGGGGCTTCACGTGGACACCCTCGTGACAATCGCGTTACCGCGAAACCCAGTCTTCGCGGGTCAGGGCGTATTCGACGTCGCCGTGTTCGGCGCCTTCGATGACGTCAGGCCAGTCCTGAAAGAACGTGCGCACGAAACTCAGCCCGGACTTCTCCATCACGCCACGGGAGGCCATGTTGACCGACATCGTGGACGCGGTGACGCGGCGAACGCCGAACTCGGTGAATCCCTTGTGGATCAGCGCGCGTGAGCCTTCGGTGGCGTATCCCTTGCCCCAGGCGGTTTTCCGCAGCCGGTAGCCCAGCTCGGGTTCGTCCGCCGGGGCATCCGGTGGTGGCCGGAAGTGGAACCAGCCGAGGAAGTCGCCGGTCGGCTTCTCGATGGCCGCCCAGAAGCCGTAGCCGTCGAATCGTTCGTAGTAGGAGAGGAACGCGGGCAGGAAATCCGTTTCGAGCTCCTCGCGAGACGTCGTCCGGCCGCCGGTGATGAAGTGCATGACCTCGGGATCGCCGTCGAGGGCCACGAGGTTGTCGAGATCGTCCACCGTGAACCGGCGCAGCGTCAGGCGTTCGGTTTCGAGGAAGATCATGACAGTGCTCGTTTCACCAGTTCGCCGATCAGCTCGACGACCTCGTCGGGGCTGAAGTCCATCGCGTTCTCCCCCACGGTGACCTCGAACCGGCAGCGGCGCGGGTCGGCGGTCGTGATGGCCCGCCCGAACAGCTGGATACCGCGCTCGGCCTGCAGTTCCGCCTCCGCGCGTTCCACCGCGGCCTTGGGCGCGGGCAGGTGGACGTGGAACAGCGGGGTCTTCGGCGGGTCCGGCACGGTGTGCGCGACGCCGTTCGCGTTGATGGCCGCGGCGATGGCGACGGCGTGGTCCCGGAACACCGGCACGCGTGGCAGGACGTCGTCGAGGCCGAGTTGCGCTATCGCCGCCAACGGCCACGCGGCGTTGGCGGCCGCCCCGCCGAGACGCTGGCGCCACACGGACACCGCGCCGATCGTCTCGGCGTCACCGGCCAGCACCGCACCACGGACCCCTTCGAGACCCTTGTACATCGAGACGTAAACCGAGTCGAAGAGCCCGGCGATCTCGGCGAACGGGCGCTCGTAGTAGGTCTGCGCCTCCCACAGCCGGGCGCCGTCGAGATGGACCGCGGCGCCGCGTTGCCGCGCCCACGCCGTCTGCTCCTGTAGCTCTTCCCACGTCGGCAGCTCACCGCCGATCCCACGCTGCGGCAGTTCCCAGACGACCGCGGCCAGCGGTTCGGCGACCTCGCGGAGAGCTTCCAGGGTCATCAGTTCATAGCGGTCGCCGACGGCGTGGAACCGCAGGCCGTGCACGGCGCTGTAGCCCTGCTTCTCCCAGACGTCGAGGTGACACTGGGGATGCGCCGCGAACGCATGGCGCCCGGTGCGCTCGGCGTGCACGCGCAACACGGCCTGCTGAGCCATCGTGCCGGATGGGAAGAACAACGCGGCTTCCTTGCCCAGCAACGCCGCGATGCGCTCTTCCAACTGGGCGACGGGCGCGGTTTCCGGGGTGTCCGCGGGGAGCCGGTCGAGCAACCGCGTCAGGACGTCGTGCGGCATGCGCCGAATAGGTGCGTGCAGGAACAGGGAACGGCTGATCACAGGTTCGTCAGGCACCTTCGCACCTTAAAGCCGGACGCCGTTGCCGCGCACTTCCATTTCCGCGCGCACGTCGCCTCACCAAAAACCACATGGCCACCTTGGTTGCGTTGACCGCAACCAAGGTGGCCATGGAGGGACTGACTAGCGGGGGCCGCCGAACGGGCCCTGCTGCGGGAACGGGCCGCTGGGCGGTCCGGACGGGCCAGGGCCGCCGAACTGGCCGGGAGGCGGACCCTGCTGGTAGCCGGTGGCGCCGGGGGCCTGCGGGCGCGGAGGCGGCGGGATCTGCCGGGTCGACTCCTCGGCGGGCGGCTGCTGCGGCTCTTCGGGCTCCTCCTCCACCACGACGGGCTTCGGCCGCGGGGTTGAGCCCAGCACGCCCGGGACTTCCTGGCGTGCCACGGCTTCGGCCGCGCGGACGGCTTCCGCGATCCGCGGGTCGGTGGAGGTGTCGAACCAGTCGGAGACCTCGTCGTCGTCGAGGACGGGCCGCTCGGTGTGGTCGTCGGCGGCCGGTTCGTACCGGAAGACGCCGTCGTCGCCGGGCGCGCCGAGCGTGCGGGCGAAGCCCTCGAGGGCCTTGCCGTAGTCGCTCGGGATCATCCAGACCTTGTTCGCGTCGCCCTGCGCCAGCTGCGGCAGGGTCTGCAAGTACTGGTAGGCAAGGACTTCCGGCGTCGGGCGGCCGGCCTTGATGGCGGCGAACACCTTCTCGATCGCCTTCGCCTGGCCCTGCGCCTGCAAGTACCGCGCGGCACGTTCACCCTGTGCGCGCAGGATCCGCGAGGTCCGCTCCGCCTCGGCGGCCATGATGGTGGCCTGCTTGGCACCTTCCGCGGCGAGGATCTGGCTCTGCTTCTGACCCTCGGCGGTCTTGATCGACGCTTCCCGCTGACCTTCGGCGGTGAGGATCATCGCGCGCTTCTCACGGTCGGCGCGCATCTGCTTTTCCATCGAGTCCTGGATCGACGGCGGCGGGTCGATCGCCTTCAGCTCGACGCGGCCGACGCGGATGCCCCAGCGGCCGGTCGCGTCGTCGAGGACGCCGCGCAGCTGCGTGTTGATCGAGTCACGCGAGGTCAGCGTCTGCTCGAGGCTCATGCCACCGACGACGTTACGCAGCGTGGTGGTGGTCAGCTGCTCGACACCGACGATGTAGTTGGAGATTTCGTAGACCGCGGCACGCGAGTCGGTGACCTGGAAGTACACGACCGTGTCGATGGAGACGGTCAGGTTGTCCTCGGTGATCACCGGCTGCGGCGGGAACGAGACGACCTGCTCCCGGAGGTCGATCCGGGCGCGCACCTTGTCCAGGAACGGCACCAGGAACGTCAGCCCGGGTGAGGCCACGGTACGGAACCGGCCCAGTCGCTCGATGACCGCCGATTGCGCCTGCGGGACCACCATGATCGCCTTCGCGACCGTGACGATCACGAAGAGCACGATCAGCGCGACAACGACTATCGCTATCGTCGACAAAACTTTCCTCTTCTCGGTGTCGTTTCTTCAGTTTTGGTGGTCGGTCTCGATCATAGTTCCGCCGCCACGATCACCGTGGCACCGTTGATCTCCACGACGGTGACCGCCGCGCCGGGTTCGTGCGATTCCCCCGCATGCAGCGCCCGGGCGGACCAGGTGTCGCCCGCGAGCTTCACCCGTCCGTCCCCGGAGTCCACTGTGGACAGGACGATCGCACGGGCGCCGATCAGGGCGTCGGAGTTGGTCTGGATCCCCGGTCCGCCGAGGAAACGCCGCTTCAGGATCGGTCTGACGCCGAAGATCAAACCGATCGACGTCACCGCGAAGACCGCGACGTCGATATAGATGTTGCCGGTCAGCGCGGCGGAACCGGCGCCGAACAGCGCACCCGCTCCGAGCATGATCAGCACGAAGTCGCCGGAGACGACCTCGGCCATGATGAGCACAAGCCCCAGAATCAGCCAGATGAGTGCCGCTGTCATGGCTTCATCGTCTCAGAAACGCACCCTTCGCACCGACGAAGTGACCCGACGTGATCCCGGCGTGACCTCGACCTGAGCATGACTTAGGACTCCTCCACCGTGACGAAGTCGATCAGTCGTTCCACCGCGCCGATCAGCGGGGTTTCCAGGTCGCGGTAGCTGCTGACGGCGGCGAGCACCCGCTGCCAGCCTTCGTACGGTTCACCCCAGCCGAGCGCGGTGCAGATCCCGACCTTCCATTCGATGTCGCGCGGGACCGTCGGCCACGCCTTGATCCCGACGGCCGCCGGTTTCACCGCCTGCCAGATGTCGACGTACGGATGACCGGTGACCAGCACGTATTCATCGCGGACGCCGGCGACGATGCGGGATTCCTTGCTGCCCTTGACGAGATGGTCGACCAGGACGCCCAGTTTCCGGCCGGGTCCGGTGCCGAACTCTTCGACGCGATCGGAGAGCACGTCCACCCCATCGAG
The DNA here is from genome assembly GCF_036008905.1 of Amycolatopsis sp. Taxonomy (GTDB): domain Bacteria; phylum Actinomycetota; class Actinomycetes; order Mycobacteriales; family Pseudonocardiaceae; genus Amycolatopsis. The sequence goes on along the minus strand of NZ_DASYMU010000021.1, from coordinate 39,497 downwards.
TGGTTCCACGACCACACCTTCGACGCGCAGATCGTGGCCCCAGACCCGTTCGACGAGTTCGGCGTCGTGCTTGCCCTCGACCCAGATCCGCGAATCCTTGGCGACGCGCGCCTGATGCCGCTGCACCTGGACCGACCCGGACGCCGACACCTTCTTCACCGGCGGCGCCACGTTTTTCACCCGGACGAGCGTGACGGGTTTCCCGTCGAGGAGGAATCCGGCCGGTTCGAGCGGGAACACGCGGTGGTTGCCTTTGCGGTCCTCCAGCACGACGTTGCCGTACTCGAAGCGCACGACGGCGCCGCAGAACCCGCTGCCCGCGTCCTCGACGACCAGGCCTGGCTCCGCGTCGATCTCGGGGATCTTGCGCTTTCGGGGCCCGGCCAGCACGTCGTCATATGAATGGGAGTGCACGGGCAGCGACGCTAGTGGTGCCCGGGCCCTCCCGTCCTCGCGCCACGCCGGTCAAGGAGTCATCCGGAGCAGCATGTCGGTGTACGGCGTGGGTCCGTCGCGCCGGAGCGGGCTGAGCGCGACGATCACGGCGAGCGCTTCGCACCAGCCCCGCACGCGGTCGGTGTCGAGTTCCGGGAGCGCGGCGCCCAGTGTGGCGATGCTGTCGCCGAGGCGTTGACCTCGGGAGACCGGCAGGAAAATCCAGTCGACGGCGTCGAAGGCGGGGTCTCCGACGCAGGGTCGCGGATCGATGGCGACGATGCCGTCGGGGCCGCGCAGGACGTTGGCGGGGTGGAGGTCGCCGTGGACCAGTGCGGTCGGGCCGCTGGTGGCGAGTTCGGTCGCGGCCGCGCGTGAGCGGTGCAGGACGTCGAGCGGGATGTACTCCTTGACGACCGATTCCCGCCATCGTCGTTCGGCCAGATCGAAGAACCCGACCAGGCGCTCGGCGATGGTCGGGACGCCGTCCGCGCCCGGGACCGAGTGCAGCTGGGTGAGGAGTTCGGCGAGTTCGCCGAGCGGGACCTCTTCGGTGACCATCTGTGTGCCGGGTTCGATGCCTTCGAGCAGGACGGCTCCGGCCTCGTAGTCGGCGTCGAGCAGCCGGACGACCCGTGGCAGGCCCGCCCACGCGCGCAGCGCCGCCGCTTCGGTGGCCGCGATGTCGAGCTGGGGCGTCAGCTTCAGGACCGTCGACCGACCGACCCGGTCGCGGCACATCAGCGTCCGGCCGGTGTTGCCGGCCAGTGCCGAAACCACCTCCAGGCCCCACCGCGCGGTGAGTGAGTCCACGAGCGAGGGCAGGGCGTCGCACCACGGCGCGACGTCGGGCCCGAACCGATCCACCAGCCGGGTGCGGGCGGCTTCGTCGAGCAGGATCACTCGGTCCCCCGCATCGGCAGCGTCCTCGTCTCCCCGACGGCCAGCGCCCACAGGTCCTGCGGGTCACGCCCGCTGGCGGCCCACGCCTTGTGGATTTCGCCCAGCGGCTCGTCGACCGCCTCGCGCGTGAGGATGAAGGTGCCCCAATGCATCGAGGCGAGCCGCTTCGCGCCGGCGTCGTCGAGCGCCCGGACGGCTTCGGCGGGGTTCATATGCGCGGCGCGCATGAACCAACGGGGGTCGTAGGCGCCGATCGGCATCATCGCGAGGTCGATCCCGGGGAAGCGTTCGCCGATTTCGGCGAAGTGGTGCCCGTAGCCGGAGTCGCCCGCGTGATAGGTCCGGGTGCCGTCCGGCGCGGTCATCACCCAGCCGCCCCAGAGCGTCGCGCAGGTGTCGAACAGGCCGCGGCGGCTCCAGTGGTGCGATGGCACGAAGTCGAACCGCACTCCGGCCACCTCCGTGGACTCCCACCAGTCCAGCTCGGTGACCTCGGTGAAGCCGCGGCGGCGGAACCAGCCGCCGAGTGACGCTCCACAAAGGATCGGTGTCGACCGTGGAAGCCGTTTGATCGTCGGCGTGTCGAGGTGGTCGTAGTGGTTGTGGCTGATCACCACGACGTCGATCTTCGGCAGTTCGTTCCACGCCAGCCCCGGCGGGGTCAGGCGGCGCGGGACGCCGCTGATCTTCGTCGACCACACCGGATCGGTCAGGATCGTCACGCCGCCCAGCCGCACGAGATACGTCGAATGTCCCACCCACGTCCAGCTCGCCGTGCCCGGCTCCAGCGCCGCAAGCCCGGTGCGCAGCACGGGAATGCGGTCGGCGTTGGTCGACTCCCCGCGGAAACCGCCTTCGCGCAGGATCTTGATCATGTCGCGCGGAGTGGGGAGCGGCGAGGTGAGTCTGTCGCGGTAGGACGTTCGAGTCATGACCCCAGCCTGCCAGGGTCGCCCGGCTCAGGCAGGCGACTTTCCTCGGTGCAGCGTCGCGGCGAAGTCGAGGACGATGCCACCGTCGTCGTGCATCCGCCCGGCTCCGGCGAGGAACCGCTGGTGGAACTCCTCGGCGCGATCGGCTGGAAGGAGTTGGACGGCTTCGGTGAGACCACGGGGAACCAGCCAGTCCCACAATGCTTCGGGGCCGGCGACGGGGAGGGGCATTTCGACCGATTCCGTTACCGGGCTTACGAATCCGGCTTCGGACAGCAGTGTGTCCAGGTGTTCCCGGTTCATCGGGCCGGGCGGCGCGGGCTGGTCCTCGGCGGGCACGGGTGCCTCACCGGCCGGGATCGCGGAGAAGAATTCGACGCTGAGTTCCTGCAGCCAGCCGAGTCTGCCGACAGCTTGGGTTTCCAGTGACAGCGCGACTGTTCCGCCCGGCTTGAGCACGCGGCGCGCTTCGGTCAGCACGGCAGCCGGTTCGTCCAGGATCTGGACCACGAATCCGGCGGTGACCAGGTCGAACGAGTGGTCCGGGAAGCCGAGGTGCGCGGCGTCCATGGTCAGCGCGGTGATCGCGGGGTAGTCGGTGGCGAGCTTTTCCATCATGCGCGGGGACGCGTCGATCGCGGTGACCGAACAGCCCCGGTCGAGCGCCGCGCGGGCGACCGCGCCCCTGCCCGCGCCGATGTCCAGCACCCGTGCACCTGCCGGCGGGGCGGCGAACCGGACGAGCGTGCGGCCGACATCGGCTACGTAGAAGAAGATCTCCTCGTACCGGTCGGCGATCTGGTCGTACTTCTGTCTCGCCTGTTCGGTAGTCACCACCGCGCCGAGGTTAATAACGCCGTTCACCCGGCAGATACCGCCGATGGTGTCGTGAGTGGCTACGAGTGTTCTAACACTTGTTGCCACTCACGAGCCACCCACTTAGCCGAGCCAGGACACCCTGCCGCCCACTCGTGGCTTGGGCTCAGAACAGGGGCCAGGGGACGTCGCGGCCGTCGCTCGGGGCCGGGAAGACGCCGCTGTCGAGCAGCTGCTCGGTCCGGCTGGCGATGGACGCGATCTCGAAGCCCGTCAGGTGCTCGGCCAGTACCTCGCCGAGCTTGCCATCGATGTCAGCACGCAGGCCGACCAGTTTCTCCACCGCGTCTTCCGGGATGGGCTCGCCGATCCAGCCCCACAGCACCGTGCGCAGCTTCGGCTCGGAATGCAGGCAGATGCCGTGGTCCACGCCGTAGACACGGCCGTCGATCCCGGCGAGCACATGCCCGCCCTTGCGGTCGGTGTTGTTGACGACGACGTCGAGCAGTGCGAGCTCGCGCATCCCGGGATGGTCGGCGTGCGCGAGGACCGCGGGTTCGCCCATCCTGTCGTGGGCGTGCAGCACGATTCGCCAGCCCTCCGGCAGTTCGCCCGGGGCTCGGACGTCGACGAGCTCGTCTTCGAGGGTGTCGACCCAGAGCTGGACCATGCCCTCGCCGAACGGCCCGTCGCGCAACGCCGTCGGCGGGATGGCGCCCAGCCCGGACGCCTGTGCGACGAGGAAGGTCGCCACCTCACGCCCGGCGAGGGTGCCGTCGGGAAAGTCCCACAGCGGGCGCTCACCGGAGATCGGCTTGTAGACCGCGTTGCCGACGAGACCGTCGAGCTCGATCTTGCAGAACAGTGTGACGTTCGAGGCGTCGACCAGCCGTCCCTCGACTTCGAGACGGCCATGGGTCAGGAGCTCCTTGGCCACCGGACCGTTCAGGTCGATGCCGGACCCCGTCGTTTCTGTCACGCGCTCCTCAGCCCTCGATGACGTCGACGTCGCGCCGGTACCCGTTCTGCCTCGGGCAGATGTGGCCGGCGGGGTCGAGCGGTTCCGCGCAGAGCGGGCACGGCCTGCGCCCGGCGTTGATCACCCTGTCGGTGCGTTCGGCGAAGGCCCGCGCTTCGACCGGGGAGAGGAACACCCGGACGGCGTCCGGGCCCTCGTCGGTGTCGTCGAGAACCACTGTCTCGTCGACCTCGCCCTCGGTGATCGCGAGGAGCTCGATGACCACCGCGCTGCTCTCGGCGTCCCAGCCCAGTCCCATCGTGCCGACGCGGAACTCCTCTTCGAGAGGAACCTCCAGCGGGTCGACGTCGACGAGGTCGGCGGGGACGTCTTCGGGGATCTCGGCGCCGAATCTGCTCGCGACCTCTTCGAGCAACGAGCCGAGGCGCTCGGCGAGCACCGCGACCTGTTGTTTCTCGATCGCGACGCTGATCGTGCGGACGTCCTCGGACGCCTGGAGATAAAAAGTGCGGTCGCCGGGTTCCCCGACGGTTCCGGTTACGAACCGGTCGGGTTTGCGGAAGACATGGATTACTCGAGACATGGCACCTCCGACCCTAAGCCACGCCTGCATGATCGGCATCTGCCGCCCCGGCTACGCCATCGCTAGTCTCTGACTTGTGTCACAGATTACGCCGCACGGAACGTGGACCTCGCCGATCAGCGCCGCCGACGCCGCAGCCGCCGGGGGTGGGGCGCAATGGCTGGACGTCGTGGCCGGCGCGGTCTGGTGGGCGGAGGCGCGACCTGCGGAAGGTGGTCGTGTAGCACTGGTGAGAGCCGGTGAAGACGGCGCTGTCGAAGAGGTTCTTCCCGCTCCGTGGAACGCCCGCAACCGGCTCCACGAGTACGGCGGACGACCGTGGACCGTCGTCGGCGACGCACTCGTGTTCACGCATTGGGACGACCAGCGCGTCTATGTCCGGGATCTCACCAGCGGAACCGTGAGCGCGATCACACCGGATCCGGCGACGCCGCACGGCGTCCGCTACGGCGATCTGCGCCAGGGACCGAGCGGGGAGATCTGGGCGGTCCGCGAAACCAGCACCGGACCGCGCCGGCCCGACGTCGCCAGGGACCTGGTGGCGCTGTCGCTGTCCGGCGGCGAACCCCGGGCGCTCGCCGCGAGCCATCACTTCCTCACCGGCCCGCAGTTGTCCCCGGACGGACGGCATGCGGCGTGGCTCGGCTGGGACCATCCCGCGATGCCGTGGGACGGCACGGAACTCTGTGTCGCCGAGGTGCTCGCCGACGGCACCTTCGGCCCGCATCGCGTGCTCGCCGGCGGCCCGGAAATCTCGGTGTGCCAACTCGAATGGGGCTCCGCGGACACCCTGCTCACGGTGATGGACCCCGGCGGCTGGTGGAACCTGCACCGCGTCGCACTCGACGGGACGGCGGTGAACCTGTCCCCGGTGACCGAGGAGCTCGGTGGCGCGCTGTGGAAGGTCGGGTCGCGGTGGTTCGTGCCACTGGGCGACGGCCGCCACGCGGTGCTGAACTCCGGGCGACTGGCGGTGATCGACGAGCGCACCGGCGAGGTGACGCCGGTCGAGGCCGTGGCCGGGCTGACCGAATGGCTGCCGTCGTTCGCCGCGTACGAGAGCGGAGTCGTCGGCGTGGCCGCCGGACCGGTGAAGGAGACCGCGGTCGTGCACGTGGACCTCACGACGAACGCCGTCACCGACCTGACCCCGGAACCCGCGGAAGTCCCGCCCGCCGCGTATCTGCCCGTGCCGGTCGAGCGGATGTTCAGCACGCCCGGGGGCGAGCCCATCCCGGCGTACGTCTACTCCCCCGCCAACCCGGACTTCGAGGGCCCGGGCGGCGAACTGCCGCCGTTCCTCGTCCATGTGCACGGTGGCCCGACCGGGCGGAACTACCCGGTGCTCGACCTCGACGTCGCCTACTTCACCAGCCGCGGCATCGGGGTCGTCCTGGTCAACTACGGCGGTTCGACCGGTTACGGCAGGCGGTACCGCGAGCGGCTGCGTGAACAGTGGGGCGTGGTCGACGTCACCGACTGCGTGGCGGTGGCCGAAGCGCTCGTCGCCGAGGGCATCGCCGACGGCGCCCGGCTCGCGATCCGCGGCGGCAGCGCCGGCGGGTTCACCGCGGCCGCCTCCATGACCACCACGCGGACCTACGGCGCCGGCACGGTCAAGTACCCGATCCTGGACCTCTACCGCTGGACCGGCGACGGCGGCGAGACCCACGACTTCGAGTCGCGGTACCTCGACAGCATGATCGGCGCGCTGCCGGAAGCCCTGGAGCGCTACCGCGAGCGGTCCCCGATCAACCACGCCGACACCCTCGCCGGGCCGGTGCTGTTCCTGCAGGGCCTCGACGACCAGATCTGCCCGCCGGAGCAGGCGGACAGGTTCGTCGCGGGGCTGCGCGGGCGGGACATCCAGCACGCGTACCTGACGTTCGAGGGTGAGCAGCACGGATTCCGCAAGGCCGAGACGATCATCGCCACACTGGAGGCCGAACTTTCCTTCTACGGCCAGGTTTTCGGCTTCGCGACCCCGGGAGTGCCACCGCTGGACCTGCACCGGTGAGGCCGGGACGGCTCGTGCCCGGCGACACCCTGGCGCTGGTGGCCCCGGCCGGTCCGGTGCCACGGGACCTGCTCGACGCGGCGATCCCGGTGCTGGAGTCGTGGGGTTTGCGTGTCCGCGTCGGTGCGTGTGTCCGAAGCAGGCACAAGACGGTCCGCTACCTCTCAGCGACCGACGAGCAGCGCGCGGCGGAGTTCACCGAGGCGTGGCTGGATCCGGCGGTGAACTGCGTGTTCGCCGCCCGCGGTGGCTACGGGACCACGCGCATGCTGGACCTCGTCGACTGGCCGGCGTTGCGTGCGGCCGGGCCGAAGGTGCTCGCCGGGTCGAGCGACATCACCGCTCTGCACGAGGCCGTGAGTGTCCACTTGGGACTGGCGACGCTCTTTTCCCCCATGCCCGCGAGTGTCAACTTCGACGAGTTCGCGGCCGAGCACCTGCGGCAGACGTTGTTCGAGCCGGAGAAGGCGCTGTCGCTGGCCGGGTCGGACGTTCTGGTGCCGGGCCGGGCGCGGGGAACGCTCGTGGGCGGCAACCTGTCGCTCGTCGCGGCCGGGATCGGTACTCCGGGGCACCGGCCGGCGACCGGCGGGATCGTGGTGCTGGAGGACGTGACCGAGGACGTCTACCGGATCGACAGGATGCTGACGCAGTTGCTGCGGTCCGGCTGGTTCTCCGGGGTCGCCGGGATCGTGCTCGGCTCGTGGTCACGGTGTGGTGATCCCGCGGAACTGAGGGCGTTGCTGCTGGAGCGGCTGGGAACACTGGGCGTGCCGATCCTGGGTGAGCTCGGTTTCGGTCACGTCCCGTCGGCACCGACAGTGCCACTCGGTATCGACGCCGAATTGGACACCGAAGTAGGCACTTTGACGCTTCTGGAGCCCGCACTGCGTTAGGCCATTCGGGTGGATGAGGAACCGTGGGAGCAACCATTACCGCTGTACGGCGTGAATGACCCAGAGACCGGGCGCGGTGGCCTGGCCTGCGAGGGAGGGACATTTATGGGGCTGAGTCCGCGGTAGGCGAACAGCCGCCTGACCTGAGTTTCCGAAATACGCGGTCACGCTGATCGCTGGGGTTGATCAGCGCGACCGCGTATTTCCGGTGCCGAAAAACACTCGTTTCTTTGTGCTTTGCCAAAGGAGTTTTGTGGTGCGTAAAAGTATTCGGAAAAGACCCGCGTATTTCGCCGTAGCGCTCGCCGTGGGGCTGCTCGGCGGAATCGCGAGCCCGGCCGTGGCAGAACCGGTTCACGCCGTACCGGACACCTCGGCGATGGCCACGGCCAAGCGGACCGGCGAGCGGGTCGAAGTGACCGGGCTGCGAACCGCGACGCGGAAGGTCTACGCCAACCCGTCCGGGATGATGACGCTGGTGCAGGAGGTCGGGCCGCAGGAGCGGTGGACCCAGGTCAACCAGGCGGCCCCGAACCGCTCGTACTGGGAATCCGGCCGCGCCGAAGGAGCGCGGGTGGGCTTGTCGGTCCAGCCCGCGGGCGTGTTCCGGTCGTTCTTCCAGATGGACACCTCACTGCTGGCCGGTTCGAGGGTGCACGACGCGGGCTTCCGGATCACCCTCGACGACTCGAACTTCTGCGAGCCGTCGCCGGTCGACCTGTGGCACGTCAAGCCCATCGACCCGGCCGTGCCCTTGACGTGGAACAACTCGAAGAACAACTGGCTCGGCGGCGGGCCGCTCGCGTCCGGCTCGGGGCAGGCCTGCGCCGAGTTCGACATGGGCATCGGATTCGCCACCCCCGCCCTGCGAGACCTCGTGCAGCGCACCGCCGACGAGCGGACCGGTGTGCTCGCCCTCGGTCTGCGGGCGCCCAAGGAGTACGACCCGCGGCAGGAGAAACTGTTCCACCCGGAGTCCGTCTACCTCTCGGTCGACTACAACACGCCACCGGACGCACCCGTGGTGACCACGCTCCGGCCGACTCAGTGCGCCCCCGCGCAGGCGCCTCTCATGACCAACTCGAGCGGCTTCGACTGGCAGTCGATCGCGGCCGATCCCGACGGCGGCCAGGTCACGACCCGGCTCGAAATCCTCCGCGCGGACGGTTCGGTCGCCCACTCGGCCGAGATCTCGACGCCATCGGGATTCCGTTACCTGTGGCCGGATGTCCCGGACGGCAGGCTGGTGCACGGCGAGACCTATCACTACCGGGCCCGCAGTGACGACGGGAAGGACGCCGGGCCCTACAGCCCGGACTGCTACTTCACCGTCGACACCGTGAGCCCCGGTGTCCCGAGCATCTCGTCCACCGACTACCCGGACGGTGAACCGGCGATCCTCGAACGCACCACCGGCACAGTGACCCTGCGCCCGGCACCTGGCGACACCGACATCGCCGCGTACGACTACGGGTTCGACAACGTCCGGATGGGCCAGACGATCAAGGCGGGCCCGGACGGATCCGCGGTGCTGCCGCTCACCCTGTTCCCCGATCCTTTGACCCACAGATCCAGTGAACGGCTCTACGTCCACGCGATCGACAAGGCCGGGAACCGCAGTGACATCACGCCCACCTGGGATCTCGACGCACTGCCCAACCCGGCGCCGCGGGCACACACCGCCGGCGACCTGACCGGCGACGGGCGAGCCGACGTGACCGCCCTGCTGGACTACGGCAACGGCCAGACCAGGACGTGGAACGTCGTCGCCCGCGACGGCGGTTTCCACGCGGCCACCACGGTTTTCGACACCGGCGGTGACATCGGTGCCCCGCAGGACCGGTTCCGGCAGGTCCGGGGCGACTTCGACGGTGACGGCCGCACGGACATCGCGATGCTCACCCAGCTGTCCAACGGCACACTGCAACTGTGGGAGCTCGTCTCCGACGGCGCGTACTACGCCGCCCGGTCGGTTTGGAACAGCGGCTCGGAAGTCCTCTCGATCAGCGCCGCACGAACGCTGTCCGGCGATTTCACCCACGACGGCAAGACCGACATCGCGCTGCAGCTAGGCACACCAGGTGGCTGGCGGGTGCTGGTCTTCCCCGGTGGGGCGGTGGGCGCGGCGACCACCTGGTTCCAGTCGGGCGACGCCGACTTCGCGCACGCACGGCTGGTGGCGGGCGACTTCGACGGTGACGGCACCGCGGAGCTCGCCGAGGTCCGGGACCAGGGCAACTGCCAGACCAGCGTCCGGACGTATCGCTCCACCGGCACCGCTTTCGAAACCGGAGTGCTCACGTGGGAAGGCGCGTACTGCTCGGATCGCGGTGCGCCGGTCACCGGGGACGTCGACGGAGACGGCCGTGACGACATCGTCGCGCTGGACGACCACGGCAACTCCGACATCGCCATGACGGCGTTCACCTCGGCCTCCGGGTTCGTCCCGCAGGAGTGGTGGCGCCGGAGCGGCGAGTTCGACGCCAAGGCGGTGATCAGCACCGGTGACTTCGACCTCGACGGCAAGGCCGACCTCGCCGTGGTCCACACCACCGACCAGACGCGACTCTGGACGCTGCGCTCCACCGGGACGGCGTTCGCCGGCCGCGTGCTCGGCTGGCAGGAGGTAACCGGCGGGACGCCGGTGCAGTCCGGCCGTTGACGCTCCCCCGAGTCGCGTGCTTGCCACTACCGTGACAGGTATGCGACTCGGGGAAACAGCGGCCAGGCAACGGTTCGTGGCCGCCAGGGTGGCTCGGCTGGCGACCTCGGGCGCCGACGGCGTGCCGCATCTGGTGCCGGTGACCTTCGCCGTGGTGGGCGACGAGATCGTCTTCGCGATCGACCACAAACCCAAGTCCACCACCGATCTGCGGCGGCTGCGCAATATCGAGGCCAATTCCGCGGTGAGCTTCCTCGCCGACGAGTACGACGAGGACTGGGCCCGGCTGTGGTGGGTGCGCGCGGACGGTGTCGCCCGGATTCTCAGTGCGGCGGCGGATCGTGCCGGGCCGGTGCGGCGGTTGCGGGAGAAGTACCCGCAGTACCGGGACCGCCCACCGGCCGGGGTCGTCGTCGCCACCACCGTGTCCGCCTGGCACGGCTGGTCCGGCTCCGCCCCCTAGCCGTTCCAGGGGCCATGGTGGCACTTCAGGGCGGTCAGACGGGGCAGGATTTGGGGCCGCGGGATCGGCCGCCGGCGCCGACGAGGGTGACGGTGAAGGAGCCCGAGCCGGGCGCTCGGACGTTCGCCGCGGTGGTGCCACTGACGGTGCACACGATCTGGTCGACGGCGATGGCGGACAGAGTCGTCACATCGGCCGACACCATGACTTTCGCCCCCGAGGGATCCGAGACGACGTCGACGATCCCGATGTCCGCGGGGATGGCGCTGGTCATGCCCTGCGCCAGTTCGTCGGCGTCGGGTCCGCCCGCCAGCAGGGTGAGCGTCTCCGACGGCGTGAGCTGTCCTCGGGTGGCTCGGAGCACGGGCGTGAGCCTGTTGTTCGCGACCAGGTAGAGCCCGACTCCGTCGGCGGGGCCGGTCGGGGCGCTGCCGCCGGTGATGACCCCGCTCGCCCGGACTCCGCAGCCCGAGCCGAGGACGGCGAGCGCCACGAGTCCGGCGAGCAGCTTTTTCGCGGTCATTGTGGGCCTCCGAGATCCGCGGCATTCGTTGCGTAGCGCGGTAAGCGGAGCACGAACACCGCTCCGCCGTCCGGGCGGTTGCCTGCCACGAGGCTGCCCTGCCGCTCGCCGTCGCGGTGCAGCCGGGCGTTCTCCCACGCGATGGCGAGGCCGAGCCCGCTGCCTTCGGACCGGGTCCTGGCCGTGTCCGCCTTGTAGAACCGGTCGAACACGTGTGGCAGCACCCGCGGATCCAGCCCGGGTCCGCGATCGCCGACCTCAAAGGTGATCCAGTCCGGTTCGGCGAACAGCCGTACCGACACCGGCGGCGCGCCGTGCCGCAACGCGTTGCCGACCAGGTTGGCGAGGATGATGTCGAGGCGCCGCGGGTCCAGCCGGGCCCGGACGTCCGGGGTCAGCTCGGTCTCGACCTGGTCCGTCCAGCCGCGAGCGCGCAGCGTCGCGTTCACCGCCGCGGCCACATCCACCTCGTCGAGCGCGGTCGCCGCGGCGCCGGAGTCGAACCGGGTGACCTCGATCAAGTCGTTCACCAGCCGAGTCAGGTTGTGCGTCTCCTGGCTGACGAGCCGGGCGGCCCGGCCGACGTCCCCGGACAGCCCGGGCGCCTCTTCGTCGAGGACGTCGGTGACCACGGTCATCGCGGCCAGTGGGGTCCGCAGTTCGTGGGACACGTCGGCAACGAACCGCCGGGCGTCGGCCTCCATCCGCTGGAGTTCGCCGACCTGGTTTTCGAGTGCTTCGGCGGTGTTGTTGAAGGTTCGGGCCACGCCGGCGAGTTCGTCGGCACCCCGGACCGTCAGCCGCGTCGTCAGATCTCCTTCCCCCAACTGGTGCGCCGCCCGGCCGAGTTCCCGTACCGGGCGCAGCACGCTCCTGGTGGCCAGCAAGGCCAGCAGTACCGCGAAAGCCAAGGCCGCTCCGCCGACCAGCGCGGCCGACGACGCGAGATCGTCGATGCTCTGCTGCTCGGGCAGGAGGCTGCGCACCGAGTAGATCTCCAGCGCGGCCTTCGGCGTCCCGTCTGGCTGGGTGAACACCATCTGGGTCCCGATGACCAGACCGGGCGTCGAACCGCGAACGATGCGTTGCCAGGCGACGTCACCGTCGGCCACCGCCTGCCGCAGCGCCGGGGAAAACTCGGCGAGGTCGATGCTGCCCCTGGACTTCCGGCCCTCGTAGACGACGACCGCGTTGTCGTCCCGGCCCGACAGTTTGCCCGCGATCTCTTCGAGCACTGCCTGGCTCGGAGGCAGGCCACCCACCGGGTACAACGTCTTGACCTTGTCCGTCAGCGAGATCACGGCGGAGTCCTGGGCCTTCTGCAGGATGACGTCACGCGCCCGGACGTAGGTCGCGCCCGCGACCCCCGCCGCGGTGACCACGCACAGCAGGATGAACGCGAGCAGAAGCCGGGCTCGCAGGCTCGTGAGCCACCGCCTCCGGCTCACAGCGGCCCGAACCGGTAGCCGAAGCCTCGTACCGTCTGGACGTAGACCGGCGCCGCCGGGTCGTCCTCGATCTTCGAACGCAGGCGCTGCACGCAGGCGTCCACGAGCCGTGAGTCGCCGAGATAGCCGTGTTCCCACACCACCTCCAGGAGATGCTGACGGCTCTGCACACGTCCCGGGGTGCCGGACAGTTCGAGCAGCAGGCGGAGTTCGGTCGGCGCGAGACCGATCGGTGTGCCGCTTTTGGTGACCGCCAGCCCGCCACGGTCGATGGTGAGCGCACCATGCCGCTCGACGTCGGGCTGGTCCTTGTCCGGGTGGCGCGGGGCGCTGCCCGTCCGGCGCAGCACCGCGCGGATACGCGCTTCGAGCACCCTGGCCAGCACCGGTTTGACCACGTAGTCGTCGGCTCCGGCTTCCAGACCGGCCACGACGTCCATGTCGTCGCTGCGGGCGGTCAGCATGATGATGGGCAGGTCGCCGTCGGCGCGGATCCGGCGGCAGACCTCGAACCCGTCCATCCCGGGCAGCATGAGGTCGAGCACCACGACGTCGGGAGTAACCGCGGCCAGCTGTTCCAGTCCCAGTTCGCCCGTCTCGACGGCGTCGACCGTGTGTCCCTGGCGGGTCAGCACCATCTGGAGGCCGTCACGCACGGCCGGGTCGTCTTCGATCAGCAGGACGTGGGACATGGCGCTCACTATCTCAATACCGGGCGGGGTTCGCCCGTCCACCAGGCGCTGAACAGCCCTTCGTCGGTGAACAACGCCATGATCGTGATCAGTACGCCCACCAAGCCGCCGACGATGGTTTTGACGGTTTTGACGTGACTGTGGTGTCCGGTGTCCACACGCGGCACCGGACGCAAGCGCGTCAACGCCGCCGCGCCCACGCAGCAGAGCGCCGATGCCAGCAGAATCCCGCCGACGGTGTCGCTGAACCGGTGCCACCCCATGATCATCTTGGCCGACGCGACGGCCGAGACCGCGGCCGTACCCGGCACGGCGAGCCACCACCGGCCCCACGGCGGCACCACCAGCAGGAAAGCGAGCAACAACGCCATCGCGGCGGAGACGTGCCCGCTGGGAAAACTGTTGTGCGTGGTGGACCCGTGGACGTCGAGATCCGGTCGCCAGAGGAGCGTTTTGAGGATTCTCGCGGCCCCGACCGAGCACAGGACGATCGCGACTCCGGCGACGCCCGCCCACAGCCGTTTGGTCAGCGCGCCGACCACCAGCACCGCCAGCAGCAGGACCGCCAGGATCGCCGCGTCGCCGATGAACGAGAGAACGGCCAGCGCCGGCTCGGCCAGCGGGGTCCGCTGCTGGTATCCCCCGCCGCTCGGCCCGCGGCACGAAGACACCGTCCAGCCGCTGCCCGCCCCGCGTCCACACGAACATCACGCACGCCACGCCCAGCAGCGTCAGGTAACCCAGTGCGGCGCCGGCCAGCCGGACGGACTCGTCGGGCGCTGGCTTGCGGGCGACAACGGGAGCGGCAGGTTGTGAGTACACCAGGTCCATGATCGGGCGCGGAGGTTCGCGGACCGTCCGCGCAATGTCATCGTTCTGTCACAGTCCGGCGGGCACGAATTCCGTGCGGAACTGTTACGCAGTCATCGAAGTCCCGTCGCCGAGCGCGCAACGGCGCCGAACAGTGACCGTCGACTGTGGACTCATGACCCGAGACACCGTGCTGGAAACGCTCACCAAGATCATCGCCGTCCTGCTGCTGCCGTTGGCGTACCTCTACGCTCCCGGCCAAGCTCGCCACTTCGCGTGCCAATGGGCACTGGCACTGCGTTTCCCCGTCGAAACCCTCGACGGCGTCGACCACGCGACCGCCGCAGCCTTCAGAACCGCCCGCGCCGAAGCCTTCTGGCGACACGGCCAGCTGATCGGCCTCACCTCCGGCCACCGCGACGCCGCCGACCAACACGAACTCTTCACCGCCGAAGTGGCCCGGACCGGCTCGAAAACCGCGGCGCGACAACGGGTCCTGCCCCCGGAGGAATCCCGTCACGTCACGGGCACCGCGCTGGACGTCCGCCCCACCGAAGGCGCGCTGTGGCTGGAAACCCACGGCGACCGCTACGGCCTCTATCGCCGCTACGACAACGAATGGTGGCATTTCGAACACTGCGCTTCGCCTCCCGCGCGCCAGCCTCACCCGGGGAGCACCGCGGTTAGGGCTCGGTGAGCTTTCGCTGTGTGGAGGCGGCTTGTGATGGTGGTGGGTTGGCTGAGATTGGCATAGCCGGTGCTATGAACGGACCCTTCCTCTCGGTTTTTGAGAGGAAGGGTCCGTTCATAGCGGTCCTGAGCGAAGTCGCTGACGGCTCGGGTGAAGGTGTCGGGTTCTTCCAGGTGGGCGAAGTGGCCGCTGTGCTCCAGGATCACCAGCTCGGCGTCGGGGATCAGGGTGGCGAGTTCCGCTGTCGCGAAGGGCCTCGGCGAGTCCAGTCGCGCAGCGCGCGGTTCTCCAACACCTGGTCCGGGGCCGCGTCCGGCACGCGTTGCGCACGATCATCCGCAGCCACGGTCCCACCGCTGCCGGATCGCGGACATCGCCGATCCGCAGGAGCGCGACCAGCGAAGCGTCCTGGACGGCGTCGTCCGCGTCGTGCCCGTGTCCCAGCAGACTCAGGGCCACCGCGCGCATCCCGGGCCGGTGGCGTGCCAGGAGCAAACCCAGCGCCACCACGTCCCCGGACTGCGCGCCGCGCGTGAGTTCGGCGTCCGAGTCGCTCACGCGACTATTGCTGCGAAGGCGCCGGGGCGGGCGGGATGAACTCGGTGCCCGTCGGCTTGCGCCACGCGGCGATCAGGCCCAGTGGGTCCGGGCGCAGCAGCGACGCGGCGGCGTACAGGCTGGCCGCGACGACCAGTGCGATGAACCACCAGTCGTAGAGACCTTGTTCGCCGGTCGGGTAGTAGACGCAGACCAGGAACACCGAGACCGCCACGACGACGGCCAGGTGCTTGCGCTGCCACTGGAACGCCGACGCCAGGACAAAGCCCCAGGTGAGGTACCAGGGCAGCGTCGGCGGCGCGATGATGGCCAGTGCCAGCAGCGCGGCCGCCATCCGGAAGACGGCCTGGTTGCCACCGATCCGGGCGAGCCACCACTGGCGGATCAGCAGCGCGATCAGGCCGACCCACGCGACGGTCCTGGCGACGGTCACGAACGGTGACGACTGGACGTCGACGATCAGGTGCACCAGCGAGTAGACGATCTCGCCGATCCCGGTCGGGAAGTTCAACCAGTTGGCGATGAGGCTCGGGGCCTGCAGGCCGCCGATCCAGCCCAGGTTGATCCGGCCGAGCGAGAGCCAGGTGCCGATGCCGAACACGACCAGGAAGATCCCGAACGAGGGCAGCATCGCGCGGAAGAAGTTGCGCACCTTGCCCTCTTCGGGCAGGTGGTTCGCCCAGATCCACACCAGGAACGGCAACGCGAGCACCGCGGACGGCTTGATCAGCGCGGCGACGGTCATCAGGACGACGGCAAGCACATGCTTGCGTTCCAGCGCGGCGAGGACGCCGGTGGTGAGGAACCCGAGCATCAGCAGGTCGTTGTGCGGTCCGCCGACGAGGTGGATCACGGTCATCGGGCTGGCGATGGCGAGCCACATGGTGATCGGCAGGTTGCCGCCGAGATGCTTGACCAGCCGGGGCAACGCCCAGAGCATGCCGCCGAGGCCGATGAGCAGCACGACCCTGGTGAGAATGACACCGGCGATCATGTTGTCGCCGGTGATCGACACGATGCCCTTGGAGATGGCCAGGAACAGCGGGCCGTACGGCGCCGGGGTGGTCTGCCACAGCGGGTGCACGTTCTGCACCACGTCGGGCAGGACGTCGAGCTCGACCGGGCCGTGGTTGTACGGGTCGAGCCCGTAGAGCAGCTGCGCGCCCTGGCCGAGGTAGGAGAAGACGTCGCGGGTGAACAGTGGCGGCGAGATGAGCAGCGGCGCCATCCAGCACAGCGCGGCGATCACGATCGGGCGGCTGCCGATGCGGCCGTCGAGCGCGTAGCGGCCGAGGCGGACCCAGGCCCACACCACGAGGCCGAAGCCGGTGTAGAGGACCACGTTGGCCAGCGCCCGTCCGTGTCCGTAACGGATCCAGGACAGCGGGCCGTGACCGAGGACGGGATCGTGGATCAGGATGCCGCCCGCGCCGAGCGCGGCGAGCATCAGCAACATGCTCCCGACGGTGCCCATCGCGATGGTCCGGAACGGAAAGCGTGCAACGTGGATCCGCTCGGCCAGCGGGCTCGCCGGGGCCGTTCGGGAGGTCTGCGCGGTGCCCCTGCCGCTGCTGGAGGCGGGGTCTGTGGTGGTCGCCATGTCGAAGATGGAGATTACACACCGCGCTCGCGTGTACTCGCGGCAGCAGCCTTTTTGTAGCCTCCCGTGGACGTCTTTAACGCACTCGTAACGCTCACCTGTCAACCGCCGTCCGGACGCTGGTGCCGCCGGGCAGTGCCGCGAGCAGCGATTTCGTGTACTCGTGCTGGGGATCGAGCAGTACTTTCTCGACGGTGCCGACCTCGACGAGCTCGCCGCGGTACATCACCGCGACGCGGTCGGCGATGTTCCACGCCAGCCCGAGGTCGTGGGTGATGACCAGCGCGGCGAGGCCCAGTTCGCGGCGCAGTCGCAGCAGCAGCCCGAGGATCTCACCGCGCACCGAGGCGTCCAGCGACGCGACCGGTTCGTCGGCGACGAGCATGCCGGGTTCCAGCGCGAGCGCACCGGCGATGACGACCCGCTGACGCTGTCCGCCGGAGAGTTCGTGCGGCAGCCGGGCGAAGTACTTCTCGGCCGGCCGCAATTCCGCCGACTCCAGTGCCTTCGTGACGATCGAGAGTTCGTTGTCGGTCAGGCCGTGGATGCGCGGGCCCTCGGCGACGGCTTCGTAGACCGTGTGCCGTGGGTTGAGCGCGCTCGTCGGGTCCTGCAGCACCAGCTGTACCTGCCGCCGGTACGCCTTGAGCCCGGCGCCGGACATCGGTACCGGCGCGCCTTGGTAATTGACCGTGCCCGAGGTCGGCTTCTGCAACCCGAGCAGTGTGCGGGCCAGTGTCGTCTTCCCGGACCCGGATTGGCCGACCAGCGCGACGATCTCGTCGTGGCGGACCTGGAGGCTCACCCCGGCCACCGCGTGGATCCTGGCGCCCGTGCGGTCCCGGAAGGTCACGCGCAGGTCGTCGGCGGACAGCAGCGGCGGACGGTCCGGTCCGGTGTCGCGTTCCGGCTCCGGTGGCAGCGGGGTGGCGGTGGCGGGCGCGAACCTCGACACCGGGTCGCCGACGGTCGGGAACGCCGCGGCCAACGCCTTGCTGTGCGCGTGCTGCGGCGCGCTCATGAGCTCGGCGCTGGGACGTTCCTCGACGATCTCACCGTCGTACATGACCGCGATCCGGGCGCAGGTCGCGGCGAGCACCGACAGGTCGTGGCTGATCATGATCAGCCCGAGACCGTGCGAAGCGACCAACGCACGCAGGAGATCGAGCACCTGTGCCTGCACGATGACGTCGAGCGCGGTGGTCGGCTCGTCGGCGATGATCAGCTGGGGTTCGCACGCCAGCGCCATCGCGATCATCACGCGCTGCTTCTGCCCGCCCGACAGCTCGTGCGGGTACGCCCCGGCGCGGGCCGTCGGCAGGTCGACCTGCCCGAGCAGCTCGGCGACCCTGGCCTTCACCTGCGCGTCCGACGGCGTTTCCCCGGCAGGAGCGTGGATCCGGATGGGTTCGGCGATCTGCTCGCCGATCTTGCGGACAGGGTTGAGCGCGTGCATCGCGCCCTGGAACACCACCGACGCCTCGGCCCAGCGCACCGCGCGCAGCCGTCCCCACTTCATCGTGGTGACGTCCTCGCCGCCCAGGAGGATCTCGCCGGTCACCTTCGCCGAGCGCGGCAGGAGCCGCAGCACGCTCATCGCGACGGTCGACTTGCCCGACCCCGACTCCCCCGCGACACCGAGCGTGTCGCCCGCGCCGAGACGCAGGTTGACGTCGCGCACCGCGGCGACCTCGCCGCTGCCGGTGGAGTAGGTGACATCGAGGTTCTTCAGTTCCAGCAACGGTCGGATCATGAACGCTCTCCCCTGAGCCGTGGGTTGAGCACGGTCTCCAGCGCGCGGCCCACCAGCGTGAACGACAGCACGATCGCGACGATCGCGACGCCGGGTGGCAGCAGGAACCACCACGCTCCCCTGGTCACCGCGCCGGTGGTCAGCGCCGTCGACAGCATCGATCCCCAGGACACGACCGTCGGGTCGCCGACACCGAGGAACGACAGCGTGGACTCCGCGATGATCGAGTTGCCGACGACGAGCGTGGTGTTCGCCAGCACGAGCGGCATGACGCCGGGCAGCACGTGCTTGCCGACGATGTGCAGATGACCGCCGCCGAGCGCTTTCGAGCGCTCGATGTACGGCCGGCTTTCGATGGTCAGCGTCTGCGCCCGCACCAGGCGCGCGGTGGTGGGCCACGACGTCACGCCGACCGCCAGGATGATCGTCGCGATCCCCGGCGGCAGCACCGCGGACAACGCGATCGCCAGCACCAAAGACGGCAGCACGAGGAAGAAGTCGGTGAACCGCAACAGGATCGCGGACAGCCAGCCGCCGAAGTGCGCGGCCGCGATGCCGATGATGGTACCGATCAGCACCGACAGGATCGTCGCGGCGAACCCGACGAGCAGCGACACGCGCGTGCCCCAGAACGTCATCAGCGCCACCGAGCGGCCGGCTTCGTCGGTGCCCAGCCAGAACTCGCCGTTGGGCGGTTTGAGCAGGCCGCCGGTCACCTTCGTGACGTCGAGCCCGGACTCGTCGGTGATCACCGGTGCGAGCAGCGCCAGGATCACGATGAGCGTGAGGAACCCGAGCCCGATCAGGCCGCCCTTGTTGCTCGCGAACTCGTGCCACATCTTCGCCACCGCCCCGCGGCGTCGTTGCCAGACGATCGCCCGCGGGCTCGCCGGTGTGGTCATGCGGCACGCACCCTCGGGTCGAGCACGCGGTACAGCAGTTCCGCGAGCAGGTTCATCACGACCACGGCTCCGGCCAGCACCACGAAAACCCCTTGCAGCAGAGGAAGATCCGGGCCGTGCAGCGCGTCGAAGGTCAGCTGGCCGAGTCCTGGCCAGCTGAACACGGCCTCGACCGAGACCGAGCCGGACACGACCATGCCGAACTGGAGGAACACGAGCGTCACCGTGGGCAGCAACGCGTTGGGCACCGCGTGGCGGCGCCTGACGAGGTCTTCCTTCAGGCCTTTGGCGCGGGCGGTGGTCAGGTATTCGGCGTTCATCTCACCGAGCAGCGACGACCGCATCACCAGCATGTACTGCGCGTAGAACACCACGAGCAGGGTGAAACACGGCAGCACCAGGTGATGGGCGACGTCGAGGGACTGCGACAGGAAGTCCGGCGCCGCGTCCGGGGAGTGCATGCCCCGGCTGGGGAACAACCCGTTGCTGGCCACCAGGAGCAGCAGTCCCAGCCAGAACTGCGGGACCGACCACAGCGTCAGCGCGATGCCGGTGTGCGCGCGGTCGAAGAAGCTCCCCCGGCGCCACGCGGCCCGCACGCCGAGCCACAGCCCGAGCGCGATGGCCAGGAGCGTGGCGGTGCCGACGAGCAGCACCGTCGGCCAGGTCCGTTCCGCGATCAGGTCGGCGACCGGGCGCTGCAGGATGTACGAGGTGCCCATGTCACCGCGGAACAGCCCGCCGATGTAGTCGCCGAACTGCGTCAGGATCGGCTTGTCGACGCCCATCTTGGCGCGCAGCTCGTCCAGCAGGGCCGGAGTGGTGGGCCGGTTCCTGGTCATGGTGAGCACCGGGTCGCCCGGGATCATGCGGAAGAGCAGGAACCCGAGTACCACCACCAGGATCAGGCTGCCGGCCGCTTCGGCCAGTTTGGTCGCCACGAACCTGGCTGTTCCGGTACCACCGCGCCGCTCGTCGGGGTCGACGAGCGGCGCGGCTGTGTCGATCGAACTCAATGCCTCGGTCAACCGGTCCTACTCCCGGTCGTCCGAGGACTTGCCGCGCCTGGAGAGCAGGACGCCACCGCCGACGAGGATGAGCAGCGCGACCGCACCGATCCCGATCCAGAGGCCGGTGTTGTCGTTGCCGTCGTCGTTCGGCGACGACGAGCCCTGCACACTGTTGTTGTCAGGCGGGGTGGCGCCGTAGATACCCCAGTAGCCGGTTTGCTCGAGGATCACGCCGTCGGGCTGCGGCTGCTTGCGGAAGCTGTCGAAGTTGTCCGACCGGTAGGCCTCGAGGGCGTTGTCGTAGTCGAGGACGACGCTCGGGACCTGGTCGTACAACCGGGACTGGGCCTGCTTGACGAGGTCGGCGCGCTTGACCGGGTCGAACTCGGTGGCCTGCTGCTTGTAGAGCGCGTCGAACTGTGGGTCGCAGAAGAACGCGGCGCTGCTGCCGCCGGAGCCACCTGCGTTGGGGCGGCTGTCGCAGACCTGCAGGGACAGGGCGTAGTCCGGGTCGGGGTTGGTGCCCCAGCCGGAGAACGCGAGGTCGTACTGCCCGGCGGAGGTCCGCTCGTCGACCTCGTTGTCGGAGACCAGTTCGGGCTTGACCGTGATGCCGACGTCCTTGAGCCAGCCGGTGACGTACTCGGTGGCACGCTGGTCGTAGTTGCGGTTGGAGTGCCCGACGAGCCGGAACTCCAGCTTGCCGCCGGGACCGGTCCGCACGCCGTCGGCGCCCTTGGGGTAGCCGGCCTGGTCGAGCAGTGCGTTCGCCGCGGCGGTGTCGAACTTCAGCTTCTGCGTCGCGGTGGGGTCGTAGTGGAACGCGCTGTAGACCGGCGGGATCACGCTGCCGCCGGGCTGGGCGTAGCCGCCCATGACACGGTCGACGATCGCCTGGGTGTCGACGGACTTCGCGATGGCCTGGCGGACACGCAGGTCCTTCAACGCGGGGTGGCCGTCACCGATCGGCTCGTTCTTGTTGGTCGTGGCGCCGAAGTTGAGCAGCATCTCGGTGTAGCGGCGGCCGGGCGCCTTGTTGGTGCCGATGTTCGGCTGGCCCTGCAGTGCGTCGAACTGCGTCGGGGTGAGCCGGTTGATGATGTCGACCTCGTTCTGCTTGAGGCCGTTCACCGCGGCCTCGGCGTCCTTGAACACGAGGAACTGCAGCTCGTCGAACTTCGGGGCGCCGCGCCAGTAGTCCTTGTTGGCCTTGAACTTCACGAACTCGTTCGGCTTGTACTCCGACAGCACGAACGGCCCGTCGTTGACACCGACGACGGCGAGCGTGTCGGTCTTCGGGTCGTTGAGGTCGGTGATGTCCTTCCAGATGTGCTCGGGCACGATCGGCACGTCGAGGGAGAGCATGTTGGCCTGCGGGACCTTGTTCTTGATGACCAGGGTCCGGTCGTCCGGCGCGGTGACGGTGTCGAAGTTCGCGACGTAGCTGCCGTTGGCGGTGCGCGCGTTCTCGTCGGTCAGCATCTTGTTGAAGGTGAACGCCGGGTCCTTCGCCGTCACCGGCTGCCCGTCGGACCACTTCATGCCCTGGCGGATGGTGAAGGTCCAGGTCAGCTTGTCCGGCGAGGTCTCCCACTTCTCCGCGACACCGCCGGTCGGCTGGGTGTTCTCGGCCGAGGGCAGGGTCAGGAACTCGAACATGAGCCGGCCCAGTTGCGCGCTCGCCGCCAGTTGCGCGGTGAACGGGTTCAGATGGTCGATCCCGGTGACCATCGCCACCCGCAATGTCTTGCCCTGCTGCTGCGCCTGCGCCGGGGCCGCGAACGGACCCGCCACCAGCATCCCCGCGGCAAGAATCGCGACCGCGCTTCGTCCGCGCCGCCGGTTGGAAAAACGCACCATGACCACCTCTGTCGTTGTGTCTGGTCCACCCCAAGGCCGAAAAGTAACGCACACCACCGCTAGTTGCGCAATGGCTGCCCAACACGGTCAGTGCACGTCCGGCGGCTCCGGGTGGCGCTCCGTGACCCGCGCGGAGGCACCCTATTACCTTCGGTCACCTCATACCGGCGGTTCGGGCTATCTGGTGGCGCGAACCGGAGATCCTCGCCTGTCGGGCGAGGATCTCCGGTTCGTCGATGTTGCTCAATCGATACGTGTCAGCGGCGGCTCAGCTCCCCGAACCCTCCTGGCCGTAGAACCGCGGCGTGCCGTTGCTGCTGAGGAACGTGATCAGCCTGGACTGGCCGTTGGAGTTGGCGAAGGCCATGACCGTGGGGTCGGTCGCGGCGGGATCGGTCGCCTCCACCGACTTCGTCCACCGGCCCCAGCTGTTGCTGCCCGTGGCGGTCTCCCACAGGTGGTGGATCTCCCCGTCGGTGCCGCGGACCACCACCACGACCTTGCCCGCCGCGGAATCGAGGATCGCCGAGGGCGCACCGGCCGCGTGCGGCGCGACCGGAGCGTCGGGCTGGGCGGGGTCGGAGTAGGAGCCGATCGGCAGCCAGTCCGCGGACCAGGCGCCGGCCGCGTCCTGCACCTTCGTCACGATGGTGCCGTCGGCGGCGTGGAGGAAGGCCTGCAGGAGGAAACCGGGCCGGACGACGACCGCGGGTGCGCCGGAGAAGCCCGTGCCGCCCAGGTCGGTCCACGGGGACAGCGATCCGTCGTTGTAGTACAGGATCGTCTTGACCGTGCCGGCGCCGTTCAGCGCGAAGACCCGTAGTCCGTCGCGCACCGGGGTCACGCTCAAGGTGGCGGTCAGGTCCTGGTCACCCAGGTTCCGCCAGAACGGCACCGAGCCAGTCTGCGCGAACACCCAGAGCTTGCCGTCGGCGTCGACGGCGAACTGGGTCACGGTGCCGGTGGACAGTTTCGCCGCGACCGGTGGTGAGGCCATCGATCCGCCGAGGTCCTCCCACGCCTTCCAGGTCTTCGCCCCGGCCGCGGTCTGGCTGATGGCCCAGATGTCGCCGTCGCTGTACTGCGCGGTGATCTGGATCCGGCCGTCGGCCAGCTGCGTGATGGTCGGCTGCCCGGTGAACGCCTCGTTGCCGGAGAGCACGGTCCACACCACGGAACCGAAGTTGTCCACGTTGGTCTGGGTGCCGTGGACGACCCGGCCCGAGTTGTCCACGTAGGCGTACTCGATCGCGCCCGCTCCGGCGCCGACCACCGGCGCCAGCTGCAGCGCGCTCATCCGGGTGTCGGGTCGCACGGGGGCCGCGGGCAGCGGGTCGGCGAACCAGCCCTGCAGGTCGGCGATCAGGTGGATGGTGCCCGCGGTGCTGTTGCGGATCCGGATCTTGCCGTCGGTGCCGGGCTTGAGCACCATGGTGTTCGTCCGCCACACCCCGGCGGTGACGAAGTCCTGGATCGACAGCGTGCTTTCGGTCTCACCGAGCGGCCACGCCTTGATGTACCCGGTCTTCTCCGGGGTCCCGGTCAGGGACAGGACCGCTCCGGCGATGCCACGGGTCGGCAGGCCGAAGGTGCCGCCGACCTGGACGTCGAGGGTGCCGTTGGCGGGGATCGGCAGCCCGGAACCGACGTTGCGGGTGTTGACCAGCCTGCCGGACACCTGGCGCAGTCCAGCGCCGGCGAGCGGGCTCTTGGAGAAGTAGCCCTCCACGTTCACCACGAGGTTGACCGCCGAGGCGCCCTTGTTGGTGAAGGTGACCTTGCCGTCGGCGGGCAGGGCCAGTGACGCGGCGGTCTGCGTCGAGCCCTTCTCGTAGTTCATGATCGGCCGGGCGGTGCCGCCGGCCGGTGAGGCCGTCAGCCAGCCCTGTTCGGGTGCGCTGGGGACGAGCAGGTTCACGAACGCCGCCGAAGAGCCGGCGGGGACCAGCGCGCCGGTGATCGTCACCGTGCGGGTGGCGCCGGCGGCGATGGTCGCCTTCGTCGTGCCGAGTGCGCTGCGGGTGTCGATCAGCCGGGTCGGGGTGACCGGGAAGAACCCGCCGCCCGTGCTGCCCTGTGTCGACTTGAAGTATCCCTGTACCTCGGCGGTGAGGTCGGTCTTGCCGGCGCTGTTGTACACCGAGATCTTGCCACTGGCACCGACCTTCACCACCGCGGCGACGGAGATGTTCTCGGTGGCGCCCGCCGAAAGATGGGTCGGCGTGGGCCGGGTGGTGCCCTCGGGGAACATGGTCAGGAAGGTCGACGCCGTCGGCGCGAGGGTCGCCAGCCGGATCAGCACCGAGCCGACGCCGGTCGCCGGGATACCACCGACACCGAGGACGGGGAACGAGCTCGTGCTCGCCGGGCCGCGCTCACCGGTGACCCCACCGGTGCCGACCCGGGTGTCGAGCACGACCGGGGCGGCCGGCAGCGGGATGAAGTCACCGGCACCGCCCGCGGCGTCGGCGTGGGCGACGGGCGCCAGCGGCGAGGACACCGCGCCGGCGACCGTGATCAGGAAGGTGGCGGCGAGCGCCGTCCATCTCCCTGGTCTCCGGCGACCGGTGCCGGAAACCGTCAAATCCTTTGTGGACACTTCATTCTCCCTGTGTTCGTTGAGACCGTGAAATCGGTGCGGGACCGCGGTTATGGTGCGTCGCTAACGGCTTCCGCGCGCCTTCCACCAGCGGGCGATCTTCTGGCCCGCCTGGGTGGCTTTGATGCCCACCACGCTGACCGCCAAAGCGATCGCGCTCCAGGCGTCGGTGGGACTGCCCGCGGGGTGCCCGAGCCCTTTGGCGATATTGGGGGCCGTGCCGACGGTGGCTTTGGCCTGTGTCTCCCGTTGCTCCTGCTGCTGTTTGACGACCGACTCGCTCTGGGTGCTGTCTTCGTTGGCGCTGTGCCGGCAGGTGCACTTCGCCGGGTCGGTCCCCGGCACGGCAGTGGACCCGTGCACCGGGCAATTGCTGTTGACTTCGGTGTTGTGCACCAGCAGATCCACGCCGCCGGCGACGACGTAGAAGGTGTGCAGGGCGTCGACGGTGAGGTTGTAGACCCGTTCCTGCTCGGTCCACGCCCGCGTCGCGGTCACCACGGCGCCCTGGCCGTCGGCGGTCTGGATCCGTTGCCCGGCCCGGAGTTCTCCGGCGTTGGCCCAGCGCCGCTCGTCGGCCAGCCAGAAGGGGTGCTCGCTGGTCGCGGTGATCTCGCCGGTGGCGACGGTGACCGCCACCAGGTTCTTGACGCCGTCGCCGACGATCACCGCGGTCACCGCTTGTGCGCCGGTGCGGCCGGTGGTGGGATCGGTGGCCAGTACCTGATCGCCGGTCTTGACCTCGCTGATCGGCTTGGCCGTGCCGTCGCCCATCCGGACCTCGGTGTCGGCGGTGAAACTGTTCTTCGCCACGGCTGTGACCGCGCAGGACACGTCGTCGAGGACCTTCGAGCTCTGGCGGACGGCGTCCACGACGTCATCGCCGTACTTCGCGGCCACCCGCCCGGCTCTGGCGGCGCGCACCGCCGCGACCCCGCCGGGGCCGGTCAGCATGCTGGCGACGGTGACGGCGGTCCACGCACACGCTTCGAGGTCGAGCTCGGTGACGCAGTCGAGGGCGTCGTTGATCCCGGTCACCTCGCCGATGACGTCGGCCGCGCCCTTGGCCCCTTCCCACCACATGCCGGGGTCGCCCAGTTCGCTGAAGTCCGCGTCCTGCCAGGTTTTCTTCTTGAAGAGGTCGCCGAAGGAGAAGTCGCCGCCCGATCCGCCACCCAATCCACCAGCCGAGGTGGATTCGCTGGGCGCACCGGAGGCCTTCGACGTGTTCTGCACGACGGGGCCGACCGCCTCCACCGCCTTTTGGTAGATCTTGTCGGTCGCCTTCTTCTGGTCCGCGACGACGTTCCCGTTCGAACCGGTCGACTGCGCGGGCAGCGACGGGCTCGAGGACGCGACGTCGGACGAGGACACCACCGGCTTCTTCGCGGCCGAGGAGACCCCTCGGGGTACGTTTCGCGCGTTGGCGGCGTTGCCCGCCCTGGCGGCGTCGCTGGTGGCCTTGGCCTTCAGGTACTTCTGCCGTGCGGCCTCGCGCGCGGCGGCGGCCGGGTCGTAGCAGGCGCCACAGCCCCCGCCACTGCCCCGCCCGCTCGAGGCGGGACCGGGTGCGTAGGAGGGATAGCTGGTGCGGGGTTTCTGCGAGTTCGACTTCTTGCCCGCCGCCCGCTGCTGGGCGCGGACCTGGTCCATGATCGCGTAGTAGGTGAACTGGGACTGGTACTGCAGGCAGACGAAGTTCATGAAGCTCGGGTCGCAGGTCACGAGGTTGCCGCTCGGAGTCGGGTAATGCCCGTCCGGGTCGACGGAGCCCATCGGGTCGCCGGCGCCGTAGGTGTAGCGGTTGGCCAGTACCGAATCGCCGCCGGAGTAGTCGACGTCGTCCTTGGCGTTGAACGCGCCCGTGCCCGGGTCGTACCAGCGGGCGCCCATGTCGACCTGGCCGGTGGCCGGGTCGGTCCAATCGCCCTGATAGCCGAGCGAGCCGGTGCTGCCGGACTTGGCGGTCACCTTGCCGAACGGGTCGTAGGCGGTGGAATCGGGCAGCTGGGCCAATCCGGTGTCGGCCGGGTCGAACCCGCCGACGACGTCACCGTGACCGTCCGAAAGGGACAGTCGCTCGGTGCCGCCCTTGGCGGTGGCGAGCAGTTCGCCGCTCGCGCCCCGGCCGTAGGTCCCGGCGCCGTCGGCGACGACACCGTCGTCGAGCCCGGCGTAGGTGAACGCGGTGCCGTTGCGAGCGGCCACCCGGTCGAGGCCGTCGTAGGTGTAGTTCTGCCCGGCAGCGGTGACGAGCCGTTCGAAGGCGTCGAACGAGAACTGCTCGGTGAGCCCGGAACTCGTCCTGGTCTTGAGGTTTCCCCGGGGGCTGTAGGCGTAGGTGTAGTCGCCGTCGGAGAGCAGCCTGTTCCGCTCGTCGTAGGCCGACGCTTTCGCGCCGGCCTTGACCCGGTTGCCCGAGTCGTCCCAGGCGTACTCGGTGAACACGCCGCCCGCGGTCAGCCCGGTGAGCCTGCCCGCCTGGTCGTAGTCGTAGCTCTGCGCGCCCGCTCCGGCCGTGCCGGTCGTGGTCTCTCCTGCCATCTTGTCGTTCAGGTCGAAGGCATAGACCGAGGAGCTCACCGGCTTGGCCGCCGAGTTGACCAGCGTGTCGGAGGTTCGCCTGCCGAGGTCGTCGTACCCGAAGGTGCGGGTGCGGCCCGCGCCGTAGCCGACCGTCTTGAGGGCCCCGGCGCCGTCGTAGGAGATCTGCTGGGCCGCGCCGGTGATCCCGTCGGTCATCGAGGTCAGCCTGCCGCTGGTGTAGCCGAAGCCCGCGGTGCCCGCCGAATCCGTGCGGGTGGTGGGGTTTCCGTCGCTGTTGTAGGCGAACCCGGCGGTGCCGCCGGGGCCGGTCGTGGTGAGCAGGTTGCCGCGGTCGTCGTAGGTGTAGGCGTTCGTGCCCGTGGCGCCGTTGACCGCGGTGGTCCGGCCGAGGAGGTCGTAGCCGAGGGTGCGGGCGGCGGTGGCCGCTTCCGCACCGGTGCCGGTCTCGCCGGTCAGCCGGTCCGCGGCGTCGAAGGTCCGTGTCCGCACGACACCGCCGGGAGCGGTGAGGCTGACCGCGTTGCCGTTGCGGTCGTAGGCCGCGGTCCAGGTGCGGTCGGCGGCGTTCGGCTGGGCGGCGGTGGCCGGTTCGATCGTCGACTCGGGCAGGCCGAGGCTGTTGTAGGTGGTGATCGAGGAGTTGTTGCGCCCGTCGGTGAGGCGGGTGCGGTTGCCCGCTTCGTCGTAGCCGAACGTCGTGGTGATGGTCTTGGTGCCCGACACGGGTTCGACCTGCTTGACCATCCGGCTCGCGGCGTCGTAGGCGAACGTCGTGGTGGCCTGCAGCGGGTCGGTGGCGGTGAGGAGGTTCCCGGCGAGGTCGTAGCCGAACTTCGACGTACGCAGCGTTGTGCCGTCGGGTTTGAGGTCCGACTCGGCGACCTGCCTGCCGAACAGGTCGTAGGCGACCTGGTTCGTGCGGCCGAGCCCGTCGGTGGCGCGGACCTGACGCCCGGCGTAGTCGTAGCCGAGCTGGGTCGGCACGCCCGCGGGGTCGGTGGACTTCGTCAGCTCGCCGACGGCGTCGTAGACGTTGACCGTGTTCGCGCCGCTGGGGGCGGCCGCGCTGGTGACATTGCCCATGTCGTCGTAGGCGAACTTGGTGGTGAACACGCCCGCCGTGGGGCGGCGTTCGACCTGGGTGCTGCTGACCTGGCGGTCGAGGTCGTCGTAGGTGGCCTCGGTGCGCCCGCCCGCCGGGTCGGTGACCGAAAGCGACCCGCCCGCCCTGGCGTAGGTGTACTTCCACACCGCCCGCTCGAGGTCGGTCGAGGCGGGTTCGTCGAGGCTCACCATCCGGCTGAGCTGATCGTAGGTGACGCGGGTGACGCCGCTCCGCGGGCTGGTGATCTCGACGGCGTTGCCGTTGCCGTCGTACTTCGCCGTGATGGTGGCGGTGACCGCGGCGGGCTGGCCGGGGGCCTGGTAGGCAGGCGCGGTCGCGCTGACCAGTCGTCCGGTCAGGTCGAACGCCGAAGTGCTGACCTTGCCGAGTTCGTCCTTCACCTCGGTCGGCTCGTCGTAGGTGTTGTAGCCGAAGATTTGGACGGGGGTGACCGTTCTCGCCGGCTGCCCGGTGCTCTCGGCGCTCACCGGCGCCCCGGTCGTGCTGACCTGACGGCCGGCCTCGTCGTAGCCGTACTTGGTGGTGAAGGCCGCGGGGTCCGCACCTGCCGCGTTGCCGCGGGGGTCGGTGGTGGAGATCAGCAGCCCGCGCTGGTCATAGCCGTACTTGGTGCTCTGCTTGGCGGTGCCGTCGGTGACGGTCTCCAGGGTCCGGTTGCCGGCGTCGTCGTAGGTGTAGTCCACGACGGCGGGGGTGGTGGAGACGATCCACGGCACGTTCGACGGTTTCCCGGCGGTGGTGGCACGCAGGACGTTCCCGCCCTGGTCGAAGCTGTAGGTCGTGGAGCGGGCGAGCCCGCCGGGATCGGCGGTGACCGACGCGACCCGGCCTGCTTTGTCGGTGGTGTACTGCGTAACGGCCTTCCCGTTACCGGTGATCTGCCGGCTGAGGTTGCCCGCGCCGTCGTAGGTGTTGTCCTCGACGACGAAGTCGCGTTTGGTGCCGTCGGGATTGCGGAAGTTCTTCAGGGTTTTCCGGCGTACCTGGCCGTCGCCGTAGTAGCTGTACTCCAGCCGGCGTCCCATGGCGTCGGTGTCGCTGGTCATCCGGCCGGCGAAGTCATAGGAGTACGAGTGCAGCACCAGGTAGTCGCCGGTGCCGGTGGCCGGTGCGCCCGCCGGGTCGCTGCGCCAGTCCCGCAGCCGCACCTCGGCGAGGCTGTTGCGGGCGGTGTAGGCGAAGTCGTAGCGGTTGCCGTTGGCGTCGGTTTCGGACGTCCGGTTGCCGAACGCGTCGTAGCCGTAGGAGGTTTCGTTGCCCCCGGCGTCGGTGAGCCGGACGAGCTGGTTGTGCTCGTCGTAGCGGTAGGAGGTCACGCGGACCGGGTCGTTGGCGAGCGCGTCGGCCACTCCGAGCGCGGTGAGATTGCCGTCCGGGTCGTAGGTGCTGGTGGTGCGCAGCTGGTGCTTCGCGCCGGTGACGGCGTTGGCAGTGGCGGGATCGGTTTGGGTGAGCAGCCGGGACATCCCGTCGTAGGTGTAGGTGGTCACCAGCCCCGCCGGGTAGGCGGTGGTGATGTCCTTCGAGGACGTTTTCCGCCCGATGGCGTCGTAGGTGATCTCGGTGACGAGACCGGACGGCTCGGTGATCTTCGCCAGGTCGCCGTTGGCGTAGTAGGTGAACCGGGTGACCTTGTCGCGCTCGTCGGTCGTGGTCGCCGGCAGCGCGGCCGGGGGCGAGCCGCCGCCGATCGCCGCTTCACTGCCGTTGGTGAACGTGTTCTGGATGACGCCGCCGTCCGGCGCGGTCTGTGAGGCGGGCTGACCGCTCGCGTGATAGGCGTAGCTCGTGCGGTAGGTGTTGTCGGTCGCGCTCGCGGACCGGCCGTCCCTGGTCTCGATCGGTAGGGAGTTCCGCGGGTCGTAGAGGTTGGTGGCGGTCGCCGGGTAGGTGGTGTAGCTGGTCTGGCAGTCGTTCGGGCCGCGGCAGGTCTTGCTGGAGGTGACGTTGCCCCGGGCGT
The DNA here is from genome assembly GCF_036008905.1 of Amycolatopsis sp. Classification (GTDB taxonomy): domain Bacteria; phylum Actinomycetota; class Actinomycetes; order Mycobacteriales; family Pseudonocardiaceae; genus Amycolatopsis. Next base: position 8,732 of record NZ_DASYMU010000021.1, on the reverse strand, counting down.
CGTAGGTCATCGACACCGAATCACCGTTCTCGTCGGTGACCGAGGTCAGGCTGCCGAGATCGTCGTAGAAGAAGGTGCGGATGCTCATGCCCTCGGAGCCGTAGCGGACGAACACCGGGCCGCCGGAGCTGTTCGGGATGGTGGTGCAGAACGCCGGGTCGTTGAGATCGGGCTTGGTGCAGCTCTCCACCGGCGGCGCCGGGGGCACGGCCGGCTCCCCCGGTTTGTCGTCGGGCCGGGTCTCCATGCCCAGCGGGACACCCAGGCGCAGCACCCAGCCGCCGAGCGCGTCGTACTCGTAGAGGCTGGGCCGGTTCGCCGGATCGAGCACCTCGACGCTGCGACGCAGGTCGGTGCTGTCGCCGTAGACCGCGGGCGGGCCGATCTTCCAGGTACCGCCGTTGGCGTCGGTGTACTCCTTGACCCGGTCTGCGGCGACGTCGTAGACCGCCGAGGAGGCGACCTTCCCGCTGGGCAGCGTGACCTTGCTCAGCGAGTCGGACTGGGCCAGCCCCGAGCGGAGGTGCGCGGTGACCGACGCCTGCCCGAGCGGGTGGGAGTAGATCGCGACCTCGTCGATCGTGCCCGCATACGAGCGCTGGGCCGTGGAACCCCAGCCGGGCCAGGACGCCGGGGTACTCGCGTAGGCGGCGCCGACCTGGTTGAACGTCAGCAGTGAGTGGTCGATCGTCTTGCCGGTCAGCTCTCCGGCCTTGGCGCCGTCGAGGTACAGCGTCTGCGAGGTGCCCATCGACGAGAGCACGACGTGGTGCCACTTGCCGTCGTTGACCGCGGCCGCCGAGGTGATCGGGGTGACCGCGCCGGTGGCGAACTGGCCGCGCACCTTGCCGTCGGTGCCGACATAGAGGACCGGGACCCCGGTGGCCGACGCGGTGCCGAGCGCCTTGTCCTGGTAACCGATCAGCGGGCCGCCGGAGCCGGTGAGCGAGGATTTGAACCACAGCTCGACGGCCGCGTCGCGGCTCTTCTTGACCGTTCCCTTGGGGAGTTCGACCGCCGACGTCGTGCCGTTGAACGTCGCCGCGGTGCCGGTGCTGCCCACGATCGGGCCAGGGGTACCGAGTGTCACGGACTTGTAGAGGCCCGCGTCCTTGCCGAGGTTGATCGCGACCTCGCTGCCCGCGCCGGTGCCGTCGGGCTCACCGAGCTGCCAGTAGGAGTCGGGCCGCGAGTCGAGCACGGTGGTGCGGTAGTGCGAGCCGGGCGTGTGCTCGTAGTTCGTGCAGGCGACGGTGGGCCCGCACACCGTGGTGAGCAGATCGCCGGAGTAGGTGTAGTTCCAGGTCAGCGGGGCGCCGTTGACCGCGTCGGTGCTGACCGATTTCACGTGCGCGCCGGACCAGACGAAGCTCAGCGCCCGCCCGGCGGTGTTGGTCTGGCTGTTGGAGACCTGCGCCTTGGCGAGCTTCCCGTCGGCGGTGTTGTAGGTGAGCACCACCGAGCGCGAGGCGCTGTCGGTGATCTTGTTCAGCCTGCCGCTCAGGGAGAACTGGTACGTGGTGCCGGTCTGGTCGAGCAGTTTCCACGCGGTGCCGTCGACGGTGAGCGACGCGGTGCGTCCCCAGGGCGCGGCGTAGGTGCCGTCGGCGTTCTTGCCGAAGCGCACTGCCTGGCCGTCCGGGTAGGTCAGCACGACGTTGCCCGAACCGTCGTCGTCCTGAACGAGCTTCATGTCGTATTGGGTGGTCCACCCGGCGCCGAACAGCCCGTCGCGGCGCGGGTCGAGGCTGTTGTAGGTGCGGACCAGGCTGAGACCAGGCCCCGCGGTGGTCACCGAGGCGTCGATCGCGGCAGTGGTGTAGTTGCCGGCCTGCGGGTCGAACTCCCGGTTCGCGGTGCTGTACGGCGAACCCGCGACGTGCGAGGTGATCTCGGGCTGCGGGACGGTCGTCAGCAGCGTCGAGTAGGGCGAGATGATCTCGGTGGTGGCGTCCTGGACGAACGCGCGCCACAGGTAGGCCTTGCTCCAGCTGAGGGTGCCCGCCGGGAAGGTCCACGCGGTTTTGGCCTGGTAGCCCGAGTTCACGCACTTGACCGGCTTGTCCGCCGGGTCGCGTTCGCAGATCTCGAACTTGAACTGCAGCGACGATTTCGGCGGCGCGTCGATGTCGAGCGCCCTCGCCCACAGCATCGGGGTCAGGGTCGACGCCTGATAACCGTTGGGGGGAAACAGTTCCTGGACCACCGGCGGGATGTCGAACACCTGCAGGACGAGCCTGGCCGGGGGGACCTGGTGGTCGGTGAACACCGGGCCGCCCGACTTGACCATGGTGAAGTCGAAGAAGTACTTGCCCGGCGGGAGCGCCTTGATGGTCGCGTCGAGGGTGACCCGGGCGTTCCTGGCGACCGTCGTGGTGAGGTTCACCGAGCGCTGCTGGACCACCGCCGCGCCGGTCTTGGCGTCGAACGCGCGGTAGGCCAGGTAGTAGTCGCCGGGCGCCCAGGCCGCGGCACTCTTGTTGGTGACGGTGATCTTGACCTTGCCGTCCTGGTTCTGCAGGACCGGCGGGTTGGGCACGGGGTTCGGCATCGCGTAGGTCGCGTTGTACGGACTGTGCGTGACGAACAGCTTCGGCGGGTTCGCGGTGCCCGGACCGGTGAACCGCTTGCCGGACAGGGAATCCGACGAGCCCCGCAGGGACAGGCCGTTGTTGGCCTGCTCGCCGTTGACCCACCGCTGGACCAGGTCCCGGCCACCGCCGCCGAGGTTGAACAGCTCACCGGCGGTCGGGCAGGCCGACGACGACTGGCCGAAGGCGATGTAGCCGTGCGCGAACGACTTGCTCGCCAGTGCCCCGCCGACGGCGGGCCCAGGGTAGGAGTAGCCGGTCCCGGCCGTCCAGGCGCCGGTCACCGGGTGCACGCTGACCTCCCGTGGGGTGCAGGAGTCGGCGTCGTAGTTCACCGCCCAGAGCTGCGCGCCGAAGATGGTGTGGTTCTGCAGTTTCGAGACCAGGCCGCCGAACTTGAGGTAGGAGGCGGAGTTCGCGCCGTCGATCGTGCCGACGCGCAGCTGGGAACTCCCCGAAGCCGAGCTGTCGCCTTGGACGTACATGGCGCTGTCGGCGGCTTCGCCGGTCACTGGGAGCTGGACGGTCGGGTCGACCAGGATCGGGTAGGCGCGTGCCGGGTCCCGCAGCCAGGCGGTGTCGAGGGTGACTTCGAGCGCCGGCTGCGCGCCGGTGGTGATCAGCCGGTAGGTGACGCCGGTGGAGCGCGCCTGGTGGGCGTCGACCATGTCGCCGGCCGGGATGACCGCCCGCTGCGCGCCGGAGGCGTCGCTGAACACGACCTGGCCGTTGGCGATGGTGGCCGTGAGTCCCTTGAGCTTCAAGGGGAACAGGTACCTGGTCGCGGCTTCGGGCGCGGTGAGGACCAGGGTTTCCTTGGCGCCACCCGGGCGCGATTCGAGCCGGAGGTCGACGTGGGGCTGCACACCGGGGTAGGTGGCGGTGCTGCCGTCGATCCTGGCCGCGGCGGGTGCGGCACCGGCGAGAGAGTACGAAACGGCGTGGTCGGCGTCGACGGCGAGGGTGGCCAGCTCCGGCGCGTCGGCGGTCGGGGCGAGGCGGACGTCGACGGCGTCGGCGGTGTTGTGCCAGCCGGTGCCGTTTTCGATCGCGACGAGCGCGGTCTCGATCGGCGACCAGGTCCCGGACTCGGTGCGGTAGTTGATCGGGTCGGTGGAGAACTCGGTGGTTTCCGTGCCGTCGGTGTTGGCGTAGGTGCGGTCGTGGGCGCCGCGGCTCTCGGGGAGTTCCTTGCTGGTCGCCTGGTCGAAGCCGCGGACTTCGGCGGGCGGCGGGGTTTCGACCGAGGCGGTGTTGAGGTTCTGGTCCCAGACCTGCTGCGGATAGCGGCCACGCAGTGAGGTGGGGAGGGTTCGGTTGTTCGGCCGGCCGTCGAGGTGGTCGAGGTCTCCGGCCGCGGAACCCCATTGCTGGACCGGGGTTTGCGGTGCCTGGGGGTTGCCGGTGCCGCTGCCGGGGATGCCGAGCACGGCGTCCCCGGCGGTGCCCGCCAGGAGACTGATGGTCAGACCTACCGCGATGAGCTTGACCGGCCAGTGAGCCAGCAGCCCCAGGAAACCCAGTCTTCGTTTCGTCTGTGCACGCGACATTCGGCCCAAGCCCCCGCTTCCGAAAAGTGCGATCGCACATCCCGGTCATGGGCGTGCGGGGGAAACGTAAGCGGGGGCGCTTTCAGGCGGCTTCTCTTCGACTTTGTAACGACTCGGGGTCGGCTGGCAGCGTGGTCGTCAGAGGGCGGGGCGGTGGGTGGTGGTGTTTTCGGTGACGGAATTCAGGGGCGTGAGGGTGACGTGGCCTTGGGCGAGGAGGGCGGCGTCGGTGCCGGGGGCCGGCTCGCCGTCCGCGATCACCGCGGTGGTCTGGATGACGCCGTCCTCCGGCCGTTCGACGCGGCTGCGGATGGTGCCGAACTCGGCCAGCGCTGCCCACGTGAACTTCAAGGGCGTGTCTGGCGGGACATCGGGCACGTTGACGTTGAGGACGGTGTCCTTGTCCATGGCCATCAGAACCGGGAGTAGCTCCCGGACCACGTTCGCGGCGGTTTGCCAATGCCGGCCCGGCTCTTCGGTCAGGCCGACGTCCAGCGAAACCGCCATCGACCGAACACCGTTGACGGCGGCGGTGAGCGCGGCACCAACGGTTCCCGAGTGGACGACGGCGCGGCCGACGTTGGCACCCCGGTTGATACCGGACAACACGATGTCGGGCTTGACGCCGAGTCCGCCTTCACAGGCGGCCAGGACGATGAAGCCGGGATGCGCGGCGACGGCGTAGGTCTCGATGCCTTCCAGGCCAAGCAATTCCCGCTTCTCGACCTCGACCCGCCGGGTGTCCCCCTCGGCCGCCGTCAGACCCGCGCTGGTGCCGCTGGCTTCCTTCGCGGGGGCGGCGATCACCACGCTCATGCCGCTGTCGATCGCGCACCGGGCGAGTGCCGCCAGGCCCGGCGAGTCGATTCCGTCATCGTTGGTGATCAGTACCCGGGGCCCGGCATCCGTGGTCAATTCGCGGTTTCCCTTTCGTTTCCAGAGGACGTACGGTCCGCCGGGGTGCCGAACCTCGCGGGGACCCCCGGCGAGTAGAGCACGCTGACCGGCGGCTCGGACGGTTGTGACAGTCCGGCGGCGGTGATCAGCCGGTCGTCGAGCGCCAGCAGTTCAGCCCGGTGCAATGGCCAGCTCGGATGTTCGTTGGGGAGATACAGCGTGCGGGAGCGCCACTCGAGGTGCATGCCCCAGCGCGCGGTCAGGAACCGCTCGACCGGGGTCGGCTCGGTGATCGGCTCCCCCGCCTTGACGACCACGCGGCTCTCGACGCTGCGAGGTCCCGGCCATCGGCGGCGGCAGGTGTAGGTGAGCACGTCTCCATCGCGGCGCACGCTCATCTTCGCCCACTTGTAGGGCAGTCGCGGCAAAGTCCGGCCGACGAGGACAGGCAGCAGCCGCGCGGCGTCGAGGGACCGGAACACCACACCGCGGCGGCCCTGGTCGTCCACGGAGTAGAGCCGGACGTTGGTCTCACAGAACTTCCCGAGGTACGGCAGCGCGGGTCCGGGCCCGATCCCGCCGCGGTCCATCAGGAACGGCACCAGCCCGATGTAGGTGACGCCGTCGAGGGTGTCCGGGCGCGTACCCGTGGGCAGCAGCCCAGCCACCAGTTCCGGGTCGACCGCCCAGTGCAGGAACGTGACGTCACGCCACCATTGGACGAACGTCGAGAGCCCCACCGGCCGGGGTGTCAGCGCCGTGATCGCCTCGGCCGTCACCCGGCGCCGAGACAGACGAACGGGCGCCGGAACGGGTCGATCGCGATCGCGTCGGCCAGTGCGGTCGCCGGGCTCGCCCCTCCCGCCAGGCCGCGGTGGTAGTCGTCCATCGCGGCCGCCGAGGCCTGGTCGCCGACGCGGCTGAGCGGCGCGATGACCGTGCGGGAGCCGGCGGCGAGCAGCGCGCTCGCGAAACCCAGCGCTTCGTCGCCGGGCCGGATGCGGTTGAGCGCCAGCTCGCAGGCCGCGAACACGACCTGCCGTGGCGGTTGTTTGAGCCCGGCCATCTCGTGGGCGTACAGCGCGCCGTCGGTCATCTCGAGCCGGGAGAACAACGCGTTCTCCGGCTCGTGCGCGCCGTGCGCCGCGATGTGGGCGAGTTTCGCGCCGTCGAGCGCCTGCAGCACGGACTTGACCGTCGCGCGCTTCCCGTCGAGCACCTTCGCGGTCCGGTAGTGGGTGGCGAGTTTGTCGAGTTCCCCTTGTGCGGCAAGGAGTCCTGGCCCGCGGACGAGGACGACCTTGCGGGCGCGCGGTGTCTCGGTGTGCTCCGCCGCGACCCACGCCGTCGCGGAGGGCGCGACGACCGTCGGGCGGGTGTGCAGGCTCGGCAGCACGCCCCACGGCACGGCGTAGAGCGCTCCCGTCGGCACGATCACCAGTTCGCGGTCCCCGAGCGACTCCGCCAGCGGCGCGATCAGCTGCTCGTCGAGCCGGTCGGCCTGTTTGCGGGCGGAACTCAGGACCGCGGTGACGAGCATCGGCGGCAGGTTGTCCGGCGCGAGCGCGTCGAGGTCGGCATTGAGCGTGCGGGCACTCTGCGCGGCCTGCGCGGTGGACCCGAGGCGCACCAACCGCGACTTGCCCCCGGCGACGATCACCGCCACCAGTTCGTCCCCGGACGACGCGAAACTCACCAGCGCGCGCTCACCCAACTGCTCGGCGACGTCGGCCAGGTCGACGACGGGCCTCGGCTTGCCCCAGCGACCACTGTGCCAGCCGAGCCGGTGCGCCTCGCGCAGCCGCTCGGCGTGCCGGGCCTCAAGCGCGGCCGTCGGATGGCCGTCGTGCTGGGCCTGGTGGATGGCCTGGCTGAGCCCGCGCACCTCGGCGACCCGGTCGGCGAGTTCGGGATCCTCGGAGTCCGCGAGCGGCTCGTAGCGGTAGGTCTGGGCGCGGGTGCGTTCGAGCCAGTCGAAGAGCCGTTTGGCGTTGGCACCGGCGAGGACGAGCTTCACCGCGAGGTCGGCGAGTTCCTGGCCGTGCAGAGCGGTGCCGGAGACCAGTTCGAGCCCGCCCATGCGGTCGCGGACCCGGTCGAGCTCGGTCAGCCCGGCACGGATCTCGGTGAGTGCCTTGCGCTGGTTTCCTTCCGCGGCGGCGAGTTCGGCGCGGCAGAGCCGGCGCAGCATGCGGTAGTCGATCGAGGTGACCTGCCCGGGGCGGGGCACCTGTGCCAGCAGTTCCGCTGCCCGCTTGAGTTTTCCGCGGGCGATTTCGAGTCTTGTCGCCAGCATTCGCGCCAATCCCGCCTGCTCGGTCAGCCGTGGTGGCATCGCTTTCGCCGCTCGCAGCACGCGCGCGGACAGCGTCGGCGGGATGTCGTGGGAACTCAGGGCATCCCGTACGTCGGCTCGTAAGGCGACGACAGTCGCTTCCGCGACACAGGTCAGGCAGCCCCATCGCAGCGTCCGGCGGCGTGCCGACGCCGCGGACCGTCGTGCCAGATCCAGATCGTCCTGCATCAACGCGGCCACGGCCCGAAACAGCTCCACACTTCCCAGATCTCTGGTGAGGCTGTGTTTCTCGCGCATCGTAGGCAGTACATCGTCGAGATACCTACCGGCTTCATCGGCCAAACCGGCGGTCAACAGCGCCTGCGCCTGCTCCCATCGGAGCAGGGGAGGAATTTCCGCCGGGATCGCGCGGTAAGCCCGCTCACTCTTCTCCAGAAGACTCAACGCGACCGGGACATCACCGATCCGTAGTTCCAGAGCGCCGAGACGCCGCCGGATATCCGCGGCCAGTAACGAAAGTTCGCCCTTCTCCGCGGTCGCGATGGCCCTGGTCAAATCCTCGCGTGCCCTCTTGACATCACCTAGCCGGGTGTACGCCATTCCTCGTGTCGACAGGGTATTCAGGTACCCGCCCAGCAACGCGGCCGGTTCGGCGGTGTTGGCCAGCCGCCATTCCTGGTGTTCGATCGAGGCGTCGAAGTACCGGATGCTGTCCTCGTTGCGGCCTGACGCCATGAGCAGCAGCCCGTAGTTGTGATCGATCGCCCCGCTCAGCTCCGCCAGGATTCCGGGGTCGGACACTCCCCGCGTAAGCAAGCGGACGTCGTCCAGCCCGGCAAGGCCCGAAGCGACGCCGCCCCGTGTCTCGGACGACCAGAACGCCAAGGTGCTCGACAGCCGAATGCGGACCACGAGCCACTCGTCGTGGTAGTCCGCGTCGACCGGATGAATCGACTCCAGCAGGCTCATACCGCGTCGCAGTAGCCGGATTCCCTCACGCTGACGCTCGGAGCATGCCGCGTCGACGCCGGCTCGGTGGAGTTCACGAGCCTTTCTGATGGTGTCGAGTGGTCCAAGCTTCGTTACGGGCACCTCACTATGACAACACAGGCTGTAGGCAAAACAAGCCCGCCTGCCCATAGGAGCTGGGCAGGCGGGCTGTCAAATCACGTTCGGCGCCTCAGGGCTCGATCTTCTGAGGGCAGCCACCAGCACAGTTGGTGGTGACGTCGTGATCGTGGTCGTGGTCCTCTTTCGGAACCTCCGGCAGCGGCGGAAGGACAGGCGCTTCCTCGGTGACCGGGTTGGTGGTTTCCGCAGGCGTAGACATGAGCGATCTCCTCCCCTAACGATCTTCATTGGTCCAGACAGGCGACGCGGGTGCTGCCGATACACGCA
>NZ_DASYMU010000020.1:0-72881 GCF_036008905.1 Amycolatopsis sp. | reverse complement strand
GAACTCGCCGAGGAGGCCCGGACCCATCTACGCCGCCGTCAGAACCAGCCCGGCAGGGTGAAAGCGTTCTTCGGCAAACAAGAAGTCCGCTACGCCGCAGATTGAACACGCCACATTTGCCTTACCCATCAATAGAACACTGTTACGCACTCACGACGCCGGTGACCAGGGGGTTAGCGGGCGAGGAAGAGGGTTAGTTGTTCGACGACGAAGGCGTGGTCCTCAGCTTGCGGCAAGCCGGAGACGCCGACGGTGCCTACGGGCCCGACGTTCTTCACGATGACGGGGAAGACGCCGCCGTGGGCGGCGTAGAGGTCCGGGTCCAGTCGGGAGGACTCTTCGAAGGTGCTCCCACTGGCGCGAAACTGGGTGCCGATGAGGAACGAGCTGTGGCCGTAGCGGTCCACGACCCGGCTTTTGCGCTCGATCCAGGCGTCGTTGTCGGCGGAGGTGCCGGGGAGGGCCGCGTGGAAGAGACGTTGAGTGCCTCGGCGGATTGAGACGGTCACTCCGAGCTGGCGTTCCTTCGCGGCTTCGACCAGGTGCACGCCCAGGGCCCAAGCGGTGTCGTTGTCGAAGTGGGTGAACTGCAGGCGCTCTTCTTGGGCGGCGAGTTCGGCCAGGAGGTCAGTGCTCATGGCCTCTAGTAAAGCAACAGCGTTGTTTAATTGCCAGTGGGCTCCATCACCGACAGGAGATTGCCGTCGGGGTCGGTGAACCAGGCGACCTTTTCGCCGGTCGGCGTGGTCCAGACGCCGTTCGCGCCTTGACCCAAGCCGGGGAAGGTTTTGAACTCGACGCCCTTGGCGGCCAGTTCCGCCGTCGTCGCGGCGATGTCCTCGACTTCCCAGCCGATCGTCGTGAACGGATGCGGGGTGAGTTCGGCGACGGTGGTGACTCGTAGGGTCGTAGAGCCACTGTGGAAAACCGCGGCGTGGCCGCTGAGGCCGTCGGGTTCGAGGCCGAGGACGTCTTTGTAGAACGCGCTTGCCCGGGTGATGTCGGTGGTCGGCACGAAGCCGACCAACTGCGCGGAATTCAGCATCGGGCCACGCTACTTGCCATCGCGGCGAAGTCACGATAAGTGTTCAGGTCGTAACGAATCGGATCTTGGGAGCGAACACAGACTCGCAAGGGGAGGTGCGGATCTGATGCGCATCAGGCGGAAACGGGACATCGAAGAAGCCGAACTGCCGAAGGCCCGCCGTGTGCGGTGGTATTTCTTCACGGCGATCTTCGCGCTGCTCGCGCTGGCGCTCATGATTTTGCCGTACCAGCAGTGGTTCGCTGAGCGGTACATCGCGCGAACGGCGGTATCGACGTCGATCACTTGGATCGTGCTGCAGACGGCGGGGTTGGCCGTCTTCCTGATCCTGGCGCTGTACGGCACCGGCCGGATCCGGCTCGAACGGGCCGCGTATCGCGCGGACCAGCTTGACATCCAGGATTTCCTGGACGCCAAAGGCGAGAAAATGCCCGATGTGACGGCCGTGTTCAAACGCATCCTCAACGAGTCGAAGCTGTACACGCCGACGGCGGTCCCTGGTGTTGGTACGTCGTACGACTTCATCCAGATCGTGGAGAACGCCGGCGAAGCCATGGACAGCTGGTGGAAGGCGGCCTCCCGGCTGGTCAAGCTGGTGCGGCCGCCGTCGGCGTTCAGGGTCAGCGGCACGGTCCGGTTCGACGAAGTCACCGGAAAGCATCGGCTGATCCTCGAACTGGTTCGCGCACCAAGGTTCGCGGCCAGTCCGATGGTGATCGAGGACGAGACGCTGCCGCGGGTGCTGGAACGCGCGGCCAACGCCGTCGCCGCGCTTGTGATGCCGCGCAGCAAGTTCTGCGGCAACATCTACTGGGCGCCTTGGCTCAACGCGAAAATCCCCGCCGAACTTTTCGACGCCTACCAGCGCGCGAATCAGTTCACGCTGGAGCGCCAGTACGACGAAGCGCTCGCCGAGTACTACCGGGCGATCGAGTGGGATCCGACAAACGTCTACATCAGACTCGAAATCGGTGCGCTGCAAGAACAACTGGACCTGCTGCTCGACGCACTGGCCACTTACGACGACGTCATCACGTTGTGCAGCCGGGGAACACCGCGCCTCGCCAAGTGGTGGATCGGGCCGGATTTCACCCGCCAGCGCCGTGGGCTGACAGCGCGGCACGCGAACGCGTTGCTTGTCGCGCGCTATCGGCATGCGCTCGTGCTCGGGCAGGGTGACCGGATCGCGGCGTCGTGGTGGATTCGCAAGCCCACCTGCGAGAACCGGCCGGAGTTCGACGCCCGGTCGGTCCAGCGCGCGAACCTGCGGGCCGCGTTGCATCACCGGTTCCAGCGTTACGCGCGGCTTGACATCCGGACAGTCGACCGATGGATCTCGCGTGCGGAAAGGCAAACGCTGCATCGGGAACTGCTCGCGTTCCCCGTCGAGGAACTGAGCACGACTCCGCTCGATCCCGAAGACCCGGTGTACCAACGGAAACGCACCGAGTACGCGGACCGGTCGCGGCGGCTGCGGGCGTATCTCGCCGCGTTGTCGCAGTTCGAGATCGAGCGGCTGATCGACGATTACCATCCGTACCGCACGATTCGCCTGCGCCGGGCGCGGAATCTGTCGCGGACGGTGTCCGTGGGGGCGCTCCGGTTGACGTTGGTGTGGTCGGTACTGCGCCGGGCGATGGCGGACGCCGATGTCAACGGCGGCCGCGTGCCCGTCCATCAGCTCGCCGATCCGCATCCGGGCCGGAAATCCCGGCTGGGCAAGCTCTTCCCGACCGGCAGATGGCCGATGGACGTCAACAATCTTGTCGCCGCGGTAAAAGCGACGCGGTCACGGTGGCGGCGGACGCCGTACTGGAACGAAAGCTACAACGCGGCGTGCGTGTACGCCGTCGGATTGCTGCCGGTGGATCCGCTGATCGCGGTCCAGTTGCCCGTGCAGGCGGCGGACGATCTGGCCAAGCACGCCGTCGGCGAGTTGTATCGGGCCACGACGACGAGTCACAGCAGTCACCTCGCCAGCCGTCGTACCTGGGTGCTGGCCGAGGATCCTGACCTCGCGTCGCTGCGCGGACGAGCGCATTTCCGCAACTTCGAGATCGTCACCTTCTCCCCGGCCCGCCCTGCGACGCTGCGGCCACGCAAGGTGCACGTATGGGAACAAGTCACCTACCTTTCCCTGCTCATCAGCGAAATCGGCCGCTGTCGCTCGAAGTACTGGCACGACAGGGTTTCCGCACCGGATGTGGCTGACGAGGACGAGAGCGAGACGAACCGCTCGGAGCGTGACGCCTGGCGTCTGGTCTCACGGCTGGTCGCCGGGCACCAGGACTGGTTCACGCGCTACGAAGCCGTCACGGCGTTTCGCGGCTGGGCGGCGGAATTCGGCTATGACGGTGTGGTGGAAGGGTTTCCGCTGTACAGCGAGTCGTCGCTGGTGAGGAAATACGCGGGCCTACTCACCGGAAAGCCGGAGGAAGGCAACGACCGGCCGTCGGGTATCGACCAGATCAACCACCGCACGCAGCGGTACATCAAGGAGTGTGACCGCCGGATGGAGAGTGCGGTGGTGGCGTTGCGGAACCTGGTCGAAGCGGGCGAGGACAAGGTGACGGCCGACGACCGGAGTCACCGCTGGGCCGCACTGGCGGACTGGTTCGACGACTCCTCGGCGCGAACGCCCGCCACGGCACGTGAGTCACACTTTCGCGAACTGGTTGCTTCAGAGGGTGGCGGCTAGACGGGTGCCCTGGTCGATGGCGCGTTTCGCGTCGAGTTCGGCGGCGACATCGGCACCGCCGATCAGGTGCGTGGTGATCCCGGCCGCGCGGAGTTCGTCGGCGAGGTCGCGGACGGGTTCCTGGCCGGCACTGATGACGACGGTGTCGACGTCGAGCACACGCGGGTTCTCGTGCTTGTCGCCGAAGGAGATGTGCAGGCCGGCGTCGTCGATCTTTTCGTAGTTCACACCCGGAATCCGCTCGACGCCCTTGGCCTTGAGCGCGGCCCGGTGGACCCAGCCGCTGGTCTTGCCGAGTCCGGCGCCGATACCGGTCTTCTTGCGCTGCAACAGGAAAACCTGACGGGGTGACGGCTCGGGCTTCGGCTTGGTCAGGCCGCCGATCGCCGTTTCCGGATCGGTGACGCCCCACTCGGACATCCACGCGTCGAGGTCCAGCGTCGGCGATGTGGTGTGGGTCAGGAACTCGCTGACGTCGACGCCGATCCCGCCGGCGCCGACCACGGCGACCTTGTCTCCCACTGGCTTGCCGTGTTTCACGACGTCTACATAGGACAGAACCTTCGGGTGGTCGATACCGGGGATGTTGGGTACGCGCGGGATCACGCCGGTGGCGAGGATGACTTCGTCGAAGCCCGCGTCGATCAGGCTTGCCGCGGAAGCACGCGTGTTCAGGTGCAGCTTGACGCCGGTGAGTTCGATTTGCCTTCCGTAGTAACGGATAGTCTCGGCGAACTCTTCCTTGCCGGGGATGCGGCGGGCGATGCCGAACTGCCCGCCGATCTCACCGTCCGCTTCGAACAGGTCGACGGTGTGTCCACGTCCGCTCAGGCTGGTCGCCGCGGCGAGTCCGGCCGGTCCGGCGCCGACGACCGCGACGCGCTTCACTCGGCGAGTCGGCGCTAGCGTCAGTTCGGTTTCGTGTCCCGCGCGCGGATTCACCATGCAGGACACCAGTTTGCGCTTGAACGCGTGATCGAGGCAGGCTTGGTTGCAGGCGATGCAGGTGTTGATCTCGTCCTCGCGGCCCTCGGCGGTCTTGAGGATCCAGTTCGGGTCGGCGAGGAACGGCCTGGCCATCGAGACGAGGTCGGCATCGCCGCTGGCCAGCGCCTCTTCGGCGACCTCGGGCATGTTGATCCGGTTCGAGGTGACGACCGGGATCGAGACATGCGGCTTGAGTTTCCCGGTCACCCAAGTGAAGGCCGCGCGGGGCACGGAAGTGACGATGGTCGGGATGCGGGCTTCGTGCCAGCCGATGCCGGTGTTGATGATCGTCGCGCCTGCGGCTTCGACCTCTTTCGCCAGCGTGACGACGTCTTCCCAGCTCTGGCCGCCTTCGACCAGGTCCAATATGGACAGTCGGTAGATGATGACGAAGTCGGGGCCGACAGCCTGCCGGGTTCGCCGCACGATTTCGACGGCGAACCGGCGGCGGTTTTCGGGCGAGCCGCCCCAGCCGTCCTTGCGTTTGTTGGTGCGCTCGGCGAGAAACTGGTTGATGAGGTAGCCCTCGGAGCCCATGATCTCGACGCCGTCGTACCCGGCTTCGCGGGCGAGCACCGCGCAGTCGGCGAACGCGCGGATTTGGCGCAGGACACCGTAACCGGTCAGCGCGCGCGGGCGGAACGGGTTGATCGGCGCCTTGATGCTCGACGCCGAAACGCTCAGCGGGTTGTATGAATACCGGCCCGCGTGCAGGATCTGCAGCGCGATCTTGCCGCCGGCTTCGTGCACTGGATCGGTCAACTGCTTGTGCGCCTTGGCTTCCGCGGGCGTCGAGAGCTTGGACGCGAACGGCAGCAGCCAGCCGGTCTTGTTGGGCGCGAACCCGCCGGTGACGATCAGGCCGACGCCGCCGCGTGCGCGCTCGGCGTAGTACTCGCCGAGCTGCGGGAAATGTGACGCCTTGTCTTCGAGGCCGGTGTGCATCGAGCCCATGAGCACGCGGTTGCGCAGGGTGGTGAAGCCGAGATCGAGCGGGGACAGCAGGTTGGGGTACTGGCTCATCGTCGATCACCCTTCAAGGCCTGGAGGACTTCCTCGAACCACTCGACAAAGCCCTGCTCGGTGCGGATTCCGCCGCGCAGGACGAGGTGCTGGTGCAGCGCCGGGCCGGTGAGGTCGGCCGGGGCGGGGAAGTCGCGCTTCTCGATCAGCAGGTAGACGTCGAGTTGTTGCGCGTGTCTGTCGCGGTGCCGCTGGATCTCGTCGGCCACGGCCCTGACCTCGCCGAACGCGGCACCGCGGATCTTGACGGCGAGTTCCTGGGTACCGGCGGAGTCGTTGGGCTCGGCGAGCCAGCGGACGAGCTCGGCGCGGCCGGGGTCGCTGACGGTGTAGACCTTCTTGTCCGGGCGGCCGTCCTGCTCGACGTGGTCGACCGCGACCCAGTCAGCCTCTTCCATGCGCTTGAGGACGCGGTAAATCTGCTGGTGGGTGGCGTTCCAGAACAGCCCGATCGACTTCTCGAACCTGCGCGTCAGCTCGTAGCCCGAGCCGGACCGCTCGGACAGGGACACCAGGATCGCGTGCTCCAACGCCATCTGCCCAGCATCATATGCAACGCGTTGCAGTGCAACGAGACGCGCATCACCCAAGACGCTATGAACGGACCGTTCCTAGCGTTTTTCGCAAGGAACGGTCCGTTCATAGCGCTTTAGGCGAGGTGGGCCAGCAGGGCGCGCCAGGTGGGGTGGGGGACGGCGAGCTGGCCAGAGGCAGGGGCCTTGGAGTCTCGGATGGCGGTGGCCTGGGGGGTGATGGCGACTTCGACGCAGGTGCTGTGTTCGTCACCGTTGCTGTAGCTGCTCTTCGTCCAGGCCAGCTCGCTCATCGGGGTTACTCCTCCATGCGGTCGTAGTGGTTCGCGAGTTCCGCGAGCCACTCCCGTGATTCTCCCTTACTCAAGGCGTCCTGCCTCAGCCTTTCGCGGAGGCCGAAGTAGGACTCGACGGCCAACCGGTCCTCGATGAAGATCCCCGCGGTGTACGTATCGGCGTGGGCGACGGCGGGGTGAGTTTCGAATTCCATGAGGGAAAAGGTGCCGCTGATCAGGCAATAGACATCGGTCGGTTCGAGAACGACCCGGATCGAACAGTGCGGGAGGGAGCTCGAGAGGAGGAGGTGGAGCAGTTGCTCCTGCATGACCTTCGTGCCGCCGATCATCGTTCGCAGGGCACGTTCGTGGATCAGGAATTCGCACTTCGGCGGGCGCCTGCGGCGCAGGAGATCTTGGTGATCCATCCTGGCCTTGATCAGGATTTTCATCCGGTCTTCGGTCACTTTGGCCGCGGAGCGGAAGATCGCCCAGGCGTACGGCTCGATCTGGAGCAGGCCGGGGATGACTGTCGGCTGGTAGTAGGAGATCGCCTCGGAGAGGCCTTCCTGCACGAGGATCGAGCGCAGGGTGTCGGTGAGCTGGCCGAAGTACGGGCGGACCCAGTAGTCGGAGTCGGCTTCCCTGGCGAGTTTGGTCAGGCGGTCTCGGTCGGCGATGGGGGCGCGGCAGGCGGCGGTGTAGGTCGCGGCGTCCAGTTCGGTCAGATCTTGCAGGCCGTTTTCGCCGCGCGAGATCTTGCTGTGCGGCCATTCCAGGATCCGGCCGAGTTCACGTTCGCTCAGCCTGGCCCGCTCTCGGACGGTTCTCAGTTCCCTGCCCAGTTCGCGTTTGCGCGTGGTCGATTCGAAGCCCATTTGTCCACGGTAGAACCCCAGGTCAGCGCGGCACATCAGCGCCGCGCGGGGTTCACCGCAACGGAGGCGACGGTGCGCACACGAACCAGCGGTCCACAATGGGCAGAGTGCACCCCGTACTGCGGCTGATCGCCGAACGACATGAAACCGGCAAGCGTGACGACGGTCATCGGCTCGCCCTCGCGATCGAGGGCGGCAGCAGCCGGGGAACGTACTCGAGCGGAATGGTCATGGCGGTCGATGAATTGGGACTGCTGTCCTGCTTCGACGACGTCTACGGCTCGTCGGCGGGCGCGTTGAACGGCGCGTGGCTGGTGTGCGGGCGCGCGGCGACCGGGATGGCGTCGTGGTGGGATCCGTCGGTGATGCGGCGGGTGATCAACCCGTGGCATCCGCTGCGTGGACGTCCGGTGGTGGACACGAATTTCCTGGTCCACAACGTTTACGACGGTCTCCAGCCGATGGATTTCCCGGCGATCCTCGCGAGTCCGGTCCCGTTTCGTCCGCTGGCGACGGACGCGGACACCGGCGAAGCCACCGATCTGCACCCGTTCATCACCGACAGCAGGACGTTGCAGCTCGCGCTCATGGCGACGGCGTGCATCCCGTTGCTCGCCGGGCGGGCGGTTCAGCTGGGCGGCAGGCGGTTCGTCGACGCTGGGCTCGCGGAGCCGCTTCCCTTTCACACCGCGCTGAAGCAAGGCGCGACGCACGTCCTCGTGCTGCGAACCCGGCGCGCGGACGAGTTGCCGTTGCGGCCGCCGCGCCTCCAGGACGCGCTCGTCCCGCGGATTCTGCGACGTCACGCGCCGGGCACGCTGGACCTCTGGCGCACTACTTACGAGCGCGACCTTGTCGACGAACAACAGTTGGCTGAGAACGAAGCGCTCTTCACCGTGCGCCCGCCCGCGGGATCGCCGGACGTCGGCTCGCTGGAACGGGACCCGGGCGTGCTGCGCAAGGCCGTCGACCTGGGGCGCGCCGCCGTGCACGACGCGCTTGCCGAGGTCACGGCTTCCGGCCGACGCCCCCGATAACGCGGGATTCCGACGGTGAAGCGGCGAACAGCGTGTCCTCGTCGGGGTGCCACGCGGGCGCGTAGACCAGGCCCGGTTCGAGCAGCGGCCAGTCGCCGAAGAAGCGCGAGAACTCCGCCATCGACCGCATGACGGCGGGGTTCGTCGTGGTCTCGTAGTAACCGATCAGGTCGAGCAGAGCCTGCCGTTCGTCCTCGTTGACCGGGTTTTCGTTGGTCATCTGCGAAAGGATCAGCATCGAGCCGGGGGCCAGCTGGTTGCGGTAGAACGCCAGCAGGGCGTCCGGGCCTTGGTCGTCCTTGATGAAGTGCATGACGGCGTTGATCACCAGTGCGATCGGCTGGTCGGTGTCGATGATCTCCGACTGGCGGACCTCGTCCCACAGCTCGTCCGGGTCCAGGAAGTCGGCGGCGATCGCCTGATGCCTGTCCGGGTCGGCGGTATCGGCGAGCAGCACCTCCGAGTGAGCCAGCGCGATCGGCTCGTTGTCGATGTAGAGGACGTGGGTGTCGTACTCCTCGCGGGTGTCGTCCGCGACCTCGTGCACGTTGCCGGCCGTCGGCAGCCCGGAGCCGATGTCGACGAACTGCGTGATGCCCAGCTGCGACACCTCGCGCACGGCCCGGCCCAGGAACCCGCGGCTGGTCTTGCAGTACTCGCCCATGAGCGGCAGCCGCTTCCGGACCTTTTCGGCGAACTCACGATCGATTGCGTAGTTGGTGTCGCCGCCGATGAAGTAGTCGTAGATCCGCGCCGCGGAAGGACGATCCAAACTGTCCGCGATCGCCTTCAGGGCTTCACCGTGATCCGCCATACCCGAATGCTAGTCGCGCCCCAGGCCTTGCTTTACGCGACCGTTCGGCTAGGTGTGTGACGCGCGGTAGGCGTTGACGGAGTCGGTGAGAAGGCTCATCGCGCTGCGCATCTCGTCGAGCTGCGTGGGGCTGAGTGCCATGGCTTCGGCGACGATGTCCGGGATGCCGACAGCTTTCTTCTTCAGGTCTTTTCCCTGCTCGGTGAGGGAAATCCGGACCGAGCGCTCGTCGTCCTCGCGGCGGTCGCGGCGCACGAGCCCGGCGGTTTCGAGCCGCTTGAGCAACGGCGAAAGCGTGCCCGAGTCGAGGTTGAGCGCGATGCCGAGCTCCTTGACCAGGCGCTCGTCATCGTCCCAGAGCGCGAGCATGACGAGGTACTGCGGGTACGTGAGCTCGAGGTCGTCGAGCAGGGTGCGGTAGAGGCCGGTGACCGCGCGCGACGCCGAGTAGAGGCTGAAGCACAGCTGATCGTCCAGCCGTAGCGATGCCGGTTTCGTCGTCATTGCTTCTCCTCTGTCTCGAACCTCCCATCATGCCCCGGGACATCGGCGCGCGCTACTCAAGTGCCATAAATCTCATTGGAGACAACTTAGTTGTGTACAACTGAGTTGCGCGCTAACTCAGTTGCAGGCACTTCGAGACCCGAGGAGAACGTTATGACCGCCAACCCACGCAACCTGATCCTGGAACCCGCCGCGCAAGCGTTTGCGGAAGCCACTGATGCCCCGCCGTATCTCTTCCAGCTGCCGCCGGCCGAGGGACGCAAGGCCGTTGACGGTGTGCAGGACGGTGACATCGCCAAGCCGGACGTCGACATCGAAGAGACCAAGATCGCGAACGTTCCCGTCCGGATCGTGCGGCCGAAGGGCGCCACCGGCGTACTTCCCGTGGTCGTCTACCTCCACGGCGCCGGCTGGGTCTTCGGCAACGCCCACACCCACGACCGGTTGGTGCGTGAACTCGCCGTCGGTACCGGCGCGGCTGTCGTCTTCCCCGAATACAGCCTCTCGCCGGAAGCGCGCTACCCCGTCGCGATCGAAGAGAACTACGCCGTCGCGGCCTGGGTCGCCGAGCACGGCGCGGAGAAGAACCTCGACGCCGGCCGCATCGCGATCGCCGGTGACTCGGTCGGCGGGAACATGGTCGCCGCCCTGACCATCCTCGCCAAGCAGCGCGGTGGCCCGCGGTTCCGGCAGCAGGTGCTGTTCTACCCGGTGACCGACGCCAACTTCGACACCGAGTCGTACCGGCTGTTCGCCGAGGGCTACTTCCTTGCCCGCGAAGGCATGAAGTGGTTCTGGGACCAGTACACGACCGACCCGGCCCAGCGCGCCGAGATCACCGCGTCGCCGCTGCGCGCCAGCCTCGAAGAGCTCGCCGGACTGCCGCCGGCACTGGTCATCACCGGTGAAGCCGACGTGCTCCGCGACGAGGGCGAGGCGTACGCCTCGAAGCTGCGTCAGGCCGGTGTTCCTGTCACGGCCGTGCGGTACGCGGGCATCATCCACGACTTCGTCATGGTGAACGCGCTGCGCGAAACCCACGCCGCCGAAGCCGCCATCACGCAGGCGATCGGTGCGCTGCGCACGGCGCTGGAGGGCTGAGGACACGGCTTGCCGAAGGGGACTTCCGCCGGGGAGATCCCCTTCGGCATGGGGTGACCCAGACCACAGGATGCAACATCAACTGGTGCTCGCACGTCCTTTGGTTGTGCATATGAGCAGCATCAGGTTGGATTCCGTGTTCGGCTTGATCGTCGTCGGGGTCTTGGCGCTGCTCGCTGTGGTTTTGGTGCCGTGGTTCTGGGACAAATGGAAATGGATCCGCGTCGGGCGCAGTTCGTCCACTTTGGTCGCGGTTGTACTGGTGCTGGTGATCAGCGGGCTGACGGTGAACATGATCGGCGGCTTCTTCCCGACCATGGGCGCGTTGTTGGGCACTGCCAACGTTTCCGGTGAAGGCACCGAGGGCGACGCCGGGGCGAACGGCGCCGGGCTGGACCAGCTGAAGGACTACAACCGCGATCGTGGTGCCAAAGGCAAGGGTTCCATGTTCCACATGACCGTGACCGGCGACCGCAGCGGGCTGACGCGCGACGTCAATTTGTATCTGCCGCCGCAGTATTACGATCCCGCTTACGCCGGGTTTACCTTTCCGGTGATCGAATGGATTCCGAATTACCCGTCCGGGCCCGAGGTCGCCGGTAGTGGCTACCAGCTGCCGGACGCGCTCGACACGGCCATCAAGAACAAGCTGCTGCCGCCTTCGGTGGTCGTCATCCCGGATCCCAGCGGGTTTCCCAGGGCCGGGCACGATTCGGAATGCGTCGACGAGGTCAACGGCAAAGCCAACGACACGTTCCTCTCCGCGGACATCCGCTCCTGGGCCGCGCGCACGCTGCATGTCGGCGCCCATCGCAAGTCGTGGACCATCGCGGGCTGGTCGTCCGGCGGGTACTGCGCGGTCAACCTCGCGACCCGGCATCCGCAGTGGTACGCCAACGCCGTCAGCGTCAGCGGGTACGACAAGGCCGCGCTCGACGGCGGAACCGAAGACCTCTTCAGGGGGCGGCAGGACATCGTCGACGCGAACACCGTCACGCTGAACGTCGCGAGGCATCCGTCGCCGGTTGAGCTCCTGATGATCGCGGGCGATCAGGAACAGAACGAGCTGCAGTCGATCGAGCGGATCCGCCGGGCGCTCGTGCCGCCGTTCGCGCTGTCGACGTGGACCGTCCCCGACGGCGGCCACAACATGAACACCTTCAAGGCGCAGCTGCCGGACGTCCTGGCGTGGATCGGCTCGAAGAGCGCTTCGCCGAAACCCGCCACTGTGCGCAAGATCGACGTCAGCGGGGATGTGCGGCCGTGGCCGCTTCCGCAGACGGGCGCGCAGGGCGGCCTTGTCGGCACGACCGAGTGACTCACCGCAGGAGCACTTTCACGGCGTCGCTGACCTCTCGTGTCGCCGTCGAGTAGCTCACGGATTCGGGGAACGAAGTCAGGACGACGACGATGCGCTCGCTGTTCTTGCCGAGTAAGCCGGTGGTGTGGAGGGTCCGGCCTGCAGCAGGACCAGGCGGCGAGGATGATCGCGCGATGCGCGGCGGGGGCCTTGTCCAGCAGGTAGTTGTAGATCTTGACCATGCTCGACGCGGTGATGCGGGTGTCGCCCCAGCGGCCCGGGTCGGCGGGTGGGCGTGTGCCGGAGAGGCCGATCTGGGCTGCCCACTTCGTCACGATGGCGGGGCCGCCGAGCTTGCTCCAGAGCTGGCTGGCGATGTCGTCGCTGCGGGACAGCATCCGCTGGACGAGGTCGGCGAGGTTTCCTTGCTTCAGCGCTTCGAACACGGCTACGCCAACGGGGGACACGCGTGCACAGGCGGCGGGCGGGGTGCTTCCCCGTGGCGTAGGCGTGTTTTCCCGTTTCTGTACGTGGACTCTGTTATCGATTCGAAACCTTCGGGTCGTATCTGTGGGTGCCGCACGCGCACTTCCGTGGTGAGTAGGGCGCGGGTGCGCCATGATCGAGACTTCGAGCAGCGGGGGTTACCACATGGTGGTCAAGTTCAGCCGGCGCCGGCCGGGCCAGGAACCGGCGCGGGAAGACGCGGCGACGGTGAACTCCCTGCCGCCGGTTTCGCAGCGATTGCTGGACAAGCACGCGGCGCGGGTGCTGAGCCCGTCGGACGCGGTCGCCGCCGCGGGCTGGCCCGCGCCGAGGGCGACGGTGTATCGCACGGGTGTGCTGCTGATCCCGGCCGACATCGTGAACAACCGTGAGGTCTTCGCCGTCATCCAGCGCATTCTCGCGCGCATCGGCCTCGAAGCCGTGGTCCCTGGCCAGGGCGGCGACACGAAACGCCCGTTCCAGCTCGACACGCTGCCGCTGCCGGTCGCCCTGCGCGTCCGTGCCGAGGCGCCGCCGACGGTCGTCGATTCGTGGACCGCGCTGCAGTACCTGCGCGCCGCGACCGCCGGCAAGCAGCCCGAGCTGGACCGGAAGGTCGTCACCCGGATCTCCGTCGAGCACCTTCTCTTCACGAACCCGACCATCGGCGGCGTGCCGTGGGACGTAAGCGGTCTCAGCGGTACCCCATGGGACGTCAGCGGCATTTCGACCGGCGCTTCCTACGGCCGGTCCCGCACCGGGAACCGCATCCCCGTCGCCCTTTCCGCGACCCCGCCGCCGCGCCGCGACCTCGATCCGTCGGCGCTCGCGCGGCGCCCGGTCGTCGCCGTGCTTGACACCGGCATCGCGCCGCACCCGTGGTTCGACCTGCCCGACCGCACCAACCCACCGCCCGTCGGCGGTTTCCTGGCCGTGGCCCCGGACGTGCAGAACGCGATCCTGCAGGCCCAGCTCGCCACCGGCATCACCGTGCCGACGCAGCTGCTCGGCGACCACTGGGACGCGCCGTCCACCGACGAACCGCTGATCGGCGACATCGACACGGACACCGGCCACGGCATCTTCATCGCCGGGGTCCTCCGCCAGGCCGCGCCCGACGTCGACACGCTCGCCATCCGGTGCGTCCACAGCGACGGCGTCGCCTACGAAGCCGATGTCCTCCTCGCGCTGACCATGCTTTCGGCGCGGGTCCAGGCCGCCCAGCAGAACCAGCAGCCCGACGACATGATCGACGTCCTTTCCCTTTCGCTGGGTTACTTCGACGAGACACCCGCCGACGCCGCGTACACCTCGCAGCTCTCGGACATCCTCGCCGAGCTGACCGGTCTCGGCGTCGTCGTGCTCGCCGCGGCGGGCAACAGCGCGACGAGCCGCCGGTTCTACCCGGCCGCCTTCGCCGACCAGCCCCCGGTGTCCGGTGGCGGGCCGCAGGTGATCAGCGTCGGCGCGCTGAACCCCAACGGCAGCAAGGCTTTGTTCTCCAACGAAGCCCCGTGGGTGCACGCCTGGGCGACCGGCGCGGGCGTCGTCAGCACGTATCCCACCGACGTCCGCGGGTCCAGCGCGGCCGACCACGAGTTGCCGGACCAGAACCGCAACGGCCTCGACCCCGACGACTACACCAGCGGGTTCGCGGTCTGGGACGGCACGTCGTTCGCCGCGCCACTGGCCGCCGCGGCACTGGCGAACGCGCTGATCAGCGTCGCCGCCAACGACTCCGCGCTCAGCCTGCTCTCGGTCGACCAGACGACCGCCGTCAAACGTGCTTGGGCCGCATTGGCCTTGGTGTGATGAGTCAGAAATGGGCCCAGCGCCCGCCCGCGACAGGGGACTACGAGCGGCTCGCGAAGCTGCTCGGTTCCGCGCGCGACGGCGACCGGGCCGCGCTCAACGAGCTCATCGAGGCGTTGACCCCGGTGCTGTGGCAGGTGGCGCGGTCACAGGGCCTCGACCCGGAACGCAGCGGCGACGTCGTCCAGACGACGTGGCTGACGTTGCTCGGTTCGCTGTCCGGGATCCACACGCCGGTCGCGCTGACCGGCTGGCTGATCACGGTCACCAAGCGCGAAGCCTGGCGGATCCGCGACGCGCACCGGACCGAACAGCCGTTGGAAGACGACCTGCGCGACCAGCTGCCCGACCTGGCGCCGGCGCCCGATGACCAGGCGCTCGACGCCGAGCGGCGCGCCCGGCTGTGGGCGGCGGTGGGCAAGCTGCCCGAGCGCTGCCGAAAACTGCTGCGCATCGTCGCGTTCGTCCACCGGCCGGACTACAGCGAGGTCAGTGCCGCGCTCGGTATGCCCCGCGGTGGGATCGGCCCGACCAGGGGACGTTGTCTTGCCCAGCTGCGAGCCCAATTGTCCGCCGATCCGGAAGGGAGCTGGCGATGAACACCCGCGACGCGGCCGAGCCACCTGGCACGGCTGACCTGCTCGACGACTTCGATTTCGAGCTACTGGCCGGTCTCCGTGACGTGTGGGAGACCGTGGATCCGATGCCGCCGGACCTCATCTCCCGTATCCA
This sequence comes from Amycolatopsis sp., assembly GCF_036008905.1. Taxonomy (GTDB): domain Bacteria; phylum Actinomycetota; class Actinomycetes; order Mycobacteriales; family Pseudonocardiaceae; genus Amycolatopsis. Next base: position 57,656 of record NZ_DASYMU010000020.1, on the reverse strand, counting down.
GTTCGCCGTCGAGCTGGAGGACGTCGACTTCGAGGTCATGCGGGTCCGGGAGCAGCAGGAACTCGTCGCGGCCAGGGGAGACGAAACCACCCGGCTGATCACCTTCGACGGCGAAAGCCTGACGATCATGGTGAATGTGCGGCCGAACAAGGACGGCACGATCCGGCTCGACGGCTGGCTCACCCCACCGGCGAGCCACCCGATCGAGCTACGCACCTCGAACGGATCGGTCATGACGACGTCCGACGAAGGCGGCCGGTTCGTCGTCGACGGCGTTCCCCATGGCATGACCCAGCTGGTCGTACGGCCGGATTCACAGCGCAAGACGGTCAGCACGCCGACCATTTCCCTGTAACTGTTACGAGATAACCGATATGCCTCCCGGTATGTCGGTTATCTCGAGTGCCCAAAAGGTGGATTGTGCCGCGGGGATCGATCCAGATACTTGATAGGTGCCCCAAGTCAGTCACTCGGAAATCGCCACGCGTGTACGTGAGCTCCACAAGCGCGGCGTCGAGCTGACCAATGGCGGGCATCCGGTGGCGGGCGCGCAGTCGCTCCGCGCCGGGTTGTTGCTGCTCGGCTGGCCGGAGGCCACGCAGACGGCGCCGTCGAACTGGCCGGAATGGGGGCTGCTGACGGCGAGGCTGCTCGGCGGCCTCGCCGTGATGGAAGTCGCGCAGGGCAACAGCGAACTCGGCTTCAGTCTGGTGGAGCGCGCGGAGGCACTGGTTCCCCCCGAGGATCGCGGAATCCTGCTGCAGAACCGCGGCCTGATGCTGACCCTGATCGGGCGGATGGAAGAGGCACTCGGCTGCTTCGACGACGCCATCCCCTTGTTGCGGCAGACGAACGAGCAACTCGTCCTGACCAGATCGCTGCTGAACCGCGGCATGCTGCACCAGATCGCCGGGCGGGTCCGGCTCGCGGTGGCGGACCTCGAACAATGCGAGCAGGTCGCGATGGCGCTGGGCGGCGTCGGTGACGGTATTCCGCGCACGATCGCCAAGGCCGCGCACGGCCGTGGGCAGTGCCTGGTCATGACCGGGGACATCCCCGGCGCGCTGCGGGAATTCGACAAGGCCGGTCTGGTCTACGCGGAGCAGGGGGGCGGCATGCTGCCGGTGCTCGCCGCGGACAAGGCGCGCGCGTTGCTCGCCGCCGGGCTGCCCACCGAAGCGGCCGCCGAACTCGACGTCGCGCTGGAGAAGTTCCCCGGCTCGCGGATGAACCAGGAGCACGCCGAGGCCGAACTGACCCGGGCCCGGGTGGCCCTCGCGCTCGGCGACGCGGCCACCGGCCGCAGCTGGGCGGTGCGCGCGGAGCGGCGGTTCGAGCGTCGCGGCAACGCCACCTGGGCCGCGGTCGCCGCGCTGACCAGGCTGCGAGCGGATTTCGTCGCGCGGCGCCGGCTGTCCGCGGTCGCCTCCGGGGCGGCCGAACTCGCCGTCCGGCTGAAGGCGCTCGGGCTGCCCAACGATGGTGAGGTCGCCGAACTGCTGGCCGCGCGGGCGAACATCGCGCTCGGCCTGTTCGGGGAAGCGCGGGGTCATCTCGGCGGGCGTGACCGGGCAGGCGCACCCTTGGAAACCCGGCTCCTGCGACGGCTCGCGCTGGCCGAACTCGGTGCGGCGACCGGGGAAACGCGCGAGACGTTCGCCAACGCCCGTGCCGGGCTGACCGTGTTGCGGGAGCATCGTGGCCGGTTCGGGAGTGTCGACCTGCAGACCGGCGCGACGCTGCTCGGTGGTTCGCTCGCCGAAGCCGGGCTCGCGGCGGCGCTCGGGCAGGGCAGTCCGCCAGTGGTCTACCGCTGGCTGGAACGGTCGCGCGCGCAGGCGTTCCAGATCCGGCCGGTGCATCGGCCTGCCGATTCCGCGACGGTTGACGCCGTCGCGGAACTTCGCCTGCTGGCGCAGCAGGTCCGGCTGGCCGAGCTTGACGGTCGGAAGGAACCCGAGATGCGGCGCCGCTGTGTCCAGCTGGAGCGGGACATCCGCGCCAAGGGCTGGCAGCTCGACGGCACCGGCGAGTACCACGCCCCGGCCGGGCTGGGCGAGCTGAGCGCGGAGCTCGCCGTCGCGAACAGCGCCGGGATCAGCTTCCTGTCCGATCGGGGCAGGCTGCGCGCGCTCGTGATCTCCGGCGGCAAGCCGTCGCTGGTCGGCTTGGGTGACGCCGCAACGGTTTTCGAGTCGATCTCGCGGCTGCACAGTGACCTCGACGCCTTGTGCGGCCGCCGCTTGCCCGCCGCGCTCGACAAGGTGATCCGGTCTTCGGCGCAGAGCCAGCAGCAGATGCTCGCGAAACATCTGCTCGAACCGTTGATGCCGCTGGTCGGTGATCTCGACGTCGTGCTGATGCCGACGGGCGCGCTGTCCGCGGTGCCGTGGGGTTTGTTGCCGGGGCTGAGCGGCCGTCCTGTCACCGTGACGCCGTCGCCGTCCGCCTGGCTCGCCGCGAAACTGGGGGAGCCGCCCGCGAGACGACCGCTGCTGATCGCCGGGCCGGGGCTCGAACACGCCTCGGACGAGGTGGCGAAGCTGGCCGAAATCTATCCGGAAGCCATTGTGCTGCAAGGAGAAGCGGCCACCGTTGAGGCGACGCTGAAGGCGTTGGATGGCAGCACGTCGGTCCATCTCGCCGCGCACGGGCACCACGAACAGGAGAACGTGTTGTTCTCCCGGCTCGATCTCGTCGACGGCCCGCTGATGGCGTACGACATCCACCAGCTCGACGCGGCACCGGACCACGTCGTGCTCTCCGCTTGCGATGTCGGGCAGACCGTGGTGCGCACCGGTGACGAAGTCCTCGGCTTCACCGCGGCGCTGCTCTACAGCGGGTGCAAGACCGTGGTTTCCAGTGTGGCCCGGGTGGACGATCAGGCGGCCGAGAGCGTCATGGTCGCCTATCACCGCGCGCTGACGCAGGGCTACGCGCCCGCACGGGCACTGGCGGACGCGGCGCTCGTCGAACCGCTCGTGCCGCTCGTCTGCTTCGGCCGCGGCAGCTAACCCCCTTCGCCATCTGTCGACAGATGGCGATCTCTTGGAAACTAAGAGATCACGTTATGTCGACATCTCGCGGGGCTAGTGGAGCTGTCACCGGCGGAGATGCCGTAGTTGACCTCGTCCGCCCTGACGCGGAGGCCGGGTTCGAAGACCGTGCCGAACCTGCCGGGCGAGACGCGGAGCCGGATCTTGCCGTTGATTTTGTGCTGCGGCCCGGCGAGGACCAGCTCCGCGATGCCGTGCAGCTAGCGGCGCGTCACGGCGAATTCGTTCTGATCGGCCATTGGCCCGAGATTACGCGGACTTCCTCACGTAGGTGAGGTGCATTACACCGCTGGTGAAGATCTTGGTGTCGGACAGCGTGAAGTGCTGCGACTCGAAGCCGCCCGCGAACAGCGGGACGCCGTCACCGGCGATCACCGGATTGAGCTTGAGGATGAGTTCGTCGATCTCCGGGCGCAGTACGCCGGCGAGCTTTCCGCCGCCGCACAGCCAGATGTCCTTGCCGTCTTCGGCTTTGAGTTCACGGACCTTCGCGAGCGGATCTTCGGAGATGATCTCGACGGCCGGGTCGGGGCTTTCGGTGATCGAGCGCGAGACGACGTACTGCCGAAGATGCGCGTATGGGCTGGTGACGCCGAGTTTGAGCCCGGGCTCGTAGGTCACGCGGCCCATGATCACGGTGTCGAAATGCTTGTTCTCGACGTCGGTCAGCCCCAGGTGGGCGCGGGCGTGTGCCGGGATGATGTCGGGGAATTCGGTGAGGACCTCGGTCTGGTGGTCGCCCTCGTCGACGAAGAACCCGATGCCGGTCGGGTCTTGGCCGTCCGGCGCGGCGATGAAACCGTCGAGCGTCGACGCGACGAAGTAGATGAGTTTTCGCAACGGTGCCTCCCAGGCTGGATCTTGACCACTGCGAACGTAGTACTACGTGCGTAGTGGTGTCAACCGGGAACCGGGACGGCGTGCGTGCCGACTACTGACACATGAGCGGGTATTCTTTCGGCGTGGGGAGTATTAAGTCACGCATTGTCGGCTGGGTCGGGCGCAAGTATTTGGCGCGTACGCAGAAGGACGGCTTCGACTTGTCGAAGATTTCGTTCCTTCCTGATTCCGTGCTCATGCCACTGAGACGTGACGGTTTGGATCCGGTGAGTGAGCTCGGCAGTATTCGTGCCGAAGCTCCCATCAGTCGGCTCGACCTCCCGTTCGGCATGAAGGGCTGGCTCGTCAGCGGATATGACGAGGCCAAGGCCGTGCTGGGCCGGGCGACCGGGGTCAGCAGCGATTTCACGAATCTTGTGGGTAACGCCGGTGTGACCGAGGAGCAAAATCCCGGTGGACTCGGTTTCGCGGACCCGCCAGTACATACTCGGCTGCGTAAGCTGCTGACTCCGGAATTCACCATGCGGCGCCTCGGCAGACTGACACCGAGAATCGAATCCATTGTCGAAGAGCAACTCGACGCGATGGAAAAGGCCGACGGCCCGGTCGATCTTTGGCAGGCCTTCGCATTGCCCATTCCGTCCCTCACGATCTGCGAACTGCTCGGCGTGCCCTATGAGGATCGCGACGACTTCCAGCGGTTGAGCACGGTCCGGTTCGACCTGTTCGCCGGTGCCGGTGGCGCGCTCGGCGCGATCTCCGAGTCGCTGACCTACCTGATGGAGATCGTCAAGAAGCAGCGTGAGAACCCGGGCGACGGGCTGCTCGGCATGCTCGTCAAGGAACACGGCGACGAGATCTCCGACCGCGAACTCGCCGGTCTCGCCGACGGCGTGCTGACCGGTGGCCTGGAGACGACGGCGAGCACGCTGGCGCTCGGCGCGCTCGTGCTGCTCCAGGATCCGGGTGCGTTCAAGCTCGTCCACGACGACGACACCGCGATCAACAACTTCGTCGAGGAAGCGCTGCGGTATTTGACCGTGGTGCAGATGGCGTTCCCGCGGTTCGCGACCGAGGACATGGAGATCTGCGGCGAACAGATCTCGGAGGGCGACATCCTGCTCGTGTCGCTGAGCGGCGCGAACCGGGACGCGGCGCTGGGCACGGACATGGAGAAGTTCCTGCCGGCGCGGAAATCGCCGTCACACCTGGCTTTCAGCTACGGGATCCACCGGTGCATCGGCGCGGAACTGGCCCGGATGGAACTCCGCGCGGCGTACCCCGCGCTGCTCCGCCGCTTCCCGAACATGCGCCTCGCGGTACCCGCCGACGAGCTCAAGTTCCGCGAGATCTCCATCGTCTATGGCCTCGATTCTCTGCCCGTCCTGCTGAAGTAGCCGCCATCTGTCGACAGATGGCGATCTCTTGGTCCCTGAGAGATCCCCATCTGTCGACATCTCGTGGCGTCAGCGGTACTGGCGTGAATCCCGTACCTGCGCGATGTACGCGCTGGAGCTGGGCATGAACGACAGCACCGCGGCGACGATGGCCGCGAACTGGCCGATGTAGCTCACGATGTTGCCGCCGGTGCCGAGCAGCAGCGAGATCAGCGCCAGTGCGGCAAGCACGGTCAGCACGATCCGGGCCCAGTTGCGGCCGGCCTTGAGCTTGAAGGCGAACAGGGCGTACAGCGCCGAGATCACCACGGCCACCACGATGACGATGATCACGCCGACGTTGGCGGCGGTTTCGATCTGCGTCTCGGTGAGTGCGCCGCCCTGGTTGTTGGCGTCGCGCAGCGCGTCGGCGATCTGCTGCTTCTGCCCGATGACCAGCAGACCACCGACCAGCCAGGTGATCGCGGCGACGAGGTAGGCCCAGAAGGCGCCGATGATCTCCGTCGGCGGTGTCGTTGGCGCGGCCGCGGAGCCGGTGTTGATCGGCGGCGGAGGCGGGTAGGCGAACGGTTCTTGGTCCGGTGAGTTGGTCATGGGAAAAATCTAATCCGGTGGGTTCGTGCCCGCATACCGAATATGTCGTTTTCCTGCGTAAAGACCAAGAAAGTTAAGCAACTACTTGACTATCAGGCTGTCCGCGGTGATAGTTAAGGATGTGGTTAACCAATCGAAACCGCTGGACAAGGTGTTCCAGGCCCTCGCCGACGGCACGCGCCGGGACCTGGTCGAGCGCCTGATCCGGGGCCCCGCCTCGGTCAGCGAACTCGCCCAGCCGCTGGCGATGTCGTTGCCCGCGGTGATGCAGCACCTCCAGGTGCTGGAGGCGAGCGGTCTCGTGCGGTCCGAAAAGACTGGCCGTGTCCGCACCTGCCACATCGAGCCCGCCGCCCTGCGCCTGGCCGAGGCCTGGCTGGGCGAGCAGCGCACCGGCTGGGAACGCGGGCTCGATCGTCTCGGCGACTTCCTGACCGAGAAAACCGATGAGTGACAAGGAGAAAGTCATGACCGACAACTTCGTCAAGCACACCACTTTCACCCTCGAGCGCACCTACGACGTCAGCCCGGCCAAGGTGTTCGCCGCCTGGTCCGACCCGACCGCGAAGGCGCGTTGGTTCGCCGCGCCGGATGGCGAGCACGAGCTCGACTTCCGCGTCGGCGGCCGGGAGAGCAACCACGGCATCCTCGGAGGCAACCGGATCAGCTTCGAGGCGTGCTACCACGACATCAAGCCGGGCGAGCGGATCGTTTACAGCGGAACGCTTTCCGGTGGCGGTGAGCTGGCGACGGTGTCGATCACGACCGTCGAGTTCGAAGCCGTGGGCGACGGCACCAAGCTCGTGCTCACCGAACAGGACACCTTCCTCGACGGCCAGGAAGAGCCGGAGTGGCGCCGTCAGGGCACCGGCGACTGGCTCGACAAGCTGGGCACGGAATTGGGTCGCTGACATGCCCGGCCGCCGCTGGTACGTACTTTCCTTGCTGGGCACGGCTTTCTTCATGACGATCCTCGACGGTACGAGCCTGCTCACCGCGCTGCCGTCGATCGAGCGGGACCTCGGTCTCGACGGGCCGGGCATCCAGTGGACCGTGACGGTGTACGCACTCGCCTTCAGCGGGCCGTTGCTGTTCTGCGGCCGGGCGGCGGATTTACTCGGCAGGCGCCGGGTTTTCCTGGTCGGCATGGTCTTACGCGTGGTGGCTTCGCTGCTGTGCGGGCTCGCGCCGTCGGTCGAACTCCTGGTGGCGGCCCGGGCGCTGCAAGGGTTTTCGGTGGCGATCATCGCGCCCGCCGCGTTGTCGATGGTGATGAACGTCTTCAGTGAAGGCACCGAGCGCAACAAGGCACTTGGCATCTGGGGCGGGCTCGGCGGTATCGGCGCGACGGCCGGGCTGCTGCTCGGCGGGGTCGTCACCGAAGGCCTTGGCTGGCAATGGGTTTTCTGGATCAACGTCCCCATTGGACTCTTCGTTCTCCTGCTCGCGCCGGCGCTGCTGCCCGAGAGCCGCGACCGTGAGCGTGCCCGCACCTTCGACCTCGCTGGAGCGTCGACGATCACCGCCGTGCTTGTCCTGCTCGTTTACGCGATCACGCGAGTGCCGCTGGCGGGTTGGGGGAGCGCTGTCGGGCCTCTGGTGGGCGCGGTGGTACTGGCGACGGCGTTTGTGCTGATCGAACGTCGTTCCGCGGCTCCGCTTATGCCGTTCCGGATACTGCGTTCGCGCACGCTGGTCGGCGGGAACCTGGTCGTTCTCGTGGCCGGGATGGCTGTCGACGGCATGCTCATCACGGTGACCGCCTACGCGCAGCAGACACTCGGCTGGTCCGCGGCGCATTTCGGCCTGGTGGCCGCGGTGATGACGGTGACCGCTGTCGTGGGGGCGTTGGTGGGTCAGCGATGCGTGACGAAGTTCGGCATCCGGCCGGTGGCCGCCACCGGCACGATTCTGCTTGCCATGGCGTGCCTGCTGTTCGCCCAAGGCCTGCTGGTCGTCCCGCTGCTCGTGTTCGGCGCGGGTATGGGCGGTGCCACGGTCGCGGCCCAGATCGCCGCGCTCAGCGGTGTCGCCGAGAAGGAATCCGGGCTGGCAGCGGGGCTGGTGGACACGTCGTTCGCCATCGGCACCGCACTGGGCGTGGCGGTTTGTTCCAGTATTGGCGGGCAGACAGCGTTTGTCGCCGCCGCCGCGTTCGCCGTTGCCGGACTCGTGAGCGCGCTGACCCTGCTGCGGCCCGCGCCGGTCAAGCTCGCGGTGTGAGTCCGACGAACATCGTTTCGTGCAGCGCTTCGACATGCTTGCAGGTCAGCTCCACGGCGTCGGCCGGGTCCTGCCGGGTGAGCGCGTCGACCAGCGCCGCGTGCTCGCGGTTGGAGTCGCGGAGGAATTCGACCGGGTACGGCAGGTAGTAACCGTAGAGCTCGCCGAGCACACCGGCATACCGCTTCGTTGTTGACTCGAGGCCGCTCGCGGCGGCCGCGGACCGGTGGAACTCGGCGTCGAGATCATGGAATTCCGCCCAGCTCAAGACTTTGTCCATTTTGTCGACCAGCTCGCGCAGGTGCTTGAGCTGCGGTTTGTCGCGGCGGAGTGACGCGAGGTGGACGAGACCGCATTCGAGGGCGAGACGATGGTCGATCAGCTCGTGGACTTCGGTGGCCGCATCGGTGTAGACCGCCATTTCCTGGACCCGGCCCAGCGCCGGGGGATCGGCGACCAGCGTGCCGCCCGCGCGGCCGCGACGGCGTTCGAGCACGCCGTCTTCGCAGAGTGACACGAGTGCCCGGCGAACGGTGATCTCACCGACGTCCAGTGCCCGCGCGATGTCGGCGTTCGACGGGAGCCGTTCGCCCGGTGCGAGCAGGCCAAGTTCGACGGCGAGGGCGATCCGGGCGCGGACGGTGTCCAAAGCGGACAGTCGTCGGATACCGGTCAGCGCGGGCACGTCGAGGGTCACCAGCACACCGTACCGGACAAAAGTGTTCAAAGTGAGCGCTCTTGTTTAACTGCTCAAGATGAACTAGTTTGCGGACAACCTGAATCGACGGAAGGTGTCCCTGTGTCGCGTCTCCTGCCGGTGGCACTCGTGCAATCGCCGCCGCGGCCGCTTTCAGGCTTCGCCGGCGACGTCGAAAAGCTGCTGGACCAGCATCGCGATACCCGTCTGGTCGCCTATCCCGAGCTGCACCTTTGCGGAGCGGGTAGTACCGAAGAGCTGCAGGCGTTGGCCGAACCGCTCGGCGGCCCGCGCGACCGTCAGCTCGCCGAACTCGCCGGTGACCTCAAGATCTGGCTCGCCCCCGGCAGCGTCTGCGAGCGCGGCGACGGCGGCGAGCTGTTCAACACCGCGCCGGTCTACTCACCCGGCGGTGAACGGATCGCCTTCTATCGCAAGATCTTCCCGTGGCGGCCCTATGAGCCGTACGACCCCGGCGACCGGTTCGTCGTCTTCGAACTCCCGGAGATCGGCCGGATCGGCTTCTCGATCTGTTACGACGCTTGGTTTCCCGAGGTCGCCCGGCACCTGGCGTGGCTCGGCGCCGACGTGGTTTTGAATCCGGTCCAGACGACGACCCGCGACCGCGAGCAGGAACTCGTGCTCGCCCGCGCGAACGCCATCGTCAACCAGGTCTTCGTGGCCAGCGTGAACACCGCGGGCCCGCTGGGCGTCGGCTCCAGCCTGGTGGTGGACCCCGAAGGCAAGGTGCTCGCCGAGGCACCCGGGCCCGATGAAGCTGTGCTCGTCCTGGAACTCGACCTCGACGAGGTCACCCGCGTGCGCCGCGACGGCACCGCCGGGCTCAACCGGATGTGGGACCAGTTCACCGAAGCCGACGCACCACTGGAACTTCCGCTCTATCAGGGGCGGATCGATCCGCGCCGGTGGCACCCGCGAGGAGACGCGAAATGACCGAACCCACAGGGCTCACCCGGCATCTCGGACTGCGCTCGGTTGTCCTTTTCGGACTCGCCTACATGACCCCGTTGATCGTGCTCGGCACGTTCGGGATCGTCGCGGACACGACAGCGGGCACCGTCCCGACGGCGTATCTCCTTGCCCTGGTGGCAATGCTGTTCACCGCCGCGAGCTACGGCAAGATGGCTGCCGCGTACCCGGTCGCCGGTTCGGCGTACACCTACGTGCGCAAGGCGATCGACTCGCGGCTCGGGTTCCTGGTCGGCTGGGCGGTGTTGCTCGACTACTTCTTCCTGCCGATGGTGATCTGGCTGATCGGCAGCGCGTATCTCTCCGCGCAGTTCCCCAGCGTGCCCAGCTGGCTTTGGCTGATCACGTTCATCCTGCTCACGACCGTCCTCAATGTACTGGGGATCAAGGTCGCGGCGAAGGCGAACTTCGTGCTGATGGCGTTCCAGATCCTGGTGATCGGCTTCTTCGTGGTGCTTTCGGTGCGCGATGTGGTGTCCGGCGGCGGTGGGCTGCTCAGCTCCACGCCGTTCTTCCACGGCGGTGCCTCGCTGACCACGGTTTCCGCGGGCGCGGCACTGGCGGCGTACTCGTTCCTCGGCTTCGACGCGGTCACGACGTTGACCGAGGAAGCCATCGAGCCACGCAAGACGATCCCGCGGGCGATCCTGCTGACGGCGTTGATCGGCGGTGGCGTGTTCGTGCTGCTGGCCTACGTGACGCAGCTGGTGCACCCGGGCAGTGTGTTCGACGACCAGTCGTCGGCGGCCTTCGAGATCGCGAGAACCATTGGTGGCAACGCTTTCGCCGCGTTGTTCCTGGCCGGGCTCGTGGTGGCGCAGTTCGCTTCGGGGATCGCCGCGCAGGCCGGCGCGTCACGGCTGATGTACGCGATGGGCCGCGACGGCGTCTTGCCGAAGAAGCTTTTCGGTTACCTGCAGCCAAAACTGCACACCCCGGCGTTCGCGATCGTGCTGACCGGGGTGGTGGGGCTGGTGGCGCTTTCGCTGGACGTCAGCACATCGACGTCGTTCATCAACTTCGGCGCGTTCACCGCGTTCACCTTCGTCAACCTGGCGGTGATCGCGCGGTATGTGCGGCATCGTGGGCCGGTGGTGACGAACCTCGTGTTCCCGGCGATCGGTGCGATCGTCGACGTCTGGCTGCTGTTCAACCTCGACGGGGTCGCCATCACCTTCGGGCTCGTGTGGCTCGGTCTCGGTGTCCTGTACCTGGCCTACCTGACGCGCTTCTTCCGCGTCTCGCCGCCGGAGATGTCGTTCGCCGAGGTCGTCTAGGTCGTGCGGGCTTCGATGCCGTCCAGGATGACGGCGAGCCCGGCGGTGAAGGTCTCGATGGCTTCCTGCTCCAGGTACGGCACGGTTTCGTCCTCCATCTGGTAGGCCTGCTCACTGTCGAGCAGCGTCACCAGCGGGAACTGCTCGGCGAAGTCGCCCGCGACCTCCATCAGCAACGCCGAGCGCGTGTACCACCACTCGTCGTCGGACATACCCGTCGCCGCCGGGGCCTGGCGTGATTCCGCGACGACCTGCACCGCACCGCGCACGAACCCGGTCAGCGTCCCGACCAGCCGCTTCACCATCTTGGGCGGCAACCCGGTCGCGAAGAGGATCCGCAGCAACGTCTCGAGCAGGACGTATTCGTTCGGCCCCAGCACCGGCCGCGCCTGCGACACCTGCAGCACCCACGGGTGCTTGAGGTAGAACGCCCAGTGGTCCCACGCCCACGCCGTCGCGGCCGTGCGCCAGCCCGCGTCGAGGTCGTAGTCGGTGGGCAGTTCGATGAGCACCTTGTCGTACATGAGGTCGACGAGCTCGTTCTTGCTCGGCACATAGGTGTACAGCGCCATGCCGGTGCGCCCGAGCTGCTCGCCCACCGTGCGCATCGACAGGCCGGCCATCCCGGCGGAGTCGGCGACGGTGATCGCCGCGTCCACGATGATGTCCACGGTCAGCGCCGGTTTCGGCCCCGGGCGCACGTCCTCGGTCCGCGCGCCACGCCACAGCAGGCCCATCGAACGGCGGGCGTCACCTTGCCCGGCGTAGACGACCACTTGCAACTCCTTACAGCATAAAGTAACTTCGTCAATCCATCCCTTTATGCCGTAAAGATATCAGGAGAACCCGTATGCGCCCGGCTGCCGCCGACAGTCACGACGTCATCGAGGTCCGAGGCGCCAGGGAGAACAACCTGGCGAACGTCTCGCTCGACATCCCCAAACGCCGCTTGACCGTGTTCACCGGCGTGTCCGGCTCGGGGAAGTCCTCCCTGGTCTTCGGTACCATCGCCGCCGAGTCGCAGCGGCTGATCAACGAGACCTACACCGCGTTCATCCAGTCGTTCATGCCGAGCCAGGGCCGCCCCGACGTCGACGCGCTGCGCAATCTCAGCGCGGCGATCATCGTCGACCAGGAGCGGATGGGGGCCAACTCCCGCTCCACGGTCGGCACCGCGACCGACGCCCACACCATGCTCCGGATCGTGTTCAGCCGGCTCGGAACGCCGCACGTCGGGCCGTCCACGGCGTTCAGCTTCAACATGGCCGAGGGCATGTGTCCCGCGTGCGAAGGGATCGGGCGCGTGTCGGCGATCGACGTCGACGAGATCGTGGATCGCGAACTTTCGCTCAAGGAAGGCGCGATCACCGTTCCCGGGTTCACCCTGGACAACTGGTACGTGCTGAGCTACATCAACTCCAGCTTCCTCGACCCGGACATGAAGCTGAAGGACTACAGCGCCCAGCAATGGGAAGACCTGCTGTACAAACCCGCCACGAAGGTCAAGATCGGCACCACCAACATCACCTACGAAGGCCTCGTGGTGAAGCTGCAGCGGCTGTTCCTCTCGAAGGAACGGGAGTCGATGCAGCGGCACATCCGGTCGTTCGTGGATCGCGCGGTGGCGTTCACGACCTGCGGCAGCTGCGAGGGCGCGCGGCTCAATCCGGCCGCGCTGTCGTCGAAGATCGACGGCCGCAACATCGCCGAGTGCTCCGCCATGCAGATCAGTGACCTGGCCAAGTTCGTGCGCGGCATGGACGACCCGTCGGTCGGGCCGCTGCTGGTGACGCTGCGCGAAACGCTGGACTCGCTCGTCGAGATCGGGCTGGGCTATTTGAGCCTGGATCGCGAGTCCGGCACGCTCTCGGGTGGTGAGTCGCAGCGTGTGAAGATGGTGCGGCATCTGGGTTCCAGCCTCACCGACGTCACGTACGTCTTCGACGAGCCGACGATCGGGCTGCACCCGCACGATATCGAGCGGATGAACAAGCTGCTGCTTCTCTTGCGGGACAAGGGAAACACGGTTCTCGTCGTGGAGCACAAGCCCGAGGTCATCGACATCGCCGACCACGTCGTCGACCTCGGGCCGGGCGCGGGCCCGTCCGGCGGGCAGATCTGTTTCGCCGGCAGCGTTGGCGAACTGAGGCAGTCGGGGACGTTGACCGGGCGGCATCTGGACCACCGCGCGCAACTGCGTGACGAGGTCCGCAAGGCGCAGGGACAGCTGTCGATCAAGGGCGCGAACTCGCACAACCTCAAGAACGTCGACGTCGACATCCCGCTCGGTGTGCTGACCGTGGTCACCGGGGTGGCCGGTTCGGGTAAGAGCTCGCTGATCCACGGCTCACTGTCCAAACGCGACGACATCACCGTGGTCAACCAGGCCGCGATCCGCGGCTCCCGCCGTAGCAACCCGGCGACCTACACCGGATTGCTCGACCCGATCCGGACGGCGTTCGCCAAGGCCAACGGCGTCAAGGCGGCCCTGTTCAGCGCGAACTCCGAAGGCGCGTGCCCGAAATGCAAGGGCATCGGCCTGATCTACACCGATCTCGCCATGATGGCCGGGGTGGCGTCGGTGTGCGAGCAGTGCGAGGGAAAGCGGTTCACCGCCGAGGTGCTGACGTACAAGCTGCGTGGCAAGAACATCAGCGAAGTGCTGGGCATGTCGGTGACCGAGGCGCACGAGTTCTTCCCGAACGGCCAGGCCAGGGCGATCCTGGACCGGCTGATCGACGTCGGCCTCGGCTATCTCGGGCTCGGGCAGCCGCTCACGACGTTGTCCGGCGGGGAGCGGCAACGGGTGAAGCTGGCGATCCAGATGGCGGAGAAGGCGACGACGTACGTGCTCGACGAGCCGACGACCGGACTGCACCTCGCTGACGTCGACAAGCTGCTCGCGCTGATGGACCGGCTCGTCGACGTCGGCAACACGGTGATCGTCATCGAGCACCACCAGGCCGTGATGGCGCACGCCGACTGGCTCATCGACCTCGGTCCCGGCGCTGGTCAGGACGGTGGGCAGGTGGTGTTCACCGGCACCCCGGCCGAGTTGGTCGCCGACGGAAAGTCGCTCACCGCGCAGCACCTGCGCGAGTACATCGGAGGGAAGTAGCCGTGGAAGCCTTGCCGATCTGGTACGTCCAGGTCACCGGCGTCCGGCGGATCACGCCGCGGATGGCGCGGATTTCGTTGGGCGGTAAGGACTTGGCCGGGTTGTCCGGGATCGAGCCGGACCAGCAGGTGAAGCTGTACTTCCCGAAACCGGGTCAGTCCCGGCCGGTGCTGCCTTTGCCGGGCGGCGACTTTATGGGGTGGTACCAGGCTTTCGCCGCTCTTTCCGAAGCGGAACGGCCGTGGACGCGCAGTTACACGATCCGCGCGTACCACCCGGAGAACGACACCGTCGACGTCGACTTCGTGCTGCATCACGACGCGGGTCCGGCGACGAAGTGGGCGCTGTCGGCCAAACCCGGTGACACGCTCGGCATGTTCGGCCCGTCGACGACCTTCGCCCGGCCGGTTCCGCTCCAGACGTCCATCGCCGCCGCCGATTGGCTCCTGCTCGCCGGAGACGAAACCGCGCTTCCGGCGATCGGCTCCCTCATCGAGTCGTTGCCTTCGGGAACCCGAGCCGTGGCTTACATCGAGGTCGCTGACGCCTCCGACGAACAGCCACTTCGCGGTGACGTCACCGTCCACTGGCTACATCGCAACGAGGTCCCACCCGGACACTCCGACCTGCTGGTCAAGTCCTTACAGAGCGCCGAATTCCCGCCAGGTTCGCCCTTTGCTTGGCTAGCCGCCGAGTCCACCGCCGTCCGCGCGCTACGCCGTCACCTCGTCAACGAACGCGGCGTCCCGAAACGCTCCATCGAGTTCACCGGCCACTGGCGCCTCAAACTCACCCAAGACGACGCCCTCACCCCCGAAGACCTCGCCGAAGCCCAAGAGCGCCTAACCCCCTGACCCCCCGGGGAATATGTCGACACTTTCCCCACCTCCGAGCCCCCAAACTTCCGAATATGTCGACAACTCTTGTTAGCTTGCCTAACGGAAGTTGTCGACATATTCGGAAGTTCAGGCCGTGTGGTGGGGGACGCCGCAGAGGTCGGCCATGAGCGACATGTGGTGGTCGAAGTACTCGGCGCGGGCTTCGACGAGGCCGTTCATCCGGCCGAACACCTCGAAGTTGAGGACCCCGAACAGGTGCGCCCAGGCGACGAACGCCCGGTCGAGCCACTCTTCTGGGAGCTCACCGGGGCTCTGCTCGATCACCCGGCGCAGGTCGGCGCGGACGGCGTCGGGCAGCGCTGACGGCATCGGTGCCGGAGCCACCTCACCGGCCCCTTCGGCGAGCACGCCGACCAGCAGGAAGATCACCTGCTCGGCCAGCGCCGTGGTTTCCTCCGGTGCCGCGTAACCGGGCACCGGACTGCCGTACAGCAGCCCGTACTCCGCGGGATGTTCAAGCGCCCACTCGCGGACCGCGCGGCACGTCGTCAGCCATCGGCCGCGCAGGTCCTCGCGGGGCACGGCCGCTTCGGCCTCGATCGCCGCCGCGCCCAACGCGCCGTACGCGTCGATGATCAACGCCGTCAGCAGCGCGTCGCGGCTCGGGAAGTACCGGTACAACGCCGACGCGACGATGCCCATCTCCCTCGCGACCCCGCGCAGCGACAGGTTCGAACCGTCCACGGCGAGGTGTTTCCGCGCGACTTCCTTGATCTCGTCGTTCATCTCCGAGCGGACCCGGGCGCGCAAGGAAGGTGCAGGCATACCCGCAGTGTCGCACAGCCGGAGAACACTCGAACTTACCGAGAACACTGTTCTTGACGCGGTGACCTGGTCGTGAGTACGGTGTACTTATTCGAGAACACTGTTCTCGGTCAACTTGAAGAGGGGTTTCCGCATGTCGCTTCACGTTGTTGTCGGAGCCGGTCCCGTCGGCTCGGCCACCGCCCGGCTGCTCGCGGACCAGGGTGAGCAAGTTCGTCTGCTGACCCGTAGTGGCAGCGGGCCGGAGCACGCCGGAGTCGAGCGCGTCGCCGCCGACGCGTCGGATTCCGACGTCCTCGCCCGCCAGACGAAAGACGCCGTCGCGCTCTACAGCTGCGCCGGCCCGGCGTACCACCGCTGGCTCACCGACTGGCCGCCGCTCGGCGCGGCCATGATCCACGCCGCGGAGGTCACCGGCGCGGTGCTCGTCACCACCGGAAACCTTTACGGCTACGGCAAAGTCGGCGCGCCCATGACCGAAGAACTCCCGCTGAACCCCAACTCGGTGAAGGGCGAAGTCCGCGTCAAACTGTGGCGCGGCGCGCTCGCCGCGCACGAAGCCGGGCGCATCCGCACGGCCGAGGTCCGCGGGTCCGACTACCTCGGTGTGGGCACGCTTTCCCCGTTCAGCGCGATGGTCCTGCCCAAGGTGCTCACCGGAAAGCGCGGCTCTCTGCCCGCCGACCTCGACGCGCCACACAGCTGGACCTATGTCGGCGACGTCGCCCGCACGCTGGTCGCGGTCGCCGCCGACGAATCCGCCTGGGGCAGGCCTTGGCACGTGCCGACGGCGCCGCCGTTGTCCGTCCGCGCGCTCGCCACCCGCGCGGCCGAACTCGCCGAAGCGCCGACGGCCAAGGTCGGCACCATGCCCGCCTTCGCGCTCCGGCTCGCCGGGCTCTTCAACCCGGCCGCGCGGGAGATGCTGGAGGTCCAGTACCAGCTCCAGGCGCCTTTTGTGCTCGACTCGTCCGCCGCGACGGCCGCTTTCGGCATCGAGCCGACGTCGACCGACGACGCCTTGCGCGAGACCATCGCGGGCCTGCGTGCCTTGGCCATCCGCTGAAATCTTCCCGATAGCGGACGAAAACTGACCGGAATAGGCGTCAGGGTGGTCGGATGACAGAGACCGCCCCACGCCCCGCTTCCTTGCACGCCTACCTCGCTTACCGGGACGCGCCCGCTGCCCTCCGCTGGCTCGAACGCGCCTTCGGCTTCGAAACCGCCTTCGAATTCCCCGACGAGGACGGCGGGATCATGCACGCCGAAGTGCGGTTCGGCAACGTCGCTTTCTCCCTGTTCAGCGACCTCGCCGGCTACGACCGGCCCGCGCTGAAGGACGTCACCGTCGGACACGGGCTGTACGTCGTCCTCGACAACGACGCGGCCATCGACGCCGTCCATGCCACGGCCGTCGAAGCCGGGGCGACCGTGGTGCTGACGCCCGAAACCACCGAGTGGGGCTCGTACCGCTTCCGGGTGCTCGACCCCGAAGGCTACGAATGGACCTTTGGCACTCTGCGCTTCGGCGAGGACGTCGCTACAGGAGACGATTCCTGGTGAGCTCCGCCTGTTCGGTGGTCCGTGCCGCGAATGCGATGTCGAGCGCCTGATGCACGGCTTGGTGATCCTGTGTGGCCGGCCACGCCACGCCCTCCGGGTGCGGCAGTACCTCGTTGGCGATCATCGGCGCGCCGTCGTCGGCGAAGGTGGCCTCGGCGTGGAAGAGCGTGTTCGCGGACTGGAGCCCGTCGAGCAGGTGCTCGAGAAGGTCCCGCGCGGGGCGCCGCGGATCCAGCGGCGTCAGGTGCGTGGGCAGTAGCTCCGCATACGCCTGCTCGCGGACGTCTTCCGGGTACGCCTCCGCCTGCTCCTGGGCTTCGACGACGTGCTGGATGAGGTCGTCGAGGTCCGGGATTTCGCCGTCACGGACCCGTGCCGCGCCCAGCAGCAGCGATGTGACGACCTCGTGCGGCGCCGCGTCGTCTTCGTCGATCGCGTGGACCACGAGCTGGGGCACGTCGATCGAGCAGGGCTCGATGTTGTTGGCCTCGGCGAAGATCGATGACGGCGGGATCTTGAGCGTGCCGCCGACGGTCACGGCCGCGGCCGTCAGCCAGTGCGCCGCGGCGACGCAGGCCGACGCGGGGTCGAGCGAGATGAAGAGGTCGTCGTCGCCCAGTGGGTCGCGGGCGAACACGGCGTTGGCCGCGGCGACCTGCGACGGCGAAGTGTCGAGATGGTCGAGCGAAGTGGCCTGCGCGGCGCGCCCGTTCAGGTCGCCGAGCTCGGCCCGCTCGACGGCGTCGATCTCCCGCTCGAGATCGGCTACCACGGCGTCGGTCAGCGCGGTGTCGTTGATGCGCAGCAACGCCCGGCCGGTGCGGTGGCTGGCCTCGTCGAGGACGTCGTAGGAGACGACCAGTGCGCCCTTTTCGTCAGGCAGGCGCGGCTCGCGGATGCCGGCGGTGATCTGGTTGAGCGGCATGACCGCGTGATCGTGCTCGTCGTCCGGTTCCGGCGGCGGATCGGTATAGGTCTGCCACATCGTGGTCGACAACTCGGTCAGCTCTTCGCACAGGATCGCGACGTCGGCGAGCTCGGCCGTCTCGGCGATTTCGGTGATCCGCGAAGCATGGTGGCCGCTTCCCTTGGGCCAAACGGCGATCAGCTGCCGTTGTTCGGGATCGTGTGCGTAGATCGTCACCGGTGTTCCCTCGCATGTCGCCCGAACTTACTGTCGGTGGCGAGTATGCCGTCTTATGCCGACAAGACCGCGCATTAAGGCGTTCACATCTCGAGCCCGGACATGTCCATGATCGGCCGCACCTCCACCGCGCCGTACCGCGCGTCGGGAAACCGGCTCGCCAGTTCGACGGCCCGCTCGACGCTGTCGCAGTCGACGACGAAGTACCCCGCGAGATGTTCCTTGGCTTCGAGGTAGGGCCCGTCCGTGGTCAGCACGTCTTCGTCGCGAACCCGGACGGTCTTGCTCGTCTCCGGTGCGGCCAGCGGGGCAGACTCGACGAGTTCACCCGATTCGGTGATCTCCTCGATCAACGCCGTGAACGCCGCCATTCGCTCCTCGCGTTCTTCGGGGGTAAGGGTTTCCTGCTGGTACAGGAACATCGGATGTCCCCAGGCCGCCGGGTTGCCGCGGATCAACAGCATGTACTTCACATCGCACCTCTCGTCTGGCTCGTCTGCCACCAAGTCGGAGCCGAAGTCCCGATTTCGACATCCTCGCGCATGTCGAAATCCGCTTGCCGGTTCCGACCTACCCGCGAAGGCGAAGAAGTCCGGCGTCCATAGGAGGAGACCGACATGACAAACGCCCAGGTGGTGTCCCCGGCCGAGTGGCTGGTCGCCCGCAAGGACCTGCTCGCCAAGGAAACCGCGGCCGCCGAAGCCCGCGAGGCCGTGAACGCCGCCCGCCGCGCGTTGCCCAAGGTCGAAATCGCCAAGGACTACCGCTTCGAAGGCCCGGACGGCAAAGCCGGTCTCGTGGATCTTTTCGACGGCCACCCGCAGCTGATCGTCTACCACTTCATGTTCGACCCGAGCTGGAACGAAGGCTGCAAGCACTGCTCGTTCCTGGTCGACAACATCGGCCACCTCGCGCACCTGCGCGCCAGGAACACGTCGTTCGCGATCGTGTCGCGGGCGCCGCTGGCGAAGATCGAGCCGTTCAAGGCCAGGATGGGCTGGTCCTTCCCCTGGTACTCGTCCTTCGGCGGCGATTTCAACTACGACTTCCACACCACCCTCGACGAGGCGATCGCGCCCGTCGAATACAACTTCAAGGACAAGGCCACCCTCTTGGCCGACGGCGAAATCTGGTTCACCCAAGGCGAGCAGGGCGGCATCAGCGTCTTCTTCCGCGAAGACGACACGGTGTTCCATACCTATTCGGCCTATGCGGAGGGAACCGAACTGCTGCACGGCACCCTCAACTACCTCGACCTCACCCCGCTCGGGCGGCAGGACGGGCCGGGGAGCCCGTGGCTGCGGCACCACGACAAGTACCGCGGCTGAGCCCTTTCCTGGGATCGGTAGGCGGCTTCGCACCCGCAGTCTTGGTCGCGAGATGACCAAGACCTGACCCAGGTCCGGCTCGCGGCCGCCGACCCGGCCACCGGCGAGGTTCTGTGGGACACGCAGCTGTCCGACGACATGATCCGGCAGGCGGCGGTTCTGGCCACGGGCGAGCGATACGCTTACGTCGTAACGGATTTCGGTCTGACCAAGGGGCGGCGAACCGTCCTGACGCGGCTATCGCGTGTGGGTCAGCTCTGTGTGTCCGCTTTCATCATGGCCGCGCAGTGCTCGCCGATCATGACGGCCGGCGCGTTGGTGTTGCCGCCGGTGATACTCGGCATGATCGACGCGTCCGCGACGCGCAGCCCCTCGATCCCGCGCACGCGCAGCCGCGGATCCACCACGGCCCGCTCGTCCACGCCCATCCGGCAGGTGCCGACGTGGTGGTAAACCGTGGTCGCGCGGTTGGGTATCTCTTGCGCCAACGTCTTGTCGTCGGGGTACTTCTCACCGGGCGAAAGTTCGGCGGTGACCCCAGCGGCGATGATCTTGTTCGCCATCACCTCGCGGGTCAGTTTCATGGCCTCGAGCAGGGTGTCGGTGTCGCGCTTCTCGGTCAGGTAGCCGGGATCGATGAGCGGCGCCGCCGTCGGGTCAGCCGACGCCAGCCGGAGCGTGCCGCGGCTCTCGGGGTAGATCAGCGTGGCCATGACCGTCAACGCGGGCCGGGTGTCCACCGCGTGCCGGACCGGCGCGTCCTGGTTGGGGAACGGGTAGGACCAGGGCAGGGCGAGCAGCTGGATGTCGGGTATTTCGGTCGCCATCGAACTGCGGACGAACCCCATGGCTTCGAACACGGTCCGCCCGACCCAGGTGCCGCCCTTGAGCGTCTCCTTGACCACGCCCGCGGCGAAATATCCCGCGGTGCCACGGTTTACGGCGTCCTTGGTCAGGTACGTCATCGGCACGAACATGTGGTCGTGCAGGTTGTCGCCGACGGGAAGATCGGACTTGACCTCGATCCCCTTCTCCCGCAGATGCTCGGCGGGCCCGACGCCGGACAGCATGAGCAGCTGCGCCGACCCGAACACCCCGGCGGCGAGCACGACCTCCTTGGTCGCGCGGATGGTCTGAGGCCCGGCCTTCGTCAGCACCTCGACCCCGGTCGCGCGCCCGTTCTCGATGACGACCCGGGACACCGTCACGCCGGTCTCGACCCGCAGATTCGCCTGGTCGCTCTTGAGGTAACCGATAGAGGAGCTGTACCGCAGCCCGCGATCGATGTTCTGCTGAACGAAACCCGCGCCCTCCTGCACCTCGCCGTTGTAGTCGTCGTTCTTCTTCACGCCAGCGGTCTCGCTCAACGCCTCGACGAACGCCTCCGACGCGGGCGTGATGTCCTCCTGCCGCGTGACCTTGATCGGCCCGCCGGTCCCGCGCAGCTCGCTGGCGTCGCCTTTCCAGTCCTCCATGCGCTTGAAGCTGGGCAGCACGTCGTCGTAACCCCAGCCGGTACAGCCCTCGGCGGCCCAGTCGTCGTAGTTCTTCCGGTTGCCGCGAACGAAGATCATCCCGTTGATCGAACTCGACCCGCCGAGCACCTTGCCGCGGACCATCGGGATCCGCCGGTTGAGCGCGTGCTCCTGCGGCGTCGAGTAATAACCCCAGTCCAGGCGCTTCTTGAGCTGCGGGATGTTGTGGAAAACCGCGATCAGCCCCGGCTTGCGGACCAGGCGGGACTTGTCGCCGCCACCGGCTTCGAGCAACACCACGCTGGCTCCGGTTTCAGCGAGGCGCTGTGCCACGGCACAGCCAGAACTCCCCGCTCCCACCACGATGTAATCGGCCTCGTTCATGCGGTACCCCGTGTTCACGCCAGTCGCGTCGCTCCCCGCCATTGGGGCTGCATCTCACAGTAGAACACGTTCTAACTTTGGTGAAGGGGCAATCTCAGGCCGGCCGCAAGATCACGACGGGAATCTCCCGCTCCGCCCACCCCTGATACTTGTCGAAGTCGGCGTACGCCGCGATAAGCCGAGGCCACAGCCGCGCCCGCTCCTCCGCCGTGGCCGTCGCGGCGCGAACCGGCCTGCGCTCGGCCCGAATCTGCAGCTGTGTGTCCGGCTGGGCGACCAAGTTGAGGTACCACTGCGGATGCTTGGGCAGCCCGCCCTGCGAAGCCACGACGATGACGTCGGCCCCGTCGGTGATGTACAGCAACGGCACCGTGAAAGCCTTCCCCGACTTCCGTCCACGATGGTCGAGCAACAACGTCGGCACCGGCTTCCGAAACCCCGCCCCGAGCCGCCACTTCCCCCCGACCCGCCCACGCGTGCGCCGGTAAACCCACGTCTGGGCCTTGGCCATGTACTTGAAGACCTTGGGCACCAACGGCGAGTCGAGCTGCGCTGGTCGTGCCGGCGGGGTGGGCATCATCGTCTCCTACTCGGACAGTTGAGCCGAGCGGCGACTGTAGCGCACGTAGAACCTGTTCTGGTTGGGCTGGGGACCTAGGGCCAGTGGGCGGGTGGCTCGTGAGTGGCAACGAGTGTTCTAACACTGGTAAACACTCACGACCCCGGGGACTCAGGAGCGCGGGCGGCGTTCCTTGGCGCGGGCCTCTTCCTTCTTCGCCTCGGCCAGCGTTTCGCGCTCCCGCACGAGCCAGTCGGGGTTGTCCGCCTTCACCGCGTCGAGCTGCTCAGTGGTGAGGGACTCGGTGATTCCGCCACGCGCGAGACCGCCGATGGAGATGCCCAGTTTGGCCGCCATGACCGGCCGGGGATGCGGGCCGTTGCGGCGCAGTTCGCGCAGCCACTCGGGCGGATCGGTCTGCAGGGCGTTCAGCTCGTCGCGCGAGACGACACCCTCCTGGAACTCCGCGGGGGTGGCCTCGAGGTACACACCCAGCTTCTTCGCCGCTGTCGCGGGCTTCATCGTCTGGATGGTCTTGTGCGACGTCATGGCATCAAGGGTAACGAGCGCGTGCGCTACCGCCGATCACGCCCGGTAATCTGGCCTCGTGACCGGCCCGGACGTACCTCAATCATTCGCGCTCGCGTACGTCCCGGGGGTGACGCCCGGCAAATGGGTGCGGACTTGGAACGAGCGGCTGCCCGAGGTCCCGCTGACCCTCATCCAGGTGCCTGCCCCCGAAGCCGCCGCCCTGGTCCGTGGCCGTGGCACCGACGCGGCTCTCCTGCGGCTGCCGATCGACCGGGACGGCCTGCA
This sequence comes from Amycolatopsis sp., assembly GCF_036008905.1. Lineage (GTDB taxonomy): Bacteria > Actinomycetota > Actinomycetes > Mycobacteriales > Pseudonocardiaceae > Amycolatopsis. Next base: position 34,531 of record NZ_DASYMU010000020.1, on the reverse strand, counting down.
CGCGATACCTCTCTATACCGAGGTGACCGTCGTCGTCGTCCCGAAGGACCATCTCGTGGCCGCGGCGGAAGAGGTGTCCATCGACGACCTGGCTGACGACGTCGTGCTCCATCCCCTCGACGACACCCTCGACTGGGAGAAGCTGCCCGGCCAACCGGCGATCGAGCGCCCGGCCACCACCGCGGACGCCATCGAGCTGGTGGCGGCGGGCGTGGGCCTGCTCGTCGTCCCGCAGTCGCTCGCCCGGCTGCACCATCGCAAGGACCTCACGTTCCGGCCGCTCACGGACGCCCCGGAGTCGCGCGTCGCGCTGTCGTGGCTGGAGGACGAGACGACCGATCTGATGGAGGAGTTCATCGGGATCGTCCGTGGGCGGACCGTCAACAGCACCCGCGGTCGCGGACCGGCACCCGAGGCGCAGACACCGAAGAAGCCCAAGCGTCCCGACGCGGGTGGTCGGAAGCCCGCGCCCGCCAAGTCAGCCGGCAGGCGTGGTTCCGGCGCGCCCAAAGCCGGTAAACGCGGCAAGCCCCGCCGCCGGTGACAGACCCGTGGAAGTGGGCTGGCGAACGACCAGCGGGCACCGCTGCGCTGAGCCTGGCAGCGTCACTTTCCGCGCAGTGCGCGCACCAGTAGCGCACTCGAAAGGACAATCACAAACGCCACGGTGACCCAGTACCACGTGGGTCGGTGGTCACCGAGCACGGCGGGGGAGAGGCTGGCGACGGCCACCCCGAAGAACACCAGTAGCGGGTGATCTCGCGCTGCCACCACAGGGGCGCGGCGGGTTGGTGCTCGGCCACCGTCATCGCGTACTCGTCGACCGGCCCGAACTCCTCCTGCGGCGTGCGCTCGCTGGTGGCCAGGTGCTGCGCGGCCTCCTTCACCAGGTCGTCGGCCCGCGCGCGTGACACGTCGTGTCGGCCTTCGAGTAGTCCTCGCAGCTCGTCGAGCCACTCTTCGGCGCTCTCTGTCGCCTTGGTGAGATCGCTGGCGGACTCTCGGCGATAGCCCCACCACGCCAGCAGTCCACCCGCCACGAGGAACAGCGGCGCCGGCATGGAGCCGACCGTCTCATGCGAGAGCTCGACCAACGCGTACGCCGCCAGCAAGACCAGGACACCCGTGGCGATCCACGCGGGTACCACGGTCCTGGGCTTGCCGATCCGCCGCGCGATGGTGCTCGCGTACAACATGCTGAGCCTCGCCGCGTAGGCGATGGGCACGCCGACGAGCCCGGCGACCGTGAGCGGGATGATCAGTCCCTCCTTGATCCACACCAAGACGCCTACCAAGACGGTGGTCAGCGCGAACTGGGCGATCACCGAGGACCACGCTTCGAAGACCGTCGTGCCGCCTCGGTCACGCTTCGCGCGGTCCGCCGGCGGTACCCGTTCCGCGACGATCTCGGCGGCGAAGTCCGCGGGCGTGCCGAAAGCCTCCTCCGGCGACTCGCCACTGTCGGCGCAGTGCTGCTCCACCTCGGTCAGTACCACGCCGATGAGAGCCGCGTCCACGCCGAGCAAAGCGAGTTCCAGTCGTGCCCGGTCACTCCAGGAAACAGAGGTGGTCGTCATGCCTTGGCCCTTCGTACTGATTCGACGAGCCGGTCCACCGCGGCGGAGAAGTCCCGCCAGTGCTCGATCTCTTCGTCCAGTCGTTCGCGGCCCTCGGGAGTCAGCCGGTAGGTCTTGCGCCCCGGGCCGCCTTGTCCCGCGACCCACTCGGCCTCCACGAGACCGGCGGCCTCCATCCGGCCGAGGACCGGGTAGAGCGCACCGCCGCGCACCGTGCCGAGCCCGAGTTCGGCGAGCCGCTGCACCAGGGCATACCCGTGCAGATCGGCGTCGGCGAGCACGGCCGCCACCGTCAGCTCCAACGTCCCGCGCAGCCAGCCCCTCGATGGATCAGCTTCCGGCACCTGTTCTACCAACCATCTAGTGAGTGTTTCAGACTATTCTGATTTCAGACTAGCAGGACAAGGAGGAGCCTGCGCCGCGGCGAGGTGGCCGCGTTGATGCGACTCAGCTTCGCCAGATCGGCAACGAACAATGTCCTCGCTGATCAGCGAGGACATTGAGGTTTCGGCAACGGAGTCCGGACGGAGCCCGGAAAGTCCTATGTGGACGGTTTACGACCCGGCCTAGGCCAGGACGTGCACGGCCAGGTGGTCAATCAGGTCGCCGGTGGCGCTCGGGTGGAGGACACCGCCGAATACCTGGAAGTCGGGGCGGATCAGGACAACTGAGGTGTTCAGGCGGTCGAACCATTGCGCGTACTTGCCTTCGGCGTCGGTCAGGCCGCCGGGTCCGAAGTGGGCACTGCGGCCACCGAGTTGCCACCAGGTCGCACGCTGGACCGGGGAGAGCAGCTCGGTCGGGTCGCCGTCGCGCCCGAGCAGGACGAAGCCCGGTGGCGGGATGACGTCGTCGAGCAGCGCGGGTCGCGTCGGCGTGTTGACCGTGGCCTGCAGTCCCAGTTTGCCGCCGGCCCCGTCATCTTTGAGGGTGCCACCGCTCAAGGTCCAGTCCGTCAGCACCTGTTGTGTCCCCTGGGCGCCGGCGCCCCTGAGCTGGGCGTCGCGCTGAGCGGTCCGCACCGGGTCGATCATGCAGATCAGCCCGCCGATGGCGACGGTCGCTTCGACGATCTGCGCGACCTGCGTACGGCGTTCCGTGACGTAGTCGTCGAGGAGGGATTCTTTGCCCTTTCCGTTGACCAGCAAGGCCAGTCGCCAGGCGAGATTGGCCGCGTCACGGATGCCGGAGTTGAAGCCCTGTCCCAGAAAGGGTGGCATCTGGTGGGCGGCGTCACCGGCCAAGACCACCCGGCCGCTGCGCCACTGGTTGGCCCAGCGGCCGCGGAAGGTGTACCGCGCGTGCCGGACCAGGTCGGCGTTGCCGGGGTGGATTTCCCAGGTTTTGAGCAGTCGCCAGGCGTTCTCGTCGGTGTCGATGTCGTCCTGGTCGTCGGTGGGCATGATCATGAATTCCCAGCGCCGCCGCCCGGGGCCGGCCGGCACGAGGGTGGTCGGCCGGGCCGGCCCCAGCATCTGGCAGGCGTAGGGCAGCCAGGTCAGCGGAACGTGCGGGAGGACGTCGACCACCAGCCAGTCACGGTCGAAGCCGAGGTCGGTCATCTCCAGCCCCAGCACGGATCGGACGGTGCTGTTGGCGCCGTCGCAGCCGACGGCGTAGGCCGCCCGCACGGTATGCGGACGTCCATTGTGGACAAGACCGGCGCCGGTGTGCGGCAGGATCGTGACGCTGACACCGGTTTCATCGGCGGACAGTTCCTCCAGCGAGAACCCCCGATACTGCTTGATCAGCGGCTCGGCCTGCACCCGCCCCTCGAGCAGCTGTTCCAGATCCGGCTGCGAAAAGCCGGACATCATGGCGAATCCAGAGTCGGACTCCAGCGGATAACCCGACTCGGCCAGCGGCTCTCCCGAGGAGTCCGCGAAGCTGAAGGTCTGTCCTTCGCGCCCCCAGGGCTCCAGCAGGACGGAAAGTTCCTCGCCGAGGTCGAGCTGCCGCAGGACGCGCAGGACGTCGTGGGCGATCGCCACCGCACGCGGCAGCGGATAGGGCTGCGCCCAGCGTTCCACAATGGACACATGCAGCCCCTGCTGGGCGAGTAGCAGCGCCAGCACCTGCCCGACCGGCCCGGCTCCGGCGATCACCACGTCGCAGTCGTGTCGTTCGATCTTGTTGTCGTTCATCGCCTCAGCCCACCGGGCCCATGAAGGTCTGGTCGGCGTAGGTGTCCGAAAGCGGGGTGAGGGTGTCGGGCCAGGGGTCGGTCACGGTTCGGCGCTGGCTCTGCGGCCGGGGTTTGCCGTCCCACCCGACTTGTTCCATGTAGTAGTAGAGGCAGACCAGGTGGCCGTCGGGGTCGCGCAGGTGGGCCGCGTAGTCGATTCCGAGGTGGAGTTCCGGGGGGATGTTGTCGACGAGGGTGTGCCCGTTGTCCACCAGGTGCGCCACCGCGGCCCGCAGCTGGCTGTAGCTGCCCACTTCCATGCCCATGCTCAGGCAGGAGGTGTGCTCGCTGAGTCCGAGTTGGCTGCGCAGCGCCTTGTCCGCGAGCACGAAGCTGTGGTGCTCGACGCCGCTGCGCAGGTACACGACGCGCTTGCCCGAATACTCGGTCTCCTCCACGATCTGGAAGCCGAGGAGCTCGGTGTAGAACGTGAGCATCTCGTCCATCCGCTCGGTGAACATCGAGACCGGGCCGAGGCGGGTGACCTTGAACGGCCGCGGGAGCAGGATGCCGCCGACGTCGTGCGTCTCCTTGAGGTGCGTCTCGGCCGGGGTCCAGCCGGAGCCGAGGTCGATGTCGCGGTCCAGGGCGTCCTGCAGTTCGGCGGCTTCCGACATCTGCGGGAGGGACGGCGCCTCCATGAAGGCCCGGTAGTGCATCGCCTTCGGCCGGGACTTCCGCTGCCAGCCGATCTGTTCCATGCCGTAGTACAGCTCGACGGTGTTGTCGTCCGGGTCGAGGAAGTACACGTGCCAGTTGCCACCGGGCATGTCCCGTCCGACGCGGACGATCTGCACGCCCTGCTCGCGCAGGAATGCCTCGCCGTCGATGACCTCCTGCAGACTGCCGACCTGCCAGGTGATCTGGCTGAGGGTGTTGTCCTTCGCGATCCGGTCGTTGCCGATGAGGGTGCCGAAGGTGCGGTGCGCCAGCAGCAGCGCGTGGTGGTCGGAGGAGTTGCTGGTGAAGATCATCCGCGGATCGGTGACGACATCTGTTATGGCGGTGCGCAATTCCGGTGGCGCCTCCGGGGGCAACTGGTCGAACAGGCTCATCTCGTCGGTGACGCGGAACCCGAGCACGTCGGTGTAGAAGGTGATCGCGTCGTCGAGCCGGTCCATGTTGAAGCCGAAGTGGCCGAAGCGCCGGATCTTGAAGGGACGCGGCAGGAGCACTCCGCCGACGTCGAACTGCTGCGGTGCGGTGGTCGTCATGACTTGTCTCCAGTCTGGTTGTCGTCGTCGGTGTAGTCGTGGCCTGCGGTCACGGGGTTGTGCAGCTCGCCGATGCCCTTGACCCAGCTGACGAGGGTGTCGCCGGGCTTGAGGAAGACGGGCGGTTTGCGGAAGGCGCCGACGCCCGCCGGGGTACCGGTGAAGATCACGTCGCCGGGCAGCAGCGGGCACACCGTGGAGATGTACGAGATCAGCTCGGCGACCGAGAAGATCAGGTCGGAGGTGCGGCCCTTCTGCATGACCCGTCCGTTGAGGGTGCAGCCGATCTCCAGATCGTCGGGATCCTCGAAGGCGTCGGGGGTGACCAGGACCGGACCCATCGGGCCGAATGCGGGGAAGGACTTCCCCATCGAGAACTGCGGGGCAGGCCCCGCCATCTGCAGGACGCGTTCGGAGATGTCCTGCCCCACGGTGAGACCTGCGACGTGGCGCCAGGCGTCCTTTTCGGACACTCGCTCGGCGTGACGGCCCATCACGACGACGAGTTCGACCTCCCAGTCGACGTTGCGGCTGGGCAGCGGGATGGCGTCGGTGGGACCGGCGAGGCTGCTCCGGAACTTCGTGAAGATCAACGGGTCCTTCGGCAGGAACTCCCCGATGTCCGCGACGGCGCGGCCGGACGCCTCCGCGAGGTGGTCGCGGTAGTTGGCGCCGATGCCGAAGACCTGGCGCGGTGCCGGGATGGGGTTCTGCAGCTGGTCCAGGGGCAGCCGCTGCCCGTCGGGCCGGGCCGTGGCCGCCCATTCGGCCAGGGTGTCCCAGGTGTCGAACAGTCGTGCCGGGTCGGCGGGGAAACGGCCGTTGCTGGCCTGTTCGAGGTCGACAGCGGTGTCGCCGTCGACAAGGACCAGTCGGTTGGCTAGCACTCCGAGGCGCACGATGACGCCCTCCTTCGGTTGATGGTTTAGCGGGCGGCTTTCGGTTCTGGCCGGGCACTGTCGAGGGGCACCGCGAGCGATCGGAGCGTCCCGGCGAGCAGGGCGTAGTGCCCCACCAACATGGGCAGTTCGACGAGCTGTTCGGTGGTCAGCAGTTCGGCCAGCGCGTGCCAGGTGGCATCGGTGATGGTGTGGTCGGTGTGCAGTTCGTCGGCCGCGGTGACCAGCAGCTGTTCACGCGGTGTCCAGGCCGGCGAGGCGTCGCCGGTGAGCGCGGCGAGATCGCGGTCGGACAGGCCGACTTCGGCGCCGAGCTTGAGGTGGTGTTCGAGCTCGTAGGCACTCGCGCACAACGACGCCGTCCTGATGATCAGCAGCTCCCGCTCCCGGGGCGGGAACACCGAATGCATCAGCAGCTGCATGCAAAAGGGGAACCAGGTTCGGTACAGCGCCGGATGCCGCGCGACCGTGCTGAACAGATTGGGCGCGCCGTCACCCCCGATCGCGGTGAGCAGTTCACGTTGCTCCGCCGTGCCCTGGGCGGATCGCAATGGGGTGAGGCGCTTTTCCACCGGAGAATCGGTGCGGGCCTCGGCTGACTGTGGTTCGGGCAGGTCGTGACTCATGGCATGAACCTCCAGAAAGAAGGGAGTTGCTGAGGGCGCGCGATCAGGAATGCAGCAGCGCGGGCAGGAGCACGTCGTCGACGCATCTGGTGAGGTAGTCGGTATCGGCGCGGCTGCCCTCGAACATCCGACGGGTCACCACCGCACTGAGCAGCAGCTGCGGCAGGAGGTCCGCGGCGGCAGGCCGGACAGGCAGCTCGCGGCGTTCGACCGCCCGGTCGACGACCTCGATCAGCTCAGCACACCACGGGTCCAGCATCGACGTACGCACCGCGACGGCGAGCTCTTCGTCGACGAGCACGGCGTGCCCCAGTGCGGCGAACAGTGCCGTGGCTCTGTCCTCATAGGAACCAAACACGCCGACCATGGTCAACAGATCGCCGCGGAGCGTGCCGGTGTCTATCTCCTCGACCCTGATCGGCCGCGTGTCGTAGAGCGCGGCGGCCACAAGTTGCGGCTTGCCCGGCCAGAGCCGGTAGAGCGTGGCCTTGCTGCAGCGCGCCCGGGACGCGACCACATCCATCGACAGGGCCTCATAGCCGGCCTCGCTGAGCACATCCAGCACGACATTCAGCAGTTCCAGCCGTCGGGCTTGGGTCATCCGGGGACGGCGGACCGTCGAACCGGCAGCATCGGCCGACATCAGGACCTCCAGATAGTACGAAACGGTTTCGTACTATCAAGGTAGCCCGAGCTCGGGAGAAACGCAACCGTACTATCCGCCGATGGCCTCGAACGGGGCCATGACGTTGTCTGGTGATTGTCGGGTTTCCGTAGATCGGAGCACTCAGGGAACCCTCGCGGAGCCCGCAAGATCAACATGGCGCTCGAGAAAGATCGCCAACGAACAACACCCCCACTGGTCAGCGGGGGTGTTGGGTGGTGGGTCGTGTGGGACTCGAACCCACAACCTACGGATTAACAGGATTTTTTGGGCGTCGTCCAGTGTCGCCCAATGACGGGTAGTGCCCGTTATTGCACGTCAAAACGAGAGTACCAATTTTTTGAGTGTCGTCTGGTGTTGTGTTGTGTCGGGCAATGTTTCGGCAACGGAGCCCGGACGGAGCCCGGGCAAGTCCTATGTGGACGGTTTGTGGGCGGTGGGAGCGCTCTGTCGGGAGGCGTCGAACCTGGCGTGCGCGGCGCCCATAGCGGCACGCCAGAGCGCCTGCTGTGGCTACTGGTTACTTCAATCTGGTAGTCAGCCGGATACGTTCACGGCAAATGGCGCTGCGCTTCGTTTCCGTGAGTTTGAGACCGTCGGCAATATGCCGAAAGGCATTACCTCATTCGTGGTGAATAAGTCTCAATCATGAAGGGTTGCACTTCTGGCGCGGTGATGTTTCACCGATGGAGTTCGAGGAAGCCTTCTGGCAAGGCGGGCTCGCGCGGTTCCTGCGGCAGCATGAGACCACGGGTGAGGAGGTCTCCAACGACCCCGGGGTGGTCCAATCTGTGATGAGCTCAAGCGCACAGTAGGCCTGGGCGCCTTCGACGTGACTCATCGCATCTGACCCGTCATGAGCGGGGAGGGTCGGTGATCGTCCGACTTTCGCGACGTGAAGGCAATGTGTGGTCGCTGTGAGGTGTGTCGCAGATTGTGAGAGACCTAACACGTAACGTCGTGCTGCCGTTGCAGCGATGATGCCACTGATGGGGTCGGGCCCCGTCCATAGCTTGCGCCGGGGTGCTCGCCAGTGTCGTGGTCGGTCGATGTCGTTCGGTCTGAGCGGGGTCGTGCAGGGGGGATTCGTTGTGCTGCGGTTGTCGCGCGCTGCCCGAGTGAAGGTCTGGACCAGATCTCTCGCCGTTGTCCTGGTCGCCGCGGTGACGGCCGGCGGTGTCGAGGCGGTGGCCGCTCCCGTAACGGCGGAGGCCGTGGTCCGGGTGGATCCGCGGGACGTCCCGGTGCTGTCCTCCCCGCCCGCGGCGCCGGTCGCCGGCGGAGCGGTGACGTCGGCGGGGGATTTCACCGCTCAGTCCCGGTTGGATGGCGGTGCTGGTAGTCATTTCGACCCGGCGCGGTCGACGCTGATCTCCCGGTCGATGTTTGTCGAGGAGTACCGGAACCCGGATGGCACGCAGTCGGTGCGGCAGTCGAACCAGCCGCTGAATGTGCAGGACGCCGCCGGGGCGTGGCTGCCGGTGCGGACTGACCTGGCCACTGATACCGCGACGAAACGTGCGGGGGTCGAGGATCATCCGTTGAGCCCGTCGTTGGCGGCGAAGGCCAATGACGCGGCGGTCATCGAGGTCGAATCGGGCGGTCACACGGCGAGTCTCGCGTTCGACCAGGCAGCCCCGGCCGCCGCTGCCGTCAGCGGCGACTCAGTGAGCTACCCGGACATCGCGCCGGGCACTGACCTCGACTACGAAGTGACTCCGGGTGCGGTGAAGGAGACGATCACGCTGAAGCGGTCACCGGCCGATGGGCGTTCGTCGTGGCGGTTCAAGCTCACCACCGGTGGCCTCACCCCGACCCTGACGCCGTCCGGCGGCGTCACCCTTGTCGATGGTGCGGGTGTGGCGAAGATCGTGCTGCCGCCGGTGGAGACCTGGGATTCCGCCGGGCACGGCGAGACCGCGCCCGCGCTGACCGGCGGCAGCTACGGTTTGGAGCAGGCCGGGGAGCAGTGGTGGCTGACCGTTTCTGTCGACCCGGTTTGGCTGCGTGCGTCTGAGCGGGTGTACCCGATCTTCGTCGACCCGACGTTCACCTTCGGCGTGACCGAGTCGCACTCGTACCGCTCCGACGGTTACCCGTGTGATGCGTGTGGCCTGCGGATCGGCAACAGCCAGTCCAACGGCGACACCTATAACCGCAGCGTCTTCCACATGGACTATTCACCGCTGTTCGGTAAGACCGTGGTCGGCGCGCGGATGGATGTCTCACGTAACACCAGTGTGGTGGGGTCGGTGAAGACGTGGAACGCGAACCTGTATCACGCGTCGGCGTTCGATTTCAACGGCGTCGGCGGCTACATGGCCAGTGCGCTGGTCGGTGATGTCGGTAGTTTCGCCGCCGAGGGTTTGACCGGGTTCATCCGCGAGCGGGTCAACGCCGGGGATGGTTCGGTGTTTTTCATGATGCTCGGCGCGGAGAACCCGGGCACGTGGACGTATAAGAACCTCAACGCCACCCTGGTCGTCGACACCGGCTCCGCGCCGCCCGCGGCGACGCTCGCCGCTCCGGCCGACGGCACCGTATCGACCTCGCTGACCCCGACTCTGGCGGTCGCCCCGGTGACCGATCCCGATGGCGATCCGGTCACGTATTGCTTCCGTGTCGCGACAGGCGCTGACGCGAAGTCCGGTGTGGTCGTCGACTCCGGCTGCCTGACCACGCCGACCTGGACTGTCCCGCCGGGTGTGTTGCAGGACGGTGTTGCCTACACGTGGCAGGCGATGACCTACAGCGGCACCACCACAACGACCCCGCCCTGGATCGGGCACCTGAAGGTCGACCAGCGCATCGGTGATCACGGACCGTCCCCGACCGATGATGCGGGGCCGGTGACGGTCAACCTCGCCAACGGCAACGTGACCACCTCGGCGTCCACCCCCAGCTTCACCACGGTCGGCGGGAACGCCGGGCTCAGTTTCACGTACAACTCGCAGCAGGTCGTGTCGCAGGGTTTGACGGCGTCGTATTTCGCGGATTTGTCGCATAACGGGTTGATCAGTGATGCGCAGCAGCCGGTGCTGGTGCGGACCGAGCCGCAGGTGAATGTGGATTGGGGCATTGAGTCCCCGTTCGCCCCGGCGCTCGCGGCCGATTGGTTTGTGACTCGGTGGGAGGGGTTCTTCCAGGCTCCGGTGGCGGGGACGTATCAGTTCGCGGGTGTGCATGATGACGGCGCGGTGGTGTGGATCAACGGTGCGAAGGTGTACGACGTTGCTGGTGTCAGTGATGTGAACTGGACCCAGTCCACGGGCGTCACTCTGACCGCGGGGCAGCGCGTCCCGATCAAGGTGGAGAACGCCGAGGCTACTGGCCCGACGAGGATGCGCCTGTTCGTGCGGACCGCCGATGGTACGACGGTGCCGTCGCAGATCGTGCCCGCCGGCTGGCTGTACACCTCGGACTTGCCGACGTTGTCGCAGGGCTGGACGTTGTCGGCTGATCTCGACGGGAGCGGTACCAGTTATACCGAGGCGAAGGTCGCCGATCAGACGATTGTGTTGACTGATGCGACGGGTGCGAAGCACACGTGGACGAAGAAGAGCACCGGTGGTTACGCCCCACCCGCTGATGAGGACGGCACGCTCGGGCTGGACACCGTCGGGAAGGTGACGTTGCAGGAGGGTGGTGCTGTTTTCTCGTTCACCGCTGAGGGCAAGCTCGAGGGTCAGTCATCCACTGTGGACTCGCGGAAACCCGCCGCGTTGCAGAACATCTACGACGGGACCCCGTCGCGGCTGGTACAGATCAAGGACCCGGTCAGCGGCCGGGCACACGTACTGCACTACAACCGCCCCGGCGACGATTGCTACGGCGGGGCGACCCCACCGCCAGGTGCGGACGGGTTACCGCCGACCTACATGCTCTGTCGCATCAGCTACTGGGACGGCACCGAGACCCGCGTCTGGTACTCGGGTCACACCGTCGCCCGGATCGAAGACCCCGGCAGCGATGTCACCGACTATGGTTACTCCAGTACCGTCGGGCCTCTCGTCGCGGTGCGATCCCCCTTGGTCAACGACTGGATCGCGGCGGACCCTGCCAACCGCACTAACCGCACCGATGTCCTCACTGGCATCACCTATGACACCAGCGCCAAACCGGCGGCCACCAGCGTCACCGAACCTGCTCCCGCCCCAGGACAGCCGCGCCCGGCGACCAGCTACCGCTACGACCCCGCCAACCGGCAGACGTTCACCGACACCGCGGGGCTGAGTCCGGCGATCGGGTTCGCCAGCAAGGTCACCTACGACGAAGCCGACCGGACACTGTCCACGACCGACGCGACAGGCAAGACGTCGACGCAGGAGTGGTCCCCGAAGGACTTACCGCTGTCAAGCACCGATCCCGCCGGGCGTAAGACGACCACCGTCTATGACTACGCGGACCGGCCCGTCGATTCCTACGGCCCGGCACCGTCGTCCTGCTTCACTGGTCAGGCACCGACCACGGTGTGCGCCGGGACCGTTCCCCACACCCACACCGGATACGACGAGAGCGTCAACGGGCTGGCGGTGTCGTATTACGATAATGACCAGGTAACGGGTTCCCCGAAGGTCTACACCACCGGGATCGGGACTGTGGATGGGGCGCTGGTGAAGAACTGGAACAGCGACGCACCCACTGACGGTATCCCGGCGGATCATTTCTCGTTGCGTGCCACCGGGGATATCGTCTTCCCGGCGTCCGGTGACTACACACTGCGGCTGCTAGCCGATGACGGCATCCGGGTGTGGGTCGACGACAAGATCGTCATCGATGACTGGCGCAACTCATCGCCGACATGGCGCCAAGGCGTGGTGCACAGCGACGCCTCTGGGCAGGCCAAGCGAATCCGGATCGACTACTACGAATTCGACGTCACCGCACAACTCGAACTGCACTGGACTACCCCGGCCGGAGTGCAAGAACCGGTACCGGGCGCGCAACTCCGCCCGCATTACGGCCTGAAGACCTCGACGACGACGTCGGAGTCGGACGGTGTCCCTGACAAGGTCGCCGGCGCCCAGTACTCGGAGAACGGCCTTGACGCCACCTATGGCCTCGCGACCAGCGCGACCACCGGTAGCAGTGCCGGCCAGTTGACAGCCAGGGCCGGGTACGAGACTCCGGCGACCGGTTACCTCCGCAAGGTCTCGAAAACCATGCCGAGCGGCGCGACCACTACCTATTCGAACTATGGGGATTCCGAGACACGGGCCAATCCGTGTGTGTCGGGCAGTGCGGCGGTGAACCAGGGCGGTATGCCCAGACTGACCACTTCCGCGGCACCGGCCACGGGGTCGGCGCGGGTCGACGAACAGGTCTATGACGCATCCGGACGGGTGGTCGCGAAAGCGACGTCCGGGGACTGGATCTGCACAACCTATGATGCACGCGACCGGGTTGTCGCGGTGAAGACCCCGGCAAATTCGACGACCGGGGAGCGGACGGTGACCACTAACTACGCGGTGGGCGGCGACCCGCTGACCAGTTCGGTGGCGGACACCTTCGGCATCATCACCACCCAGACGGACTTGCTCGGTCGCACAGTGTCCTACACCGATGTACAAGGCACCCGCACCGACAGCACTTACGATCTCATCGGGAGGGTCGTCCAGGAAACAGTCACGCCACCCAACCCCGCGGATCCGCCTCAGGTCACGACTTTCACCTCTGACGACGCAGGACGTCTGCTGAGCACCAAACTTGGCGACGTCGTGCTGGCGACCTCAACCTACGACAACGCAGGCGAGCCGGCCAGCGTCACCTACGCCAACGGTTCCGCACTGACTGCGATCGGAAAGGACAACGCCGGTCGCGCGACCTCGCTGACCTGGAAGACCAGTGACAACAAGAACACCGTCTCTCAGGTCACCCGCACGAGAGCGGGCACCGTCATCGACGAATCGCTCGCCGGCGTCGATGCGCGACCCGATGGTCCGAACTACATCTACGACACCGTGGGCAGGATGACCGAGGCATACGTCGTCGGGCACCACTACACCTACGACTTCACCTCCACCGCTCCCGCCGCGTGCCCGATCGGCACTCAGCCGAATGCGGGATTGAATACCAACAGAGTCCGCTTGCTGGATCAAACCAGCGCGGGCACAGCGGAGACCGGGTACTGCTACGACGCGGCCGACCGTCTCCTCGCGACCACCGGCGCCACCGCGCTGAGCGGGATCGGGTACGACACTCACGGCAGTACCACGCAATTCGTTATCGGGGATGCCACTACCTACCTCGGCTGGGACTCCGCGGACCGCAACCTCACCGCCCGCACCACTGGCTCCGATCCGGCCGATATCGCCTACGTCCGCGACGTCACCGACCGCATCACGCGCCGTGGCGCTACGCAAGGAGACACCACCACCGATGTCCTCTATTCCTACACCGCGAGCGGTGACAGCTCCGACCTTGCCTTGGCTGGCGACAAACGACTGCTGACCCGCACGGTCAGCCTGCCTGGCGGAGTCCTCTACACCGTCCACGGTGGCGGCGGGGAAGCCGCATCCACCTGGGACATGCCCAACGTCCGCGGTGACCTCGCCCTCACCTGCGACAACACCGGGAAGCAGGTCGGTGACCTGCACATCTACAGCCCCTACGGTGAACCCCTCACCGCCACCGGCACAGTCAATCCCGACAATGTTCCCGACAATCAACCCGGGAACATGGACTACGGCTGGCTCGGGCAGCACCAACGTCCCTACGAACACGCCGGCTCGCTCGCCTTGGTCCAGATGGGCGCACGCCCCTACAGTCCGCTGCTGGGCCGGTTCCTCTCCGTCGACCCCGTCGACGGCGGCTCCGCCAACGACTACGACTACGTCGTCGCCGACCCCATCAACAAGACCGACCTCAACGGCCAATGGTGGTCCTGGCTCAGTAAGGCCGCAAGCGCTGTCACCAACCCAAACGTCTGGCGCCCCATCGCGTCGATCGCTGTCGTAGTCGTAGGCGCCATCGCAGTGGGAATGTGTGGAGCGACGATTATTTGTGGTATCGCGGTTGGCGCAGCGGCGTACGCTGTATCCACTCCGAAACCCACTTGGAGAGGTTTAATCACGGCGACGGCCGTAGGCGGTGTAACGGGAGGTTTTGGACGGGTGTGGGCGGGAGCTGGTGCAGCAGCAAAGCTCACCAGTCGGACGTGGTCTCGACTTGGCAAATTTGGGCAAGCCCGCGCAACATGGCGTAAAATGAAGCCATTTGTCAAGCGACGGTGGGGACATTGGAGGCGTTAAGTGGTGAATGGCATGACCTTAAGCTGGCTGGGCGCTTTTAAGGGTGGCGTCTTGAAGCGACCGCTCAGAATCTCGATTGTTGTGCTGATACCTGTTGTTTCATGGATCATTGGCTCAGTCAGTGGACTCGTTGACCCATTATTGCTCATGATAGGGTGCAGCTTCTTGATCGCTTCACCATTGGTTAGCCGTTGGGTTAACGCCTATCGTCGCGATCAACATCCAAGTCACTGAGCCTTTCCGTGTATTTACTGTCGCGTTGCGTGATTGGTGGTTGTGGATCATGCAGTCCGGTGGTATTAGTGGTGTAGCAGGACCAGTGCGGGTGCGACGATGTTGCTGAGGTTCCAGGACAGTCGCAGTAGCGGTGCAGCCTTGTAGGTGGTTTGGGTAGGGGAGTTCGCGTCTCCCAGGCAACGCAGGGCGCCGTGGTTGGCGTTGTAGGTCCGTGGCCGACGGTCAGTTCTCCGTTTTGGGTTTCTTGAAGGGGATTGTGAAGATGGTGGGCTCGCCGTCGTATCCCAGGTTGGCCAGGCTGAGTTGCCCGTCGCTGACCCACGCGGCGATCAGGGTCAACAAGTCGGGGTCGGTGCGGGCCGCGGTGGTGTCGTGCTCACGGTCAGGTCGCACATCGGAGGTCCACAATGGCCACCCGTCCGGGCGGACACGACCTAGGTGTATTGCCCTGTGAGGTTGGGGACGCGGGTGGCGGGTGGTTTGCCGCCGAGTGCGGTGTGGCCGCGGTGGTGATTGTAGGTGTGGATCCAGTGTGGGTAGGCGTCGCGGCGTTCGGTTTCTGAGGTGTAGGGCCGGCTGTAGGCCCACTCATCAAGCAGGGTGCGGTTGAACCGTTCGACTTTCCCGTTGGTCTGCGGCCGGTAGGGGCGGGTGCGTTTGTGGGTGATGTCCGCGTCGCGCAGCGTGTCGCGCCAGAGATAGGACTTGTAGCAAGATCCGTTGTCGGTCAGGACCCGGGTGACGGTGATACCGCAGGCGGTGAAGAAGGCGTGGGCGCGGGTCCAGAACGCGACCGCGGTTTCTTTGGTCTCGTCGGACAGAATTTCGCTGTAGGCAAGCCGGGAGTGGTCGTCGACGGCGTTGTGGATGTAGCTGGACCCGACGTGGCTGTTGCCGTTGCGGTCGCGTTTCTTACCTGGGGTGAGGGTGCGGTGGCGTTGTCCGGTTTGCCGTCCTACCGCCCGGTGGCCGCCGCCGTCGGGGATGTTGCCGAGTTTCTTGATGTCGACGTGGATCAGGTCACCGGGTGCGGCGTGTTCGTAACGGCGGACCGGCCGGCTGGTGGCGCGGTCGAGATGGGCCAGGCGGGCCAGTTTGTAGCGGGTCAGGACGCGGTGCACGGTGGCGGGATTGAGCCTGAGGAGGTACGCGATGCGGGCGGGTCCCCACCGGCGCAGGACCCGGACTTTGATGATGCGGCGTTCGGTGCGGGTCGGGGTCCTCGACGGGCTGTGGTGTGGGCGGGAGGAGCGGTCGGTCATGGCGGCTTCGCCGTGGTCGCGGTAGCGGTCGGCCCAGCGTTTCGTGGTGGTCACCGAGACCTGGAATCGTTCCGCTGCCCGCCGCAACGGCCAGCCGTCCTCGACGACACACCGGGCCAGGCGCAGTCTTCCGACGGGGGTCAGGGGTGCGTTAGCGTGGGTCACGAGGGCCTCCTGGTGCTTCGGGGTAGATGTCGCAATCCACACCGAACCCGGAGGCCCTCCCTCATTTCAAGATCATCGTGTTACGTGTCGCCCGTAACCAACCTCCATGGTCAATACACCTAGACGTTGCCGCCGTGATGGGTTCCCTCGTCATTGGGAGGTGTACCCATGATCACTCGTGAACTAGGGCTTCCGGCGTAATAGGACCGGGCGTGTCGCTGACATCGTGGTGATTGCGGAAGTAGCGGCGGAATTCCCCTTGGTCGATGACCTCCGGCAATACCGCGCCCAGCAAGGCCACTACCAGCGACAATCGACCCACGAACCATGACCATCACAAACTACGGCTGGAGTACTAGGACACCGAATTGGCAGCGCGCCTCTACGATGTGGTGTGTGGCCCCGGACGAGCTCCCCCTTGACGTGCTCACCGAACTCGGGCGTGTGACGTGGGCCGTGATCAAGCTCGAGGACTACGCCGAGGACATCTGCGCACGCGTGCTTGGCAACTCCAGGTTCGACAGCACGAAGCCGGTCCGCCGAAAGATCGAGGCCGCCCTGACGGACCTGGCCGGGCGGCCGGCTTCGGACCTGCGCGACGCTGCCACCCGCTGGCTGACCACGGTCGACCGCGCCCTTACACAACGCAATGAGGCCCTGCACGCGAGGCCGCTGGTCTGGGTCGAGATGGACCCCGCGAAGCGTCACGATCCAGCCCAACATCGGCTAGGAGTCATGCCCCGCGGTGGCCGCTCCTACTCGGAGTTGCCGCTCACGGTCGAGTCCCTGGGTGTGCTTCGACAAGAGCTCGTGGCAGCCGTGACGGGATGGCGCGACCTGGTTCTGGCTCTGCCTTAGCCAGTCAGCGGCGTCCCCGGCGCCGAACCCGGCAAGGTGGACGCGATACACGGCTAGCGGATGCCGTGCCAGGGCACGTTTCTACGACTCGGCTGGAAAGGTCATTGACCTGTCAATCCGTGCTTTGGGGGGACGTGACAGGGTGAGGCCATGACGGTCACACAGACGGCGGGTGTACTTGGCGTCGGCTATGAAGGACGCGAGATCGTGAACTTCGTCGCCGACCTGGTCGAACGTCAGGTGTCGCGGCTGGTCGACGTGCGGTTGACCCCGATCTCGCGGAAACGGGGCTTCAGCAAGACCGCGCTGCGGACCGCGCTGGCCGAGGCTGGTATCGCCTACGATCACCGCCGCGAGCTGGGCAACCCCAAGGACAACCGGGCGGGTTTCGGTGGCAGTGAAGCCGAGCTGGAACGCGCCAAGGCCGCCTACACTGACCTGCTTACCAGCGATGGCGCCCAGGCAAGTCTCGACGAACTCGGCGATCTAGCGCGCACGGAGCGCATCGCGCTGCTCTGCTTCGAAGCCGACGAACGCCGATGCCACCGCGACGTCGTGCTCGGCGAGCTGGCGCGCAGGCTGAGCCCGGCGGCGCGGCGCTAGCGCTTCCGCTTCGGGTAGTACACGCCCAGCACACTGAACACTCGTGGGCGCTTGGCCTGGTTGCCGACGTAGAACGCGATCTCGCGGTCTGTCGCGCACATCTGTGCCAGGAACTTCTGCGTCAGCGCCTTACGCGCGGCGCTGTCGTCGCGGTCGTGGAGGTGGCGCTGCAGCGCGACGAATTCCCAGTCCAGGATTCCCTGCTGATGACCTGGGCAGGCGTCGTCGTGGCAGAGCTATCGGTAGCTGCCGCTGTAGCGGGGGGCCTCTAGCGCGGAACGGTCGGTGTTGCCGAACAGGTCGAACTGGCCGACGTACTGCTCGATCTTCGCCCGCTGCTGTGGGGTCCAGCCGGGATGGCGGTCGATCTTCAAGCCGGTGACCAGCCTTGGGCGGATCAGGGCCAGCGAAGGGCTGTCCGTCGTCGCGCCGCGGTGCAGCTGGCACATGGTCGTGTCGGTCGAGATCGCCGGATCCAGCCAGGGCCGGCGATGGTGCCACTCCTGCAGATGGTTCTCCACCTGCAGCGTGGTCATCCGGGGTCGCCAGCTTTCCCTCCGTGAGTCCTGCCTGGCCGGCACGGCGTCGACCGAGATGACGTCGTATTTGCGGAAGGCGGCGTCCGCGCCGAGCTCGCGGAAGTTGATCGGATACAGCCGTACCCAGCCCGGTCGGACAGGGTCGGTGCTGAGCCCGGCGACGCATACCGTCTCGCCGTATTTGTCCGACGGGTTCGGTGCCGCCTTCACCGTGACCAGAACCTGCAGCCGCACCACCTGGTCGCCGACGGGTTTCGGTTCAGGTTCGGTTGGTGGTTGCCCGAACATCGGCAGTTGCGTCATCCGCCCTCCCCAGGTGTCGAGTACTCCTGACCGTAACCCGATGTCGCTGGAGCGGGGACGTCCATCCGGGTGGTGATCTTCGAGGCTTTGACCAGCACTTTCACATGATCGCTCATGTGCGTGTGCAGGTGCACCATCGAAGGATTCGTAGTCCTGGCGATGGATTGAGGTGTCGTGATGAGGGTGTCATCGGATGTGTTCAAGCGGTGCAGTTGCCGGGACGGGACCGGCCAACTGCTCAATGGCCGGTGTCCGCGGTTGGGTGAGCGTGGGCACGGCAGCTGGTACTTCCGGCTGGAGATGCCCCGCGGGCAGGATGGCCGGCGCCGGCAGTTGCGCCGCGGTGGTTTCATCTCGCGGGCCGCGGCACGTCAAGCCCGCGATTATCTGGCTAATCCTGCTGCGGCGGATCCGTCGGCGGCGGTGGTGACCACCGGGCAGTGGTTGTCGCTGTGGGTGGATATGCGGTTAGGAACACAGCGGTCCACGCTGCGTGGTTATCGCCTGCACATCCGCGCCTATCTGAAGCCGTACTTGGGTGAGGTGTTGTTGCGGGATTTGACGGCGGCGAGGGTGCAGGCGATGTCACCGCGATCGTCCGCACCCACGGCGCCGCCGGGCGGGCTCTGTCGGCGGGGATGTTGCAGCGGATTCACGCGACGCTGCGGGCGGGTCTGAACGCCGCCGTGCGCCGGGGTCTGATCGTGCGCAACCCGGCGCGGTTTGTGGAGTTGCCGTCGGGGCGGCGTCCGCACGCGGTGGTGTGGACGCCGCCGCGGGTGGCGCAGTGGAAGGCGACGGGGGAGCGGCCCAGGGTGGCGGTGTGGACGGCGGAGCAGACCGCGTCGTTCCTGACCGGTATCGGTGAGCACCGGCTGTACCCGTTGTTTCACCTGGTGGCGTTGCTGGGGTTGCGCCGCGGTGAGGCGGTGGGGCTGCGGTGGTGTGATCTGGACCTCGACCGCGGATACCTGACGGTGTCGCATCAAGTCCGCCAGATCGGCGGGCATGTCGAGATCGGGAAGCCGAAGAGCGAGGCGAGCAACCGGGTCCTCACTCTGGACCACCGGACCACCACGCTGCTGCGGCGCTATCGCGATGCCAGCCGTAGCCCGGTGTTCGGGGAGCCGGTCGGGTTCCTCTTCCACACCGCCGACGGCGGGGCGGTCAAGCCGGACCGGGTGTCGAAGCTGTTTCGCGCGCTCAACGACGACTCGCGGTTGCCGCCGGTGCGGTTGCACGACCTACGGCACGGGGCGGCGAGTTTGTCGCTGGCGGCGGGCAATGACCTTAAGACGGTGCAGAGCATGCTGGGGCACGCCAGCATCGTGCTGACCGCCGACACCTACACCAGTGTCCTGCCGTGTTTGGCCCGCCAGTCCGCTGAAGCGACAGCGCGACTGGTGCTGGAAGCCGCCAGGTCCACCGGCATCCGGCTCCGGCAGCGCCGCAAACCCGGGAAACCCCGCCGGTCTCCGGGCCGCCGGCCCGTCGCCGCCGGTAGACGCTGACCACAGCGGTCAGCTGGATAGCGGTTTCGCGATTGGTGCTTCTTAGCTTTGCCGTCGACCAGGAAAGGGATAAATCATTGGGGCTCGACCCTGCCCTGGTGACGACTTTCCTCTACCATTTAGAGGGTCTCCGCAGGTCAGAGCCCTCAGGGAACCCTCGCGGAGCCCACAAGATCAACAAGACTCTTGAGCAAGGTCCACATGAAGAACATCCCCGCTGGTCAGCGGGGATGTTGATCGAGTGGGTCGTGTGGGACTCGAACCCACAACCTACGGATTAAAAGTCCGCAGCTCTGCCAATTGAGCTAACGACCCCTGCCCATCAGCCTACCGGGCGGTCAATCGGATTCTGCGGCCTGGGTGCGGTGCGGCGGAGCCACAGGAGGCCGAGCACCGGGAGGACCAGCGGGATGAAGAGGTATCCCTGCCCGTAGACGGACCAGACGGTGGCTTGGGGGAAGGCGGCGGAGTCGAAGATGCTCAGGGTGCCGATGGTGAGGACGCCCAGGAGCTCGACGGCGCAGGCGGCCAACGCGATTCGCCAGGCTGTCTCGCCGGAGCGGGCGAGGGCGAAGGTGGCGAGGACGTAGATCACGGCGGCGAGGGCTGACAGGAGGTAGGCGACGGGGGCCTCGTGGAACTTCGTGGCGATCTGGACGCCGGCGCGGGAGGTGGCGGCGAGGGCGAAGATCGCGTAGACGGCGACCAGGACGCGGCCTGGGCCGGTGGCTGTCTTAGGCGGTTGCGCCATTCCACACCTCGTTCAGTCTGAGGACCATCACCGGGATGGCCACGCACGTGATCCCGAGCACGGCGGTGCTCGACCGGCTCCGTTCGGCCAGCGCCCACACCGTCCCGACCGGCAGGACGAGCAGGCAGCCGATCAGGTAGGCCAGGTACGTGGCGATGCTGCCAGGTC
Organism: Amycolatopsis sp.; assembly: GCF_036008905.1. GTDB lineage: Bacteria > Actinomycetota > Actinomycetes > Mycobacteriales > Pseudonocardiaceae > Amycolatopsis. The sequence goes on along the minus strand of NZ_DASYMU010000020.1, from coordinate 13,719 downwards.
GCTCGCCGCCGACGAGCAGCACCACACCGATGATCAGCTGGACGACCAGCAGCAGCTCCACCGCGGCGAGTGCGCCGAGCAGGGCCTTCGACGGCTCACGGTTTCGCGCGGACAGCACGAAGCTCCATACCGCCGCAAGGACCGCGCATGCCACGATCGTGATCGCGAATCCGGTGATCACCATTCCTCCATTTGCCGCACGGTGCCAAACTACTACTAGGCCATCCGGCCTTTCTTTCCCTGCCTTCCATGGCGGATGCCGAAGCGCCTGTCGGTGTCGGACCCATAGTCCTTTGTGGACATTGTGCGCGTGCAGGGTCGGGTGGATCTGGTTAATAAGTCACGGAATCAGTTAATGGCATTCTGCCAATTCGTGGTACGGTATTAATCGCGTTGTGGTCCGACCAGTGGATATGAGATCCTGGGTCTCCGTTACATCGCGACCGGGTGGTCGATGATCGAATCGAAATCACCCAGAGTCTGCTTACAGCGGGTCAGATGTCATTCTTACCCACCCTGAACGGGCTAGCTGAACCCCCTCAATGGCGGATGGCCAGCGCCCTCCTCGGCATGGGGGAATATCTCTCATCGGCCAAGTGGTGGCAGCGACATCGGCCAAGCGAATCGGGAAAGGATTCCGGCTATGGATCTCAGATACGAAGCGTTTTGCTTCGCGGATCCGCTGTTCTTCGATGAGCAGCGTGACTCCGGTGTATCTGGGGACGACTTCGCCGCGGACCTGCCGCTCCCCGAGTCCGGATGGGTCGAAGGGGACCGTGGAGTCTGGCGTTCTCTGGCTCCCGAAGGGCAGCGTTTGCCCTTGCAGGGCTGGAAAATCCATATCTCGGCCGGCCTCGACAACGCCGAGCGAGTGCTTGCGAAGGTGCACGTGCATTGTATCGAGCACCGCTTAGCTTATAAGCATCTGCGAAGCAAGTTGATCTTGTTGGCGCGCAATTCCAAATATGCTCCGCGTGAAGGCAGCGCCAAGCTGATCACTATTTATCCGGCCGACAACAAAGAACTGCAGCAGGTCCTGGAAGATCTTTCCGTCGTACTGCGGGGTGAGCACGGAGCGTATATCCTCAGCGACCTGCGTTACGCCGAAGGTCCGCTCTTCGTCCGTTACGGTGGATTCATCGAACAGTGGGTCGAGGCGGACGGAACGCGGGTTCTGGCTGTCACCAAGCCGGACGGCTCTATGGTCCCGGACAAACGGCAGCCGACTTTCTCCACTCCCGATTGGGTGAAACTCCCGGATTTCCTGGCGCCTCACCTGGCGGCTCGCAAGGGTGGCGACCCGGCGCAGTTCCCCTACAAGGTGACCTCTTCTCTGCACTTTTCCAACGGCGGTGGCGTGTACCTGGCCACCAGGAACGCCGACGGCGAGCAGGTCGTCCTCAAGGAAGCCCGCCCCCACGCCGGCCTGGACAGGGACGGCGTCGACGCGGTCGCCAGGCTGCGCCGGGAGCACGAAATCCTCGAGCGCCTGGCGGGCATTCCGGGCATACCGGAGGTCTACGACCTGTTCCCCGTGTGGGAGCACCACTTCGTGGCCATGCAGCACATGCCGGGCCTCGCGCTCGGCTCGTGGCTGGCCCGCAACTACCCGCTGACCCGCCGCGACAGCACTCCGCAGGATCTCGTCGACTACACCGCACGGGCCCTCGCACTGGTGGGCAAGGTCGAGCGGATCATTGCCGCCGTCCACGAGCGTGGAGTCGTCTTCGGAGACCTCCACCCGCTGAACATCCTGGTCGAAACCGACGAGGTCACCGGCGAAGACACGGTCGGCCTGATCGACTTCGAGATGGCGTCGGAGATCGACGCCGGCACCAAACCGGCACTGGGTGCGCCCGGCTTCCGGGCACCGGCCGATCGCAGCGGCTTCGACATCGACGAGCACGCGCTCGCCGCCCTGCGCCTCTGGATCTTCCTACCGCTCAACACGTTGCTGGAGCTCGCCCCGAACAAGCTGTTCAAGCTGGTCGAGTTCGTGCAACGCCGTTTCGACCTCCCCGAAAGTTTCGGCGCGTCGGTCCTCGCCCACCTCACGACCCGTGAGGAAGAGAAGCTCGACGCGCCGGCCAGTACCGCGCTGGACCAGGATGAACCGGACTGGAACCTAGTCCGGAAGTCGATTTCCGAGGCCGTCCTGGCCAGCGCGACCCCCGAGCGCCACGACAGGCTGTTCCCCGGCGACATCGAGCAGTTCCGCGTCGGCGGCGCGTGCTTCGGGGTCGGCGCGGCCGGGGTCCTCCACGCGCTCGACGTCACTGGCGCCGGTCGTTTCCCGGAGCATGAGGAGTGGCTGCTCGCGTCGCTGCGCCGGGAGCCTCCCGCGCGGCCCGGGTTCTACGACGGTTCGCACGGAATCGCTTACGTGCTGGAGAACTTCGGCCACCACGACATGGCGACGGCGTTGCTCGAATCCTCGTCGGAGCTCGTCGCGCAGACCACGGACCACGCGCTCGAAGGCGGTCTCGCCGGTATCGGCCTGACCCAGCTGCACTTCGCCACCAAGCGCGGGGACAACGAGTTCGGCCGTCAGGCGCTCAACATCGCCGTGCGGATCGCCGAGGCACTGGAGACGGCCGCCTCACCGGGCACGTTTGCCAGAGCGGGCCTGCTCAACGGCTGGTCAGGACCGGCGTTGCTGTTCATCCGGCTGTTCGAGCTCACCGGTGAACGCGCCTGGCTGTCCTTCGCCGACCAGGCGCTCCAGCGTGACCTCGAGGAATGCGTCGCCACCGACGACGGTTCGTTGCAAGTCCGCGATGGTGAGTTGCGCACCCTGCCGTACGTGGGCGTAGGTAGCGCAGGCGTGGCCATGGTGCTCGAAGAGCTCGCGGTGCACGCGCCGGACGCCGAGAGCGTCGCGAGTCTGCCCGGGCTGCGCGAGTCCTGCCGCGGCGAGTTCGTCATCCACCCCGGCTTGATGTTCGGCCGCTGTGGCCTGCTCACCGCATTGGCCATGGGCGAGCGCCGCGTACACGATCCCGTCGTCGCGGAAGCGATCGACGTCCATCTTTCCCGCCTGGCCTGGTACGCGATGCCGTTCCACGGCGGGATGGCCTTCCCCGGCAACCAGTTGTTGCGGTTGTCGATGGATGTGAACACCGGCGGTGCGGGCGTGTTGCTCGCGCTGGCCGCAACCCTGGACGGATCCCCGGTGCTGCCGTTCTTCGGCGCCGCTCCGTCCCCACGAACCCCCGGCCAATGATGACCGGAGGAGCTGAAGAAGCAAGGAAAGGGAACCATCATGGATCTCGTACTCGACCTGCAGGGCATGGAAGCTCCGGCGAACGGTGGCGGCGGCGGTGGCGGCGGCACGAGCAACCTGAGCCTGCTCGCCTCGTGCGCCAACAGCACGATCAGCCTGCTCACCTGCCACTAGTCCCAACGCAGGTACCGGTTTGACCGAACAATGACGAGCGCGGGAGCGGCACAGGCCAAGTGCGCCGCTCCCGCGCTTTCATTCTGCGCCATTTCGGCGCTCAGGAATACGCCCGCGGATGTACGTCTTGGAGGTTCTCAGATGACGAGACCGGGAGATCGGTTGCTGGGCGAGGTCGCCCGGCTCGATCCGGCCCGGTTGGTCTTGATCGTTCTGTCCGCGATGGTCGCGACCGCTGCCGGCCTTCTGCTCCCCGGTGCGCTGGCCGCGGCGGTGGACGCCGCGATCGGCGGAAGAAACAGCTGGCCAGAGGTCGCTTGGCTGCTCACGCTCGGCACGTCGGAGATCGCGGCCGACATCTTCGGCGGCATCCTCGCCGTCCGCGTCACGAGTTCCGGGACCGCGTGGCTGCGCCGCAAACTCACCGACCGCCTGTTCGGCCTCGGCACGCGGTCGAAATTCGCCGAGGGCGACGCGATCAGCCGCCTGACCGGTGATTGTGTCGGCGCCGGGGCCATCACGTCCATCGTCGTCCAGCTCGGCTCGGCGGTGCTGATCTCCACCGGCGCGATTGTCCTGTTAGGACTCCTCGATTGGCGTCTCGCACTGGTCTTCCTCGGCAGTGTGCCACTCGCGCTGTTACTCGCGCGCGCCCACTTGAAGCACACCGCCGACGACGTCCTGACCTACCAACGTGTTTCCGGTGAGCTCGGGGCCCGGCTGCTCGACGCCGTCGCCGGGCTGCGCACGATCGCCGCCTCCGGCACCGCCGACCTCGAGACCGAGCGCGTGCTCCGGCCGTTGCCGCAGCTCAGCCGGGCCGGTCGCGGAATGTGGAAGACGCAGGCGCGCATGGTCTGGCGGGCCGCGTTGCTGCTTCCGGCGGTGGAACTCGCCGTGCTCGCGGCCGCGGGATTCGGAGTGGCCTCGGGCCGGTTGTCGATCGGTGAGGTGCTCGCCGCGCTCGGCTATGTGGCCCTCGGGATGCGGATGGTCACGCAGATCCCGTTGCTGACCACCCTCGCGCGGGCGCGCTCGTGCGGGCAACGCCTCATGGAGGTGCTCGACTCGCCGGTGCCCGAACGCGGAAACCTGAGCCTGCGGCCGGGCAACGGCACGATCCAGCTTCGGCACGTGAGCCTCGAAGGCGCGTTGGACGACGTGAGCCTGACTATCACCAGTGGCGCTTTCCTTGTGGTCGTAGGGAAATCTGGCTCCGGCAAGTCCGCGCTGGTCAACGTCCTCGGCGGGCTGCGGCCACCCGACAGCGGGCAGGTGCTGCTCGACGGTGCGCCGCTGGAAAAGCTGCGCCCGGAGGAACTGCGCGCTGTTGTCGGCTATGCGTTCGAGCGGCCGGCGTTGCTCGGCGCGACAGTCTCCGACGCCGTCGGCTACGGCTCGTGGGCCGGGGAAGCCTCGGTGCGCAACGCCTGCCGGATGGCGCAGGTGCACGACGTCGTCGTCCGGCTGCCCGACGGCTATCACACGCCGCTGACCGAAACCCCGCTCTCCGGCGGGGAAGCGCAGCGACTCGGGCTGGCGCGCGCGATCGTCCACAACCCGCGTCTGCTGATCCTCGACGACGCGACGGCGAGCCTCGACACGGTCACCGAAGCCGCGGTGGAAGAAGCGATCGAGACGGCTTTGCCGGGCCGCACCAGAGTGGTGGTCACACGCCGCGCGACCACGGCCGCCCGCGCGGATCTGGTGGTCTGGCTGGAAAACGGGAGGGTCCGGGCGGTCGCGCCACACGCCTCGTTGTGGCACGACCCTGGCTACCGCAGTGTGTTTACGGAGGACTCCCAGTGAGTGTCGGCCGGCTGTATCGCTCCGCGCTGGTCGGCCAGTGGCGCGGCGGTCTCGTGCTGCTCGGCTGCTCGGTGCTGGAAAGCGTCCCCGCGTTCTTCTCCGGGCGACTCGTGGAACTCGCCGTCGATCAGGGCTTCGCCGCGGGAAAACCCGGCACCGGGCTGGCCTGGCTGGGCGTGTTCGGACTCGTCGCGCTGCTCGGCGCGATCGGCTCACGGTTCGTCTGGCACCAGCTCGGCAAGGTCATCGAACCCATGCGGGACGCGCTGGTCACCGCGGTTGTCCGCGGTGTGCTGCACGACGATTCGCCGCCACGCAACCAGCCGGACGCGAGCGGGGTCGCGCGGATCACGCAACATGTCGAGGTCGTCCGCGACGCCACCGCCGGGCTTCTCGTGCAGGCACGCGGAATGATGGTGACGACCGTGGCCGCGCTCGCCGGGTTGTTCACCGTCGCCGGGTCGCTGGCGTGGATCGTCTCGATCCCGGTCATCGTGTCGGTGGGCCTCTTCGCGGGCATGCTGCCGTCGCTCGCGTCCCGGCAGCGCGCGCTCGCGCTGGCCGACGAACACACCGCCGAGACGGCCGGGTCCGCGCTGGTCGGTATGCGGGACGTCGTCGCGTGCGGGGCCGAGCCGATCGCGTCGATGGCGATGTACGGCGCCGTCGACGGTCAAGCCGAGGCCGCGATGCGCATGGCCAGGTCAACGGCGTTGCGCACGCTCGTGATCTCGATCGGCGGCTTCCTGCCGTTGCTGCTCGCGTTGCTGGTGGCGCCCGGGATGGTCATCTCCGGCGAGCTGACGGCCGGGGCCGCGCTCGGCGCGCTGGTGTACCTCGCGGCGACGATGCAGCCCGCGTTGCGGGGCCTCGCCGCGACGGCCAGCACGGTCGTGCTACGGCTCATCGTCGCGTTGCGGCGGCTTTCGGAGACCGCGGAAGTGCCGGAGGTCGTCGAGGGACACGCTGCGCCGCGCGGTGCGGCGGTGGCCGTACGCGGGCTGACGTTCGGCTGGGGCGCGCACGCGGAACCCGTTGTGCGCCAACTGGATCTGGACCTGCGACCGGGGGAGCACCTGGCCGTGGTCGGGCCGAGCGGGATCGGGAAGTCGACGCTGGCCGGGCTCATCACCGGCATGATCAGCCCGCAGGAAGGCCGGGTGTTCCTCGGCGGCGCGCCGGTACGGGAGGTGCGCGCGGCGGAACGGCATCGGCTCGTCGCGCTGATTCCCCAGGAGGCCTACGTCTTCGCCGGAACCGTGCGGGACAATCTCGCCCTGTTCTCCCATGACGCCACGGATCAGCAACTGCTCGACGCCGCCGAAGCGGTCGGCGCCAAGGAATTGGTCGCTCGCCTCGGCGGGCTGGAGGGCGAACTCGGGCACGCCGGTGAGGGAATTTCACCGGGGGAGGCGCAACTCCTTGCGCTGGCCCGGGTTTACGCCGGTTCCGCGCGGGTGATCATCCTCGACGAAGCGACGTCACATCTGGACCCGGTCGCCGAGGCACAGGCCGAGCGCGCCTTCGCCGCCCGAGGCGGTGTGCTGGTCGTCATCGCGCACCGCCTGTCGTCCGCGCTCCGGGCGCGCCGCGTGCTCGTCATGGATGGCCAGGAAACCCTTCTGGGCCAACACGAAGAGCTCCTCGTGACGTCTGCGCGCTACGCCGCCATGATGCAGGCCTGGATCACTCCGGCGCCGCTTCGCCTTAGCTCACCTTCAACGCTTCCAGCGACTCCCGCAGCTTCCCGGTGATCTCGACCGGCCGCCGGGTTTCGCGGTCGACGAAGACGTGCACGAAATGCCCTTCCGCAATGACGTCTTCCCGGTCTTCGCGGTACATCCCGATTTCGTACCGCACGCTCGACCGGCCGAGATGCGCCACTCGCAAACCCACCGAAAGCGTGTCCGGAAAGGACACCGAGCCGTGGTAGTTGCAATGCGACTCGACGCAGAGCCCGATCGCCTTCCCATTCTCCACGTCGAGGTCGCCCTGCTCGATCAGCCAGGTGTTGATCACCGTGTCCATCAGCGAATAGTGGACGACGTTGTTCACGTGCCCGTAGACGTCGTTGTCCTTCCACCGCAACGGAACCGCCTGCCAACGCGCGTAGCTCACCAGAGCACCACCGAGTCGCGCAGGATCCCGGCCAGGTCTTCCTCGGAGGCCTCACGTGGCGCTGTCGCCAGCAGTCGTTGCTGCTTCAAGGTGCCCTGAACCAGATCGTCCACATCGGACTCCGAATAGCCCACCGCGCCGATTCCGTTGGGGATGCCGATTTCCTGCATGAGCCGGATCAAGACCGCGGGCAAATGCTCGGAAACGTCTCCTGGCCATTCGAAATCGGGAGCCAGCAATCGGGCGACGCGTTCATGCCGGTCCGGTGCCGCCGAATAGGTGAATCTGAACGCCGCCGGAGCGGTCAGCGAAACCGCCATTCCGTGCGGGACCATCGCTTCTTCGTCCGGATAGCCTTCGGGCCGGAAATCCCTTACCTGGCCCGCGATCGGATACGCGTTGGCATGCGGGATATGTACCCCGGCATTACCGAAGCCGAGTCCGGCGAACGTCGCCGCCAGCGCCATGTCCTCGCGGGCCTTCAGGTTGCCGCCGTCGGCGACCGCCGCGGGCAGTGCCCAGGACAACAGTCGCAGCGACTGCTCGGCGAACATGTCGGCGAGCGGGTTCGACCCGCAGTAGGGGACGCGCTCTTCGGGCTTCTTGCGCGCGAATTCGGTGTATGGCCGGGCGGTGTAGCTCTCGGCGGCGTGGCACAGGATGTCCATCCCGCTGGCCGCCGTGACGCCGGCGGGCTGGCTCACCGTGAGCCGCGGGTCGACGACGGCGAGGGTCGGCCGGAGCCGGAGATGACTGATTCCGCTCTTCACTCTGAGTGATAAGACGTCGAGCACGCAGACCGTGGTGCTCTCCGACCCGGTCCCGGTCGTGGTCGGCACCGCGACGAGCGGCTTCAGCGGCTTGCTCGGCGCGAGACCGCCGCCGACGGGTGCGTTGATGTAGTCCATCAACTCGCCGTCGTTGCTGGTCAACAAGTTCGCGGCCTTGGCGGTGTCGATACTCGATCCCCCGCCGACGGCCACGAATGCGTCCCACGGGCCGGTGCCGCGCGCGAAGTCGATGGCCTTCTGCATGCTGACGTCGGTCGGCTCGATGTGGACGCCGTCGAAGATCTCGACGTCCAGCCCGTACCCGGCGATGCCGTCGGCGATCCGCTGCGGCCAGCCCGTCGCGGCGACCTGGGGGTCAGTGATCAACAAGACTCGGTGAGCGCCGTATTGTGACAAATCGTAACCGATTTCGTCACTCGATCCGCTCCCGTATTTCAGCGCCGGCGCGCCATAGGTAAAAACAGTTTCATGTTCGCTGCGGTGTGCCTTGCTTTGCTGTGCATGGGCTGAGCTCAAGGCACAACCTCCTGTGTCGGGAAACCGGTCAATACCGACAATCGCTAACTTACGTCCCACATCATCGGAAGATCACTTGACTGGACCAATGGTCCTCATAAAAGGTTGTCCTTATCAGGTATCAAGTGGGGTCATCCGTAGCCCAAACGGGTGTACGCATCCTCGTCGAGGCTGGAATTCGTCGCGTCTACGCAGTGTTAGGGGAGTCCTTCCTCGAGTTGCTCGACGCGCTCCAGATGGAGTCGGCGATCAACGTGATCTCCGCGCGGCACGATACCGGCGCTTCCTTCATGGCGGAGGCCGACGGAAAGCTGACCGAGCATCCGGCCGTGGTCCTCGCCAGCCGCGGTCCCGGCGCCGCCAACCTCGCCATCGGCGTCCAGACCGCCTACCAGGACGAAACGCCGATGGTGGTCCTCCTGGAGACCCCGGCGTCGACCCCGATCGCCACCGGCGGACTGCCCGCTGTCGACCTCCGGGCGATGTTCAAACCGCTCGCGAAATGGTCCGGCTACACCGAAAATCCGGACGAAGTGCCCGGCCTGCTCGTCGAGGCGCTCAACGCGTGCCGCTTCGGCAGGCCCGGGCCGGCCGTCCTCGCGGTACCTAGTGATGCCTGGGGCGTGCCGTACGACTCGGCCAAGCCGATCGCCGAAGTCCTCACGCCGGTCACCGGCGCGCTCGGCATGGCGGCCGACTCCGTCGCGCAGCTCATCGACGAGGCCCGATACCCGGTGGTCATCGTCGGCGGCAGGGCGCGCTCGGCGCGTGATGAGCTGATCCTGACCGCCGAGGAGCTGGCCCTTCCGGTCTACAACGCCTTCCGCCGCCAGGACGCCTTCCCCGAGAATCACGCCCGCTACGCCGGTCACCTCGGCCTCGGCATCCCCGAGCGGCAGCTCGACGCCCTCGAGCGCGCGGATCTCGTGCTCGCGCTCGGTACCCAGCTCGACGAGGTCACCACTCAGTCTTACCGCTACCCGACTCCGACGCAGACGCTCGTGATGGTCGGTACCGGTTTGGGGGAGACCCACAAGAAGGGGCTCACGTTCCGTGTCGAGTCCGAAGTCGAGCCGTTTCTCCGTGAACTGAGGACGATCGCCAGGCCGCGCCCCCGCCGCGCGTCGGCCGCGAACGCCGCGGTGCACACCTTCATGACCCCGCCCGACACCAGCCACAACGCGCGCGTCCACCCCGTCGACGTCATCCGCACGCTGCGCCGGCTCGCGCCCGAAGACACCATCGTCACCAGCGACGCCGGGAACTTCGCGCAGTTCATGCACCGTTACTGGTGCTTCACCGCACCACGCAGCCAGCTGGGCCCCAGCAACGCGGCGATGGGCTACGCCGTCCCGGCCGCGGTGGCCGCGAAACTCGCCGAACCGCGACGCACAGTAGTCGCCATGGTGGGTGACGGTGGCACGCTGATGACCGGCCAGGAGATCGAAACAGCCGTTCGCTACCGCGCGCCGATCATCGTGGTGGTGTTCCAGAACGGCGTCCACGGCGGTCTCGCGATGCACCAGGCGAAGGCCCGGGGCAGGCTTTCCGGGGTCGCGGTCGAACTTGTCGATTTCGCCACCTGGGCGCGTGGCCTCGGCGCCGCCGGGTACACCGTGGAAGGCCGTGACGAGCTCGAAGCGATCATCGCCAGCGCGCTCGTCCGCCAGCGTCCGTGTGTGATCGACGTCCGCACCGACCCGGATGTCGTAACGCCCGATATCCGCCTCAGTGGGCTGCTTGCCGCCGCCAGGCAGCTGCCCATCGTCGAGTAATTGAACATTGTTTGGGGAACTTCAGTTTGGGGAACTTCCCGCATTCTTAGAAAAACCTTAGAAATAGCACGTTCCTGGCTTCCTGCGGTGATGTCGCGTAGCTTCGAGGTAGGTGGGGTCAGCCGTATGAGGCGCCTGCCGGACGAAACCTTCGTCGACGCGTTCAGCGTCCCTACGCGATGAATTGATCATCGCGCCCCCTAAAGCCTGAGGTGTGTATGCCCGCAACCAAAACCCCGACACGACCGGCGAAACCCATCGTCTCCGGTGCGACTTCGCTCCCGGAGCATGTGACCGTCAAGATCTTCGTCCTGACGCCGATCGTGGCGCTGGCGGTGGCGGTGCCGTTCGCGTGGGGGTGGGGGTTGAGCTGGCTGGACATCGGGATCGGCGCGTTCTTCTTCGTGCTCAGCGGTCTCGGGGTGACGGCGGGCTACCACCGGCTGTTCACGCACGGCTCGTTCAAGGCGAACCGGCCACTTCGGATCGCGCTCGCGATCGCCGGGAACATGTCCGCGCAGGGCCCGGTCACCACCTGGGTGGCCGACCATCGGCGGCACCACGCGTTCTCCGACCGCGTGGGCGACCCGCACTCGCCGTGGCTGTTCGGCACCGGCGCGAAAGCGCTGGCGAAGGGCTTCTGGCACGCGCACATGGGCTGGCTGTTCGAGCGTGAGGTGACCAATGTGGATCGCTTCGCACCGGACCTCGCGGCCGACAAGGACATCCGCATGGTGGACAAGCTGTTCCCGGTGTGGGTGCTGCTGACCTTCCTGCTCCCGGGCGTCATCGGCGGCCTGATCACCTGGTCCGTGTGGGGCGGCGTGACGGCGTTGTTCTGGGCCGGACTGGTCCGCGTGGCGGTACTTCATCACGTCACGTGGTCGGTCAACTCGATCTGTCATATGATGGGGGAGCGCCCGTTCGCCAGCCGTGACAAAGCGGCGAACTTCTGGCCGCTGGCGATCCTCTCTTTTGGTGAGTCGTGGCACAATCTGCATCACGCCGACCCGACTTGTGCTCGGCACGGCGTGCTACGGGGGCAGGTGGACATCTCCGCCAGGCTGATCTGGATCTTCGAGAAGCTCGGCTGGGCGTCCAATGTGCGTTGGCCGACACCCGCCAGATTGAGCCGGATCAGCGCGGATCCACAGACATCGATTTAAGGGGTAACAATGGGCGAAGACACGACACTGACCGAGAAGAACTCGGTCTCCGGCGTCACCCCGGTGACGTTCAGCGCCGTGACGGACACGCACGACACGGCCATCTCGGTGGCGAGTGACCCGCGGGCGATGCGCAAGTCGCCGTTCGGTCCGGATGTGCCCGCTTCCGGCCTCGGCAACGACTAGCCCGACAGTGCCCGATAATAAAGTGGGCCCACGCTGGTGATGTGGCCTTGTCTGCGTCACTCTCGTGTGCTTTACTTTCGGCGGTCTCAGGTTTTTGTGTCCGTGTTAGCCCACGCTCGCAAGGCTTAGCGGGCGTAGTGTCTCCTCCGATGTGAGTCGAGGAAGCAAACCGAACGTATTCGACCCGGGTTGCTGAAGTGGCTTCCTCGTTTTTGTTTGTTACATATGGAGACTTTTTATGACTCAGGGCACTGTGAAGTGGTTCAACTCCGAGAAGGGGTTCGGCTTCATCACCCCCGACAACGGCGGCGGCGACGTCTTCGTTCACTACAGCGAGATCCAGGGCAACGGGTTCCGTAGCCTCGAAGAGAACGCGCGCGTCGAGTTCGAGATCGGCCAGGGCGCCAAGGGCCCCCAGGCGACCTCGGTCAGCGTCATCTGATCTGACTCTCAGAGGAAAAGGCCGTCGCCCGATCGTGGCGGCGGCCTTTTTCGTAAACTCGCGCTCATGATCAAGGCGAGCTACACCGTCACCGGCATGTCCTGCGGGCACTGCGCCCAGTCCGTCACCGACGAGCTCATGGAACTCAACGGAGTCTCCGAGGTCGCGGTGGACCTCGAGGCCAAGCTCGTGACCGTGACCAGCGAAAACCGGCTCCCCGACGCCGCTGTGCACGCCGCCGTGACAGAGGCGGGCTACAGCGTCGCCGAGCCCGCCACCGCCTGATCAGCGCTGGCTGACCTGCTCGCGCAGCGCCGCTTCCTGAGCGCGGGCCTCGGGTGTGAACTCGTCGCCGAAGTCCTCCTCCACAGCCACCCGGCGGATGTCGATCTCGACGTCACCGACGCATTCGGCGAACTTCTTCGCCCACTCGACGGTTTCGTCGATCGACTCGACCTCCATGATCACGAACCCCGCGATCAGCTCCTTCGTCTCCGCGAACGGGCCGTCGGTGACGGTGAGCTGGCCGTTGGTGAAATTGAGCCGTTTGCCGGACGATGAGCCGTGGAGGCCCTCGCCGGCGATGAGGATGCCCGCGTCGCCCATCTCCTGCATCAGGGCGCCCATCTTGTCCATGAGTTCCTGGGTGGGCGGGACGCCCGCTTCGCTGGCGGCGTCGGCTTTGTGCATCATCATGTAGCGCATTTTTGTGCCTCCATCTCGGTGTCTTCGACTATGCGTCGAACGGGAGACAGCCGGATCGACACCCAGACTAAAACTTTTTCGTGAAGGCTCGCCACTGGTCCGGGGTGAAGGTCAGGGAGCCGCCGGATCGATCTTTGGTGTCCCGAACGCGCACGTCAGACGGGGTACTAGCCACCTCGACACACTCACCGTCTCCCGCGCTGTAGCTGCTCTTCCGCCAAGTCATGCTGGTCCTCTCGGTCCGAATACAGCTCCCTCGCCTGGGTGACGAGCAGCTGCTTGGATTCTTCCGGACCAAGCGCGGTATCCGCCAGAGACGCGAGGATGCGCCGGTAGGCGGCGACCTCGGTGGTTTGCTCCAGGAACACCGACGACATCTCACCCTCCAGGTAGATCACCGGGGTGAATCGAGGAAACTCCATCAGCGTGAACGGACCTGCCGTACCCGCGTGTGCCCCGGCCGAACACGGAACGATCCGTAGCTCGAGATTCGGCCGTATCGCCATTCGCAGCAAGTGGTGGAGTTGCTCGGACATCACCTCCGAGCCACCGACCGGGAGCCGCAACGCGGACTCATGCAGGAAGTAAGTGAAGTCAGGCCGCGGATAGCGGTTGAAGATCTCCTGCCTGAGCATCCGAGTATGAACGCGGACTTCCACCTGTTTGCTCGGGACATTCACCGATCGGCTGATGACCGCTCGGGCGTAGTCCTCTGTCTGGAGCAATCCCGGCACGAGCGCCAGCTGGAAGTTCCGAATCCCGATGGCTTGCGTCTCGTGGGCGATGTAGGTGCGTAGTTGTTCCGAAGGGGGTT
>NZ_DASYMU010000019.1:0-13643 GCF_036008905.1 Amycolatopsis sp. | reverse complement strand
TTACGCACTCACGACCCACGCCGGTGCCGGTCGAGGAAGTTCGCCACGGCGGGGGTGAGCGGGTCGTCGCGACGCCAGGTCAGGGCGATGGTGCGGGTGACCTTGGGGACCAGTGGGACCTCGACGACGCCTGCGGGGGAGCCGGGTTCGAAGCGGGGGAGCAGGGCGACGCCCAAACCGGCGGCGACCAGGCCGCGCACGGTGTCGGACTCCTGGCCTTCGAAGGCGATCTTCGGCGAAAACCCGGCCGCGGCACAGAGTTCGTCGGTGATTTGGCGTAGGCCGTAGCCGTGTTCCAGCTGGATGAACTTCTCCTCGGCCAGATCGGTGATCCGCGCGCTCTTCCGCCCGGCGAGGCGGTGTTCGAGGGGGACCGACAGCAGGATCTGCTGGGTGCCGAGGACCACCGCGTCCAGGGTCGGGTCGTCGGTGGCGACCGGCGCGATGAGGGCGAGGTCCAGTTCGCCCGACGAGAGCCGGTCGAGCATGTCCCGGCGGGAGCCTTGCACCAGGCTGAACCGGACGTGCGGGTGCGCGGCGCGGTAGTCGCGGAGCAGTTCGGGGACGAGCGAGCGGCCCAGCAGGTGCAGGAAACCGAGCACGACATGACCGCTCGCGGGCTCGACCTCTTCGATGGCACGCCGTGATCCCGCTTCGACGGCGGTCATCGCCCGTTCCGCCGACTCGGCGAGCAGCTCACCTGCCCGGGTCAATCTGATGCCCCGGCCGGCGGGCGCTGTCAACGGGGCGCCGAGGGCCTGGCCCATCGCGGCGAGCCGCCGGCTGATGGTGGGCTGCGGGACGCCGAGCAGTTCCGCCGCACGGGTGATGTTCCCCGTCTCGCGCAGGGCCGCGAGCAGGGCGAGATTGGGCGCTAGCCGGCGACTCAAACTCTCATACGTCACCGCATGAATAGTGCCAGATTTAAGTATTGGACGTATTGATTAGCAAAGCTTACTTTCGGATTGTGCTGCTGACCAGAGAACCCGTCCGAGTCAATCCACGCCGAGTCACCCTGGCCGTCGCGGCCGCCGGGATCTCCTCGTTCGCACTGCTCTACGCGCCGCAGCCGGTGCTGCCGCAGCTGGCCGCGCAGTTCCAGCTCGATCCCGGCGGCGCCTCGCTGGCGGTGAGCGTGGCGACCGGAGCCTTGGCTCTCGCTGTGATGCCGATCGCGGTGCTTTCCGAAATGGTCGGCAGGCGGCCGGTGATCCTGACCTCGGTCATCGCGTCCGTGGTGCTCGGGCTGTTGCTGCCATTGGCGCCTTCTTACTCGGTGTTCCTGATCCTGCGCGCGATCCAAGGGGTCGCGATCGCGGGCTTCCCCGGGGTGGCGGCGGCCTATCTCGTCGAACAACTCGGCCGCAAAGGCGTCGCGGCCGCCGTCGGCGCGATGATCGCGGGGAACACCGTCGGTGGCATGGCCGGACGGCTGGTCAGCGGGTTCACCGCCGGTCCGCTGGGCTGGCACGGAGCGCTCGCGGCCGTCGCCGTGGTCGCGCTGGTGTGCGCGGTGATCACCGTGGTCGCGCTGCCCGCGTCACCGGTCGACCCGGCGAAGACGTCCCGCGTGCGGCTGGGCGACGTCTTCGCCGGGCTGAAAGCGGCGGTCGCGAGCCGGGTCCTGCTGGCGCAGTACGCCGTCGGGATGCTGGCGATGGGCTCGTTCGTGGCGCTGTACAACGCGGCCGGCTTCCGGCTGACCGGGAAACCGCTGGACCTGTCCCCGGCGATCGCGTCGCTGGTGTTCCTCGCGTACGCGGTCGGCTCGGTTTCGTCCTCGATGGCGGGGAAGATGATCGCGCGCTTCGGCCGGGTGCGGACGGTCGTCGTCGGATTGAGCACCACCATCGCCGGTGCCGCGCTCACGATCTCCGACTTCCTGCCGCTGGTCGTGCTCGGTTTCCTCGTGCTGACCGGCGGATTCTTCGCCGCGCACGCGGTCGCGAACGGCTGGGCCGCCGCGGAGGCGCCCGAAAACGCCCGTGGCCAGGTCGCGGGGCTTTACACGCTCTCGTACTACCTCGGCAGCAGCGTCGGCGGGACCACCGGCGCGGTGATCTTCGGCCACACGGGCTGGACCTGGCTGGTCGTCTTCACCGCGGTGCTGCTCACTCTGGCGATGGGTGCGGTGCTGTCCGTCCGACGTCGTTAAGCCACCGCGGCGACGAGCAGCCCGCCACCGACCGGCAGCAGCGCCGGGACCAGGCGTTCGTCCTCCCGGATGGCCCTGGCGAGCTCACGCAGCGCGAGCATCTCCGGATCGCGCCGGTTCGCCTCGGCGCGCCCACCGGCCAGCACGTTGTGGAAGGCGAGCACACCGCCCGGGCGCAGCAGGGCGACGCCCTTCTCGTAGCAACTCGGGTACTCGATCCGGGCCGAGTCCACGAACACCAGGTCGTACCCGCCGGTGGTCAGGCGCGGCAGGACGTCGAGCGCCCGGCCCATGATCAGCCGGGTCCGCCCGGGCGGGAAACCGGCTTCGAGGAACGTCTTGCGGGCCGCCCGGTGGTACTCCGGTTCGATGTCGATCGAGGTGAGCACGCCGTCGGGAGCCATGCCGCGGAGCAGGTGCAGCCCGCTCACCCCGGCCCCGGTCCCGATCTCCACGACCGCCCTGGCCTGCAGAGTGGCGGCCAGGAACCTCAGCGCGGCACCCGCGGCGGCACCCAGCGGGGTGCAGCCGAACTCGGCCGCCCTGCCGCGCGCGGCGACCAGCGCCTCGTCGTCGGTCAGGTACCCCTCGGCGTACTCGGCGTCACCGAGTTCGTTCGAGGAGCTGATGTGTGTCCCGGAGCTCACGCACGGAGGTTAGCGCTGCTTGTCGATAAATCTGCGCAGGCTCCCTGAAACCTCTGGTTACAACTTCTCAGGCTCCTCTCAGTCCAGTCTCACTAGAACCATAAGGAAGCAAGTGAGACTGACCCGGAAGACAACGAACACCGAAGCACCGGGTCATCCGGGAACACAGTGCGGACAGCCCGCGTTGGGTGGAGTAGTAGGGAGAAAAGCCTGATGGAGGCTTCCCCCGCAACGAAGAGGAGCTCGATGGACACGCAGGTCGCGACCGAGATCGAACCGGTGACGGTCGACGGTGGCGAAGTAGCGTGGACGCCGCCCTCCTGGGACGAGGTCGTGCGTGAGCACGCCGACCGCGTCTACCGGCTCGCCTACCGCTTGACGGGTAACGCGCACGACGCCGAGGACCTGACGCAGGAGACGTTCATCCGCGTCTTCCGCTCGCTGGCGTCGTACAAGCCCGGCACGTTCGAAGGCTGGCTCCACCGGATCACCACCAATCTCTTCCTCGACATGGCTCGCCGCCGGTCGCGGGTGCGGATGGAAGGTCTGCCGGAGGACACGGACAGGATCGTCGGTGACGACCCGAGTCCCGAGCAGGTTTACACCGATACCCACCTGGACCCGGACCTGCAGGCGGCGCTCGACGAGCTCCCGCCGGAGTTCCGCGCGGCCGTCGTATTGTGTGACGTCGAAGGTCTCTCCTACGAGGAGATCGGCGCCACTCTCGGCGTCAAGCTCGGCACCGTACGAAGCAGGATTCACCGTGGTCGCCAAGCGCTGCGCGCGTCCTTGGAGCGGCGCCGCGCCATGGAGCGCGAAGCTGTGGAGGCATAAACATGACCGCACCGCGAGGATGGGTCTTCCCTGAGTCGCACCTGCTTCCCGACGCCGTGGTCGCCTTCGTGGATGGCGAGCTGTCCCTCGGCGCCCAGGATCGGGCCGCGTCGCATCTCGCGCGCTGCCCGTTGTGCGCAGCAGAGGTCATGTCGCAGCGGCAGGCCTGCACGGCCGTCCGGCACGCCGGTGCGCCGTCCATGTCGGCGGGTTTCCTCGCGAGTTTGAGGTCGATCCCGCAGAACACCGCTCTCCCGACTTCGCCGGACAACCTGGCGGTCACCGCGGACGGTCAGCTGGTCGCGATCCAGCGTCCGGACAGGGTCGCCGGTCTCCGTGATTCAGGCATCCTCGGCGGGGCCGCCCCGCTGGGCAGTTCCGCTCCGCTCGGCAGTTCCCCCAACGTGCTGGGCAGCAGCCGCTTCGGTGGCGCCCGCCGCCGCGCCGCGCAAGGCGCGGGTGTGGTCGTGTCCGGTCTCGTGCTCAGCGCGCTCGCCCTGGTCGCCACCACCGCGGACGTCAGTGACGAGCCGCCCGGCAACGCGAACCTCCTGCCCGCGCAGTTCGGCAGCCCGCTGGCGCCCGGTCCGAGCACCTCCCAGGTCGTGCCGACACCGTCGCCCAGCAGCGCGCCGGTGCCCGCGGGCCTCGTCGGCATGCGCTGACCCGGGCAACGCCCACTTCACCCCGCTGCGGGCAAACTCGGTCCGTACCCGGCGGTATTCTCGCCGGGCAAGTTGATCTCCCAGCCGTCCGGCGCCTGAGGCATGAACAGTCGGGGAATGATGACCGAGCAGTCGAACTCGAACCATGAGCAGGCGCCCGAAGAGCGGCTCGCTCCTCGTCCGCTGGCCCGCCCTTCGGTGGATCCGGCTCAGGCGGCGACCTTTGGCCGTCCCCGCGGCGTCGACGGCGCGTTCGACCGGCTCTATCGGCCGGACGCCGGGAACGGCAACGGCATCGCCCAGGGCATGAAGCTGTCCCCGCCGCCGCCCGCCTCGCTCACCGAAGCGTTCGGCCGTCCTCCCGGTGCCGAAGGTGTGCTCCTCGAACGTCCGCAAGACGACAACGGAGTTTCCGCCAAAGCCGCCGAGGCCCAGATGTGGGCCGCGGGCTCGGACCCGTGGCGTGATCCGGCCGCCGGCGCGATCCTGGCCGGCCCCGCCGTGCAGACCGAGCCGGAAGAGACACCCCCGCCGCGTTCGCAGAGCGCGATGCTCAGCCTGCCCGAGGTGCTGTTCGGCCGCCGGGTCCGGCCCAGGGCGCTCGCGCTGCTCGGTGTCGTCGCGCTGCTCGTCGGCGCGCTCGGCGGGCTCGTCGGCTGGTGGGTCGCCGACACGGGCAACTCGTTGACCGGCGAAGCGACCATTTCCGAGGCCCAGGCGGGCAAGGAACGCCCGGCCGGGTCCATCGCCGACATCGCCAAGCGGGTCTCTCCCGCGGTGGTGTCGATCGAGGTCAAGTCCGGCGAGACCGGCGGCGTCGGCTCGGGCGTGGTGATCGACCCGCAGGGCTACATCCTCACCAACAACCACGTCGTCTCGCTCGCCGTCACCGACAAGACGGCCGTGGCCACCGCGGTGTTCATCGACGGCACACGCGCCGAGGCGAAGGTCGTCGGCGCCGACCCGAAGACCGACCTCGCGGTGATCAAGGTCAACGTCCCCAACCCGACGGTCATCCAGATCGGCAAGTCCTCCGACCTCGAGCCAGGGGACGCCGCGATCGCCGTCGGCTCCCCGCTCGGCCTGGAGAACACCGTCACCTCCGGCATCGTGAGCGCGCTGCACCGCCCGGTCACCGCCGCGGACAGCTCCGGCCCGCCGATCATCTACGACGCGATCCAGACCGACGCGCCCATCAACCCGGGCAACTCCGGTGGCGCGCTGGTGGATTCGACGGGCGCCCTGATCGGCATCAACTCGTCGATCCGGACCGACGCCAGCGCCGGTGGCAGTGGCGCCGGCAGTATCGGCATCGGCTTCGCGATCCCGTCGGACACCGCGATCAAGGTCGCCAAGACACTGATCAAGGACGGCAAGGTCGTGCACGCCGACATCGGCATCAACGCCGCTTCGGTCGCCGCGAACACCTCCGAAGGCGCGCAGGCGCAGAACGTCGCCCCGAACGGTCCCGCGGCCAACGCCGGGATCAAGGAGGGCGACATCATCACCAAGCTCGGCGGGCGCCTGGTGCGCAACGCCGCGGAACTGACGGTGGCCGTCCGTGACCACAGCCCCGGCGAAGTGGTGCCGGTGCAGCTGGTCCGGGAGAAGCGACTGCTAACGGTCGATGTCACGTTGGGTTCGGACTGACGGCAGGGGCGCCCACACGGGTACGCTGAGCTGGGATGTGCTGAAGGCGGAGGTTCACGGGTGTTCGACAGCGTTGGCTGGGGCGAGATCCTCGTGCTCATCGTCGCAGGTCTCTTCATTCTCGGCCCGGAGCGGCTGCCCGAGGCAGCGGCGTGGGTCGGCAAGAGCCTGCGCAAGGTCCGCGAATTCGCGACCGGTGCGCGCGAGCAGTTGCGCGAGGAAATGGGTCCGGAGTTCGAGCAGCTGCGCAAGCCGCTCGAGGATCTGCGCGGGTTGCGGAACTTCGACCCCAAGCGGGTGGTGACGCAGCACCTGTTCGACGGGGACGCGGACCCGCTGGGCCTCAAGGCCATCAACGGCACGAACGGGGAAACCAAGCCCAACGGCTACCCCGGCACCACCGCGCCGCAGATCAAAGCGCCGGAGCCGCTCACGCCCGGCGAAAAGCCCCCGATCGACCCAGACGCGACGTAAGGGCAACCGCACTTCGCGCCCTCTCGCGGGGAAAGTGTCGACACATTCCCCGCGAGACGGGCGTCAGCGTCCGGTCGGGGTCACGTTCAGCATCATCCCGGCCAGGCCACGAGCCCGGACGGACAGCTTCGACGCGGCCGCCTTGAGCACCTTCGACGCCGGGGCGTCGGGCTCGGCGAGCACCAGCGGGGTCCCGTTGTCGCCGCCTTCACGCAGCCGCGTGTCGAGCGGGACCTGACCGAGCAGCGGCACCGTCGAACCGACGGCCTTCGACAGCGAATCCGCGACGATCTGACCGCCACCGGAACCGAAGATCTCGTTGCGCGAACCGTCCGGGTTCTCCAGCCACGACATGTTCTCGATGACGCCGGCGATCCGCTGCCGGGTCTGCAGCGCGATCGCGCCCGCCCGCTCGGCGACTTCGGCGGCCGCCTGCTGCGGCGTGGTGACCACGAGGATCTCGGCGTTCGGGATGAGCTGCGCGACCGAGATCGCGATGTCACCGGTGCCCGGCGGCAGGTCGAGCAGCAGGATGTCGAGGTCGCCCCAGAACACGTCGGCCAGGAACTGCTGCAGCGCGCGATGCAGCATCGGGCCACGCCACACGACCGGGGCGTTGCCGGGGGTGAACATGCCGATGGAGATCACCTTCACGCCGTGCGCCTGCGGCGGCATGATCATCGTGTCGACCTTGGTCGGTTTCTCGGAGGTACCGAGCATGCGCGGGACCGAGTGGCCGTAGATGTCGGCGTCGACGACTCCGACGGACAGACCGCGCTCGGCCATCGCGACCGCGAGGTTCACCGTGATGCTGGACTTGCCGACGCCGCCCTTGCCGGACGCCACGCAGTACACGCGGGTCAGCGAGCCGGGCTGCGCGAACGGGATGACCGGGTCCTTGCTGTCGCCGCGAAGCGAGCGGCGAAGTTCGGTGCGCTGCTCGTCGTTCATGACGTCGAGGACGACCTTGACCTCGCGGACACCGGTGAGTTTGCCGACGGCTTCGGTTGTTTCCTTCGTGATGGTCGCCTTGAGCGGGCAGCCGGCCACGGTGAGATAGATCTCGACCGTCACGACGCCGTCTTCGGCGACAGTGACGTCCTTCACCATGCCGAGGTCGGTGATCGGTTTCTTGATCTCCGGGTCGTAGACGTCTTTCAACGCCGTCCGCACATCATCGACGCTGGGAAGCTGTTCAGTGCTGGTCACCACCCCATGCTACGGACCGGTTGTCTCGGCTGTTTCCGGCCTCTTCACCTTTGCCTTGCGGGGCTTCGTGTTGAGGTCTTCGCGGAGCTTGTCGAGCTCGCCGCGGAGGTAGTCGCGAGTGGCCACTTCACCGACGGCGATGCGCAGCGACGCGATCTCCCTGGCGAGGTATTCGGTGTCCGCCTTGGTCTGCGAAGCGCGGTTGCGGTCCTCGTCCAGGGAGACGCGGTCGCGGTCGTCCTGGCGGTTCTGCGCGAGCAGGATCAGCGGCGCGGCGTAGGCGGCCTGGGTCGAGAAGGCCAGGTTGAGCAGGATGAACGGGTACGGGTCCCAGCGCAGTGCCACGGCGAAGACGTTCAGCGCGATCCAGACGATCACGATCACCGTCTGCCAGAACAGGTACTTGCCGGTGCCGAGCGCGCGGGCGAGTCTCTCCGAGAACTTGCCGAAGGTGTCGGGGTCGATCTTCAGCGCGAACCGGTTGGGGCGGCGCGGCTGGTCCAGCCTTCGCCTCGAGAGCAGCTCAGCCACGTTTCGCCTCTTTGCTGTTGTCGAAACTGCTGTCTTCGGCGGTGTCGTGCTCGCCAGTGATGTCGTGCAGGCCGGTTTCGCGCCAGTCCTCGGGCAGCAGGTGGTCGAGCACGTCGTCGACGGTCACCGCGCCGAGCAGGTGATCCTGCTCGTCGATGACCGGGCCGCAGGCGAGGTTGTACGCGGCGAAGTACCGCGTGACCTCGCTCAGCGACGCGCTCGGCCGCAGCGCCGGGAGATCGGAGTCGACCGCGGTCGCGACCATCTCGGCAGGTGGCTCGCGCAGCAGCCGCTGGAAATGCACGACACCGACGTAGCGTCCTGTCGGCGTTTCGGTCGGCGGGCGGCAGACGAAGACCATGCTGGCCAGTGCCGGCGGCAGCTCCGCGTTGCGGATACGCGCCAGCGCCTCGGCGATCGACGTGTCCGGGGTGAGCACCACGGGTTCTGGTGTCATCAGACCGCCGGCGGTGTCCGACGAGTACGCCAACAGCCGCCGGACCGGCGCGGACTCCTCCGGCTCCATCAGTTCGAGCAGCCTGGTCTGGTCCGCCGGGGCAAGCTCGGCGAGCAGGTCGGCCGCGTCGTCGGGGTTCATCGCCTCGAGGATGTCGGCGGCGCGCTCTTCGGGCAGGTAGACCAGCAGTTCCTTCTGGTCGTCCTCCGGCAGCTCCTCGATGACGTCGGCGAGCCGCTCGTCGTCCATCGCGTCGGCGACCTCGTGGCGGCGCTTGAGCGGCAGGTCGCGCAGGGTGGCGGCGACGTCGACGGCACGCATGGTGTCGAAGAGCATCAGCAGCTGCCCCGCGCCTTGCGGCTGTCCGGAAAGGTCGGTCAGGCCAAGGCCGGAGACCTCGGACCACGGCATCACCTGCAACGACGACCGCCGCTTGCCCAGGCCGATCCGGCGTTCGCGGATCGCGAGCTTCGCGAGCACCCAGTCGCGGGTCCTGGTCGGTTCCATCGCGGCGTCGATCACGGTGATGCGGGTTTCGGTGCCCGCGAGGGTGGCGTGCGCGTCGAAGAGCTGCCCGACGACGAGGATCTCGTTGGGGCGCTGGTGGAAGCGGCGCATGTTGACCGAGCCGGTGGCGAGCGTTATCGCGTTCGGCTCGATCGAGGTCACCCGGAGCATCGGCACGAAGACGCGGCGCCGGGTGGAGAGCTCCACGACGATGCCGAGGATGCGCGGGGGTTGGTGGTCCAGCCGTAGCCCGGCGACGAGGTCGCGGACCTTGCCGATGGATTCGCCGTCGGGGCCGAACACCGGCAAACCTGCCAGTTGAGCTGCGAAAACCCGGTTCACGGCCATGAGTAGGAGGTTAACGCGCGGTGGCCCATGCGGCGATGTGGGGGACGGCGGCGAAGCCGGGATTGTCGGTGTCACCGTCCTCGATCATCCAGAGCCAGTTCTGCACGGCCCGCACGAGTGACCACGCGCGGGCCCGATCGGCGTCGAGTCCGGCGGCTTCGACGACGGCCGCCATCCGGTAGTCCACAGTGGACTCCGTGGCGCGGTTCCACACCAACGCCATCGCGCCGAATTCGGCGTCCGCGGCGAGCGGTTTCGGGTCGATCATCAGCCATTTCTCGCGGGTTCCGGCGAGCACGTTCTGGAAGTGACCGTCCTCGTTGACCAGCAGTCTGCCCGCGCCCGGGCCGAGATCCCGGCACACCTCCACGGCGGCGTCGACCAGACGTCGCGGGAACGGCTCGCCGAGCTCGCGCCAAACTCCCGGCAGTTCCTCGGCCGTTTCCGCTGCTTCGACACGCAGTTCTCGGCTTAGCTCAGGGGGTGCGGGGACGGCCAGGCGTCGGAGGAGTGAACCGGCAGTCTCGACGGCGTAGTCGATCGGCTCGTGGTCAAGCGTGCGGGCTGCGTCGAGCCGCTCGAGCAGCAGCACGCCGTCCTCAGGCGAGTTTTCCAGCAGCAGTACCGCTCCTTGACCATTCCAAGTGGACAGTGCGAGCGGTTCGTCGCGGGTTTCGGTGTCCTGCCAGCCCAGTTTGAGCACGACCGGCTGGCCGTCGGCCCTCATGGCGGGCACGACGACGCCGACGTAACCGTGCATCGGCTCGCCGTCGAGCCGCAGGCCCCAGGCGCGGCAGTAGCGGGTGGCTAGTCCGGGCAGCGAATCGAGCCAGGCCTTGCCTGCCGCGCCTTCCCGCCGGACGGTCTGCTCGGCGAACCCGGCGGGAACGATCAATTCGGTCACCGCTCCATCATCGTGCCCCCGTCGACACCTTTTCCGGGCCTTTGTCGGGAGTAACATCAGGGCAGGGGTGCGAAACACCCGGGAGGTGCCCATGATCATGGAAATCTTCACCGCGGTCATCGTCGCGGCAGGCGTCTGGACAGCGTCCAGCCTGCGAGTCGTCAAGCAGTACGAACGCGGCCTGGTGTTCCGGTTCGGGCGGGTGCAGCCCAAGATCCGCGGGGCCGGGCTCACCTTCCTGCTGCCGGTCGCCGACCGCCTCCAAAAGGTGAACATGCAGATCATCACCCTGCCGATCCCCGCACAGGACGGCATCACGCGGGACAACGTCACCGTGCGGGTGGACGCCGTCGTGTACTTCAAGGTCGTCGATCCGGTGATCGCCGCGGTCAACGTGCAGGACTACCGGTCCGCGGTCGGGCAGGTGGCGCAGACCTCGCTGCGTTCGATCATCGGCAAGAGCGACCTGGACGACCTGCTGTCCAACCGCGAGCGGCTCAACGAAGGCCTGGAGCTGATGATCGACAGCCCCGCGCTGGACTGGGGCATCCAGATCGACCGGGTCGAGATCAAGGACGTCGCGCTGCCGGAGACGATGAAACGCTCGATGTCCCGCCAGGCCGAGGCCGAGCGGGAACGCCGGGCGCGGGTGATCTCCGCCGACGGCGAGCTGCAGGCGTCGTACAAGCTCGCGCAGGCCGCGGCGACCATGGCCGACCACCCCGCCGCGCTGCAACTGCGGCTGCTGGAGACCGTGGTGCAGGTCGCGGCGGAGAAGAACTCGACGCTGGTGCTGCCGTTCCCGGTGGAGCTGCTGCGTTTTCTCGAATCCGCCACCAAGCCCGCCGCCGCAGCGGAGACACCCCCGGTGAACGGCCAGGTCGCGCCGCTGCCCCGGGCCTCGGACGACGTCGAGAAGCCGCCCGAGATCAGCCCGTCAGCGGGTTGACGATGGTGCCGGTCACCAGGAGCGTGAAGGTCACGCCGAAGCCGACCCACAGCGCGAGGACCACATAACCGCAGATGAAGGCGGCGGCCGCGATCCCGCGGCCGCCCGCTTCACCGCGCCGGGCCCGGCCGTAGGCGAGATGGCCCATGACGATCCCCGCGATCGCGCTCAGCCCGACGGTGAAGAACCCCGCCAGCGAACACACCAGCGCGCCCGTCGCCAGTTTGTTCTCGCGAGGCACCGGCGGCGGCCCGTAGTACGGGACGGGTGGGTAGGTCATGGGGAAACCGTAGCGCTGCTGGTCAGCTCACACTGGCGCCGCCGAGCACCGCGAGGCCGAACACCAACCAGAGCAGAAGCGGAATGGCCCACAGTCCGCAGATGACGTAACCGATGATCATCCCGGCTTGTGCCATGCCCTGGCCACCGGCTTCGCCGCGCTTCGCCTTGCTGTACCCGATGTGGCCGAAAATGATCCCGAGGATCGCGGGCAGGCAAAAGAAGATGCCGACCAGCGAGCAGACCAGCGACGCGATGGCCATGCCCTGCTCCTGCTGCTGGGGCTGCTGGGGATAGCCGTACCCGGGCTGCTGCGGGTAGCCGTACTGCCCGTATGGCTGAGGCTGGGCGTACGGCTGTGTGTACTGCGGCTGAACCTGCGCGTACGGATTCGGCTGCTGCGGCTGTTCACCGGTGGGTGGCTGATATGGGTCAGATGGGTAGGTCAACGGATTCGCCCCTCGCGATGGATCGGATCTTTACCGTAGCGGTCTCGGACGTGAGCGCCCTCATAGCAGGACTCGGCCGGACGGGTCATACTCACCGGTAACCCAGCGCCGGGCTCGTCAGTGCCGGTGTCGTGTCTCGAAAGGGAGCAGTGATGGCACGCCTTGCCCAGACCGCCGGCTTGACCGACGTGCAGTCCGAGATCCTCTCCACAGTGCGCTCCTTCGTGGACAAAGAGGTGATCCCGCACGCGCAGGAGCTGGAGCACTCCGACACCTACCCGACGGAGATCGTCGAGGGGATGAAGGAGATGGGGCTCTTCGGGCTCACCATCCCCGAGGAGTACGGCGGCTTGGGGGAGTCGCTGCTGACCTACGCGCTCGTCGTCGAGGAGATCGCGCGCGGGTGGATGAGCGTGTCCGGGGTGATCAACACGCATTTCATCGTGGCGCACATGATCTCGCGGCACGGGACCGAGGAACAGAAGAAACACTTCCTGCCCCGGATGGCCACCGGCGAGGTGCGCGGGTCGTTTTCGATGTCGGAGCCGGATCTGGGCTCGGATGTGGCGGCGATCAAGACCCGCGCCAAACGCGATGGTGATGACTACGTCGTCGACGGGGCCAAGATGTGGCTCACCAATGGCGGTAGCTCGAATTTGATCGCGCTGCTGGTGAAGACCGATGAGGGCGCGGAGAAGGCGCACCAGAATCTGACGACGTTCTTGGTGGAGAAGCCCGAAGGATTCGGCGAGGTTTCGCCGGGGCTGACGATTCCGGGGAAGATCGAGAAGATGGGGTACAAGGGCGTCGACACCACCGAAGCGGTGTTCGACGGGTATCGCATCGGGGCGGACAAGGTTTTGGGCGGGGAACCCGGCAAGGGGTTCTCGCACATGATGGACGGGGTCGAGGTCGGGCGGGTCAACGTGGCCGCCAGGGCTTGCGGGATTTCGATTCGGGCGTTCGAGTTGGCCGTGGAGTACGCGCAGCAGCGGAAGACGTTCGGAAAGGCTATCGCCGAGCACCAGGCGATCGCGTTCAAGCTGGCTGAGATGGCTACGAAGGTCGAAGCCGCGCATTTGATGATGGTCAACGCGGCCCGGTTGAAGGATGCCGGGGCTCGCAACGATGTCGAGGCGGGGATGGCGAAGTTGATCGCCAGTGAGTACTGCGCGGAGGTGGTGCAGGACTCGTTCCGGATTCACGGCGGTTATGGGTACTCGAAGGAGTACGAGATCGAGCGGCTGATGCGGGAGGCCCCGTTCCTTTTGATCGGGGAAGGGACTTCCGAGATCCAGAAGACGATCATCAGCCGGGGGTTGTTGCGGGAGTACAAAACCCGAAGCTGATTCCTGCGGCCCCGGATCGCCATCTGTCGACAGCTTTGTGGGGCTCTGGGGGCCATCGTGAGCTGTGGAAAATGGTGGGTGGGGTGCCGGGGTGTGGGGGATGATGGTGGGTGTCGTCTGGTCGACGTCGTGCCATCTTGACGCGGGTGAGCTCGTACGACAGCTGGACGTGGGGACTTCGGGCGTCGTGACCTGCTTCTACGAGGGCGTGCTACAGAATCCATTCGGTGAGGTCC
>NZ_DASYMU010000018.1:0-1735 GCF_036008905.1 Amycolatopsis sp. | reverse complement strand
AACCTGCTGACGTCCATCGCGGCACCGCTGCTGACCTGGATCGCCGAAGCACAGAAGGGGTTGCCCGGGCCGAACGCCGGGGCGCTGGTCGCCGGGCTCGGCGCCTCGACCACCACGCCAGGCGTGTCACAGCTGGTGGGATCGGGCCAGGCGGCGCTGGTCGTCGCCGGATACCTGCTGGTGTTCGGTGGCGTGGGTGGCTGGCTGTTGCAGCGCAGGGACATCGGGTGACCTGGTGAACTTTTGTTGACCGCTTGGACCACTATCGCTATTGTGGTCCAAGTGGTCAACAAAGCATCGGAGGGCGAGATGACATCGGCAGCCGAAGAGAACAAGACGGTCGTCCGCGAAGCGTTCGACACGTTGTTCAACAAGCGGGATTACGCGGCGGCAGAACGATTCTGGGCCACCGACTACCTTCAGCACAGCGCGCACATCCCACCGGGCAGGGACGGGCTTTTCGGCCTGATCAAAAGCCTTCCCAAGGAGTTCAAGCACGAACTCGAACTCATCATGGCCGACGGCGACAAGGTGTTCGTGCGCGGCAGGTTCTCCGGCCACGGCCAGCCAGCACCCTGGATCGTGGTGGACACCGTGCGTCTCGAAAACGGTCTCCTCAAAGAACATTGGGACGTCGTCGAGGACGAAGTCACCCGCGAAACCTCGGCCAGCGACCTGCCCATGTTCGGCGACACGTTCGCCGACGAGCGCTGATTCCCTTTCCACCGAAGGAATACCATGCTTAAGCAGTCCCTGACGGCGATACTCGTCACCGTCCTCACCACCGTGTCCGCCGCCTCGGCGACGGCCGCGACCGCGCCGGTGTCAAACCCGCGAATCCAGGTCCACTTCGATCTCGCCGCCGGGCAGCAGCCGGAGAACATCGCCTTCGAACCGGACGGCAGCGTCGATCTCGTGCTGGCGGGCAGCTACCAGCTCGCCAACGTCAACCGGCGCGGCGAAACCCGTGTCCTGGCAACACTTCCCACTCCCGCCGACGGTGGCGTCAACACCCCCGCCCTCGGTTTCGCCCTCGCCACCGGCCTGGCGCGCACCTGGGACGGAACCCTGTACGTCGGCTTCGCCGCGGGCTCCGACGAGCTGACCGGAATCTGGAAGGTACGCCCCGGCGGGGTCCCACACCGCATCGGTGTGCTTCCGGCGACCAGCTTTCCCAACGGCATGGCCCTGAACCAGCTCACCGGCGACCTCTTCGTCTCCGACTCCGCGCTCGGCCGCATCTGGCGGGTCCCGACCCGTGGCGGCACGCCGAGTGTCTGGCTCAGCGATCCCGCGCTCAACCGTGACGGCCTGCTCGGCGCCAACGGCCTCAAGCTCCACAAGGGAGCGGTCTGGGCCACCAACACCGACAGCGGCACGCTACTGCGAATCCCGTTCACCCCAAGGGGAACCGCGGGACCGGTCGAAGCCAAGGCCACCGGCATGCCGGGGATCGACGACTTCGATTTCCCGGGAACCGGTGACACGGTGATCGCCGCGCTCAACGCGCCCAACGAGGTCGTCCTGATCAAGCCGGACGGTGCACACTCCCCCGTGCTCACCGCCGAAGACGGCCTGAGCGGCCCCACTTCCCTGGGTATCCGGGGAAACACCCTCTACGTAGGCAGTGCGTCGTTCCTCCTCCGACAGGACCCGAACCTCCTGCTGGCGGACCTCTCCCGGCACCACTGATTACCCCAAAGCGGCGTGGGGGGCATTGAGTGCCCCCAACGCC
>NZ_DASYMU010000017.1:0-92919 GCF_036008905.1 Amycolatopsis sp. | reverse complement strand
TTACCCTCGGGGTAAAACGTCGACATATTCCTGGGGTCAGAGGGCTTGGGCGGTGTTGTAGAGGGTTTGGACGTCGGTGCCGAAGTACGGGCCGAACATGTAGCCCGGCAGGAACGTGTACCCGAAGCTGTTCACCGACGCCTGCAGGCCGCGGCCGGTCTGTTCGTCGAACTGCAGGAACCACGGGCCGCCGCTGGACCCGCCGGTCATCCCGCAGTTCATCGCGTGGTCGCGGGTGAGCAGGAAGTCCGTGAACGTGCTTCCGCTGCA
Organism: Amycolatopsis sp.; assembly: GCF_036008905.1. Lineage (GTDB taxonomy): Bacteria > Actinomycetota > Actinomycetes > Mycobacteriales > Pseudonocardiaceae > Amycolatopsis. The sequence goes on along the minus strand of NZ_DASYMU010000017.1, from coordinate 92,649 downwards.
GTAGACGAGTTTCGTGCCGTCGTAGGGCGCGGCGGCCGGGTAGCCGAACGTGTACATGTTCTGGTTGCGCGCCTGGTTGAACGCGATGCCCTGCCCGCCGACGACCTGCCCCAGCGACTGGCCGTTCAGCTGGTTCACCACCGCCGCGCCGACGTCGTAGTTCATGTCCTCGCTCTGCACCCACTGCGGCGTCGACAGGGTGGACTTGGCCGACCACTGTCCGTAGGGCGCGGCGCCGTTGTTGTAGGCGGGGACGAAGATCCAGTCGGTGTGCCAGGCGCCCTGGTACTTCACGCAGTGCCCCGCGGTGATCACCACGCTCTGGTTCGCGCTGGTCACGGCGTCGCCGCTGCAGGACGCCTTGTTCGCGCCCAGGGTGAAGAACACCCGGCCGGCCGTCGTGACGACGGCGCCGCCGCCGGTCCAGGTCGCGCCCGAGGTCGGGAACGCCGAAGGCTGGACGACCGTTTCCAGGCCGCGGGCGACTTCAGTGGGGGAGACCTTCGGCGAGGCCACGAGCCGGTCCATCGGAATCGCGGAACGCAGGTCTTCGGCCGACCATTTCACGGCCCCGGACGCACTGTGCACGACCGTTTCCGTTGCGGCGTAAGCCGGTGTGACACCCAGTGCCGCCGCCAAACCGGCCGCGACCATAGCGATACCCGTCCGCCATATTCTTCGTTCCATGCCGCCTCACCTTCGCCGGGGAATTGCCGGGAATCTCCTTCGACGGTAATTTCCTGCCGAATTCGCGGCAATAAACCATTCGGCGGCAAGGAATACTGGGCCGAAAGGGTGTACCCGGTTCGTTTGTGCGCACGCGGCAACCGCGTGATCGATACCGTGTCGACGCTGTAATCGATCACCGACGAGTAGGGGATTCGGATGAGGTTCGGTTTGGTAGTACGTGCCGCCGTGGTCGCGGCCGTGATGGCGGCACTGGCCGTTGTGTTCGCGCAGGCAGGGCAGGCGGCCACAGCCACTGGGGTGACGAGTGTCCAGTCGCCGGTTTCCGATGCCTGGGAGTGGTAGCTTCGCCCGAGCTAAATGTATAACGACCTATACAGTTGGGTTCTGGTGTGCCTGGCCGCACCAGAACCCAACGACCAGCAAAGACCAGCGGAGTCTTAGCCCACTTTTCGTCCCGCTTCCAGTTCCAGCCGTTCGCCTTCCCAGCCGCGTCTCAGCCAGCGATCGTGCGACGCGATCACCACGGCGCCGGGAGCGCTTTCCAGTGCGGTGAACAGTTCTTCGGCCAGGGTCAGCGAAATATGGTTCGTCGGTTCGTCCAGTAGGAGCACCTGCGGGGGATCGGCCAGCAGGATCGCGAGCGCGAGCCGCCGCCGCTGGCCCACCGAAAGCGTGCCGACGGCCTTGTCGAGATCCTTCGGTGCGAGAAGTCCCAGCTGTGTCAGCGGCGGCCCGTTCTCGCCGACCGCCTCGAGATAGAGGCGCCGTGCCGACGTCTCCGGGGCGGCGAACACGACGTCCTGCTCCAGGAGTCCGACCCGCACGCCGCGTCCTCTGTGGACAGTCCCGCTCGCCGGCGCCAGTACGCCCGCCAGTACCGACAGCAGGGTCGACTTCCCGGCGCCGTTCCCGCCGGTGATCAGCAGTCGTGACGTCGTCGCGATGTCCAGTTGCCGGAGCTGGAGCCGCCCCGGCAGATCGAGATCCCGGACGGACAGAGCCAGCTTGTCCTCGACGGCCGAACCGGTCAGCTCGCCACGGAACCTCAGTGGTGCCGGGGGTTTGCGGACTTGATCGCGCTTCAGGTCGTCGAGCCGCAACTGGGCGTTGCGGACCCGCCGCGAGATCTGCTTCTGCACGCGCGCGCCGAAGAAGTTGTAGTCCAGCTTGTTGTTGTCCCGCGGCGGGCGGTTGTGCGGCGCGACAGCGCGCGCGGTGACGTCGACGGACTCCTTGAGTTCCTTGAGCTCCTCCTGTTCGTGGGCGAAGCGTTGCTCCCATCGTGCTCGCTCGGCCCGTTTCTGGTCGAGATAGTCGGAGTACGTGCCGCCGTAGCGGGTCGGCCCGTCCATCGCGGGATCGAGGTCGACGATGTCGGTGCACACGGCGTCGAGGAACACCCGATCGTGCGACGACAGCACGACCACGCCGGTCAGTGCGGCGAGATGCCGTTCCAGGAACTCCATGCCACTGTCGTCGAGGTGGTTGGTCGGTTCGTCCAGCAGCAACGTCGACGGCTGCCGGATCAGCAACGCGGCCAGCCCGAGCCGCGACCGCTGCCCGCCGGATAGCGTGCCCAGCGTCCGATCGGGGGAGATGTCCGCCAGGCCGAGGCCGTCGCAGACGAGTTTCGCCCGCCGGTCGGCGTCCCACAGGTCGTGGGCCTGCGCCCAGTCGAGGACACGGCCGTACTCGGCGAGCGTGTCCGCGTCGTCGGGACGTTCGGTGATCCGCTCGGTGAGCCTGTCCAGTGCGACGGTGGCGTCGCGGATCTCGGCCAGTGCGTCGTCGACGACTTCGGAAAACCGCGTGCTCAGCGGGAACGGGAGCTCCTGGAGCAGGAACCCGATATCCCCGTTGTGCTCGACCGAGCCGCCGTGCGGTTCTTCGACGCCGGCCAGCAGCCGGAGCAGGGTGGACTTCCCGATGCCGTTCTCACCGACGAGCCCGAGCCGCTGGCCGGCGCCGGCCACGAGCGAGAGCCCGTCGAACACGACCCTTGCCCCGTAGGAAAAGACAAGATCCTTGGCGTGCAAGGGAAGAACAGTAGACATACGACATCACCGGCCCTGGTGCGAACGGGATACCCGCCGGGCTCAGGCCTCGGACGCGGGTGGGGGCGTGATGTCAGCTGTTCATGATGGGCCCATCTTAACGCAACAGTCGTTGGATTAGTCAAGTCCATTGACAGTGCGCCACCCGGATGCAACTCTGAAAGAGAACTTTCGAAAGAACTCTTTCAGATGTCTCAGGGGGAACCGATGACCGAGCTGCCCCCGCGCAAGCGGGTCCGAGACGCCGAGCTGATGCGCGCGCTGGCCCATCCGCTGCGCGCGGCCCTGCTCTACTACCTGAGCGCCATCGGGCCGCGCACGGCGAGCGAATGTGCCGAGGCCGTCGACTCGTCGGCGTCCAACTGCAGCTGGCATCTCCGTCAGCTCGCGCAGTTCGGCCTGGTGGAGCGCACGGACGGCACCGACGGCCGCGAACGGCCGTGGCGGGCGACCCAGGTCGGCCTGGAACTGGGGGAGCTGGATTCCGACCCGGCCGTGCGGGGCGCCCAGCTCGCCGTCGTCGGCACGACGCTCGCCCACGAGCAGCTGCTCACCCAGCGGTTCCTCGACACCACCGACCAGCTCGACCCCGAATGGCGGGCGGCGGGCTCGCTCAGCAGCTACGCGCTGACCGTCACCGCGGACGAACTCAAGAACCTGGTGGAGGCCGTCGACGCGCTGATCCGCCCGTATGTCTCGCCCATCCGGACCGACGCCCCCGCGGCGGCCCGGCACGTCCATGTCGGCTTCCGGGCGTTCCCCCGGATCGAGGCCGACGGAAAGCCGAGCCAGCGATGAGACCGTTGAGAGAACCCGCTTTCGCCCGGTTGTGGACCGCCGCGTTCTTCTCCGAATCCGCCGAGTGGATGCTGCAGGTCGCGCTGCCGGTGTTCATTTACCAGGCGACCGGGTCCGCCGCCTCGACCGCGGCCAGTGTGGTGCTGGGCCTGCTGCCCGCAGTGCTGCTGAGCCCGGTCGCCGGCGTCCTGGCGGACCGCTGGAACCGGCGGATCGTGCTGTGCGCGGTCTGCGCCGGCCAGGCCGTGGTCGCCATGCCGCTGCTGCTGGTCTCGAGTAGCACGCTGCTGGTGGTCGTGTATCTCGTGATGGCCGCGCAGGCCGGGCTGGCGTCGCTGTTCGAGCCCGCGCGTAACGCGCTGATCCCCGAACTCGTCGGGCCGGACGACGTGACCGGCGCCAACGGGCTGATGAGCGTGAACAGCAGTGTCGCGAGGCTCGCCGGTGGCTGGCTGGGCGGTGTCCTGCTGGGTGTCGGCGGACTCGGCTGGGTGGTCGCCGTGTACCTCGCGTCGCTGGCCGTCGCGGCGGCGATCCTGCTGAAGCCGTTCGCCCCGGCCACGAACCGGGGAGTGCCCGCCGAACGTGAGCCGATGGTGCGGGCGTGGATCGACGGGCTCGCGGAGATCGCGCGCTCACGGAAGCTCCGGGTGACCGGTGTGGCGCTCGTGCTGATGTCGTTGGCGCAGGGCATGTTCCTGGTGCTCTTCGTGGTGTTCGTGCTGAAGACGCTGAGCGGCGGCGAGGCCGACGTCGGCCTGTTGCGCGGGGTGCAGGCGATCGGCGGGCTGGTGGCCGGGATGTCGGTCGCGACGATCGCGCGCGAGGTGGCGCCGGAGAAGCTGCTGGGCTGGGGCACGCTCGTGCTCGGCGTGCTGTCGGCGGTGATCTGGGACAGCGCGTTCCTGACCACGGCGTTGCCGGTGTACATCGGGCTGTTCATGGCCGTCGGCATGCCGGGGGTGTTCGCCGGGGCCGGGCTGCTGACGGTGATCCAGGCCGGTGCCTCCACGGAACGCGCCGGCCGGGTGCTGAGCACCGGGTTCGCCGGGATGGCCGCGTTCACCGCGCTGGGCGCGCTGGCGGCCGGGGTGCTGATCGGCCCGCTCGGGCTGGCGGGCCTGCTGAACGTCCAGGCCACGCTGCACGTCGGTGCCGGGCTGGTGGTCCTGCTTGGTCTCGTCCGGTCACGGAAAACCGTGGAAGAGCCCCAGTTAGTGACAGTCGCCCCTCTTTAGGGTGACGTGTCGCCTATGTTGGGGGAGTGCCAAGCCTGTTCGCCACCAGCGACCTCCACGTGACCCACGAGGGCAATGCCCCGCTCGTCGATCTCGTCGTCCCCGATTCGCCCGACGACTGGCTGCTCGTGGCCGGTGACGTCGCCGAGCGCGTCGAATCGACCATCGAGATCCTGACCGTGCTGCGGGGCCGGTTCGCGAAGGTCGTCTGGGTGCCGGGCAACCACGAGCTGTGGACCACGCACGCCGACGAGTCGCAGCTCCGCGGTCAGGCCCGGTACGAGCACCTGGTCGAGAAGTGCCGGGAGATCGACGTGCTCACCCCGGAGGACGAGTTCCCGGTGTGGCCTTACGCCGACAAGCCACTGACCATCGCGCCGCTGTTCGTGCTCTACGACTACAGCTGGCGGACGCCCAAGGCACGCCACGAGACGCTGGAAGTCGCGATGGAGCAGGCGCGGGAAGCCGGTGTCGTGTGCACCGACGAGTACTTCCTGCACCCGGACCCGTATCCCAGCCGTCAGGCGTGGTGCGCGCAGCGGCTGAAGGTCAGCACCGAGCGGCTCTCGGCGATCCCGGCGGAGCACAAGACGATCCTGATGTCGCACTGGCCGCTGCACCGGCACCCGACCGAGCCGCTGTACTACCCGGAGTTCGCGATGTGGTGCGGTACCACGGAAACCGAGGACTGGCACCTCCGCTACCGCGCCGAGGTGTCGGTCTACGGGCATCTCCACATCCCGCGCACGACACACGCCGACGGGGTCCGCTTCGAAGAGGTCTCCCTCGGCTATCCGCGTGAGTGGCGGAAGCGCGCCCGCGGCCCGGTCCCGCTGCGCAAGATCCTTTAGTTCTTCTCGGCGGCGCGGCGGGCCCTGAGCGCCCGCACCCGGCCACGGCTCGCGCAAGCGGGGGACGGGCACCAGACCCGGCGGCCGGACGGGTCCGCGAAGACCCCTCGGCAGTCGTGCTCGGGGCAAAGGGTCAGTTCGTGACGGTCCGGGCCGGTGAGATGGTCGACGGCTTGCCGTCCGATGCGCGCGAGTGCCGCGCGTGGCGTGCGCGGCGGCTGTCGGCGCAGGCGGTCCCCGGTGCTCAGGTGCACCGGGTCGGCCGCGCCGACGAGGAACCGCGCCAGCGCCGAGGCCGGCACCGGTGCGGGCGGCATGCCCGACACCGTCGCGAGCGCCAGCGCGCGCAGGATCTCCCGCAGCGCCCACGCCTGCTCGAGGTCCTCCTCGACGGGCGCCCGGACTGGGGTCAGCTCCGATTTCCCGAGCCATTCGCTGAACCGCTCGACGGTCGGGAGCAGCTCGACGGCGTCCGCGCTGAAGTGACGGCTGCGGGTCGCCAGGAGGTTCAGCCAAGTCGCTCCGCAGTCGAACCGGAACAGCTCTTTCGTCATGATCGGCATCGTAACGGGTTGAGCGTTACATCGCATTCGGTAATGGTTGAACCGTTACACCGCAGGTCAGAGTACGAAAAAGCCAGGGTGCCCACGAAAGATCGTGGACACCCCGGCCTCGGTGGGACTCGGTGACTAGGACGTGGCGGAGGTCCCCGGCCCGTCCTGACCCGGACGGCGCCGGCGCAGGTAGCGCTCGAACTCGGCGGCGATCTTGTCGCCGCTCACGTCGTCGAGGTCGACCTCGGACTCGGCGTCGCCGCGCTCCTCCAGCGAGCGCACGTACTCGCTGATCTCCTCGTCCTCTTCGGCCATCTCACTGACCGTCCGCTGCCACTCCTCGGCCTGCTCGGGCAGCGCGCCCAGCGGGATCTCGACGTCGAGGATGTCCTCGAGCTTGTGCAGCAGCGCCAGCGTGGCCTTCGGGGACGGCGGGTGCGACACGTAGTGGGGGACCGCGGCCCAGATCGACACCGCGGGGATCCCGGCCTGTACACAGAAGTCCTGGAGCACGCCCACGATCCCGGTCGGCCCCTGGTAGCGGTTGCGCTCCAGGCCGAACCGCGACGCGGCCTCCGCGTCGTACGCCGTTCCGGTGACCGGGACGGGCCGGGTGTGCGCGGTGTCCGCGAGCAGCGCGCCGAGGGTGACCACCGTGGAGACCTTGAGTTCCTCGATGTGCTCGAGCAGCTCCGCGCAGAAGGCCCGCCACCGCATGTTGGGCTCCGGCCCCTGCACGAGCACGACGTCGCGCTCGAAACCCTCGGGCCGGCAGATCGACAACCGGGTGGTCGGCCAGTCGACACGGCGGCTCACCCCGTCCACCTGGCGGACTGTGGGCCTGCTCACCTGGAAGTCGTAGTAGTCGTCCGGTTCGAGCTCGGCCAGGGGTGTCGCGTCCCAGTTGAGCTGCAGATGCTCGACGGCTCGACTGGCCGCGTCACCTGCGTCGTTCCACCCTTCGAAGGCCACGACCATCAACGGCGTGGTGTCTGCTGGGTGTTCGCCCGGCGTCGGCTCGGGCTGCTGGGTCTCGTCGGCGGGCTCACTCACTCGACCAGCCTACGACCAGGCCACCGTAAGCTGTTGGCCATGTCCGATCGTCTATCGTCGCCGCTTCTCGACGCACTCCGGACCCGCGTGGTCGTCGCCGACGGCGCCATGGGTACCGCGCTGCAGGCACATGACCTGACCTTGGACGACTTCGCCGGGTTGGAGGGGTGCAACGAGATCCTCAACGTCACCCGGCCCGACGTCGTCCGCTCGGTCCATCGAGGCTATCTGGAGGCCGGAGCCGACGCGGTCGAGACCAACACTTTCGGGTGCAATCTCGCGAACCTCGCCGAGTACGACATCCCCGAGCGGATCTTCGAGCTGTCCGAAATCGGCGCGCGGCTCGCGCGCGAGGTGGCCGACGAGTTCAGCACACCGGACAAGCCCCGGTACGTCCTCGGTTCGGTCGGCCCCGGCACCAAGCTGCCGACCCTCGGCCACGCGCCCTACGCCACCCTGCGTGACGCGTACATGGAAGAGGTCCGCGGCCTGCTGATCGGCGGGGTCGACGCGGTCATCGTGGAGACCACGCAGGACATCCTGCAGACCAAGGCCTCGATCATCGCCGCGCACCGCGCGATGGCCGCGGAAGGCCGCAAGGTGCCGATCATCGCCTCCATCACCGTGGAGACGACCGGCACGATGCTGCTCGGCACCGAGGTCAGCGCCGCGCTGGCCGCGCTGGAGCCGCTCGGGATCGACCTGATCGGGATGAACTGCGCGACCGGTCCCGCCGAGATGAGCGAGCATCTGCGGCAGCTGTCCAAGCACGCCCGCGTGCCGCTCTCGGTGATGCCGAACGCCGGCCTGCCCGAGCTCGGGCCCAACGGCGCCGTCTACCCGCTCTCGGCGGAGGGCCTCGCCGAGGCGCTCTCCGGGTTCGTGCGCGAGTTCGGCGTCGGCCTGGTCGGCGGTTGCTGTGGCACCACCGACGAGCACATCCGGCAGCTGGTCGCCGCGGTGGCCGACCTCGAGGTCAAGCCGCGCCGCCCGCGCCCGGAGCCCGGGGTTTCGTCGCTCTACCAGGCGATCCCGTTCCAGCAGGACGCCAGCGTGCTGATGATCGGCGAGCGCACGAACGCCAACGGTTCCAAGGCGTTCCGCAACGCCATGCTCGAAGGCAGGCTCGACGACTGCGTCGAGATCGCGCGCGACCAGACCCGCGACGGCGCGCACATGCTCGACCTGAACATCGACTACGTCGGCCGCGACGGTGCCGCCGACATGTCCGAGATCGCCGCGCGGCTCGCGACGGCGTCGACGCTCCCGATCATGCTGGACTCCACCGAGCCCGCCGTGCTGCAGGCCGGGCTCGAGCGGCTCGGCGGCCGCTGCGCGGTCAACTCGGTCAACTACGAGGACGGCGACGGGCCGGACTCGCGGTTCCAGAAGATCATGAAGCTCGTCGCCGAGCACGGTTCCGCCGTGGTGGCGCTCTGCATCGACGAGGAGGGCCAGGCCCGCACGGCCGAGTGGAAGGTCCGCGTCGCCAAGCGGCTGATCGAGGACCTCACCACCAACTGGGGCATGCGGGTCGAGGACATCATCATCGATACGCTGACCTTCCCGATCTCGACCGGGCAGGAAGAGGTCCGCAAGGACGGCGTCGAGACGATCAACGCCATCCGCGAGCTGAAGAAGCTGTACCCGGGCGTGCAGACCACGCTGGGACTGTCCAATGTGTCCTTCGGCCTGAACCCGGCCGCGCGCCAGGTGCTGAACTCGGTGTTCCTGCACGAATGTGTGCAGGCCGGGCTCGACACCGCGATCGTGCACGCGTCGAAGATCCTGCCGATGGCCCGGATCCCCGACGAGCAGCGCGCGGTCGCCCTCGACCTGGTCTACGACCGCCGCCGCGAGGGCTACGACCCGCTGCAGGAACTGATGGCGCTGTTCGAGGGCGTCAGTGCCGCCTCCAACAAGGAGACGCGCGCCCAGGAGCTCGCCGCGCTGCCGTTGTTCGAGCGGCTGGAACGCCGGATCGTCGACGGCGAGCGCAACGGCCTCGACACCGACCTGCTGGAAGCGCTCGAATCCCGGCCCGCGCTGCAGATCATCAACGACACACTGCTGTCCGGGATGAAGACCGTCGGCGAGCTGTTCGGCTCCGGCCAGATGCAGCTGCCGTTCGTGCTGCAGTCGGCCGAGGTGATGAAGGCGGCGGTGGCGTTCCTCGAACCGCACATGGAGAAGGACGACGACGCCGGCAAGGGCCGCATCGTGCTCGCCACCGTGCGCGGGGACGTCCACGACATCGGCAAGAACCTGGTCGACATGATCCTGTCGAACAACGGCTACGAGGTGGTCAACCTCGGGATCAAGCAGCCGATCACGACCATCCTGGACGCGGCGGCGGAGAACAACGCCGACGCGATCGGCATGTCCGGGCTGCTGGTGAAGTCGACGGTGATCATGAAGGAGAACCTCGAGGAGATGAACTCCCGCGGTGTCTCCGCGCGCTGGCCCGTGCTGCTGGGCGGCGCCGCGCTGACGCGGTCGTACGTCGAGAACGACCTGACGGAGATGTACCTCGGGGACGTCCGCTACGCCCGGGACGCGTTCGAGGGCCTGCGCCTGATGGACGCGATCATGGCGTCGAAGCGCGGCGAATCGCCGTTGATCGACCAGGAGGCCGACGCCAAGCGCAAGGAACGCAAAGACCGCCGTGAGCGTTCGCTGCGGATCGCCGAAGCCCGCAAGGCCAAGCAGGCCGAGCTGGAAGAGGCCGAGTCGCCGCCCCCCGCGCGGTCCGACGTCGCGACCGACGTCGCCCTGCCGAGCCCGCCGTTCTGGGGCAGCCGGGTGATCAAGGGCGTCCCGCTCGCCGACTACTCCGCGATGCTCGACGAGCGCGCGACGTTCATGGGGCAGTGGGGGCTCAAGGGGGCCAAGGGCGGTACGGGACCGACCTACGAGGAGCTCGTCGAGACCGAGGGCCGCCCGCGGCTGCGGTACTGGCTGGACAAGCTGACCGCCGACGGCATCCTCGCGCACGCCGCGGTGGTCTACGGCTACTTCCCGTGCGTCGCCGACGGCGATGACCTGGTCGTGCTGACGGAGCCTCGCGCGGACGCCCCGGAGCGGCACCGCTTCACCTTCCCGCGCCAGCGCCGGGACCGGAGGATGTGCCTGGCCGACTTCTACCGGCCGAAGGACCTCGCGCTGGCTTCCGGCGAGATCGACGTCGTGCCGTTCACGCTGGTGACCATGGGACAGCCGATCGCGGACTACGCCAACGACTTGTTCGCGAAGAACGCTTACCGTGACTACCTCGAGGTGCACGGCCTTGGCGTGCAACTGGCCGAGGCGCTCGCGGAGTACTGGCACCGCCGGATCCGCGAGGAACTGCACTTTTCCAGTGGCGGCAACGTGGCCGACGAGGACCCCGCCGAAATCGAGGAGTACTTCAAGCTCGGCTACCGCGGCGCCCGGTTCTCCCTGGGTTACGGCGCCTGCCCCGACCTGGAGGACCGCGCGAAAATCGTGGACCTGCTGGAACCGGAGCGGATCGGCGTCAAGCTGTCCGAGGAGTTCCAGCTGCACCCCGAGCAGTCGACCGACGCGATCGTCTGTCACCACCCGGAAGCCAAGTACTTCAACACCTGATCCACCGAACGACGAAGGAGAACCCTGTGAGCGCACCGTCCGCAAAGGACGGACCGGCCGCCGTGTTGTGGGATATGGACGGCACGCTGGTCGATTCCGAAAAGCTGTGGGATGTCGCGCTCTACGAGACCGCCGAAGCCATGGGCAGCAAGCTTTCCGAAGCCCAACGGTCCACTTTGGTCGGGTCCAATATGGACGCCACGGCGACCTATCTGCTCGAGGTCGCCGGTCGTGAGGTGACCCCTCACGCGGTAGCCGAGATCGGGCAGTCGATCCGGGAGCGCACTGCCGGGCTGTTCGACGACGAACTGCCGTGGCGCCCTGGCGCTCGTGAGGCATTGACGGCCGTTCGGGACGCGGGAATTCCGTCGGCGCTGGTGACGTCCACCGAACGATCGCTGACCGAGCTCGCGCTGAACACGATCGGGCGGGAATTCTTCACCGTCACCGTGTGCGGTGACGAGGTGGATGGGCTGAACAAGCCGCATCCTCGGCCGTACTTGTTGGCGGCGGAACTGCTTGGGGTGGATCCGGCGCGGTGTGTCGCGGTGGAGGATTCGCCGCCTGGTACCGAATCCGCGGCTGCTGCTGGGTGTGTGGTCTTGGTGGTTCCGAACGACGTGCCGGTGGAGGCGGGGGAGCGGCGGGTGTTCCGGTCGTCGCTGGTGGGGGTTGACGTTGCCGCGTTGGCCGAGCTGGTGAAGGCTCCGACTGCTTGAGTGGCGCGGCTGGGTGGGCGTGGCTCGACCCAGCGTGGCTCGTGAGTGGCTACGAGTGTTCTAACACTTGTTGCCACTCACGAGGGGGTGACCAGGGGCTTTGCTGCGCGGGATGGCTTGGGTGGGCCTGGCGTGGGGGTAGTACCGGGGGCATTTGGGGGTACGGGCTCAAAGGTGCGGGGTTGGCCTCTGGCTTGTATGGCTTAGAGCTGCGTGGTGCGTACAGGGGTATGGCTAGAAGCCTGTGTTTATTGGCAGGCGCGCGATCAGGTTTGCGTGACCAGGGCGTGGCATTTCGAGGTCGGTCACGACCGGTTCGGGGGCGCCCTGCTCCCGCAAACCTGGCCTTCGGCAAGCGCGCGCGGTGAAGACTCCCGCCCGTTGGGCGGACGTGAGTCGCCCTGGCTGAGTCTCAAACACAAAACCCGCGTGGTCGGGTTTTGTGGGTTGGGCTGGTGATGGCTGGCTTTACGGACTGAGGGTGTGTTACGTCGATGTCGGATTTTCGCTAGCGGGGTGTCTGGCCGTGGGTGATGCTGGAGAGGTGCACGAAGACTTTGAGCGTTGTGTTCGGGCGGTTCAGTCCAAGGACGACCGGTTCGACGGGTGGTTTTTTACGGCGGTACTGACGACTCGGATCTACTGCCGTCCCAGTTGTCCGGTGGTGCCGCCGAAGGTCGAGAACATGTCGTTCTACCCCAGCGCGGCTGCGGCGCAGCAGGCTGGATTCCGTGCTTGTAAGAGGTGTCGTCCTGACGCTAGTCCTGGGTCTCCACAGTGGAATGAGCGCGCGGACCTCGTCGCCAGGGCGATGCGGCTGATCGCCGATGGCATTGTCGATCGCGACGGTGTGCCTGGGTTGGCCTCGCGGTTGGGGTACAGCAGCCGGCAGGTCGAGCGGCAGTTGCTGGCCGAGCTCGGGGCCGGGCCGCTCGCTCTTGCGAGGGCGCAGCGCGCGCAGACCGCTCGGGTGCTTATCGAGACGACCACGTTGTCCATGACGGATCTCGCGATGGCGTCCGGGTTTTCCAGTATTCGTACGTTCAACGACACTGTCCGCGAGGTCTTCGCGCTTTCGCCGACGGAACTGCGCAGGCGTGCGAAGCGGTCCCAGCAGTGCACGACCACAGGAGTCCTGTCGCTGCGGCTGCCGTTCCGGGCGCCGTTGTGTCCCGACAATCTTTTCGGCCATCTCGCGGCGACCGGTGTCCCGGGCGTAGAGGAATGGCGTGACGGCGCTTATCGCCGCACGCTGCGCCTCCCGCATGGGCACGGCGTGGTCACCTTGCGGCCGCTGCCCGACCACATCGGCTGCCAACTCGCGCTGAGCGACCTCCGCGATCTGTCCATGGCGATCAGCCGCTGCCGCCGGATGCTCGACCTCGACGCCGACCCGGTCGCCGTCGACGACCTGCTCGGTGCGGACCCGGTGCTCGGGCCGTTGGTGGCGAAGACGCCCGGACGCCGCGTGCCCCGCACGGTCGATCCCGACGAGTTCGCCGTCCGCGCGGTCCTCGGTCAGCAGGTGTCCACGGCCGCCGCGCGTACCCACGCCGCCCGCCTGGTCACCGCGCACGGCGACAAGATCGACGACCCCGCGGGCGGCCTCACGCACCTGTTCCCGTCCCCGGAGGCGCTCGCCGAGCTCGAGCCGGAAAGCCTGGCGATGCCGAAATCCCGTCGGCGGACCCTCACCACGCTGGTCGCCGCCCTCGCGGCGGGGGAGATCGACTTGGGCGCGGGAAGCGACTGGCTGCGCGCCCGGGCGCAGCTGAACGAGCTGCCCGGGTTCGGCCCGTGGACCGTCGAGAGCATTGCCATGCGCTCTCTCGGCGACCCGGACGCGTTCATCGCCTCCGACCTCGGGATCAAGCTCGCCGCCAGAGCACTCGGCCTGCCCGAATCACCCGCCGCGCTGAACCTGGCCTCCGCCGCCTGGCGGCCGTGGCGCGCGTACGCCGTCCAGCACTTCTGGGCCACCGGCGACCACCCGATCAACCACCTGCCCGTATGAAAAGGAAAGAGACGATGGACACACTCCGTACGCATACAGTGATCGACAGCCCCATCGGACCGCTCACGATCGTCGCCACGAACGGCGTTCTGTCGGGGTTGTACATGGTGAAGCAGCGCCACCTCCCGGCCGAGGAAACCTTCGGCGACCGCGACCCGGACGCCGGAGTCTTCGCCGAAACCGCGCGTCAGCTCAAGGAGTACTTCGCCGGGCAACGCCGGGTTTTCGATCTTCCGGTGGCCTTCCACGGCACGCCGTTCCAGCAACGTGTGTGGGCCGCGCTGCGGGAAATCCCTTATGGGGAAACGGTTTCCTATGGCAGGCTCGCGGAGGAGCTCGGCCGCCCGGCCGCGGCTCGCGCGGTCGGGCTCGCCAACGGGAAGAACCCGATCTCGGTCATCGTCCCGTGCCACCGGGTCGTCGGCTCGACCGGCGACCTGACCGGGTACGGCGGCGGCTTGGAGCGCAAGCGGTACCTCCTCGACTTCGAGCGGGGAGGCGACGCGCTCTTCTGAGACCCGTCGGGTACGGCTCGGCAGCGGATGGAAGGATCTACAGACTGTGAAGACCTTCGATGAGCTGTTCGCCGAGCTTGCCGAGCGCGCGCGCGTCCGTCCCGACGGTTCCGGCACCGTCGCGGCACTGGACGCGGGCGTCCATGCGCAAGGCAAGAAGGTGTTGGAAGAGGCGGGCGAGGTGTGGATCGCCGCCGAGCACGAGTCCGACGACCGGTTGTCCGAGGAGATCTCGCAACTGCTCTACCGGGTACAGGTGCTCATGCTGGGCCGCGGTATTTCCACCGAGGACGTTTACCGCTATCTCTGACGGCCGCCGCTGCCGCCAGTGACTTTTGAGGAGAATTCGAATGCTGCGTGTCGCCGTGCCCAACAAGGGAGCCCTGGCCGTTTCCGCGGCCGAGATGCTGGGTGAGGCGGGCTACCGGCAGCGACATGAGCAGCGCGACCTCACCGTGCTCGACCCCTCCAACGAGGTCGAGTTCTTCTACCTCCGCCCCAAGGACATCCCGATCTACGTCGGTTCCGGCGAGCTCGACCTCGGCATCACCGGGCGCGACCTCGCGCTCGACTCCGGCGCCCCGGTCGAGGAAACCCTCGCGCTCGGCTTCGGCGGATCCACGTTCCGCTACGCCGCCCCGGCCGGCCAGGAGTGGAAGCCCACCGACCTCGCCGGCAAGCGGCTGGCCACGTCGTACCCGCGGCTGGTGCGGGAGGACCTCAAGCGCCATGGCGTCGAGGCCGAGGTCATCCGGCTCGACGGCGCGGTGGAGATCTCGATCCAGCTCGGGGTCGCGGACGCCGTCGCCGACGTCGTCGGGTCCGGTCGCACGCTGCGCCAGCACAACCTGGTGGCGTTCGGCGACCCGATCTGCGTGTCGGAGGCCGTGCTCGTGCACCGCGCCGGGGTGACCGCGTCGAAGCCGATGGCGCAGCTCACGGCCCGGCTGCAGGGTGTCGTGTTCGCCCAGCACTACATGATGCTGGACTACGACTGCCCGCGGGCGCTGCTCGAGACGGCCATCGCGATCACGCCGGGCCTAGAGTCGCCGACGGTGGCGCCGCTGGCCCACGAGGACTGGGTGGCCGTGCGGGCGATGGTGCCGCGCAAGAAGGTCAACCAGATCATGGACGAGCTCGCCGAAGCCGGCGCGAAGGCCGTGCTGGCTTCGGACATCCGCTCCTGTCGGCTCTGACCGACCGGGCGGCACGCCGATGAACGGCGTGCTGCCCGCGTTCGCCCCGATCTGGCTGATCACCGGGCTCGGGTATCTGCTGAGCCGGTTTTCGGTGCTCGGCGAAGGTGCCGAGAAGGTGCTCACGACGTTCGCGTTCACCGTCGCGATGCCCGCGGTGCTGTTCAGCACCTTGATCGACACGCCGTTTTCGGCGCTGGTCAACAAAGGCCTGATCGCGTTCGGCGTGGGCACGGTCTTGGTGGGCTTCGCCGGTTTCGCGGTGTCGTGGTGGCTGTTCCGGCGACGGCTCGGCGAACGGGTCGTCACCGGGATGGCGGCCTGTTACGTCAACGCGGCGAACCTGGGCATCCCGGTGGCGTTGCAGGCGCTCGGCAGCTCGTCGTTCATCGTGACCGTGCTGCTGTTCCAGTCGCTGTTCATGATGCCGCTGATGTTGGCACTGCTGGAATCCGACGCGCCGCGCGGTGACGGCTCGCGCTGGCGTTCGCTGCTGATGCTGCCGGTACGCAACCCCGTCATCGCGGCTTCACTGCTCGGTGTCGTCGTCGGCACGAGTGGCTGGCGCCCGCCGGACGTGCTGCTGCAGCCGATCCACACGCTCGGGAACGCCGGTGTCGCGACGGCGCTGCTCGTCCTCGGCATGTCCCTGAACGCGCGGAACATCGGTGAGGTCACGGATTCCGGGCGGCGATGGGAAACCGTCACGGTGGTGACGCTGAAGATCGTCGCGCAGCCGTTGGTCGCGCTCGGCGTCGGCCTGCTGCTGGATCTGCCGCGGCCGTTGCTCTACGCCGCCGTGTTGTGTTCGGCACTGCCGACCGCGCAGAACGTCTTCATCGCGACGAGCCAATACGCCATCGACACCCGTTTCGTGCGGGACTGCGTGTTGTTCTCGACGTTGCTGTCGATGGGCACGTTGTCGCTGATCGCCTGGGTTCTTGCCTGACGCGGAATGCACGGGGGTGTGCGTGGAACGCGCTTGGGCGTGCACAGACTGCACTCGGGCGCGCATGGGTTGCACGCGCGCCCGAGTGTGCGTCAGACGCCGTCGCGGGGGCGTTTCGGCATGAAGTCGTAGAGCTTTTTGCGGGCGCCGTTGTCGTTGGCGGTGCGGGCTTTCGAGACTTCGGTGATGAAGTTCTCGAAGACGAACTCTTCTTCGGGCACGATGGGGCCGCCGGTCTGGTTCTCCCGGTACTGCTCGAGTGTCGCGGCGATCTGCCGGAACGACTCGGCCTGCACGGTTTCCGGCGCGTAGGTGGTGACCGGGATGCCGCGCGCGGCGGCCTCGTTCACCACCACGCCGAGCGGAAGATGGTTCAGCACCGGGATGTTGAAGGTGTGCAGTTCGTTCAGCGCGGCCATCGCGTAATGCGAGATCGGCCGGCGGTACAGGCCTGGCACGATGCCGAAGTAGGTGATCGGCGGCCGGTTGACCATCTGCTCCACGTACTGGATCTGGTCGTGCAGGAGCCGCAGCGCGCGGATGCTCGTGCGATCGGGCTGCACCGGCACGAGGATCCCGTTGCTCGCCGCGATCGCGTTGTTCGTCAGCACGTCCAGCGCGGGCGGGCAGTCGATGATCACGTGGTCGTAGTTCGCGAACTGGATGACCCGCGCGAGCTGCCAGCCCGGTACGCGGAACTGGTCGAGCCGCCGGATCAGGTCGAACATCCCCGGTGAGGTGGGGATGACGTCGAACGCCCCGCCGCGGCCGATGTTGCTGCGGGTGTGGGGCACGACGAGTTCCTCGACCGGGCCCTTCCACATCTTCGTCAGCGCCTTCGCCATGCTCGGCAGATGGGACGGCACCTCGGGCAACCCGAGCATCTCGGTGCTCGCGTGGCCTTGTGGGTCGAGGTCGATGAGCAGGACCCGCTTACCGCGCTCGGCGAGCGCGGCTGCCGCGCCTACACTGAGCGAGGTCTTGCCGACCCCACCTTTTTGGTTGACCACCGAGGTGATCTGCATTCCCGGGCGCTCCTGTGTCTTGTTCAACTGTGCCTGGACTCAGTGGTCACGACCGCACTAGCCTGCCGCATCGAACACCCTTCTGAACAGCCCTCCTCCGATAGTGGTTCCGGGCAGGTTATTCGATCGGCGCCCCGCGCGCCCGCCCACTCACCGCGGACGCACCAATAGTGCCTGCGCACCGGTGCCGACTTGACCCGCCAGGTCGTGCAACCGGCTGGTGGCGATTCCTACGCCATTCGGGCCGACCGTCGTCGCCGCGTCCAGCCCGATCCACTCACCGGCCGGCTCGCGCAGGAGGTGGACTGTCAGCTCGGCGTTGATGAACCACCACTGGTGCGGGTCGAGGAAGTTCGAAACGCCATTGCCGGAGTCCGCGACCGCGAACAGGCGTTGCAGCGCGCTGGGTTTCTCGCCTTCGACGAGGTCGACGCGCTGACGTGCCCAGACGGCCGCCGGGCCGGGCTCAGCCATGCTGCCGGCCACCGCGCGCCACTCCATCGCGTCGAGGTACCCGCCCGACCAGCCGTTGGGCCACGGCGATTCGGCCACACCTTCGGGTGTGGGCAACGGATCCACCGAGTTCGAGGCGATCGCGCCGGTGTCCGAGGCCGCCATGCGCCACGCCGACGCCCGCGCCACCGCGCGATCCCCGGAGACCAGTTCCGCCGAGAGCATCTCGACCGACCGGCCGGGCCGCTCGACCCGGGCGCTCACCGACAGCTCGGTGAGCGGCGCCGGGCCGAGGATCTCGATCGTCACCCGCGACAGTTGCCGGGTGTGGCTGACTTCGGGCCGCCCTCGGCGTAGCTCCTCCAGCGCGCGCACGAGCAACGCCGAGGGCGGCCCGAAGTGCTGGGCGTCCGGCGTCCACGGACCGGCGGTGTGCTTGGTCGGTGAGTACCGTCCCCCGCCGAGGGGAAGGTAAAACGCGTCAGTCACAGCGCATCCCCTAATCTGCTCGGTCGATCGGTGACTCTTCCCCGGCGTCCGGCTCCGGCCAGCCCGGGTATGCCGGTGGCGTGCCGCCGAAGGACGGGCAGTGTGCCTGGTGATCGCACCAGCCGCACAGTTTGCTCGGGTTCGGCCGGAAGTCGCCGGTCTTCCCGGCCTTGAGGATCGCCTGCCAGATCGCTTCCAGCGTGCGCTCGAACCGCAGGAGCTCGGCTTCGTCGGGTGTGTAGGCCAGCGACTGCCCGTCGGTCAGGTACATGAGTTTGAGCTGGCGCGGCACGATCCCGCGCAGCCGCCACAGCACTACGGCGTAGAACTTCATCTGGAACAACGCCTTGGCTTCGCCGATTTCCCTGGGCGCCGCACCGGTTTTGTAGTCGACGACCCGGATCTCCCCGGTCGGCGCGACGTCGAGCCGGTCCACGTAACCGCGCAGCAGGACCCCCGAGCCGAGTTCGATCTCGACGTGGAGTTCACAGGCCTCCGGATCCAGCCGGGTCGGGTCCTCGAGACCGAAGTACGAGTCGACGAGTTTCGCCGCCGACCGCAGCCATTCCTCGACATCCTCGGGTTTGTCCGCCTCGAACAGTTCTGTCCACTCAGGACGCTCCGCGGACAGCTCCGTCCACGCCGGCTCGAGCAGTTCCTTGGCGTTGGCCGGAACTCTGTCTGCCTGCGGGAGCGCGAAGAGACGCTCCAGCACCGAATGCACGAGCGTGCCGCGCAGCTGCGCCTTCGTCGGGACCTCGGGCAGGCGGTCGACCGCGCGGAACCGGTAGAGCAGCGGGCACTGCTTGAAATCACTGGCACGCGACGGTGACAGCGCCGGGCGGCGGCGAGCGGCCGGGCGGCCCGGCTGCGCCTGTGCTGTCGCTGTCTGTTCTGGCATGGGGCGAGCGTAGCGCCGACCACCGACAGCCTCGGGGATCGCCGCCGACCTCCGCGGGTCACCCGATCGTTGCCCCCCGGATCACTCGCTCCCCACACCCCGCCCTTTACTCTTCTCGTCGTGGCCGCCACCAGTGAACACAGCGCGGGGCCGTCCCGGCGTAGCGCTGTCCCGGACGGCGGGTTGCTGCTGTTCAGGGTCGGCGGGGTGCCCGTGCTCCTCGCGCCGTCCTGGTGGATCGGCTCGCTCGCCATCGTCGTGCTGTACGCCCCGCTGGTCGGGAGACTGCTGCCCGGAGCCTCGATGACGACGTCGTGGCTGCTCGCGGCCGCGTTCGCGGTGCTGCTCGGGTTGTCGGTCCTCGCCCACGAGCTCGGGCACTGTCTCGTGGCGCTGCGGATGGGGATCCCGGTCCGGCGGCTGCGGCTGTTCCTGCTCGGCGGGCTGTCCGAGGTCGCGAGAACGCCCAGGCGTCCCGGTCAGGAAGGCCTGATCGCCGCCGCCGGGCCCATCGTCTCGTTGCTGCTCGCCGGGTTCTGCGCGCTGCTGCTGCTCGCGGTGCCCTCGGACGGGTCCGCGTGGCTGCTGGTCGCCGAATGCGCCGTGGCGAACCTCGCGGTCGGTGTCTTCAATCTTCTGCCCGGGCTGCCGCTGGACGGTGGCAGGATGCTCCGTGCGGGCGTCTGGGCGCTCACCGGGCGCCGGGCGCACGGAACCAGGGCCGCGGTCGTCGGTGGCGGCCTGGTGGCCGTGGGGCTGCTCGTCTGGGCGCTGTTCGGACTGGCTTTCGGCAGCGACGACAGGTGGCTCAGGCTCGGCGTGTGCGTCGTGACGGCCTGGTTCGTCGTGATGGGCGCCGGGGCCGAACTGGCCGCCGAGGGCCGCCGCGGCTGGCCGGAGGGCCTGCTGCTGGCGGACCTGGTGCGCCCGGTGCTCCAGCTGCCCGCCGAAAGCCCCGTGGCGGACGCGCTGGCCGCGTCGGCCGGACGCGGGGTGGTGCTCGTCCGCGCGGACGGGGTCGCCGCCGGTCTGCTCGACGAAGCCGCCGCCGAAAGGCTCGCCGCGACGTCACCTCATTCGCCCGCGGAACTCGCGGCCGAGCCGATCCGCGCCGAGACCGTGCTGCTGTCCTCCGAGTCCGGCGACGACATCGCCGAGCGCGTCCACGAGACCGCCGCCTGGCAGTTCTTGGTGGTCGACGACGAAGGCCGCCCCGCCGGCGTGCTGCGCCGCGAGGATCTCCGGGCCGCGATTTCGGGCCAGAGCCGGTTCTGAAACCTCCGTCCTCACCCGCTGTCCGGGCCGGACAGTCCACCTGCGACGATCAAGCGCCAGATTTCGCCGTAAGTGGAGGTTCAGTGTCGGTCAGCGGGCCGTTTCGTGTTGGTGACCGAGTTCAGTTGACCGACTCCAAGGGGCGGCATTACACCTTGGTGCTCGGCGAGGGGGAGCAGTACCACACCCACCGTGGCGCGCTGAACCACGACGACGTCATCGGGCAGCAGGAGGGCTCGGTCGTCTCGTCCGGCGGTGGTACGTCGTTCCTGGCGCTGCGGCACCTGTTGCCGGACTACGTGCTGTCGATGCCGCGGGGCGCGCAGGTGATCTACCCCAAGGACGCCGCGCAGATCGTCATGTGGGGCGACATCTTCCCGGGTGCGCGCGTGCTCGAAGCGGGGGCGGGCTCCGGCGCGCTGACCTGCTCGCTGCTGCGTGCGGTGGGGCCGACAGGCTCGGTGCAGTCCTACGAGATCCGCGAAGACCACGCCGTGCACGCCGAGCGCAACGTCGAGCAGTTCTTCCACGGCAAGCCGGAGAACTGGACGCTGACCGTCGCCGACCTGGCCGAGCACACCGGTGAGGTCGACCGGGTGGTCTTGGACATGCTCTCGCCGTGGGAGCAGTTGCCGAACGTGGCCGCGAACCTGATCCCCGGTGGCGTGCTCGTCGTCTACGTCGCGACGGTGACCCAGCTGTCGAAGATCACCGAGGCCCTGCGTGAGCAGCAGTGCTGGACCGAACCGGAGTCGTGGGAGACGCTGATGCGGCCCTGGCACGTCGTGGGGCTCGCCGTCCGCCCGGACCACCGGATGGTGGCGCACACCGCGTTCCTGCTGACCGCCCGCCGCCTCGCCGACGGCGTGGTTTCGCCGCGCGTGCACCGCCGTTCGGGCAAGGGAATCTAGGCACGCGGCGGGGTCGCTAGCCCGGGACGCACCACTTTTCGCCCTTTTTGCGAAGGGGAAATTCGGTTTCTTTTTCGCCGCCGGCGCCTTCGACATGAATCGTTACGGTCGCCCGGTCGCCGGTTACTAGGGGTGGTCGGGCGATCGAGGCGCTGACGGCGCCCGCGGCGTCCCATTTGTCTTGCAGTTTCCGGAGTTCCGCGGAACTCTGCGGATCGCAGGTGATGAGCCCGAACTTCAGCGAATCGCCCTCGGTGATGGCGTCGGCGATGGCCTGTGCCGCGCCGTCGGCGGCGCGCTCGACCGCCCGCGTGCTCGTAGTCGCCGGCGCGGGAACTGCGGTGGACGGGGGTGCGGCCTGCTGCTCATCGCTCGGTGCGATGAGCAGCAGGCCGGCCACGACGCCCGCGACCAGTGCGACGAACAGCACCAGTCCGAAGACGACTTTCCTGGACATCGTCGGTGCTCACTCCAGGGCGGCGAGGCACCAGAGACCGGACTCCTTCTTCGTGGTGATCACGCCCGTCTGGCTCTTGCCGTCCAGTGTGCCCTTGATCTGCGCCGTGGCCGAGTCGCCCGACTCGTTGACGGTTCCGATGGGTTCGACCTTGATCCCGGCCGGGACGGTGAAGCTGTCCTTGGCCTTGGTGCTGCGGCAGGTCGTGTCGATGACGCCCTTGCTGTCGGCGGAGTTGTAGGCCGCGATGACGGCGTCCACCAGTCCCTGCGCGCTGTCCTTGCCGCCGGGAGCCGGGCCGGAGGACGTGCCGCTGGACGTCGAACCCGTCGAAGGGGAGGTCTTCGGCGGGCTCGAAGGCGATTTCGGCTTGCTGGCCGAGGTCTGCGGTGGTGCGGAGACCGAGGACGACGGCGCCGCGACCGGGGTCTTGTCGTCGCCGGAGTTCACCACGATGAGTGCGACGGCACCGCCGATGACGACGACGGCGGCCACGGCCACGGCGACGATCAGGCCGGTCTGCTTCTTCTTCCGAGGTGGCTCACCACCTCCACCCCCCGGGAACCCGCCCTGGGGGTTGTACGGCGGCTGGTTGCCGTAACCGCCCTGGTTGTAGGGGTCGTAGCCGCCCGGCTGCGGAGGCTGCTGCTGGGCGTACGGGTCCTGCTGCTGGCCGAAGCCACCCGACTGCGGGAACTGCTGCGTACCACCGGGACCGCCGAAGCCGCCCTGGTTGCCGTGCTGCGGTGTTCCGTCCGGATAGCCGCCACCGGGCTGCTGGCCGTAGGGACCCGGCTGCTGCCCAAAGGGTCCGGGCTGCTGCGGCGGGTAGGTCATCAATGCCCCCTAGCTGATTTGCGGTCACCTCGGCGACCGCGCCGAAGGTGCCCCGATGCTAGCCAGCCGACGTCCAGCTTGACGGTCAGGGCGCGTGTCGGCGAGCCGGGTGTCCGGTCGTTGTCTCGCGATGCCGGGAATGTCCGTCTCACGGTGCGGGACAGATTTCAGCCGCCGGCTACCCGGTTGGCAGACGCCGTACGCCTGATTGTCGACGCAGGGTGATAGCCCGGGCTGCGGATCGAGCACCGGGTTGGACGCTTGTGCGACTGGGTACAACGTGCTTGAGCAGGCCTCGAAGACCGACGCGCCGATCCTGTGATGCGGAAAAGGCTTTTCTTGTCGGTGATCGCCGGTACCGTTGAATGAAAAGCCGAGGAGGTGCCGAATGCACCATGACCTTCCCGGAGGCCAGCATGAAGATGCTGACCCTTCAGAGACGACTGGAGCTGGAATTACTTCGGACGAGCAGGCGCGCCAGGTCCGTTTCCTCGAAGAGGAAGTGGCCCTGCTGCGTAGGAAGTTGACCGACTCACCACGGCAGAACCGGGTTCTCGAGCAGCGCCTGGCGGAAGCCTCGGAGCGAGTGAGTCAGCTCACTGAGAGAAATACGAAGCTGGTCGAGACCCTGCGCGAAGCACGCGGCCAGCTGCTCGCGCTGCGGGAGGAGGTCGACAGGCTCGCCCAACCGCCCAGTGGCTACGGAGTCTTCGTGGCCGCCTACGAGGACAACACGGTCGACGTGTACACCTCCGGGCGCAAGATGCGGGTTTCGGTATCCCCGGCGGTGGAGGTCGAGTCCCTCCGGCGCGGTCAGGCACTGCGGCTCAACGAAGCGTTGACAGTGGTCGAAGGCGGTGGTTTCGAGCTCACCGGCGAGGTGTGCTCGTTGCGTGAGGTGCTCCTGTCGGAGACCGAGGGCGGAAGCTCCCGGGCGCTGGTGGTCGGGCACGCGGACGAGGAAAGGGTGGTCTTCCTTTCCGATCCGCTGGCGGAGCAGCCGTTGAAACCCGGCGATTCGCTGCTGGTCGACTCGAAGGCGGGCTACGCCTACGAGCGGGTGCCGAAGGCCGAGGTCGAGGACCTCGTGCTGGAGGAAGTGCCCGACGTCCAATACGAGGACATCGGTGGTCTGGCTCGGCAGATCGAGCAGATCAGGGACGCGGTCGAGTTGCCGTTCCTGCACGCCGATCTGTACCGGGAGTACCAGTTGCGGCCGCCGAAGGGCGTGCTGCTCTACGGTCCTCCTGGCTGCGGGAAGACGCTCATCGCCAAGGCGGTGGCGAACTCGCTGGCCAAGAAGATCGCGGAAGCACGCGGAGGCGAAGGCAGCGCTGCCGAAGTCAAGTCGTACTTCCTCAACATCAAGGGCCCGGAGCTGCTCAACAAGTTCGTCGGTGAGACCGAGCGGCATATCCGCCTGATCTTCCAGCGGGCTCGTGAGAAGGCTTCTGAAGGCACTCCGGTCATCGTGTTCTTCGACGAGATGGATTCCATCTTCCGCACCCGTGGCAGCGGGGTGTCCTCCGACGTGGAGACCACCATCGTGCCGCAGCTGCTCTCGGAGATCGATGGCGTGGAAGGGCTGGAGAACGTCATCGTGATCGGCGCCTCCAACCGTGAAGACATGATCGACCCGGCGATCCTGCGGCCGGGCCGGCTCGACGTCAAGATCAAGATCGAGCGTCCCGACGCCGAAGGCGCGAAGGACATCTTCTCGAAGTACCTGCTGGAAGGCCTCCCGATCCACGCCGATGACCTGGCGGAGTTCGGCGGGGACTCGAAGGCGACCTTCGACGCGATGATCCAGCACACCGTCGAGCGGATGTACGAAGAAACCGACGAAAACCGGTTCCTCGAGGTGACCTACGCCAACGGGGACAAGGAAGTCCTGTACTTCCGCGACTTCAACTCGGGCGCGATGATCCAGAACATCGTGGACCGGGCGAAGAAGTCGGCGATCAAGTCGGTGCTGGAGACCCAGCAGCCCGGCCTGCGCGTGCAGCACCTGCTGGACGCGATCGTCGACGAGTTCGCGGAGAACGAGGACCTCCCGAACACCACGAACCCGGACGACTGGGCCCGGATCTCGGGCAAGAAGGGCGAGCGGATCGTGTACATCCGCACGCTGGTCACCGGAAAGAACACGGATTCGGGGCGGGCGATAGACACCGCGACGAACACCGGGCAGTACTTGTAAATCGCAGTCGGGAAGGGCCGTGGTGCGCGCTGGTGGCACCGCGGCCCTTCTTCTGTTTTGCTTTCTTCGCGCCACGCCCGGGCTTCTTGTGGTGTGGATCACTTTCAGGACGCGGCGGCGACGGCTCTCGCGCGACTACGCAGCGTGAGCCGTCCGTGGGCGGCGAGAATGCCCGCGATCACGAGCACCGCGCCGACGGGCTGGTTCCAGCTGAGCGGCTCGTCGAGGATGGCAACACCGAGCACGACGCCGACCACCGGCGTCAGATACGTGACCGTCACGGCGTTGGACGCGCCCCATGCCGTGACGATGTTCGTGTTCCACACGTAGGCGACGCCGGTGCCCAGGACGCCGAGCGCGAGCATGCTCAGTACGACCGGCCAGCTCGCGTGCACCGGCGAGGACGCCAGGACGGGTGTGAGGGCCAGCATGATCACCGCGCCGATGCCGACCTGGCCGAACGCCAGCGTCGGCGTGTCCAGTCCTCGTCGCGCTAAGAACCGTCGCAGGTAGACGAACGAGAGTCCGTAGCAGGTCGTGGCGCCCAGGCAGGCGAGCTGGGCGGTCAGGTTGCTCCCCAGGCTGATTCCGTGCCACACGCCGACGATGACGAGCACGCCGGCGAAGCCGAGGACCAGCCCGGTCGCTCCGGCACGCGTGATCTTCTCCGCCTTGAGGGCGACCGCGCTGATGAGCATGGTGAGCAACGGGGTCGTGGCGTTGAAGATGCTCGCCAGGCCCGACGAGATGTGCTGCTCCGCCCACGAGAACAGCAGGAACGGCAGCACGCACATCAGCACGCCCACGACGGCCAGATGGCCCCAGACGACGAGTTCGCGGGGGAGCGGGCGACGCCGGGCCAGCACGATCACCGCCAGCGCGAGTGCGCCGAAGACCAGTCGCGCCCAGGCCACCTGGCCAGGGGAGAGCCCGGTCAGCCCGACCTTGATGAAGAAGAAACTCGAACCCCACACGAGCGCCAGCGCCACGAACTGGGCCGCCACGCCGAACCTGCCGAACATGATCACCAGTCAACTGTGTCCCGGACCCCGGTGCCAGCGGTTTTCGGCCCCCACAGTCGCGACACACGCCTACCGCAACGCGACATACGGCTACGCCACCGGGAAACACGCTGGTTCGCGTCTACGTAGCCGTGTTTCCCGGTGGCGTAGGTGTGTTTCCCGTCTGCGGGCTGGGCGTATAACGGCCTATACTTGGGCGGGTGAGCGAATTCGAGCAGCAGGGGCGCCCGCGCGCGCCGATCACCGCATCCGACGTACTGGACTGGCTTGAGACGACGGCAGTCTCCGTTCAGGCGGGGGAGGTGAGTGCGCAGGAGCTGATCGAGCTGCTGGGGGAGTTGCGGCAGGCGTCGACCGCGTGCGCCAACGCGTCGGACTGGGCCTTGCTGGCCGCCAGGGAAGAGGGGGCCAGCCTGCGGCAGATCGCGCCGGTCTTCGGCAAGGGATACGTCCGCGCGCCGGCCGCACGGCTGGAGAAGCTCCATCGGCAGGTTCAGAACTCGGGCCAGTGGCTCGAAATCCTCCGGCGGCACGATCAGGCGACCACCTGAGCTCCCCCTGTTTCACTCATGATGTATAACGACCTATACGGTTCGGCAGGGCTGAAAATCACCAGTTGGTCACCACTGCCGACGACCTGAGTTCACTACCAGCAGCAAGGACGAAGAGAGTGCTTTCTCGGATCGGGCTCGGGCTGGCCGCGTTGGGCAGGCCCGCGTACATCAACCTGGGGCGGACTTCGGCGCTGCCCGAATCCCGCGATGTCGAAGCGATGCGGGCGGCCACCCATGAAGTGCTCGACGCGGCCTATGCGGCCGGCGTGCGCTGGGTCGATGTCGCCCGGTCCTACGGCCTGGCCGAAGACTTCCTCGCCGGCTGGCTCGAGGCGCACTCCGACGTCACCGTGTCGAGCAAATGGGGCTACGCCTACGTCGGCGGGTGGCGGATGGACGCCGAGGTACACGAAGTCAAAGAGCATTCCCTGGCGCGTTTTCGGGCCCAGTGGGGTGAAAGCCGTGGTCTGCTCGGCCAAGCCCTTGCGCTGTATCAGGTCCATTCGTTGACTTCGGACAGTCCACTGTTCACCGATGAGCCGCTGCTCGACGCGCTGGCTTCCCTTGGGGCGGAAGGGATCCGGGTCGGGTTCTCGACCTCCGGTCCCGCGCAGGCCGACACCGTACGCCGGGCGCTGGCGCTGGAAGTCGCCGGGAAACCGGTGTTCACCGCGGTTCAGTCCACTTGGAACTTGTTCGAGCAGTCGGCGGGGGAGGCGCTGGCCGAAGCGCATTCGGCGGGAAATCTGGTGCTGGTGAAGGAAACTCTCGCGAATGGGCGGCTGGTCGTCGAGCCGCCGGACGTCGTCCGCGAGGTGGCCGCGAAGCACGGTGTGGGCTTGGACGCTGTCGCGGTGGCTGCTGTTCTCGCCCAGCCTTGGGCGGGCCGCGTGCTGATCGGTCCGTCCGGTGTGGAGCAGCTGGACGCCAATCTGCGGGCCGCCGAGGTTCGCCTGGACGAGGCCGAACTGGCCGCGCTGCAAGGGATCAGTGAGCCGGCCGCCGGATACTGGGCGCGGCGATCCTGCCTGAGTTGGCAGTAGCGCGCTGGTTTACTCTTCCGCCATTGCACCCGCAGGAGCCCGGAGGTAGGGGAACAGTGCGTCATCGCCAGGTATTGGCCGTCGTGGCGGTGGCTTCGGCCGTGCTCAGCGGGTGTGCCGACCGGCCGAACGACCTCGACACCTACTACGACGATCCGACCACGACCACGACCACGACGACCGTCGCGCCCGCGGTGGCGCCGCCCCCGGTGGTGCGTTCGGATCCGCCGCCGAGCACGACGTCGAAGCCGGTTTCGCCGCTCGTCCGCACGGTCGCGCAGGCCGTTCTCACCGACGCCGACCTCGCCGAAGAGGGCGTGAGTCCGGGTGAGGCGAAGGTGTCGAACTGTCTGCCGATGTTGCGCGTCGACGAGCCGGATGAGCAGCTGGCTCAGGACGGGAGCTGGCGGTATCCGACCGGTTCTTCGCTCGAACAGCGGGTCGTGGCCTATCCAGGCAAGGGTGCTGCCGCTGTTGTCCAGGCCGTCAAGTGCGCCGGGCAGGCGGTGACGCTGCCCGCGGTGGCCGGGATCGACGCGCAGCGTGGCTGGTGTGAGGGTTCCACCTGCACGGTCCTGCTGGCGAAGGGTGAGCTCGTGTCGGGCGTCCAGGTCACGGCGAACACCGCCGCGCGGGCGTCGGAGGCGGCGAAGCGCCTGGCGAAGATCGCGGCGGCGAAGCTCAAAGCGGCTCAGTTGCCGTAGCGGCGGAACCATTCGCGGATGCCTTCGCGGCCGTCCGGGATGAACGGGCTTTCCGGGTCGTCGACCCATTCGCGTAGTTCGTCCAGGTGGAGCCAGCGTCCGTCGACGATTTCTTCGGGCTGGTGGGTGATCGGGCCGTCCCAGCGGACTTCGTAGGCGAAGTTGTGGCAGCGGATGGAGCCGTCTTCGTAGACGAGGGTGAACAGGGGGACGGGTTCGACGCCGTCGATGCCGAGTTCTTCGGCCAGTTCGCGGCGGGCGCATTGGGCGGGATCCTCACCGGCCGCGACTACGCCGCCCGCCCAGCAGTCCCACGTACCGGGATAGACGTCCTTGTCGGGGGCGCGCAGGTGGACGTAAACCGATTCGCCGTCGCCCGAACGGACCAGTACCACGCCCGAGGCGTGCCAGTGCCCTTCGGCGCGCATCACCGCACGTGGTGCGCTTCCCACCACGGTTCCGGCTCTGTCGTAGAGCGCAACGACTTCGTCACCCGCGGCCATGGAGTCATCGTTACACGCTTCGGACCCGTAGGGTGTTCACATGAGGCGGATCATGGGAACCGAAGTCGAGTACGGCATCTCCGTGCCGGGCGATGCGACGGCGAACCCGGTGTTGACCTCCACTCAGGTGGTCCTGGCCTACGCGGCGGCGGCGGACATCCCGCGTGCGCGGCGTGCGCGGTGGGATTACGAGGTGGAGTCGCCCTTGCGCGACGCGCGGGGTTTCGACCTGGCGGGGCCGAGCGGGCCGGGGCACGACCCCGATGTCGAAGACCTGGGCGCGGCCAACGTCATCCTGACCAACGGTGCCCGGTTGTATGTGGACCACGCGCATCCGGAGTACTCCGCGCCCGAGGTGACGAACGCGCGTGACGCGGTCATCTGGGACAAGGCGGGGGAGCGGATCATGGAGCTCGCCGCGTTGAAGGCGGCGACCGTGCCGGGGCAGCCGCAGTTGCAGTTGTACAAGAACAACGTGGACGGCAAGGGCGCGAGTTACGGGACGCACGAGAACTATCTGATGGCGCGGTCGACGCCGTTCACGGCGGTGATCGGTGGGCTGACGCCGTTCTTCGTGTCGCGTCAGGTGGTGACGGGTTCGGGCCGGGTGGGTGTCGGGGCGCAGAGCGAGGAGGCTGGTTTCCAGCTTTCGCAGCGTTCGGACTACATCGAGGTCGAGGTCGGGCTCGAGACGACGTTGAAGCGCGGGATCATCAACACGCGTGATGAGCCGCACGCGGACGCGGACAAGTACCGGCGGCTGCATGTGATCATCGGTGACGCGAACCTGTCGGAGTACTCGACGTATCTGAAGGTCGGGACGACGGCGCTGGTGCTGGACATGATCGAGTCGGGGATCCGGTTCGACGACCTGAAGCTGGACGAGCCGGTGCGCGCGGTGCACCAGATCAGTCACGATCCGACGTTGAAGACGAAGGTTTCGCTGGCCAACGGGAAGAAGTACACCGGGCTGGAGATGCAGTTCGCCTATCACGAGCTGGCGGCGGCGAACCTGGAGCGCACGGAAGCCGATGAGGCCTCGAAGGAGGTCTTGCGGGTGTGGGGCGAGATTCTCGACGCGCTGGCGCGGGATCCGCAGGAGACCGCGGACAGGCTGGATTGGCCGGCGAAGCTGCGGCTGCTGGAGGGTTACCGGCAGCGTGACCAGCTGGCGTGGGGTGCGCCGCGGTTGCGGCTGGTGGATCTGCAGTATTCGGACGTGCGGCTGGGCAAGGGCCTGTACAACCGGTTGGTGACCAGGGGTTCGATGCAGCGGCTGGTGACCGAGGAGGAGGTGACCTCGGCGATCACGAACCCGCCGACGGACACCAGGGCGTACTTCCGTGGGCGGGCGCTGGAGAAGTACGCGACGTCGATCGCGGCGGCGTCGTGGGATTCGGTGATCTTCGATGTGGGCCGGGAATCGCTGGTGCGGATCCCCACGTTGGAGCCGCTGCGTGGTACGAAAGCGCATGTGGGCAAGCTTTTGGACGATTCGGCGACGGCGGAAGAGCTGGTCGAGGCGTTGACCGGTTCCGACTAGTTGTGACGATGCGACCAGCCCAATGGTCGCATCGGATGTCGGGACTGCTGGGTAGGCTTAGACCAACGGCTACACCTGGAGGCGAGATGGCTCAGGAAAAGATCGAGAAGCATGGCGGCGGAGACTCCGATGAGGAGCTCGAAGCGGCCGGCGGAGCCGGTCAGGAACGCCGGGAGAAGCTCGGCGAGGACGTCGACACGATCCTGGACGAGATCGACGACGTGCTGGAGGAGAACGCTGAGGACTTCGTGCGGGCGTATGTGCAGAAGGGCGGCCAGTAGCCGCCGCTGACGGTCCCTGCCAGATCGCGTAGATGGGATTGAAAGAACACCTATGGAACAGACCTCGGGTAGCTCGGGTGTGCCGTTGGATGTGCCGCACGGGACCACGATCGTGGCTGTCGTGTTTGCGGGCGGGGTGTTGATCGCGGGTGATCGGCGGGGCACTTCGGGCACCATGATCGCCACCCGGGAGCTGCGGAAGGTGTATGTCACCGACGAGTACTCGGCGGTGGGTATCGCCGGTGCGGTGGGGCCCGCGCTGGACATGGTGCGGTTGTACGAGGTGGAGCTGGCGCACTACGAGAAGATCGAGGGCGTCGCGCTGTCGTTCGGTGGCAAGACGAACAAGCTGGCGGCCATGGTGCGGGCGAATCTCGCGATGGCCGAGGCCGGTCTTGTGGTGATGCCGTTGTTCGCCGGGTACGACCTGCATGCCGAGGATCCGAAGCGGGCGGGGCGGATCGTCTCGTTCGACGTGCTGGGTTCGCGGTACGAGGAGATCGACGGTTATCACTCGATCGGTTCGGGTTCGACGTTCGCGATGTCGGCGTTGAAGAAGACGCACGATCCGGACGCCGATCTCGAGGGTGCGGTGCGGATCGCCGTTGAGGCGTTGTACGACGCGGCCGATGACGACACGGCGACCGGTGGCCCGGACGTGGTGCGGCGGATTTATCCGACGGTTGTGACGATCACCGCGGAGACCGGGGCGGTGGAGTTGCCCGATGCGCAGGCGGCGGCCGTTTCGGAGGCTGTGGTGAGAGATCGTGCGGAGCGGTATCGCCGGTCGGGTTAGCTGTTTGCTGTATCCCCTTTTCCTTGTTTTATTGAGCAGAGCGGAGCAATAGCCGTGACGATGCCGCTGTACGCCTCTCCCGAGCAGCTGATGCGGGAGCGTTCCGAGCTCGCGCGCAAGGGCATTGCGCGGGGCCGGAGTGTTGTCGTACTGAAATACCGCGGCGGCGTGCTGTTCGTTGCGGAGAACCCGTCGACGACGCTGCACAAGGTCTCGGAAATCTATGACCGGATCGGTTTCGCGGCCGTCGGTCGTTACAGCGAGTTCGAGAATTTGCGGGTGTCGGGGATCCGGCACGCGGACCTCAAGGGCTACCAGTACGACCGGCGTGACGTGAGTGCGCGTGCGCTGGCGAACGCTTATGCCGCGACGCTGGGCAGTATCTTCACCGAGCAGCTGAAGCCGTTCGAGGTGGAGATCTGTGTCGCGGAGGTGGGTGTGACCGCGGAGGATGACCAGTTGTACCGGTTGACCTACGACGGTTCCATCGGTGATGAGCCGCGGTTCGTGGTGATGGGTGGTCAGGCCGAAACCATCGCGACGAACATGAAGGAGACCTACGAGCCGGATCTGGAACTGGGTCCGGCCGTGGCCATCGCTGTGGCCGCTTTGCGGGCGAGTGCGGCGAAGACTGCGAAGGCTGTGGCGAGTGCGGCGTCGAAGTCGACGGCTCCGGCGTCGGCGGCGACTGCCAACGGCAACGGTGAGAGTGATCCGGTGAAGCTCGAGGTCGCGGTTTTGGAGCGGGAGCGGCCGAAGCGCGCGTTCCGTCGGTTGTCCGGCGCGGCTTTGGAGGCCCTGCTTCCGGCTCCTGCGGAGCCTGAGGAGCCGAAGGTGGAAGACGGCGACAAGCCGTCGGAGTAGCAGTTATCTTTCCTTGAAGGGGGCCTTCGTACGGAAGGCCCCCTTCAGTTTTGAGCGGGGGACACAGTTAGCTCGTTCCCGGTTTAGGGGGCACGGCACGTGTGTCCGCGGCTTTGCGCGCTTAGCCGGGGTTGGGTTGGGGGAAGTGCGTGTTGGCGAAGGCGAGTAGATAGGGCAGGACCGCTCTGGCGGTGTGCCAAGTGTGGTTGAACCCCTGCTCGACGTGAACGACGGCGTCCTGTCCGCGTTGCTGCAACGAGTTCGCGATCCGGCGCGCTGTCGTGACGTCGGTAGGGGCGCCGCTCCCGACAGCGAGGATGGTCGCGATGGGCGAGGTGAACGCCATCGTCGGGATGTACGCCCGGGGAGTGTCGGCTTTGATCGCGGTTTGGTCCCCGTGCAGGACGTCGACGGAATCGTTCAGGTCGTCGTAGGGCAGTGCGATGGTGAGGACGCTGAACTCGTCGACGTGGTGGAGTCCGATGTTCAGCGCGCCGAAGCCGCCGCCGGACATGCCGCCGAGTGCGCGTCCCGCCCTGTTCGCGATGGTGCGGTAGTGGGTGTCGATCGCGGGGACGACGGTGGCGGCGAGGTAGGTCTCCAGCTGGGGGCCGCCGGGGACGTTGAGGCATTCCCAGTCTTTGCTGGGCACGCCCGCGGTCATGTCGAGGCTGACGACGATCATCGGGGCGATGAGGTTCGCGCTTCCGAGGGCTTGCAGGGTTCCGGGGGCGTCGCCGGAGGTGAGCCAGTCGTCCGGGCCGCCGAAGGGGTAGCCGTGGATCAGGTAGACGACGGGGTAGTGGCGCGCGGCGTTGGCGGGGTCGTAGTAGCCGGGTGGCAGGAGCACGTAGTGCCGGCCTGAGGGGACGGCGTTGGCGGGGTCGGCGACGTTGAGGATTTCGGTGCGCGCGCCGTCGGTCCTGGCGGGGATCGGTGCCGCGGGTGCGTCCGCGGCGTCTTTGCCGTCGTCGAGTAGCCGTCCGACGCCGTTGACGGGGCCGCTCGCGCGTTCCAGCAGGCGGCCGAGGTCGTCGGCGGTGCGGACGTAGCCGACGTAGCTGTTCACGCCGGTGATCACCGTGAGCAGGAGACAGAGCACGGCGCCGCTCATGGTCCAGCGTCGGGCGCGGCGGTTGTTCCACTGCCCGATCATGATTGCCAGGAGGATCACCGCCGCGCCGGCCAGGGTCCACCAGATCAGCGGGGATTCCAGTGGGCCGAGCTGGCGGGCGCGGTCGGTGATCTCGCCGGGCAGCGTCGGGTCGGCCGTCGCCACGTTCATGGTCAGCACAGTAGGGGCGGTGCTGTGTGGTTTCGGCTAGTGGTCACCCGGTGGTGTTGCGGGGGCGGTAGATCGTCAGCGCGCTGGAGCGGGCGCGGAAGCGGAATTCGTTGCCGAGTGGGCCGACTTCGCCGTCGGTGGCGACGCGGCGGTTGCCGTCGCGCAGTTCGACGTCGAGCGAGGGCAGGTCGAGTTCCTGGTACACGTGGCTGGCGTTGAGGGTGCTCGTCACGGTGGCGAGCACGAACCGCAGCCGTGAGTACGGGATGTCGGCGCGCAGGTAGCGGATGTCGAGCAGGCCGGTGTCGAGCGCGGGGCGTCGTGAGGGGGTGAAACCCTTGGGGGCGTAGGTGCCGTTGCCGACGAACAGCCACCAGATCTCGGCGTCTTCGCCGTTGAGGACGACGTTGAGCGGTTTCGCGCGGCGCAGGGTGCGCACGAGCGCGATCGCGGCGGACGGCCATTTCGGGTGGCGCTGCTGGAGCTTTTCGCGCAGCCGCACCATTTCGGGGTAGCCGCCGATGCTGGCGGTGTTGACGAACCAGCGGCGTTCCATTTCGTCGCCGGTGCCGATCTCGACTTCGCCGAGGTCGATCCCGACGGCGGTGCCCGCCTGTGTGGCGACGTCGGATTGTGGCATCGAGCGGAGCCCGACGTCGCGGGCGAAGTGGTTCAGGGTGCCGGCGGGGATCAGGGCGAGTGGCAGGTTGTAGTCGGCGGCGATCGAGGCCACGGCGGCGACCGTGCCGTCACCCCCGGCGACGGCGAGTGCGCGTACGGAGCCGCCGCGGGCGTGGATCTCTTCTTCGAGCTGGGCGCGGAGGTCCTGCTTCGGGCTCGGGTAGACGATCGTGGCCTTGGGCCAGGCGAACTTGACGTCGTCGGTCGGGTCGACGCCGTCGACGCCGGAGTTGGGGTTGACCACGGCGAGCATGTCGTCGCCGTCCTGCATCTCCGGTGCGTCGGCGCCGTGCGCGGTGCGGCCCGGGACGTCGTCGTGCAGTGGCCACCAGTGGCGGGTCAGCGCGGCGGCGCCGAAACCGATGAGCATCCCGGCGCCGACGTCGCTGGGCCAGTGGACGCCGGTGTGCACCCGGGAGTAGGCGACGGCGGCGGCGATCGGGGCGACGGCGAGGCCCGCTTTGGGTGATTCCATCGCGACGGCGGTGGCGAAGGCGACGGCGGAGGCCGAATGCCCGGACGGGAACGACGACGAGGTGGGCCGTTTGACCAGCCTGCGGTGCACGGGGACCTCTTCGGCGGCGGGGCGGCGGCGCGGGAAGAGCGGTTTGCCGATGAGGTTCGCCGTCAGGCTCGCGCCGGCGATCGCGGCGACTCCGCGCAGCGCGCCGCGGCGGGTTGGGCCCTTCTTGGCGGCCAGAACGGCGCCGACGCCCCACCAGAGGACAGCTTTGTTCGCCGATTTCGACAACGACATCAACGCGTCATCCGCGCGGGTCCGCGGGATCTGCGCACTGCGCCGCATCAGGCGGTGATCAGTGCGTCCGACCTGTCGGAAAGGGCGGATGAGCTGGTTGAACAAGTTCCCTCGATTCCCGGCGCCGCGGCTCGGCAGCATGGCCGACAAGCGCCCGATTCGGGCAACTTTCACCAAGAGCAACGTAGCTCACCGCGTGTCGCCGCCCGAACGGCGCACCGGACAGGGGGGTGTTGCGCCTACTCTTGTGTCATGCAGCGGCGGATCTTTGGTATCGAGACCGAGTTCGGGGTCACGTGCACTTTTCATGGGCAGCGCAGGCTCTCGCCCGACGAGGTGGCCCGGTACTTGTTTCGGCGTGTGGTGTCCTGGGGGCGTTCCTCGAACGTCTTCCTGTCGAACGGTTCCCGGCTTTACCTGGATGTCGGGTCCCATCCTGAGTACGCGACGGCCGAGTGTGACGACCTGACGCAGTTGGTCACGCATGACAAGGCCGGTGAGCGGATCCTCGAGGATCTTCTCGTGGACGCGGAGCGCAGGCTGGCCGATGAGGGCATCGGCGGTGACATCTTCCTGTTCAAGAACAACACCGACTCGGCGGGCAACTCCTATGGGTGTCACGAGAACTATCTCGTCGGCCGGGCGGGGGAGTTCTCGCGGATCGCGGACGTGCTGTTGCCGTTCTTGGTGACGCGGCAGCTGATCTGTGGTGCGGGGAAGGTGCTGCAGACTCCGCGTGGGGCGGTGTACTGCTTGTCGCAGCGGGCGGAGCACATCTGGGAGGGCGTTTCGAGCGCCACCACGCGTTCGCGGCCGATCATCAACACGCGGGACGAGCCGCATGCGGACGCGGAGCGGTATCGGCGGCTGCACGTGATCGTCGGTGACTCCAACATGGCGGAGCCGACGACGTTGCTGAAGGTCGGTTCGGCGAACCTGGTGCTCGAGATGATCGAGGCGGGGGTGCAGTTCCGGGACTTCACGCTGGACAACCCGATTCGCGCGATCCGGGAGATCAGCCACGACCTGACCGGTCGCCGTCAGGTGCGGTTGGCCGGTGGCCGGGAGGCTTCGGCGCTCGACATCCAGCGGGAGTACTACTCGCGTGCGGTGCAGCATGTGAAGGAGAACGGTTCGCCGTCGGCTTCGGAGCGGGTGCTGGAGCTGTGGGGCCGGGCGCTCGACGCGGTCGAGGAGCAGGACTTCAGCAAGATCGACACCGAGATCGACTGGGCCATCAAGCACCGGCTCGTCGAGCGTTACCGCGCGAAGCACGACCTGGACCTGTCGAGCCCGCGGATCGCGCAGCTCGACCTGGCCTACCACGACATCCGGCGCGGGCGCGGGGTGTTCGACCTGTTGCAGCGTAAGGGCCTGGTGCGGCGGATCACCGACGACGGCGAGATCGAAGTCGCCAAGGACACCCCGCCCCAGACCACCCGCGCGAAGCTGCGTGGCGACTTCATCGCCGCCGCTCAGGCCGCCGGGCGTGACTTCACCGTCGACTGGGTGCATTTGAAGCTCAACGACCAGGCGCAGCGGACCGTGCTGTGCAAGGACCCGTTCCGCTCGGTCGATGAACGTGTCGAGCGGCTGATCGGCTCGCTGTAGTTGTTCGTGAAGGCCTCCCTTTCTCTGCGGGAGGCCTTCACGGTTTTCAGAGGACTTGGCCGGTGGGGCGGACGACGATCTCGTTGACGTCGACCGAGGGTGGTTGCCGCAGTGCGTAGAGCACGGCGCGGGCGATGTCGTCGGGTACGAGATTGGGCTTGGCGCGCTGTTCCTCGCTGATGAGCTCGGTGTCGACCAGTCCCGGCTGGATGACGGTCACGCGCACGCCGGTGCCGACGGCTTCCTCGCGGATCGACCCGGCGAGCCCGGAAACGGCCCACTTCGTCGCGGAGTAGAGGTTGCCGCGGCGGATGTGGCGCCCGGCGACGGAGCCGGTGAGCACGAGGTGCCCTTTCGTGGTGGCGAGCGCGGGAAGTGTCGCGCGGGCGGTGTACGCGGCGCCGAGGACGTTGGTGCGCACCATGTCGCCCCACTTTTCGGGATCGGTGCCGCCGTTGCCGAAGAACGACACGTCGACCATCTGCCCGGCGTTGGCGAACACCGCGTCGAGCCGCCCGAAATGCTCGACGGTCTCGGCCGCCGCGGCCGAGATCTGGCCCCAATCGGCGACGTCGGCGGCGAGGGCGAGCGCGCCGAGTTCTTCCGCGAGCGGTAACAGGGACTCGCGTTTGCGGGCGACGAGCGCGAGGCGGTAGCCCTCGGCGGCCGCGCGGCGTGCGGTGGCCTCGCCCAGTCCTCGTGAGGCTCCGGTGATCAGCAGAACTTGGTCCGTCATGATCCCCAAACTATGGGAAAGTGCTGCCATGCGAGCGATGCGAGGGTTACTGATCCTGGCGGGCACGGTCCTGCCGCTGCTGCTTCCCGTGACCGCGAACGCGGCTTCCCGGTCCGAACCGGCGTGGCAGCCCACCCCGACCGGGGTCGACGCGCAGCTGCGCGGGCTGGACGCCGTCGACGGGAGGACGGCGTGGGCCAGCGGCAGCAAGGGGACGATCCTGCGCACGACAGATCGTGGGCAGACCTGGAAGCAGGTCGCGCCGCCGGACACCGCGACCCTCGACTTCCGCGACATCCAGGCTTTCGACGCCGATCACGCTGTCGCCCTGTCCATCGGCCCCGGTGACGCCTCGCGTATCTACCGGACCGCCGATGCCGGGCGCAGCTGGCAGCTGACTTTCCGCAACACCGAGGAGACCGCGTTCTACGACTGCGTCGCCTTCTTCGACGCCCAGCGCGGCTTGGCGATGAGCGACCCGGTGGACGGCAAGTTCCGCGTGCAGTCGACGTCCGACGGTGGCCGCACCTGGCGCCCGATCCCCGCCGAAGGCATGCCGCCCGCGCTTCCCGGCGAGGCCGGTTTCGCCGCCAGCGGCCAGTGCATCACCACGTCGGGCCCGTTCGACGCCTGGATCGCGACCGGCGGCGGCGACCGCGCGCGGGTCCTGCACTCCGGCGACGGCGGCCGGCACTGGCAGGCGTCCGACACCCCACTGCCGAGCAGCCCGTCGGCCGGTGTCTTCGCGCTGGCCTTCCGTGACCCGTGGCACGGTGTCGCCATCGGCGGTGACTTCGCCGCCCCCGACGCGCCCACACCCGCTGTGGCACTGAGCAATAACCGTGGGCGCACCTGGGAAGCCCCGCCGCAGGCCCCGGCCGGGTACCGCTCGGGGTTGGCGTGGGTCGGGCTCACCTCGGTCATCGCCGTCGGCCCCGGTGGCAGTGACATCAGCCGGGACGGCGGGCGGCACTGGACGTCGTTCGACAGCGGCAGTTACGACACTGTGAGCTGCAGCCGGCTCGGTGAGTGCTGGGCGAGCGGTGCCCACGGCGCCGCCGCCCGCTTGACGCGCTGAGGGACATGTCGCGAACGGCGCGTTAGTGTCACTCAACGACCTGAACGCGTCGTTCATGGCAGGTCCGCCCGCGGGATCGAGCGCACATCGGGGCGGGGCCGTGCCGCGGCGGCTCGGTAGGTGGCTCGTAGTTCCTCGGCGACGGCGGCCGGATCGGTGCGAAGCCGGGTCGGAAGCGTCTGGACGACGAGCACGCCCGCCGAGGTGTAGCGGACGTCGCGGTTGAGCGTCCTGGCGTAGCCGTTGCGCCCGAAGTGGAAGTCGTACGAGTCGATTTCCCATGTCATGGCGACTTCGTCGCACCAGGCGTCGGGATTCGCGATGTACTGGCCTTCGGGGCCGCGCAGTTCGAAGTTCCAATCCGGCGCGGGGAGCCCGGTGCGGGCCCATACCGCCATCGCGTCGATCTCCGCGACCGATCGAGCGCCGTTGAGCACCTTGTCGAGTATTTCGCGCGGCACGGCGGTCCCCCGTTGGCTGCCTTCGTTGAGTTCGCGGCGCAGGTGATACGGATTGACCCGTCCCCGCTGCACCGCTTCGGTCATCAAGGCGCTGACCGGATCGAACGCCCGCAGCCGTCTGCACTCGTCGAGCACCGCCCGGACCAGCGGCGCCAGCGGCAGCTCGGACCGGACAACGGGAACGGGCAACCGGATCGTTCGCTCGACGATCACGTAATCGCTGCTCTTGACCTTCCGCTCATCGGGAACGAGCAGATGAACCCGTCGATCGTCGGGCGGACTTCGCAAACCTTGGAGACGGCAAGCTTCGGCACCGGTCACCACCGCGTCCGGTCCGCCGTAGAGCAACGCGGCTTCGACCAGCTGACGCCGAGTGGGTTCGGCGGAGCTGAGCAGCACGACGCCCGGAAGCGGCCGCTGCCACGGACCCCCCGGCACACACCTGCGGTACGCGGTGCGAGCCGAAACGCCCAGTCGGCACAGTTTCGCGACGGTGATGGCTCCGCCGCGGCTTTCCCGGTGCAGGGCCTGCGGATCACGGGCCCACTCTCCTCTTTTCATACCTGGACCGTCGGCTCTCCTGCGCACCTCCTCCAGTACCCACTTCGAATCTGTGGATACCCGCTAGTCGCTTGCTCTGCCTGTGGACAACTCGGGACGCCATGAACGACGCGTTGGTGTCACTCAATGCCCTGAACGCGCCGTTTGCGACATCCCACAACACGCGGCGACTCGGCGGAGCAGCCCTCCCGAAAGGGGCGCGGGCGGCGGGCTACTGTTATGCGGGTGTCCACCGCACGCGCCGAACGCCTGGTCAACCTGGTGCTGGCCCTGCTGTCCACCCGGCAGTACCTCACCGCCGAACGGATTCGCGGGATCGTCCCCGGGTATGCCGACGCGGCCAGCGACGACGCCTACTTCCGGATGTTCGAGCGTGACAAGACCGAGTTGCGTGAGCTCGGTATCCCGCTCGAGACGGGCCGCAACTCCGCGTTCGACTCCATCGAGGGGTACCGGATCGCGCGCCGGGATTACGAGCTCGGTGAGATCGACCTGGCGCCGGACGAGGCGACGGCGGTGGGGCTCGCGGTGCGGCTGTGGGATTCGCCGGAGCTGACCGGGCAGGCCCAGGGTGCGCTGGTGAAGCTGCGTGCGGCGGGGGTCGAGGTCGACAACGACGCTCGCATGGTCGTCGAGCCGCGGGTGCGGACGGAACCGGCGTTCGGGCCGCTACTCGCGGCAGTGCAGAACACGCAGGCCGTGCAGTTCGAGTACCGGCGTTCGGGGTCGCCGGAGCGCCGCATGCGGACGCTGGAGCCGTGGGGCGTGGTGTCGTGGAAGGCCCGCTGGTACGTCGTCGGGCATGACCGCGATCGTGACGCTCCCCGGTGTTTCCGGTTGTCCCGGATCACCGGGCAGGTCAAGCCGGTCGGCAAACGCGGTGTCGTGCAGCGCCCCGAGGACGTCAATCTGCTGCAGTTCGTCGGGGCGACCGGGGATTCGGAGCCGACGCCCATTTCGACGGCGCGGCTGTGGGTCGCCGACGATCGCGCGGCCGGGGTCCGGCGGCGCGGCAAGGTCGTCGGGCGGACCACGATCGGCGACGACGAGGGTGACGTCGTGGAGATCGAGTTGCACTTCCCGGAGAGCGCGGCCGACTGGATCGCCGCGCAGGGCCCGGACGTCCTGGTGCTGGAGCCCGACGTCCTCGCCAAAGGGGTCCAGGACAGGTTGGAAGCCGTGTTGCAGCAGGGGAGTGGGAGATGAGCGGGTCCACCGACCGGATGCCGCGGTTGCTCGCGCTCGTGCCGTACCTGCTGGCGCGCCCCGGGATCAACATCGACGAAGCGGCACAGGATTTCGATGTCACGCCCAAGCAGCTCCGCAAGGATCTCGAGCTGCTGTGGATGTGCGGGCTGCCCGGGTATGGGCCCGGCGACCTGATCGACCTGTCCTTCGAGGGCGAGACGATCACCGTCACCCACGACGCCGGGATGAGCCGCCCGCTGCGGCTGACCGGTGGTGAGGCGACGGCGCTGCTGG
This sequence comes from Amycolatopsis sp., assembly GCF_036008905.1. Taxonomy (GTDB): domain Bacteria; phylum Actinomycetota; class Actinomycetes; order Mycobacteriales; family Pseudonocardiaceae; genus Amycolatopsis. Next base: position 51,902 of record NZ_DASYMU010000017.1, on the reverse strand, counting down.
TGGCGTTGCGGGCGCTCGCCGAGACACCGGGCGTGCTCGACACCGACGCCGTGCGCCGCACCATCGCGAAGATCGAGTCCGCCGCCGGGCAGGCCCAGCCGTCCGGGGTCGTCGTCGGCGGCGGGGTCCGCGAGGGCAAGGAAACCGCGCGGACCCGCGAGACCGTGCGAGGTGCGCTGCAGGCCGGGCGTGCGGTGCGGATCAGGTACTACACCGCGTCGAAGGACGAGATCACCGAGCGCACGGTCGACCCGATGCGGCTGCTGATCGTCCAGGCCGTCGGGTACCTCGAAGCGTGGTGCCGCCGGGTCGAAGGGGTCCGGTTGTTCCGGCTCGACCGCGTCGACGAGATCACCGTGCTCGACGAACCCGCGGCACCCCCGGCGCACGCGGTGCCCACCGACCTGACCGACGGGGTCTTCTCCGCGCGGCCCGACCAGCCGGAGGCCGTGCTGGTGCTCGCGCCCGACGCGCGGTGGGTCGCGGAGTACTACCCGTGCGAGGAGCTCGACGAGCTCGAAGGCGGCCGGCTGCGGATCAGGATGCGCTACGGCGACGAGTCCTGGATGGTCCGGATGGTGCTCGGACTCGGCGGCGACGCGAATGTGGAGAAACCGGGCGAATTGGCGTCGGCAGTTCGTCAACGTGCGGCTGACGCGCTGGCGCGGGCTCGTCACCTTTCGTCTACCTCGGGGCGCTAGGCTGATCACCGTGTCCTACGCCCTGGCCATCGCACTCACCGTTCTCGCGGTGCTCGTGTTCGCCGTGGTGCTGGTCCGGCTGCTGAGAGTCTTGCGCCGGTTCACCAAGACCATGAGCATGGTGGCTACGAACACCCAAGACCGGGCCGGGATGCTCCGCGCACGCTCCGCCGCGCTGAACCTGGCGGTAGAACAGCGGCGCCACCGAACCGAAAACCAGTAACATCGCATCCAGACGCAGATAGGAGACCACCATGCTGAACGGATTGCAGCCGTGGCACTTGATCATTTTGGTTCTTGTCGTGGTCTTGCTGTTCGGCGCCAAGAGGCTTCCGGATGCCGCGCGGTCCATCGGCAAGTCCATGAAGATCTTCAAGGCCGAAACCAAGGATCTTGTCGGTGACAAGGACAAAGACACCGAGGTGACCGAAGAGGTCGAGACGAAGCAGCTGCCGAAGGCCGCCACCCCCGTGGCTCCCGCGGCGAACGCGACCGACGCCCAGGTCGCCGAGCTGCAGCGCCAGCTGGACGAGCTGAAGAAGAACCAGCCCGCCGCGGCCCCGGTCGAGCCGGTGCACAAGAACGTCAGCTGAATCAGGTTAGGCAAGACCCGGTTATCCGTTCGCCGAGCGCGCTTCGCACGAAGCGTGTCTCCGGCGAACGCTGACGAGAACGGATCGTTCAGTGGCGGACCCCGCCTCCGAAAAGCCCGAGCGCCGCGGGAGCAAGCGCACCAAGCGCAGCCGACGCCGCAACCCCGACGGCACGATGACGCTCATCGAGCACGTCTACGAGTTCCGCCGCCGCTTGGCCTACGGCCTGATGGCGATCGTGCTCGGCGGGATCTTCGGGTTCATCTGGTTCGGTACCAAGCTGGGGCCCATCCCGTCGCTCGGTGACCTGATGACCGGCCCGTACTGCGCCCTGCCCGCGGGCCCGAACGGGGTGCGGATCGAGTTCAACGACCGCGGCTGCGAACTGCTGCAGACCAAGCCGTTCGAAGCGATCATGATCCAGTTGAAGGTCGGTGTCGCGGCCGGCATGGTCGTGTTCGCGCCACTGTGGCTCTACCAGGTGTGGGCGTTCATCGCGCCAGGGCTGTACTCGAAGGAACGCAAGTACGCGATGACCTTCGTCGGCTTCGCGAGCCTGCTGTTCGCCGCCGGCGCCGTCCTCGCCTACGTCCTGCTCCCCAGCGCGTTGAAGCTGCTCATCGGCGGTTTCGGCGGCGGGCAGTTCGCCACCGCACTCGCCGGTGCCGACTACATCTCGTTCATGCTGTCCCTGCTGCTCATCTTCGGTGTCAGCTTCGAGCTGCCGTTGCTCGTGGTGATGCTGAACCAGGTCGGCGTGGTGAAGTACGTCCAGCTGAAGAAGTGGCGCCGCGGGATCATCATGGCGCTGTTCGTCTTCGCCGCGTTCGCCACGCCCGGCTCGGACCCGTTCTCCATGCTCGGCCTGGCCGGCGCGCTGACGGTCCTGTTCGAGATCGCCATCCAGATCGCCCGCTTCCACGACCGCAGGCTCGGCAAGAAGCGCGCGGCCGAAGGCATCGACAACCTGGACGACGACGAAGCCGCGCCGTTCGACTACACCCCGAGTACGGCCGACGAACCCGCTTCGACGAGCCCCGCCGGCAAGACCAGCACCGACGACATCACCTGACGCGCCCGGTGGGCATCCACGCGGCTTTGGCCGTGCATCCCGCTTCCGGTCACGGTGCCGCCGCGAAGATCGCGGGCACCGTGGCCGCGCGCCTGCGTGACGGCGTCGACAGGCTCGATCTGCTGGTCGCGAACACCGTCGCCGAGTCTCGTGAGCTGATGAGGCGTGCGGGGTCCGAAGGGCTCGACGTGCTCGTGGTCCTCGGCGGGGACGGTGCCGCGCATCAGGGCGTGCAGTTCTGCGCCGGGACCGGGGTGACGCTCGGGCTCGTCCCGTCGGGCACCGGCAACGACCTCGCCCGCGCGCTCGGCATCCCGCCGGACCCGGTCGCCGCCGTCGACGCGCTCGTGGGGAACCTGCGGGCCAGGACGCGGCGCAAGATCGACCTCGGCCAGGTCGGGGACACCTGGTTCGCCACCGTCCTGTGCTGCGGGTTCGACGCGCTGGTCAACGAACGTGCCAACGCGATGCGCTGGCCGGCCGGACCCCGGCGCTACGACCTCGCGATCGTCGCCGAACTCGCCGCGTTCCGCCCGCGCCCGGTGCTGGTGCGCACCGACACCGAAACCGTCGAACTCGACGCCACGCTCGTCGCGATCGGCAATACGGCGTGGTACGGCGGCGGAATCCCGATCTGCCCGGACGCCAGCCTCGACGACGGTTTCTTCGACGTCACCGTCGTCGGCCGCGTCACCCGGCGCGAGCTCGTGCGGATCCTGCCGAGCCTGCGCGCCGGCCGCCACCTCACGCACCCCGCCGTGCGGACGCTCAGGGCCCGCGAGATCCACCTCGACGGCAACACCTGGCCCGCCTACGCCGACGGTGAGTCACTGGGCTCCCTGCCGCTCTCCGCCCGCTGCGTCCCGGGTGCGCTGACCGTCGTCTGAGGGCACGGGGTGGTGGTGGGCCGGGGTGTACGCGAGTGCTGACCCAGCGCGGGTCGTGAGTGTTTACGAGTGTTAGAACACTTGTTGCCACTCACGACCCCCACCTGACCAAGTGCCGTTCTGCGCACCCGGGACAGCCGTAGCCGATCACTCGGGGCTACCGAATGCGGAGTGTCAGGGGAGTGTGGAACGCTGATGAGGTGGCCACTAGCCCTTCTCTTCCCCCGGCCGAGGCCTATGCCGCGGCCAAGCGACGCGGGAAGTACCCCCAGCTGACCCGGTTCGCCGCCGAGGCGTCCTTCGAGTTCGACGATTTCCAGGTCCGCGGATGCGAGGCGCTGGAGGACGGACACGGCGTGCTCGTCTGCGCGCCCACCGGCGCCGGCAAGACCGTTGTCGGCGAGTTCGCGGTGCACCTCGCGCTCGCCGAAGGCCGGAAATGCTTCTACACCACGCCGATCAAGGCGTTGTCGAACCAGAAGTACGCCGACCTCGTCGCCCGCTACGGCACCGACGCGGTGGGGCTGCTCACCGGGGACACCTCGATCAACGGCGGCGCGCAGGTCGTCGTGATGACCACCGAGGTCCTGCGGAACATGCTGTACGCGAAGTCGTCGACCATCGACGAGCTCGCCTACGTCGTGATGGACGAGGTCCACTACCTCGCCGACCGCTTCCGCGGCGCGGTGTGGGAGGAAGTGATCCTCCACCTGCCCGAGCACGTCCGCGTGGTGGGGCTGTCCGCGACGGTCAGCAACGCCGAGGAATTCGGCGAATGGCTCGTCGAGGTCCGCGGGGACACCGCTGTCGTGGTCAGCGAGCACCGGCCCGTGCCGTTGTGGCAGCACATGATGGTCGGCCCCCGGATGTTCGACCTGTTCGAGGGCCAGGACGAGACCACCCCGAACGCCGAACTGCGCATCAACCACGCCCTGCTGCGCCGCACCGAGGAGGTCGGGCGGATGCACGCCCCGGCCGGGCTCCGGCGCCGTGGTGCCCCGCAGCGCGGGCCGCGCTACCGGCCGCCGTCGCGGGTGGAGACCGTGGAGAAGCTCGACGCCGCCGGGCTGCTGCCCGCGATCGTGTTCATCTTCTCCCGCGCGGGCTGCGAAGCGGCCGTCACGCAGTGTGTGCGCGGCGGGCTGCGGCTCAACAACCCCGAAGAGGTCGAAGAGGTCCGCCGGATCGTCGTCGAGCGCACCAAGGGCCTGCCCGAGGGCGACCTCGCAGTCCTCGGGTACTGGGAGTGGCGTGACGCGCTGGAGCGCGGGATCGCCGGGCACCACGCCGGGATGCTGCCGGCGTTCAAGGAGACCGTCGAGGAGCTGTTCGTCCGCGGGCTGGTGAAGGCGGTCTTCGCCACCGAGACCCTCGCGCTGGGCATCAACATGCCCGCCCGCACGGTCGTGCTCGAACGACTGGTGAAGTACAACGGCGAGGCCCACGTCGACCTCACCCCGGGCGAGTACACCCAGCTCACCGGCCGCGCCGGGCGCCGGGGCATCGACATCGAGGGCCACGCGGTCGTCGTGTGGCAGCCCGGGCACGACCCGAGGCAGGTCGGCGGGCTCGCCTCCACCCGGACCTACCCGCTGCGCTCGTCGTTCCGGCCCGGCTACAACATGGCGATCAACCTCGTCGCGCAGGTCGGCGCGGAAAAGGCGCGGGATCTGCTGGAGCAGTCCTTCGCGCAGTTCCAGGCCGACCGGTCGGTCGTCGGGACAGCGCGGCGCATCGAGCGCAACAAGGAAGCCCTCAAGGGCTACGCCGAGGCCGTGAGCGGCGACTTCGAGGAGATGCTCGAGTACGTCGAGCTGCGGGCGAAGATCTCCGCCCGTGAGAAGGCGTTGTCGCGGCAGAACACCGCGGGCCGGCGCGCCAGCACCACCGACTCGCTGGAGAACCTGATCCGCGGCGACGTCATCGCGGTGCAGAACGGCCGCCGCTCCGGGCTCGCCGTGGTGATCGACCCGGGTCTCGACACGCTGCGTGAGCCGCGCCCGGTGGTCGTCACGCAGGACGGCTGGTCCGGCCCGCTGTCGGTCGCGGACTTCTCGTCCCCGGTCGAGTCGCTCGGCACGGTCCGGCTGCCCAAGCACATCGAGCTGCGTTCGCCGAAGGTCCGCAAGGACATCGCCTCCACCCTGCGCAACACCGGAATCTCGATGCCGGGCCGGGAGAAGCGCCGCTCCGGCGCCAACGAGGACGGCGAGCTCGCCGCGTTGCGCCGGGCCCTGCGCGGACACCCGAGCCACGGGCTCGCCGAGCGTGAGGCCAACCTGCGCTGGGTCGAGCGCTACCAGCGGCTCGCTTCCGAAACCGAAGGCCTGGAGCGGAAGGTCGCCGCGACGACCCATTCCCTGGCACGGGAGTTCGACCGGATCCTCGGGCTGCTCGGCGAGCGTGGCTATCTCGGCGTCGAGGGCACCGAGAACGGCGAAGACCGCGTCACCGAGCACGGCCGCCGGCTCGCGCGGCTCTACAGCGAGTCCGACCTGCTCGCCGCGGAATGCATCCGCCACGAGGTGTGGACCGGGCTCGCGCCCGCCGAACTCGCCGCGGTCGTCTCGACGCTGGTGTTCGAGGCGCGCCGTGACACCGCGGGCGAGGCACGGCTGCCGTTCGGCAAGGTCCCCGAGGCCTGGCAGGAGACCGTCCGCATCTGGCTGGAGCTCACCGAGGACGAGGTCCGTCACAAACTGGGCCGGACCAGGGAACCCGACGCCGGATTCGCCTGGCCGGTGTACCGCTGGGCCCGGGGTGAGTCGCTGGAGAAGGTGCTCACCGCGGCCGAGGCGAACGGGCAGGAGCTCTCGGCGGGTGACTTCGTCCGCTGGTCGCGCCAGGTCATCGACCTGCTCTCCCAGATCCGTGACGTGCTCGGCCGCAGCGACCCGCTCGGGTCGGTGGCCGCCGACGCCGTCCGCGCGCTGAAACGTGGTGTCGTCGCGGCCGGCGCGTCCTAAGGCGTGTCCCAGCGGCGTGTCACGGGTTTTTCACGGACTACGCCCGTCTTACCGGCGATATGGTTGGATCTCGCACAAGTACGACAGTTAATCGTCCTGACCACGGTGACTTTGGCGGAGGAAACTAGATGAGCACGCCGTACGGCGGCAACGACCCGCAACAGTGGGGCCAGCAGCCCCGGTACGGGCAACAGCCGGGTGGCGCGTATCCGCCGAGCGGACCGCAGCCCCAGCAGCCCGGTTACGGTCAGAGCCCCCAAGACCCCCAGCAACAGCAATGGGGCCAGCCGCAGAACCCACAGAACCCGCAGCAACCCCAGTGGGGCCAGCAGCCGCCGCCGTACGGGCAGCAGCCGGGTTACCCCCAGCAGCCCTACGGCCAGCCGCAGGACCAGCCCGGCGGCGCGTACCCCCAGACCAGCCCGCAGCAGTACGGCCAGCCGGGCCAGGGACAGCCGGGTCAGTACGACTACGGCCAGCAGCAGCCCGGGTACCCCGGCGCACCGGCGGGGGAGAAGACGTCCAAGAAGGGCTTGTTCATCGGCCTCGGCGCGCTGGTGGCCGTGCTGATCGTGGTCGGCGTGCTCGGCTTCGTCGCGCCGGCGTTCTTCGTCACGAAGGTCTTCGACAACGCCGCCGTGCAGACCGGTGTGCAGAAGATCCTCACGGAGAACTACAAGATCGAGGGCGTCACCGCCGTCACCTGCCCGGCAGAGCAGGAGGTCAAGGACGGGGTCACCTTCGAGTGCACCGCCACCGTGGCCGGTAAGACGCAGACGGTGCCGATCACGGTCAAGGGTGCCGACGGCAACTACGAAGTCGGCACTCCAGCGGCCAAATAGATGACCGATCACGCCGTCCGCCCGCTCGGACCCGGCGAGGTCCGGGCGGCGGGTGATCTCTTCCGCTCGACGCTGTACGTCAAGCCTTCGACGGACGAGGAATGGGTGTATGGCGAGGGTGCGTACCAGCCGGGACGCACCCTCGGCGCGTTCGACGCCGACCTGATCGGCACCGCCCGCTCGTTCGACTCCGCGCTGCTCGTCCCCGGCGGCCGGTGGCTGCCGATGGCCGCGGTCACCGGTGTCGGGGTACGCCCGGACCGGACGCGGCGCGGTGTCCTCTCCGAACTGATGCGCGCCCAGCTGGGCGAGTTCGCCGAGCGCGGTGTCGCCGTCGCGTCGTTGTACGCCACCGAGGGGCCGATCTACGGCCGGTTCGGCTACGGCGTCGCGACGCTCGGCAAGTCCTACGACGTGGACCGCCGTCGTGCCCGGCTGCGCCCGGACGCCCCGGCTGGCGGCGAGATCACGCTGCTCGGCCTGGAGGAGTCCCTCGAACAGCTGCCGAAGCTCTACGACGACCTGCCGCACGCCCGGCCCGGGGCGATGACCCGGCCGTCGTACGCCTGGCCGAACTTCGACGGCCACGCGCGCCGCTCCCCGCTGCCGGTGCACACCGCCGTGTTCCGCGGGCAGCGCGGTGTCGAGGGGTTCGCGTGCTACTCGGCCGGGAACGTCGGCTCCGGTCACGAGGTCGTGGAGGAGGCGGAGGTGCATCTCATGCACACCACCACCCCCGCCGCGTTCGCCGGGCTGTGGCGGTTCCTGCTCAGCCTCGACCTGATCGCCCGCGTCAAGGCCTATCAGCGGCCGATGGACGAGCCGCTGGAACTGATCCTCGAGGACCCGCGGCGCGCCGAGACGTCGAAGGTGGACGACGCGACCTGGCTGCGGCTGGTCGACGTCGAGGCGGCGTTGTCCGCGCGGGAGTACACCGGCGACGGGTCGGTGGTGCTCGAAGTGACCGACGCGCTGCTCCCGGGAAACTCCGGCCGGTACCGGGTGGCCGCGGACGGCGTCGAGCGCACCACGGCCGAAGCGGGCCTGCGGCTGGATGTCGCGGAGCTCGCGATGCTGTACCTGGGCAGCTGCCGGGCGTCGTCACTGGCGGCCGCCGGACGGCTCGAAGTGACCGGCCCGGACGTGCTGACCACGGCGGATCTGCTGCTCGGCACGCGGGTCAGTGCCTGGTGCGGTAGTTTCTTCTGAATTTCGTGATCAAGATGGCAGGGGTGTTCGGGGTGGGAATGCGGATCGTCGCGGCCGGGCTGGGATGCCTGGGCGTCGTGTTGCTTTCGGGATGCGGGAGTGACGCCGGTTCGCCGGTCGTGCCCGCGACGACCCAGACGGTCACCTACACCCCGTCTTCGCCCGGTAGACCCGGCGACCCCGCGGCGTCGGCCACGAGCACCGGGCCGCGCGCGAAGATCTTCGACCAGGCGGCCGTGCAGGACTCGGTCAAGCGGATCCTCACCGATGACTACAAGGTCGAGGGCATCACGACGGTCACCTGCCCGGCGAAGCAGGATGTCAAAGAAGGCAGCACCTTCGACTGCGCGGTCGCGCTCGCCGACGTCGTCAAGAAAGTGACGCTCACGGTCACCAGCGACGAGGGCGACTACGAGGTCAGCGCCCTCCAGTAGCGCCGGTAATTCGGCGGGGCCGCGGCTGGGTGCTCTGGCAGGATCGCGCGCATGAGCGACTTCACCGTGCGCCCGGTTGCCGAGGGCGAACAGCGCGCCTGCCGCGCCGTTCTGGCCCGGTCACTGCACGCCCAGGCCTTCGACGACAAGCAATGGGACGCGATGAGCGCCTCCTTCCCGGCGGAGCGGAAGTTCGCCGCGTTCGACGGCGAAACCCCGATCGGCATCGTGTCGTCGTTCGCCACGGAACTGCTCGTCCCCGGCGGCAAGGTGCTCTCCACGGCAGCCGTTGACGGCGTCGGTGTCCGGGCCGACTGGACCCGGCGCGGCGTGCTCACCGCGATGATGGCCCGGCAGTTGCCCGATTTCGTGGAGCGTGGCCACGTGCTGGCCGCGCTCCACGCGAGCGAGTCGACGATCTATGGCCGATTCGGCTACGGCCCGGCCACCTCCATCAAGTCCGTGCGCCTGCGCAAGCCCCGTGCGAAGTGGCGCGAGGAGGTGCCGGCGAACGGGCGCGTCCGGTTCCTCACCGCGGACGAGGCCGTGAAGCTCGTCCCGGAGATCTACCGGCGCATCGGCCTGTACCGGCCGGGAATGATCGCCAGGCCCGACGTGTGGTGGCCGGCGAATTTCGACACCCGCGTCACCTCACCCGGCACCTTCCAGGTGGCCGCGCACACCGGTCCCGACGGCGATGACGGGTACGCCGTGTTCACCGTCGTCGACCAGCGGACCTTCGATCGCCCCGAAACCGGGGCGGCGGTGCAGATCCGCGAACTCCGGGCGTCCTCGCCGGAAGCGGTCGCCGGGCTGTGGCGGTTCCTGCTGAACATCGACCTCGTCTCCGAGGTCCGCGGCCGCGGCCGCCCCGCCGACGAGCCGATCGCCGGGATGCTCACCGACCTGCGGTCCTGCGAGGTCGTCGGCGCCGGGGACGAACTGTGGGTCCGGCTCGTCGACGTCGAGGCCGCGCTCGACGCGCGCACCTACTCCGACGCCGAACCGGTCGTCCTCGAAGTCCACGACCGGCGGCTGCCCGCCAACTCCGGGCGGTACCGCGTCGGCCCCGACGGTGCCGCGCGGACCGACGCCGCGCCCGAGGTGCGGCTCGACGTCGATGTGCTGGCGATGCTGTACCTGGGGGAGTGGACGGCGACCGCGCTGGCGCAGTGCGGCCGGCTCGAGGTGCTCGACCGGGCCGCGCTGCCGAGGCTCGACGAACTGTTCCGCAGCGCGACGATCCCCTGGTGTGGCACCAACTTCTGACGCCGCTACCGGGTCAGCAGCACCTTCCCGATGACCGTGCGGGCCTCGATCGCCGCGTGCGCGTCGGCGGCCTTCTCCAGCGGGAAGGACGGGCCGAGGAACGGTGTGATCCGGCCCTCGGCGGCCGCGGCGACCGCGCGCTCCGCGAGCACCTTCGCCTCGTCCGGCGCGAGCTGCACGTCTGCGATCCCGCGCACGGTGACGCCACGACGGTCCGCCTCCGCGGGATCGATCGGGGCGAAACCGCCACTGGGCGCGCCGTGCGCGGAGAACCGGCCGCCGTCCGCGGTCACCCCGAACGCGTCCGCGCCGACCTGGCCGCCGACGCCGTCGAACACCAAATCCGCGCCCTGATCATCAGTCACCGCGCGCACCTGCTCGGCCCAGTCCGCGTGGGTGTAGTCGACCGCGGCCTCGGCGCCGAAGTCGCGGGTCAGCTTGAGCTTCGCCTCGCCGCGCGCGGCTCCGACGACCCGGGCTCCGGCCTCGCGGGCCAGCTGGATCAGCAAGATGCCCATACCGCCGGCGGACGCGGTGATCAGCACCCACTCGCCCGGCCGGATGCCGGCGCCGTCCATGAGTTTCAGCGCGGTGATGCCGTCGGGGAACAACGCCATCGCCTGCCGCGGGTCCAGCTCGGCCGGAATCTCGATCAGGGCGTCCACCGCGACCAGGGCACGTTCGACGTAGGCGGCGCCGGTGTCGGCGACGACCCGGCGGCCGATCCACCCGGCGGGCACGTCCGGACCCGCCGAGAGCACCGTCCCGGCGACCGCGCCGCCCGGCACGTACGGCGGGGTGACGTCGAAATACTCACCGAGCTGCCCGCGCCGGATCTGGGTCTCGACGAACAGCACCCCCGACGCCACGACGTCGACCACGACCTGGCCGGGACCCGCGACCGGCTCCGGGGCCTCGCTCGGCACCAGCACGTCCGGGTCCCCGAACCGTGTCACCTGTACAACCCGCATGCGGACCACTCTCCTTCGCTTGTGGAGAGCAGTCTGAAACCTCAACCAATATTGAGGTCAAGAGCGGCGCGAGTCACTCCCCGGGCAGCGCCTTGAGCAGCCGCGTGACCGACCCGCCGAGGTTCCAGCGCTCGGACAGCTCCGCGACCCGGTCCGGATCGGCCGGGACGGCGGGCACCGGGTCCGGGCGCGTCAGCTCGACCGGCGCGTCCACCGCGACCCGCACCACCGTCGGTGCGACCTCGAGATAGGGCGCGGCCTCGGCCAGCTTCTGCCGCAGCTTGAGCGGCACGTCCCGGCTCTCGGCGCGGGCGGCGGCGATCAGGGCGTCGAGCGAGCCGAACTGGGTGATCAGCTTGGCGGCGGTCTTGTCGCCGATCCCCGGGACGCCGGGCAGCCCGTCCGACGGGTCCCCGCGCAGCGCCGCCATGTCGGCGTACGCGGCGCCGGCGTTGTCCACCGGAACGCCGTACTTCGCCGCGATCTCGGCGGGCCCGAGCGTCTCGGCCTTTGCCCAGCCCCGGCCGACGTAGATCACCGAAGCGGGCGTGGGCTCGTAACGCACCACCTGGAACAGGTCACGGTCGCCGGTGATGACCTCGACGGGACTGTCCTTCTCCCGCGCGGCGAGCGCGCCGATGACGTCGTCGGCCTCGTAGCCTGCGGACTCGGCGGTGGCGAACCCGAAGGCCTCCAGCAGTTCCAGGATGATCGGGATCTGCGGCGTCAGCAGGTCCGGGACCTCTTCCTCGTCGCCCTCCTGGGCGACCCGGTGCGCCTTGTACGAGGGCAGCAGATCGGTCCGGAACTGCGGCCGCCAGTCCGCGTCGAGACACGCGACGAGCCGCGAAGGCCGCCTGTCGACGAGGATCCGGGCGATCGTGTCGGCGAACCCGCGGACGGCGTTGACCGACGTCCCGTCGGAGGCCTTCATCGAATCCGGCAGCGCGTAGAACGAACGGAAGTACAGGCTCGCTGAGTCGAGCAGGGCGAGAGGTGCGGTCACTCCGACAGCCTGCCACGCCGGAAGCGCGTTGAATGGGAGGCATGGCGCCGCTGATCGAGAATCCGAGGTTCGCCCGCTACTTCGCCCGGTACGGGGCGAGACGCGAGGCCCTGGGCAACGCCGAACTCCGCGCGGAAATGCTGGCCGGGCTCACCGGGCGGGTGATCGAAGTCGGCGCCGGGACGGGCCTGAACTTCCGGCATTACCCCGAAGGTGTGGAAGTGGTGGCGGTCGAACCCGAACCCACCCTGCGCGGCAAAGCCCAGGCCGCGGCGCGCCCCGCCCCCGTGCCGGTGACGGTCGTCGACGGTGTCGCGGCCGACATCCCCGCGGAGGACGGCTCGGCCGACGCCGTCGTGGTCTCCGGGGTGCTGTGCTCGGTGGCCGACGTCCCCGCCGCGCTCGCCGAGTTCCGTCGGGTGCTGAAACCGTTGGGGGAGTTGAGGTTCTACGAACATGTCCGGTCGTCGCACGCGCTGCGCGGCCGGTTCCAGGACCTCGCCGATCCGCTGTGGTCCCGGCTGATGGGCGGTTGCCGCCCCAACCGCGACACGCTCACGACGGTGCGTGCGGCCGGGTTCCGCGTCGAGCGCTGGCGTGAGTTCAGCTTTCCCTACGGCGCCCGCTTCTCCGTCGTCGCGCCCCGCATCCTCGGCACGGCCGTCGCCCGCTAGATGGGTGGCCGAGCTGTGCCGGAGCATGCTGCCGGTGTGCGGTCGCCACGCCTGAACAAGCCTCCCTGTTCAACCAATGGTGTGTCGCTTCGGCGGCAACAGCGCCGCGCCCTTGATGGTCACGCCCCTGTGCAACAGTGATTTCGCCCCGGAACGGACGACGATCACAAAGAGCACGAAGCAGGATGCGACGAGCAGAAGGGCCGGAAAGGCCGTGTCCTGTTCGACTGCCCAGGGAATTCCGGATGTGAATATGGTGATCACGCCGAGCAGGCTCAATACAGTGCTCAGTCCGTAAATCAATCGCATGCGGTACGTGCGCTTGATGTCAAGGATCACGCAGGTCAGCGTCCTGTGGCAGGTGGGGCATATGATAGACTGATAAGTCTTTCCGGTCTTCGGTCGGGTAAAAACGAAATCGTATTCGTGGTATCGGACATAGGCGTAGCCGGGAGCGTAAATCTGCCTGAGAATGTGATGTAAGGTCACCGATGCATCGGTGCCGATATTCATCATTGGCGGTATCTCCCAGTATGACTTGTCGGGCCATTGTCGGGTCATTGTCGGGTCATTGTCGGGCCGGAGGGACAAGGGGTGCTCATGCGGTGCCTGCCGCCCGCGGCCGGCCAGACGGGGGTGCCGGTAAGGATCATGTCACCAGGCGCGGCCTCGCCGTCGTGCACGCCGAGGTGAAGGCGCCGAGACCTACTTCGGTGCCTGGAAGCCGCCGATCTTCTGCTCGAGCAGTTCGGCCAGCCGCAGCGGGGTGCGGTCCTCGAAGATCGGACCGATGAGCCGCACTCCCACCGGCAGAAGGCATGTTGTCGTGGAGGGTTTGCCTCACCAGTGAGATCCGCTTTGGTTCAGGCTGCGTTCTGGGCGCCAAAACGCAGGCCGTCGAGGAGGATCGCGGTGATGCGCACGGCTTCGTGGGCTCGCCCTGACTCCGCCCCCGAGCCCGCTCAACCTCGTCGGCGACCGGCGTGAACGCCTCCGCCAGCTCACGGGCCGACACCACCCGCTTGAACCGCGGATAGGCGGTCCGATCGATCGAAGCCCTCAGGCCCAGCTGGCGTGAGTGCAGAGAGGTCTTTGCGAATAGTCCTTTGCAGAGACTCTCTGCGGTCTAACGTGGAGGAATGTCCGAAGAACCCCAGCGCAAGCTCGCCGAACTCGACGCCCGGATGCTGCGCGCCCTCGCGCACCCGCTGCGGGTACGGATGCTGGATCTGCTGCGGGAGGACGGTCCGGCGACCGCGTCGGGCCTCGGACAGCGCCTGGGCGAGAGCTCCGGCACGACCAGCTGGCATCTGCGTCAGCTCGCCGTGCACGGGTTCGTCGAGGAGGACACCCGGCGCGGAAACCGGCGCGAGCGGTGGTGGCGCTCGATCCACGACGGCCACCATCTCCGCAGCGCCGACTTCCTCGGCAACCCCGAACTCGCCGGTCCGCTCAGCACCTACCTACAGTCGATGGTCGAGCAGCGCTACGCCGCCGAAGCGCAGTTCGTCGCCGAACTCCCGCAGTGGCAAGAGGTCTGGAAGGACAAAGTGACCTTCGGCGACACCCCTTTGTCGCTGACGCCCGAGGAAACCGCGGCACTGAGCGCGGAGGTCCAGGCGGTGATCGAGCGGTACCGCCGTGCACCCCGCGACGGTGACACGCCCATCCGCACGCACTGGGCCGCGTTCCCCCGGCGAGCCCGTTCGGAAGAGGAGTGAACCGGCGGGTCCCGCTGTTCGCGCTCGTCGCGGCGTCCGGTATCTCCTCGGCCGGGCTCGCGATGACGCTGATCGCGATCCCGTGGTTCGTCCTGGAGACCACTGGCAGCGGCACGAAGACCGGGGCCGTGGCCGCCGCGGAAACCCTCGGGCTGCTGATGTCGGCGGCGCTCGGGGGACCGGTGGTCGACCGGCTCGGACCGCGGCGGGTCAGTATCGGCGCGGACCTGGTGACCGCGGCCGCCGTCGGCCTGATCCCACTGGCCCACGCGACGGTCGGGCTCCCGCTTCCCGTCCTCCTCGGCCTCACGTTCGTGATGGGCATCGCCCGCGGACCCGCGGACACGGCCAAGCAGGTCGTGCTGGCGGACGTGATCGCCCGCGCCGGAGTCCCGGTCGAACGCGGGACCAGCATGGCCGAAGGCGCGGCCCGCATCGGCCGGATGACCGGGGCGCCGCTGGCCGGAGTGCTCATCACGGCGATCGGCCCGGTGCACGTCCTGTTCGCCGACGCCGGTGCGCTGCTGGTGTCGGCGTCGCTGGTGCTGTGCCTGCTCCCCGCCACCCGCGCCGCCGCGAATCCCGACGACGGCGGCTACCTGGCGAAGCTGAAGGAGGGACTGCGGTATGTGCGCGGCGACAACCTGCTCCGCGCGATGATCGGCATGCTCATGCTCACCAACGGCATCGACTACGGCCTCAGCGGCGTGCTCTACCCCGCCTACGGCACGCAGGTCCTCCACAGCAGCACGCTCATCGGCGTGATGATCACCGCCGTCGGCGCGGGCGCCCTGTTCGGGACGATCGTCTACGGCTGGATCGGCCACCGATTCTCCCGCTGGACCACCTACCTCGCGGCGTTCGCCGTCGTCGGCGCGCCCCGCTTCGCCGTGCTCGCGCTGGAGCCGTCACCGGTGTGGCTGGTGCCCGCCCTCGCGCTCTGCGGCATCGGGTCGGGCATGCTCAACCCGATCCTGCTCCCGGTGATCTACCAGCGGGTGCCCGAACACCTCCGCGGCCGGGTGCTCAGCCTGGTGGTCGCGGGCGCGCTCGCCGCGATGCCCGTCGGCACGCTGCTCGCCGGGATGCTGCTCGACAGCGTCGGCCTGACCGGTGTCCTGCTCGTCTTCGGCGCGGTCTACCTGGTGGTGACGTCGTTCCCGCTGGTGTTCGGTGTGTGGCGCGAACTCGACGCGCAACCCGCCAGGGCATCCGGGTGAGGACCGGCCGCCCGGACTAAGCTCGTGACCATGTCGCGCCGTTCCCTCCACACTCCTGCCCCCGACGCCGCCGCGCTCCGCGCCCGACTCGACCGCGCCCGCGGCGCCGCCGCGAAAGCGGACACCGACGCGTTGCTGATCGCCCCGGGATCGGACCTGCGCTACCTGATCGGCCAGGCCGGTGGCTCGTTCGAACGGCTCACCACGCTCGTCGTCCCGGCCGAAGGCGCGCCCGCGCTCGTCGTCCCGAAACTCGAAGCCCCGGGCTACGCCGACATCCCGGCCGACGAGCTCGGCATCGACATCCTCACCTGGGTCGACGGCGACGACCCGTACCGGCTCGTCGCCGGGCGCCTTGGCAAGCCCGGCCGCGTCGCGGTCTCCGACTTCACCCCCGCGCTGCACGTCCTCGCGCTGCGCGGCGCGCTCGGTGCCGCCGAGCAGATCCTCGCCGGCCCGATCGTCCGCGAACTGCGGATGCGCAAGGACGCCGCCGAGATCGACGCCCTGCGCAAGGCCGGCGCGGCGATCGACCGCGTGCACGCCCGTGTCGGCGAGTGGCTGCGCCCCGGGCGCACCGAAGCCGAGGTCGGCGCGGACATCGCCGCGGCGATCGTGGAAGAGGGCCACGACCGGGCCGACTTCGTCATCGTGGGGTCCGGCCCCAACGGCGCCAGCCCGCACCACGACGTGTCCGAGCGCGTGATCGAGCGCGGGGACGTGGTCGTCGTCGACATCGGCGGCCCGATCCCCGAGGGCTACAACTCCGACTCCACCCGCACGTACGCCGTCGGCGAGCCGCGGGACGCCGACGTCGCCGAGACCTTCGCCGTGCTGCTCGCGGCCCAGCGTGCCGCCGTCGCGGCCGTGCGCCCGGGGGTCACCGCGGAGTCGATCGACGCCGCCGCGCGCGACATCATCACCGACGCCGGGTTCGGCGAGTACTTCATCCACCGCACCGGCCACGGCATCGGCCTGGACGTGCACGAAGAGCCGTACATCATCAAGGGCAACGACCTGCCGCTCGAGCCGGGCATGGCGTTCAGCGTCGAGCCGGGCATCTACCAGGCCGGTCGCTGGGGCGCGCGGATCGAGGACATCGTCGTGGTCACCGAGACCGGTGTCGAGTCGTTCAACGGGCGGCCGCACGAACTGGTCGTGCTGGACGCATGAGCCATCCCGCCTCACTCGAACCGCTCGACCAGGCGATCGCCAAGGAACTGGCCGCCGACGGCCGGTGCAGTTTCACCGACCTCGCCGAGCGGGTCGGGCTCTCCGTTTCCGCCGTGCACCAGCGGGTCCGCCGCCTGGAGCAGCGCGGCGTGATCCGCGGGTACAACGCCCGGCTGGACGGCGCGCAGATCGGCCTGCCGCTCACGGCGTTGATTTCGCTGACGCCGAACGACCCCGGCGCTCCCGACGACTACCCCCAGCGGCTCGACCACATCACCGAAATCGAGTCGTGTTATTCGGTCGCGGGGGACGAGTCTTACATTCTGCTCGTGCGGGTGGCTTCGCCACTTGCACTGGAAGATTTGCTGCGCCGGATCCGGGAAGCGGCTAAAGTCTCCACCCGTACCACGGTCGTGCTTTCCACGCCGTTCGAAGGGCGTTCGCCCACTCTCTGAAACCGCAGCTACGAGCTTTGGCCGTATGACTGGTACGATAAAAGGTATGGCAACACGTAAGGTGACACTTTCACTGGATAGTGGGGCGCTCGAGTTCGCCGAGAGGGCCGCCAAAGCCCACGGGATTTCGGTTTCTTCCTGGCTTTCCAAGGCCGCCAGGCGCGAAGCCGTCCGCACCGGATACACCCCGCCTCAGGCCGGCCACGCGGAACACTCCGCGCTGTCGGACGAGGCCGAACGCGCCGCGGCGGAAGAGGACTTGCGTGCGGAGGGGTGAAGTCTGGACGTACCACCCTCCGACGGAGCAAGCCCGCGAACGGACCGTCGTCCTGCTGTCCTCGGACGGCGTGAACGACTCCGAACGCCCCTGGCTGCTCGGCACGGAACTGCTCGACAGGGATCCGCAGGACATCCTCGGCGTCGCGGTGGACGCGCGATTCTGGGTGTCGACGCTCAACCTCACCCGGCTCTACCGGCCGTGGTTCGCCGAGCGGCTCGCTGAGATCGACCACGAAGTCCAGGAACGCATCGACATCGCCCTGCGCGCCGCCCTCGACCTCTAGTTGGCGACTACCTCGGGCGCCGAGTGCAGTTTCCCGTCGGGCCCGGGCAGGCAGGCCGCGTTGCCCTTGCTCGTGCCGAGGAACTCCGTGAGGCACCGCCCGAGTTCGGCGTGCCCGTTCGCGTTGGGGTGGAACGACTCCTGCAGCGCGTGACTGGCCCGGTCGATCTGGCCGAGATCCTTGAGCTGCAGGGTCAACCGGCTGAACCACTCCTTCGCCGGGTCAGCGCCGCCGCTGCACGCCTCGTGCCCGGCTCCCGCCCGCGACAGGTCGAGGAACCGCGCACCGGACTGCACCGCGGCTTGGCGGATCCCCGCCGAGAGCGCCGGGACACCGTCGCGGACGACCCACTGCAGGTCCTCCGTCCGAAAAGGACACCCGTTGAGATTGCGCAGGTTCTCCGGGATACCCGGCCCGATCGGCGCCGCGTAGGACTGCACCACCAGCTGGTAGTCCGCCGGGATGTACCCGGCGTCGGCGAGCACCTTCTTCACGTCACCGACCGCGTTGGCGACCTTTGGCACCATCGCGTCGACCCGCTGCTTCCACACCGTGCGGAGTTGGTCGCTGCACGGCGGCCCGGTGGGGTTGAACCACGCCTTGAAACAGTCGGTCACCGCCGCGGAGAAATGCGGGTCGTCGTTCGCGCCGACGGCCACGACCACCGCCGCGACCCGATGCGTCTTGACGATCTCCGCCAGCTGCTGGGCCTGCGAGGGCTCGGTCCACTGCTTGGTCTCGCCCAGCGCCACCTGCGCCGCCGGCGCACCCGAACAGGCGAGGTCCACCCGCGCGTCGATCCCGCTGACCTTGGTCTGGTAGACCGCCGCGTTCGGCGAGCGGTGGCACCAGTTCCCGTTGAGCCCGCTGGTATCGGCGGTGTAGTTGCCGGCGCCCTCGCCGGACGCGGTGCTGTCGCCGAGCGCGACGATCGTCAGCGGCCCCGTCCCGGGCGGCCCGTCCCGGTCCGTGACAGGTTGGCCCTGCTGGCTCTCCGAGCCCGAAAAAACGAACACCCCCAAGATGATCGCCACGAACACCAAGGCCAAACCGCCGAACCACCACCGGTAACGTCGCATCGCCGCCGAGTCTACGGGCGATCAACGGTCGCTTTCCGTTAGCGGCCGAGAGTGTGCGGAGGCTCTCGATCTTCGCCATCTGTAGCGAAAATAGGCGCGGACCGGAGTCGACTCCTAGGTCGCGGTTCCGCTGTCGTCAGGTGGGGGTCTCTTGGATACTGAGAGATCACGTTATGTCGACCTCGCGCGGTGCGTTGGGCACGCAGGACGCTATGAAGGGGCCCTTCCTCTCGTCTTCTGCGAGGAAGGGCCCGCTTCATAGCGCGGGGTGGGCTTGGAAGTACCCCAATGCGGCGTTGGGGTCGTTCATTGCCTCCAACGCCGCATTGGGGTCACGACGCGGCGCGCTTTCTCACGAAAGTGCCTCTCTCGCAGAGTCCGCGCGACCCGCCAGCTGGAGTGAAAACTTTCCACCGCTCACAATGGCCCGCCAGGCCCCCATAAAGCTGTCGACAGATGGCGATGGGGCTTCAGCGGCCCGCGGCGGTGAGCACGCGGGAGAACACGTCGAGCGTGGCATCGAGGCCCATCTCCGGGCCGAACTGCACGAAGACGTGGTCGACCCCGAGCTCATCGAGGCGCGCGAGGTCCTCGACCCACTCCATCACGCTGCCGGAGAACAGCTTGCCCTGAGCGGGCCGCAGGCTTCCGGTGCAGCGCAGCACCACCGGCATCGAGTCCCATGCCCGGCCGGCGGCTTCCGTGGTTTCCCGCCACAGGGCCAGATCCGCGGCGAGATCGTCGAAGTTGTCGCGGTAGGGATGGAGCCCGTCGGCGATCCGCGCCGCCCGTCGTAACCCCGCCTCGGTCACATACCCGGCCACCAAAGGGATTCCGCCCGGCCGGGCCGGTTTCGGGCCGATGTCGGACTTCGGGATCGGGTAGTACTTCCCGTTGTGGACAACGGGATCGGGGCCCCAGACCGCCCGCATCGCGGCGAGGTGGTCGTCGAACCCGTCGCCCATTCTCGTGCGTGGTACGCCCGCGACCGCGAACTCCTCGGCCATCCACCCCGACGTCACGCCCGCGATGACCCGTCCGCCGGAGAGCCGGTCCAGGGTCGCCAGACGCTTCGCGAGCAGCACCGGCGGGTGGTACAGCACGTTGATCGCGCTGGTGCCGAGCATGATCCGGCTGGTGCGGGCCGCGATGAAACTGAGGGTTTCGAGCGGGTCGAACACTGTCGCGTACGACTCCGGCGGCATCGTGATCGGCACCGGCACGCCCGGCATGGTCACCGGCGCATGCGGCCGCAGCCACCGGTCGAGCGCCCACACCGAGTCGAGACCGAGGGTCTCCGCGTCGACGGCCAGCCGCACGAGGCTTTCGGCGTCGACACGCAGCCCGCCGTTGGGTAACCCGATTCCGACCTTCATGTCCGAAGTATCCCAGGAATCGGGCTGACCTGGCTTGTTACCTCGATGTGCCGCTGGGACAGAAAAGTGCCTTCTTCCGCCGCGAGCGCCGGGCACAGATGATGGCTCCAGTAACAAAAAGTGCACTCAGGAGGCGATCGTCATGACCGGAACCATCTACGAACCCGGACGGGGCCCCGGACCCGCCAAACCCACCGAAGAGACGCTGAGCCGCCTTCTCGCCGAACAGTCGATCGGCGCGCTGGCCACCACGAACCGCGAGGGCTACCCGCACCTGTCCACCATGGCCTATACCTGGGACCCGGCCGAACGGGTCGTGCGGATCTCTTCGGTGGTGGGCCGCGCGAAGGTCCTGCAGGTGGCCCGCGAACCCCGCGCCGCCCTCTACGTCAGCACCGCCGACCACCTGGCCTTCGCCGTCGCCGAAGGACTCGGCGAGGTTTCCCCGGTCAGTTCCGTGCCCGGGGACGAGACCGGGCGCGAACTGCTCGCGATGCAGCCCCCGTTCCCCGACTCCGCCGACGAAGCCCTGTTCCTGCGCAACATGGTCGAAGACCACCGCGTGGTGATCCGGCTGCGCGTGTCCCGGCTGCACGGCGGCGGCGTCGACGTTCCCCGCTGATCACGCCTCCGCGCGGCGCATCGCCCGCATGCCGACGCCCAGGCCGAGCGCCGCCGTCGCGAACGCAGCGACGACACCGCCCGCGACAGTGGCCGAGAAGATCTCGCCACTGAACAGCGCGCGCTCCGCGTTCACCAGGTAGGTCAGCGGATCGAACAGGGACAGCGTGCGCAGCCAGCCCGGCGCGCCGTCCAGCGGCAGCATCATCCCGGCGAGCAGGAGCAGCGGGAAGGTCAGCGTCTGCTGGATCGCCCAGAACAGCCATTCCTTGTTCTTCGACGCCAGCGCGAGGGTGTAGGACAGCGAGCCCAGGCCGACGCAGAACACCGCGAGCAATACGAGCCCGAGGAACGCGCCGGGATGCAGGCGGAAGCCGAACGGGATGGTGACCACGAGGATCAGCGCGGTCTGCGCGAACATCGGCACGATCTCCTTGAACGCGCGCCCCAGGATCAGCGCGGGGCGCCGCAGCGGCGACACCAGCATCCGCTCGTGCGCGCCGGTCTGTATCTCGAAGAGCAGGTTCGCCCCGGTGGCCCCGGCGCCGAACAGGCACGACATCACGATCGTGCCGGGGATGAACCACTGCAGCGCCGACTGCCCGGCGACCTCGTCCGGCAGCAGCGGCGCGAAGAGCACCAGGAAGAACAACGGCTGCACGAGCGAGAAGATCACCGAGAACGGGTCCCGGATGACCGGCCGCAGCTCGCGGGTGAACACGGTGACGGTGTCGGAGGCCAAGGTGGTGCTCATGCCGCACTCTCCTGAAGGGCTGGGGCGGCCACGTCTTCGCGCAGGCTGCGTCCGGTGAGGTTGAGGAACACGTCGTCGAGCGTGGGACGGGCGACCTCCACGGCGGCGACGGTGACGCCCGCTTCGTCGAGGCTCCGGAGCAGCTTCGGCACGAGCTGCGCGCCGCCGTCGGCCTGGATCGCCACGGTGGTGCCGGTCCGG
This sequence comes from Amycolatopsis sp., assembly GCF_036008905.1. Taxonomy (GTDB): domain Bacteria; phylum Actinomycetota; class Actinomycetes; order Mycobacteriales; family Pseudonocardiaceae; genus Amycolatopsis. Next base: position 30,115 of record NZ_DASYMU010000017.1, on the reverse strand, counting down.
CGGAGGTCGCCGCCGGGCAGGAAACCCTGCGCGTGCGCCATGGCCTTGCCGGCGTCCCGGTCGTGGTCGAATGTCAGCGTGATGCGGTCGCCGGCGTGCTCGGCCTTGAGCCGCGCGGGGGTGTCGTCGGCGATGATCCGGCCGTGGTCGATCACGATGACCCGCTCGGCGAGCTGGTCGACCTCGTCGAGATAGTGCGTGGTGAGCACGATCGTGGTGCCGTGCGTCGCGCGCAGCCCGCGGATGTGCTCCTGCAGGCTCGCGCGGTTCTGCGGGTCCAGGCCCGTCGACGGCTCGTCGAGGAACAGCAGGTCCGGCGCGTGGATGAGGCCCATCGCGACGTCGAGGCGGCGACGCTGGCCGCCCGAGAGTGTCGACACGACCCGGTCGGCGACGGCGTCGAGGTCCAGGGAGCCGATGAGCTCGTCGGCCCGGGCACGGGCGGCCGCGCGGTCGAGTCCGTACGCACGGCCCTGGCTGACCAGCTCGTCGCGGCCGCGCTGGCTGTGCCCGGCGCCGTTGCCCTGGCCGATGTAGCCGATCCGGCCGCGGACCCCGCGCTGCTGGGTGATGACGTCGAATCCGGCGACCTCCGCGGTGCCCGAGGTCGGCGGCAGCAGGGTGGTCAGCATCCGCAGGGTCGTCGACTTGCCCGCGCCGTTCGGGCCCAGCAGCGCGACGACCTCACCCGCCTCGACCCGCAGATCGAGACCTCGGACGGCTTCGACCGTCTCCTTCTTGACGGTGAAATGCCGGGTGAGGCCCCTGGCCCGGATCATCGTGGTGCTCTTTGTCGTGGTCATGCGAAAAGCCTAAAATCGATTCCGGCCACTTTTTGACCTGAATCCGGGGGAATCTGGAGCCATGGCGAGTACGAGCGCACGCATGCTGAGGCTGTTGTCCCTGCTGCAGACCCACCGGTACTGGCCCGGCGGTGATCTGGCGGAGCGGCTCGAGGTCAGCGAGCGGACCGTGCGCCGCGATGTCGACAGGCTGCGTGAGCTCGGCTACCAGGTCGACGCGAGCCGCGGTGTGGCCGGCGGCTACCAGCTGCGGTCCGGCACGAACATGCCACCGCTGCTGCTCGACGACGACGAAGCGGTGGCCATCGCCGTCGGACTGCGCGGTGCCGCCGGGGGAGCGGTGGCCGGGATCGAGGAGACCTCGGTGCGCGCGCTGACGAAAGTCGTCCAGGTGATGCCGCCCCGGCTGCGGCGCCAGGTCGACGCGCTGCGCTCCTACACCGTGCCGTCGTTCGGCGACCGCGGCCCGACGATCGACGCGAGCACGCTGACCACGATCGCCCAAGCCTGCCGCGACGACGAACGGCTGCGGTTCGGCTACGTCGCCCGGGGCGGCGAGGAAACCGCGCGGCACGTCGAGCCGCACCGGCTGGTCTCGACCGGACACCGCTGGTACCTCGTCGCGTGGGACGTCGAACGCCACGACTGGCGCACCTTCCGCGTCGACCGGATCGGGGGCCTCACCACCACCGGCGCCCGCTTCCGCCCGCGCGAGCTCCCCGGCGGCGACGCGGCCGCCTTCGTCCGCGACCGGATCGCCGCCATCCCGACCCGCTACCACCTCGTGGTGACCGTCAGGACGCCCGCGGCCGCGATCGAAGAGGTCGCGGCGTACACCGGCGCGACGGTCGAGCCGATCGACGAGGAGTCGTGCCGGTTCACCCTCGACGTCGACGAGCTGGACTGGCCGATCATGATCTTCGCGGCGTTCCGGGCCGAGTTCCGCGTCGAAGAACCCGCTGAGCTACGCGAATACCTCCGGGAAACCGGCGAGCAGTTCCTCCGCTCGATCGCCTAGCCGCCAGCTGTCGACAGATGGCGATGTCTCAGGAACTAAGAGATCACGAGATGTCGACATCTTGTCCTAGTCCAGCAAGGCCGTGAGGACACCGTCGAGGAGGCGGACGCGGCGGTCGGCGATACCGTGGACTTCGGCGTCGTGGGTGGCGACGATGACCGCGGCGCCTTCCTCCGCGCACCGCCGCAGCAGCTTCAGCACCGCCGGGGTACTCGCCGCATCGAGATGCGCCGTCGGCTCGTCGGTGAGCAGCACACGCGGACGCCCCGCCACCGCACGCGCGAGCGCGACCCGTTGCTGCTGCCCGAAAGACACCTCCAGCGGATACCGGTCCGCGAGCTCCGCGATACCCAGTTCCGTCAGCAACCCCGTCACCCGCGTCCGCACGGCGTCCCGGCTCGGCTTCGGGATGTCCGCGCGCAACCGCAGCGGCAGCGCGACGTTCTCCGCCACCGTCAGCTCCTGCGCCAGCCCGAGCGCCTGCGGCAGCACCGCGCAGGTGTGCCACGCCGGTGCCCCGGTGATCGGCACGCCGTCGAGCAGCACGCACCCGGCGTCGGGGGAGTCGAACCCGCACAGCAGCGCCAGCAGCGCGCTCTTGCCCGACCCCGACCGCCCGGACACGGTGACGAGCTCGCCCGCCGCGACCCGGAGTTCCAGCCCCCGCAACACTTCCACGTCACCGCTGGGATGGGCGAACCGCCGCCGCAGCCCCACCGCGCTCAACGCCGGTTCACTCACGACTGGCCCTCCAGGTCTTCCACTCGGTCCAGTATTCCCTTGCGCAGCCACGCCACGCGCGTCCCGAGTGCGATCAGCCGGTCGTCGTGCGAGGCGACGACGACGGTGAACTCCTGCGCGGCGAGGTACCGCAAGGTGTCCAGCACCAGATCCGCCGACGCTTCGTCCAATTGGGACGTCGGTTCGTCCGCGATGACCACAGTGGACCCCCGCGCGAGCGCGCAGCCGAACGCGAGCCGTTGCTGCTGCCCGCCCGACAACGCCGAGATGTTCCAGCCACCCGTCCCGCCGAGCCCGAGCTGGCCGAGGATGTCCTCGGGATGACACGTCGTGTGCGCCGATTCCGCCGCCGCGCGCAGGTTGTCGGCCACCGTCAGATAGCTCAGCAGGTTGTCCGTCGGGTTCTGGAACACCAGGCCGAGATGTTCTCGCCGCAACGCCCGCCGCTCGGCGTAGCGCAGCTTCCCGGTGTCGGCGCCCTCGAACCGCATCTCGCCGCGAGCGGGCCGTTCGAACAGGCCCAGCACCCGCAGCAGCGTCGACTTGCCCGACCCCGACGGCCCGGCCAGCACCGTGATGCCCCTCGCGGGGACGTCCAGGGTCACGTCGTGCACCCCGGTGACGGTGCCCATCGGCGTGCTGTAGTCCACGCCCACCCCGGTGAGCCGGAAGATCGGTTTGGTCACTGCGTCAAGCACGGATCAGCTCCGCGGTCCGGGCGGTACGCACCGAGCGCACCGCGATCCCACCGGCCAGCAGGACGACGAGCACCCCGACGCCGACCACCCCGGTGATGAACAAGGTCGGATCGGGCAACGCCGCCCGCGGCGCCAGGAACGTCGCCGGGTCGAACCGCGGCACGGCGAGCCCGGCCACCGAAACCCCGCAGACCACCCCGGCCAGCACCGCCATCCCGGCGAGCGCGCCCAGTTCGATCAGATGACTGCCCAGCAGCGCCCGAGGCCGCATGCCCATCCGCAGCACGAGCGCACCGGCGAGCGCGTTCTGACGACGCCGGACCTCGACGGCCACCAGCAGCGCCAGGATCGCGACCACGCCGAGCACCGCACCCAGGAGCGCCACGAACGAGAACGTCCACGACACGACGTAGAACGGCAGCGCGTCGAGGGCGGTGTCCTGGCTGACCCGGTCCACCGCCAGCAGGTTCGCTTTGGCCAGCGCGCCCGACACCACGTCGGCCGGCGAGCTCGACAGCACCGTCCACCGCGGCAGTTCCCGGATCTCCTGCGGCGTCAACGCGTTGCGGGACACGACGTACCCCGGGTTCGTGCCGATCATCGGGAACAGCGGCAGGTCCGCGATCGGCGCCGCGTCGGGCAGGCCCGGCAGCCGCAGGGTCTGCTTGGCGTTCGGCGCGATCCGGATCGCCGGGATCCCCGCTCCGGTGCGGGTGTCGATGCGCCGGAGCAGCTCCGACACCGTGTCGCGGTCCAGCCGGCCCAGCTCCGCCGCGGTGGTGAACGTGGCCGGGTCGACGACCATCACCACACTGCCGGTCCCGGTCGTCGTCCCGACCAGGGAACTGGTGGCGGCGAGCTCGGCGGGCAGCGGGGGCTCACCGAAGCCGACCCCGCTCTCGGTGTCGACGCGGGTGTTGGCACCGACGAAGATCCCGGACTTCTCGCGCAGGGCGTTTTCCTGGCCGTTCCCGATACCGATCCCGGCGGCCAGCGTCCCGATCGCCAGCGTGCTGATGACCAGGACCCCGGTCACCGGCGCACGGGCACTGGCGAGCCGCCGGATCGCCAGCTGCAGCGCCGGGCGCGACCAGAACCGCGCGCGGTGCGACGCGTACAGCAGCAGCCACGCGACCCGCGCCGCGAGCAGTCCCGCGGTCAGGACCACACACACCGGATAGGTCAGCGCGACCGGATCGATCTGCGGCAGCGGTTTCCCCAGCTTCGACGCCGCACCGTACTCGATCATGCGGCTCCAGCCGAGGAACGCGAGCCCGGCGGTGACCAGCTCCCACGGGAACGCGCCGAGCAGCCGCAACGCGTTGGTCTTGCGGCGGATCCGGCCGAGTTCGAAGTCCCGGTGCGCCCGCGAGCGCACGACCAGCACGATCAGGCCGAGGGAGAACAGCAGGATCAGCGCGGCGACACCGATACTCAGCAGCACCGCCGTTTCGTCGACCCCGCCCGGTGGTCCGTAGACACCGAGCAGCGTCCGCGCGAGCACAGTGCCGGCAGCACCACCGGCGACGATGGGCAGGCCGAGTTCCGCGATCGCGAGCCCGCCGAGCGCCCCCGGCCCACTGCCGCGCGAGGACAGCAGCCTTAGCTGGGCGAAGCGGCGCTGGTACCACTGCAGCGCGACGGTCGCGATGCTCGCGCAGCCGACGAGCACGCTGATCGCGGCCAGCGGAAGGATCGAGACGGCGACGTTGGACTGCGCCTGGGTGGCGATCTGGGTCGAGCGGTCGAACGGGACCTGGGACACCAGCACCCCGCCCAGTCCTTGCGCCCGGAGATCCGCCTCGACGTCGGCGACCATCGCCTTCCCCCGGTCGACGAGCTGCTTCGCCTCGCTCAGCGTGCGTGGCGGGGTTTCGTAGAACGAGATGTGCAGATACTGGTAGGTGCGCACCTTCAGCGCCGACACCGTGTCGTCGAACGTTTTCTGGTCGGTGGCGAAGAGCACCGAGTCGAGCGGGTCGTTCACCAGCCGGTTCACCACGGCCGTGCTCTGCTGTGAGCACCACCAGCGCGGCGGCGGGGTGCTGAGCTCGCGGTAGACCCCGGTGACCGGCGGCGACGGGATCCCGCTCCAGGACGCGGTCGAACCGACGCCGATGTGCTCGGCACCGGAGACCACGTCGCCCACCCAGATTCCGGGCGCGCGCGTGCCTTGGATGAGCTGGAGCCGGTCGAGGGTCTGCGTGCCCCGGTACGCGAGCACCGTCTTGTAGAGCCCGTTCGTACCGGCGAATTCCGTTCCCAGGATCGGCGTGTACGCGCCCACCACCGGCGTGCTGAACCCGTGCGCGGCCGCCTGCCGCCGCACGGTCGCGATCGCCGCGGGCGCCGACGCGACGTCGACCCTGGTCTTGCTGAACGTCGGCCCGTAGTTGTCCGGGCAATCGAGGGCGGCCTGGTACTGAGCCGTGGCCCCGCCCGCGGCGGAGGCCTGCAGCACCGCCGCCGTCCCCAGGAAACACGCCAGCAGCGCTGTCACCGTCGCCACGACCATCGTCAACGGACTCGAAAGGGCGGCCCGCGGCGCAGCGCGCCACGGCATGGTCACTCTGAGTCGTTTTCCTAAGCCCCGGCCCACCCCACGTCGCATGAAACCGCACGCTATCGCGGAAAAGTCACGCGGAGCCAGGTTTTTTCGGAGTGTTAATTATTGACGCGTGGTGACCATGGTCTCGTTGGTCATGATCTTCGCAGGAACTCGGCGAGGGCGGCGGCGAGTTCGCCGGGCAGCTCCTCGGCGATGTGGTGCCCGCAGTCCAGGCCGCGCCCGGTGATCCCCGGCGCCCACGCTCGCCACACCGCCAGTGGATCTCCGTAGAGCTCCTCCATGTCGTCCCGCTCGGCCCACAACATGAGCGTCGGGCAGCTGATTTGACGCCCTGTGGTCTTGTCGGCGTCATCGGCGGCCCGGTCGACGACGAGCCCGGCGCGGTAGTCCTCGCACATCGCGTGCACGGTCCAGGGATCGCGGATGGCCCGCAGGAAGTCCTCGTGGTTCTCCGCACCGAGCCGCTCGGCGGTGTTGACGGTGTCTATCTGGTACCACGTGTCCGGATCGGCGCAGATGACCCGCTCGGCCGGTTTCACCGTCTGTCCCAGGAAGAACCAGTGCCACCAGGCCGCCGCGAACTTCGCGTCACACCGGGCGAGTGCTTCCCCGAGCGGCACACCGTCCATCACGACGAGCCGCGTGACCGCTTCGGGATGGTCCAGCGCGGTCCGGTAGGCCACCAGCGAGCCGCGGTCGTGACCGGCGACGGCGAACCGCTCATGGCCCAGCGACCGCATCAGCGTGACGCAGTCCTGGGCCATGGCCCGTTTCGAGTACGGCGCGTGATCCACGGTGGTCGGCGGCTTCGACGACTCGCCATAACCGCGCAGATCCGGGCACACCACGGTGAAACCCGCGGCCACCAATGCCGGCGCGACGCGGTGCCAGGTGGTGTGCGTGCGCGGATGGCCGTGGAGCAGGAGCACCGGCGGCCCGGAACCGCCGTGGCGCACGCGCAGGGTCACCCCGTTGACGTCGCGGGATTCCAGCGTGAAGCCGTCGAACACGCGCGGCCCCTACTTCGACGCGCTGCGGACGGCGAGCGGGTCGCCCGGTGCCTTCGCCTTCGCCGCGATCATGCGTTCCCCGAGTTCCTGGAGTTCCTTACGCCCCATCGCCTTGCGGACCTCCGGGAACCATTCCTGTTCCTCTTCTTCGACGTGGTGGCGCACGTTTTCGGTCAGCACGGTCACCTTCGCGTCGAAAGTCTCGTCCGAGGGGTCCAGTTTGGACAGTTCCGAGAGCATCCAGACCACGACATGGTGTTCCTCCACGCTTTCGAGGACGTGATCCTTGGTCTCCGGCGCGGCGGCGCGGGCGGCGGGGTAGAAGATCTCTTCCTCGATGTAGGTGTGCGTGGTGAGCTCCTTGATCATCGAGTCGACGAGCTTCCTCTTCTCCGCCGCCGCGTTCTCACCGGCTTTCTCGAACTGCTTGAACAGCTTCTCGACCGTCTTGTGGTCGTTTTTCAACAGCACGATCGCGTCGTTCGACACGGCACCTCCCGGGCTCACCGCCGCGACCTGTGGCGAGGCCGCTGACCCCCTGATTGTGCGGTGTGATCAGGGGGTTCGCAGGCCAGGGAAAACGGCGTTTACGCGAGTCTGGAACGGGGTATCCGACCCCGGCTGACCGGCCCACACCCCGGTGGCAGCGGCGGATTCGGCGTACTCGCGGAAATCGCGCGCCGGACGGCCGAGTGCGCGTTGCACACCGTTGGTCAGGCTGGAGTTGCGGCCGTCGAGGACTTCGGTGAACAGGTAGGTGAACAGCGCGATGTCGTCGGCGGGCAGCTCGTACTGTACGAGCGTGGCGGTGTAGTCCTCGGCCGAAACCCGTTGGTACGTAACTGCTTTGTTCGACGCGGCGGCGATCTCCGCGGTCGCCTCGCCGAAGGTCAGCAGCCGCGGTCCGGTCAGTTCGTAAAGCTCGCCGGCGTGCCCGGGTTCGGTCAGCGCGGCGACGGCGACGTCCGCGATGTCGTCGGCGTCCACGAACGGCTCGCGCACATCGCCGATCGGTAGCGCGATCTCTCCGGCGAGAACCCCGTCCAGCAGGAAGCTTTCGCTGAAGTTCTGGGCGAACCAGCTCGCCCGCAGGATGGTCCAGTCCACCCCGGCGTTCCGCACGAGCTGCTCGCTCTTCTGGGCTTCCTCCTCGCCGCGGCCCGACAGCAGTACCAGCCGCTCGACACCGCGTTCGACCGCGAGCTTGGTGAAGGTGCCCACGGCCTCCGCCGCGCCCGGTACCGCGAGGTCGGGGTAGAAGGACACGTAGACCGCTTTGACCCCGTGCAGCACGGCCGCCCACGTCGACCGGTCCTGCCAGTCGAACGGCGGCTGCCCGGAGCGGGAGCCGATGCGGACCGGCACGTTCCGAGCAGTCAGCCGCCGCGCGATCCGGCCGCCGGTCTTGCCGGTGCCGCCGAGGATGAGGATGGGGGAGTTCGTCTCAGTTGTCATGGCTCTTAGGTAACTAGGGTTCCGTGAGACCCTCCATAGCCGAAAAGCGCAACTCCATACGCCAGCGTCCAGGGGGCACCACTGCCACCTGTCGACAGATGGCGAACACTCGCGCACGAGATGTCGACAGGTTGTGATAGTCGGCGTCTGCAACTATCGCCATCTGTCGACAGGTGGCGAAAGGCAGTCGGGGGCGTGTCTGGCATCGGGTGTCAGATACGGCTTTGGTGACTACGATGGCGGGCGTGGTGGCTGAATCAGGTGTCTCCCTGCGTGAGCGAACGCGGCGCGCGGTCCAGGCGGAGGTGGCCGAGGTCGCGATGCGGCTGTTCGTGGAGCAGGGCTACGACGCCACGACGATCGACCAGATCGCCGCGGCCGCGGGCATGTCCAAGCGAAGCGTCTTCCGGTACTTCGCGACCAAGGAAGACGTCGTCTGCGGCAAGTACGAGCTGGTGGGCGAGCAGCTCGCCGCCGAGCTCCGGAAAAGGCCGCTGGACGAGCCGCTCTGGGAGTCGCTGCGCCGGATCTTCGACGGGCTCCTCCCGTACGTCGACGACGCGAACAACCGGGCCTTCGCGGTGTCGATCGAGAGGATCGTGCAGGTCACGCCGGCATTGAGGGCGCGCTACCTGGAGAAGGTCGACCATATGGAAGCCCTGTGCGAGCAGGTCGTCCGCGACCGCCTGGCCGAGCTCGGCCGCCCGTCCGCCGACGGTGATCCCCGCCCCCGGGCCGTCGTCGGGGCCGCGTTTTCTTGCCTGCTGGCCGCGCAGAGCGCCGCCGTCGCCGAGTGGAACCGGCGGAGCTTCGCCGATCTCCTGGACGAAGCCATGGCGTCGATGAGTCCAGCTCCTCTCTGATCGACCCGGTGGCCGACGACCGGTCGTGTGCCGTGTCATGAGTGTCACTTGGTGCCATGTTTGCCATCAGATACCGTGGATTGCACAGACTGCCAATGCCATAGGAGAGCGCCATGGCCAAGACCATCGTCATCACCGGGTCCAGCGACGGGATCGGGGCGGCCGGCGCCCGGCAGCTCAAGCGGGACGGGCACCAGGTGGTGGTCGTCGGCCGCTCCCCGGAGAAGACCGCGGCGGTCGCCCGCGAGCTGGACAGTGACTTCTTCGTCGCCGATTTCGCGCGGTTCGACGACGTCCGTGCGCTGGCAGCCGACCTCGATGCGAAGTACCCGCGGATCGACGTGCTGGTGAACAACGCGGGAGGCGTCTTCGGCGACCGCGCCAAAACCGTCGACGGTTTCGAGAAAACCTTGCAGGTCAACCATCTTTCCCCGTTCCTGCTGACCAACCTGCTCCTGCCGAACCTCCTCGGCGCCCGCGCTTCGGTGATCCAGACCTCGAGCGCCGCCGCGCGCCTGTTCGGCAAGCTCGATCTCGACGACCTCGACAACGACCGGAAGTTCACCCCGCGCAAGGCGTACGGCGACGCGAAACTCGAGAACATCCTGTTCACCACCGAACTGCACCGCCGGTTCCACGACCAGGGCCTGGCCTCGGCGGCGTTCCACCCCGGCTCGGTCGCCACCAGCTTCGCGACCCAGAGCGACAGCGCGATGAGGTTCGTCTACAACAGTTCGTTCGCGCGGCGCTTCCTCACCACGCCGGATCAGGGCGCCCGGCAACTCGTGTGGCTTGCCGCGGGAACCCCCGGCACGGACTGGCACTCCGGCGGGTACTACGAGAAAGGCAAGCCCTCCACCAAAACCAGCCCCCAGGCCACGGACGCCGAGCTCGCGCGGCGGCTCTGGGAGCGCAGCGCCGAGCTCGTCGGCCTGCCGGTGAAACCGTAGCTTTCAGAACCGCCCGAGCAGCCAGTTCCCGGCCTTGCCGGGTGCGGGGTCCAGGGATGCGGCGGCGCCCGCCGGGGAGATCACCCTGGTGCCGGAACCGGCTTTCACCGGGTTGGACGCACCGGCTGCTGGGTATGTCTCCGGAGACGGCAAACCGGACAAAGGAGAAAAACGATGGCCGGACTGATCAACCGCGTGAAGACGTTCCTGCGGAGCCCGAAGGGCAAGGCGCTGACCGACAAGGCCCGCCGCGCGGCGAGCGACCCGCGTACCCGCGAGCGGGCCCGTGACGCCGCTGCCCGCTTCCGCCGCAAGCGCTGACAGCCGGCCGGGGGAGCCTCAGGTCCGGCCGGTTCCCCGGAGCAGGCTGTCCACCGCGAAGTCGGCAGCCTGCGCCGCGTCGATGTCGGGGAACTCGTGGGCCGCGACGTTCACAGTGTGGATCAGGAGAGCCTGGATCCACCCTTCCGGGAAATCGTCGCGGAAGAGGCCCTCGTCGACGGCCCGTTCGATGAACGCGGCGACCTGGGCGATGAACTCCGCCCGCCGGTCGCGGATGACGGTGTCCGCGCGCATGCGCTGGAGTTCCACCGGCCATTCGCGCGTCGCGGTGATGATGCCCTCGACGTACCGGTGCAGTGCGACCGCGACGGGGGCTTCGGTCAGCCGGGCGGCGGCGATGGCCTTTCCCACGGCGTCGAGCCTGGCTTCGTAGACGGCCGCGAGCAGGGTCTCCCGTGAGTCGAACCTGCGGTACACGGTCCGCCGATCCACTTCCGCCGCGGCGGCGATGGCCGCGATGGTCGTGGTCGGATCCTGCGCGAGCAGGCGTGCCCCGGTCCTCAGCACTTTCTCGATATTGCGCGCGGCGTCAGCTCTCATGATCTCTCGACGATACTCGTATGGGGCACATGATGAGGGTTGTTCTACATCACTATGGCACTCATAAATATAAATGCTACATTAATGAGGCAGAACATCCTTGAGATTGTGAGACCCGTGATCACCTACGACAAGCTCTACCTCGGTGGCCGCTGGATCGCCCCGGCCAACCCCGAACTGCTCGAAATCCGCTCGCCGCACGACCGCCGCCTGCTCGGGCTCGCCGCGCAGGGCAGCCCCGCCGACATCGACCTGGCCGTGGCCGCCGCCCGCGAAGCCTTCGACCACGGTCGCTGGCCGCGGATGACGCCGGAAGCGCGCCAAGAGGTCGTCGCCCGTTTCACCAAGCTGCGCGGTGACCGCGCCGAAGACGCCGCCGCGCTCATCAGCGCGGAAAACGGCGCCCCGCTGTGGTTCACGAAGTGGGGCGCGCCCGCGCTCGACCGGCAGGCCGAGGCTTATCTGGACGCGGCGAAGAACTTCGGCTGGGAGGAGACGCTTCCGTCGAAGGCCGTTGTGCGCCGGGAACCGATCGGTGTGGTCGCCCCGGTGATCCCGTGGAACTCGCCGTACATGGCGGCGACGGTCAAGATGATCCCGGCGCTGCTCGCCGGGTGCACGGTCGTGCTCAAGGCGTCCCCCGAGAACTCCCTGAGCATCCTGCGCCTGGCCGAATCCTTCACCGAGGCGGGATTCCCCGAAGGCGTCGTCAGCATCATCCCGGCCGACCGGGAAACCAGCGAGCACCTCGTCGCCCACCCGGGCGTCGACAAGATCGCCTTCACCGGTTCCACCGCCGCCGGACGCCGCATCGCCTCCATCGCCGGTGAGCAGCTCAAGCGCGTCAGCCTGGAACTGGGCGGGAAATCCGCCTCGATCATCCTTGAGGACGCCGACCTCGCCGCGGTCACCGAAGGACTGAAGTTCGCGTCCTTCGCGAACAACGCCGAGAACTGCCAGGCCCACACCCGTATCCTCGCGCCCCGCAGCCGCTACGACGAGATCGTCGACGCGCTGAAGACCCTCGTCGAGAGCTTCAAGGTGGGCGACCCAGCCGATCCCGAGACGTTCATCGGCCCGATGATCCGCGCCGACCAGCAACAGCGCGTCCAGAACTACATCCGGCTCGGCATCGACGAAGGCGCGCGCCTGGTCACCGGCGGCCCGGAAACCCCCGAAGGCCTCGACGGCGGCTTCTACGTCAAGCCGACGCTGTTCGCCGACGTCGACAACAAGATGCGCATCGCCCAGGAGGAGATCTTCGGCCCGGTGGTCGTGGTGATCCCGTACGAGGACGAAGACGACGCCGTCCGCATCGCGAACGACTCGCCTTACGGACTCGGCGGCGGGGTCTGGACCACCGACGCCGACCACGGTTTGGAGATCGCGCGCCGCATGGCGACCGGCGGCGTCCGGATCAATGCCGCGCCCCCGGTCTTCGACGGCCCGTTCGGCGGTTACAAGGCCAGCGGCATCGGCCGGGAAAACGGCACGGTCGGGCTGACCGAGTACGTCGAGCACAAGACGATCGCCGTCTGATGGCAGGGGAAACCCTCGCGACACGACTGGCGGAGTGGGTCGTCGCGCTGGACTACGAGCACCTGCCGCCGCGCGCGATCGAGATGGCGAAACTCCTTGTGCTGGACCAACTGGGCCTGCAGCTGCGCGGCTCGACGCTGGCTTCCGTGCAGCCGCCGCGACGACTGGTCGAGGCGATGGGCGCGGCGCCGCAGAGCACGCTCGTGCGCTCCGCAACGCGGACGGCCGCGCCCTATGCCGCCTACGTCAATGGCACCTTGGCCAGCAGCATCGAGTTCGACGACGCGCACGTGGCCGCTTGGCACGTCGGTTCGTACGTCGTGCCGAGCGCGCTCGCTTTCGGGGAGCTGACGGGCGCGTCCGGCCGCGAGGTGATCACGGCTATCGCCGCCGGGGCACAGGTGATGGCGTTGCTGGGCGCCGAAACCCGGCCCGCGATGCTGCGCGACGGCTGGCATGGCGCGAAGATCCTCGGCACGTTCGGCGCGGCGGCCGTCGCGGGCAAACTGCTCGGGCTCACCGCCGGCCGGCTCGCCCACGCCTTCGGCATCGCCGGCAGTGACGCCGGCGGCACCATGGAATACGAGGCGAGCGGCGGCGAGGTCAAGCGGCTGCACGCCGGTTCCGCCGGCCGCACCGGATCCCAGGCGGCGCTGCTGGCGAAAGACGGTTTCACCGGTCCGCTGACAATCTTCGAGGGCGAGCGGGGTCTGTTCCGTTTGTTCGGCGACACACGCGAGGTCTCGGGCTTCGATGGGCTGTGGGACCACTTCCACCTCGTCGACACGATGTTCCGGCTCTACCCGGTGGTCGGAACCGCGGCGCCGGTGCTGGACGCGGTGCGCCAGGTGTGGAACGCGGAGCTGAACTGGCGGGACGCCGAAGAGATCCGGCTCGGGCTGCCCGCGTACGCCATCGGGCACGGCGCGGCCGTCACCCGCCCGGCGAACACGGTGTCGGCCCAGTTCAGTACCGCGTTCAGTGTCGCGCTGATGCTGGTGCGCGGCCGCAACCGTCCCGAGGACTACTCGAATCCCGTGCTGTGGACCGACGCCGACCTGCTGTCCGTGGTCGACAGGATCGTGCCGTACGCCCATGTTTTCGTCCCCGAGCAACCGACGTTGAGCTGTCGGCTCGACATCACGCTCACGGACGGACGCGTGCTTTCCCATACCCAGCGGGGTTTTCGCGGGCACCCGGACAATCCCGATACCGACGACCACGACGTCGAGACCAAGTTCCTCGACAACGTCGACGGCGTGGTCGAGCCATCCGTGGCGCGGGAGATCGTCGAGCTGGCCGGTGCGCTCGACAAGCTCGACGACGTCACCGGCCTGATGCGACTCACAGCCGAGTCTGGCCACCGTTGATCTCGTAGACCGACCCGGTGGCTCGTGAGTGGCTACGAGTGTTAGAACACTTGTTGCCACTCACGAGCCACCTGGCCGCTGTCTTGAGCTCCGAAGGATTTCGGGTAGCCCAGGTAGGCATCTCTACCTGCGGAAACGTTAGAGCGGTACTCCTGAACTCTTGCCTGATCCTCTCGTTGCCGCGAGCATCGGGGCATGCTTCAATGCGCTCATGGGTCTTGATGAGCTGCGTACCCTGCTCGCCCGGCATGCCCGCCCCGACGCGACCACCGCCATCGACGGTGTCCTGATCTCGAAGGTCGAGCACGCGGCCCCGCCGTCGCCGTCGATGTCGGGCACGGTGATGGCGCTCATCGCGCAGGGCGCGAAACACATCGCGCTGGGTGACCGCGTGTACGAGTACCGCGCCGGCCAGTACCTCATCGCCTCGGTCGACCTGCCGATCACCGGCCATTACGTCGACACCGGTCCCGGGCGGCCGGCCGTGGGCTTCGGCCTGACCCTGCATCCGGCCACCGTCGCCGAGTTGCTGCTGCAGGCGGCCCCCGGAGACCTCGTGTCCGGCGGTGGCACGCCGTCCGGCATGGCTGTCAGCACCGCGCCCGCCGAGCTCATCGACGCGGTGACCAGGCTGGTGCGCCTGCTCGACCAGCCACGCGACCGGGCGGTGCTCGCACCGTTGCTCAAACGGGAGATCCTCTGGCGGCTCATCGCCGGCGAGCAGGGCGCGACCGTCCGCCAGCTCGGCCTCGCCGACAGCAGCCTCGCCCATATCGCGCGGTCGGTCCGGTGGATCCGCGACCACTACACGAAGTCGTTCCGCGTCGAGGACGTGGCGCAGCTGTCCGGCATGAGCGTGTCCGCGTTCTACCGCAACTTCCAAGCGGTCACCGCGATGAGCCCGATCCAGTTCCAGAAGCAGATCCGGCTGCAGCAGGCGCGCCTCCTGCTCGCCACCCATCCCAACGACGTCACCGACGTCGGCATCCGCGTCGGCTATGACAGCCCGTCACAGTTCAGCCGTGAGTACCGCCGTCAGTTCGGCGCGCCGCCCAGCCAGGACGCCACCCGCCTGCGCGGGTTGACGCCCGACCCAGCCCTGGCCTGATCGTTTGAGGACGTCGCCGGAAGATCAGTGCAGTGCGCGTCGCAGGAGGGCTTCGGAGGCTGACAAGAAACGATCGACATAGGCGTCGTCGATGCCTTCTGTCGGCAGGATCGGCTGGGCCTGGTGACCGAACATGAGGCCGCGGTTGTTGTCGAGTTCCGCCGCGAACAGGAGCGGCACGATGCGCTTCGCATAGGTTTCGGGTGACTGCATGAACAAGCCGACGGCACCCTCCACTAGTTTGTGAGTGACGCTGCCGTCGCCGAGTAAGTTGCTTCGGATACCGGTTTTGATGAGGTAGGGGCCCAAGCCGAAGAATGCCGGACCGGGGAACCTGTCCTTCGCCCCGAGGACGAGGATCTCGTTCCCGGCGATGGTGTTGGCGTGCGCCGCCAACGATTTGTAGCTTCGCTCGGAGTTGAGGTCGTCAGGGTCGCCGATCGCTCCCGTGCCGGGTGAGCCCATGACGAAAACGCGAGGCCGGGGTGCGCCGTCCTGACGTCCTGATCCCAGTTTGGGGCTGAGACCCTGCAGTATCGCGAGGCGGCTCAGGTAACTGATGGCCACATCACGCTCGACGTGCTCGGGTGTCTCTTCGCGCGTCTTGGCCGCGATGATTCCCGCGGTGAAGAGCACCACGTCATAGGATTCCGAGGGGAGTTCGCGCCCCAACCTGGCGGATTCGTCCATTGAGGACAGATCGGCGGCCACAAAGGTCAGCCGGGGATCGGGGGCGTCGCGAAACGTCCGCCCGACCACTGTCACCTCAGCACCTCGCGCCAAGGCCTGCCGGGCGATCGCTTGGCCGAGGCCGTTGGTCCCGCCGATGATCGCGATCTTCTTCGACGAGAGGTCGAGCTGTCCGATCGGCGTCGGCCGGAGAGTCACCCGCCGATCCGGAATCCCCTTCGCCGAGGTCTTCTTCCGCTGGGAGGTTCGGGAATCACTGGGAGTCGAGTTCTTCGCGGCGTTCACGGTTGTTCCTTTCGACGCCATGTCACGGTGTCTGGTCTTGTTCACTGGGGCGCTGCGAGCAGCTCTCGCACGCGGGGGATCACTTCACGTCCGTAGAGCTCGATCGTCGCCATCCGTTGTTCGTGGGGGACTCGCCCGACGGCGTAGGCGAGGTCGAATCGGCTGAGCTTGAGCAACCGGACAGCCGCCGCCAATTTGGTCGCCACGGTTTCCGGCGATCCGACGAACAGTGCCCCCGTGGCGATCTCGGCCTGGAATTTCTTCATCGTCGGGGGTGCCCAGCCGCGCTCGCGCGACGCTGATTCGAACATCTCCGCCCAGTGCGGCCATTGGATGTCGACAGCCTCTTCGTCGGTCTTGCCCACGTATCCGAGCGAGTGCATGCCGACGGGGAGCAGCGGGTGGCCGTGTTCTTCGAGGGCGCGTTCGTAGAGGTCTACGTAGGGCGCGAACCGGCTCGGTGGTCCGCCGATCACGGCCAGCATCAGCGGCAGGCCGTAGCGGGCGGTCCGGATGACCGATTCCGGGCTTCCACCGACACCCACCCACGTGGGGAGATGGCCTTCGGGAAGGGGAGGGCTCACGTACTGGTCGGTGAGCGGAGACCGGACCGTGCCGGACCAGGTGACCGGCTGGTTCCGGGTCAGGCGCAGGAGAAGGTCGAGTTTCTCCTCGAAAAGTGTTTCGTAGTCGGCGAGATCGAAGCCGAACAGCGGGAACGAGTCGGTCAGCGAGCCGCGGCCCACGATGAGCTGGGCGCGGCCGTCGGACACCGCGTCGAGGGTCGCGAATTCGGTGTACACCCGGACCGGATCCTGCGTGCTCAGTACCGTCACGGCCGTGCCGAGGCGGATGCGCTCGGTTCGGCCCGCGATCGCCGCCAGGATCACGTGGCCCGCGGAGTCCATGAAGTCGGGCCGGTAGTGCTCGGCGATGTTGAAGGAGTCGATCCCGACGCTGTCGGCCAAGACGGCCTCTTCGATCGTGTTGCGGATGACGACATCGCCGTCGACCGGCTGCCCGGACTTGTCGACGCTCACGTAGGCGGGCGAATCCAGGCCGAATTCGAAGTCCTGCACTTCCATTGCCGTTCCCTGTCTGTCTTGGCCTCGCGGTCGGCCACGAGGTGAGTTACTTCTAGTTACTGGTGTACTCTGTAGTAACCGGTAACTTCAACCGAGCCTTAGGTCACCTCGCGGTAACCAGGCAGAGGAGAGCCCATGTCCCATGCGAAACGAGTGACCGAGACCCTTCGCTCGATGGGGCGAATATGCATTGAGCACGACCCCGAAGTCTTTCGATCGGTGCTGGAACGCATCGGTGACAAGTGGAGCCTCCTGTTGATCGGAATGCTCCAGGGCGGCCCGATGCGGTTCACCGAGCTGCTCCGCACGACCCCGGGGATCTCGCGAAGGATGCTGACGATTACGTTGCGGGCACTCGAGCGCGATGGCCTCGTCGACCGCACGATCTACGCGGAGGTACCGCCTCGCGTCGAATATCGGGTGACGGAACTCGGGCTCTCACTCTCGGAGCCCGTTTTGCGGCTGGCGATGTGGGCAGCCGACCATCAGTCGGCGATCATCGCCAACCGCACCGCCTTCGACGCGGACGCCCAGGAGTAAGACCGCGCCAACGGGCTTATCGCCCCGGCCGGTGACCCCGGGGTGACGGGGTGACGGGGTGACGTCAGGATCGCGCCGCGGCAACGGGTGGAGTGGTGGCCGCGCGGTCCATGACGGGCACGCGGCGGCGACGGGTGCGAGGGAGTCCATGGCGGCTTTTGCATTGCCAAGGCTGCTGATCGGCATCCTGCATTCAAGGAAGTCCGACCGGGATTTAGGTGTCTTTGGCACTTCTCTCGAGGTATACGGCGAGGTTCGCCAACGAGGAGGTCAGCCCTTCAGCGTGATCCTCGGCGGAGATACCGTCGGGGACGTCGTCGGCACGGATCTCCACCCGCGTACCGGAATCGACGGCGGTGACCTCCCAGGTCATGGTCATCGTGCCGGCGTAGGCGGGGTCGTCGGAGACGAATTCGACCGCCTGCACCACACGTACGCCGGGGACGATGTCGACGAATCGTGCTTCGACGACGTCGGAGTCGGGCGTGGCTTTGCCGGGTGAACTCGACGCGTCCGCGTAGGTCAGGATCAGCCGGTACGACCCTCCCGGGCGCGCGTCGAATCGGTCGAACCGGCCGCTCATCCCCGCGGGTGGCAGCCAGGTTTTGAGCGCGTCCGGGTCGACGAGGGCGGCGTACACGCGTTCCGGCGGGGCGGCGATCACCCGAGATCCGCTGTCGGTCCGTGGCATGGCGCCATGCTAGTGCGCCTAAACAAGCCTCGGGGAGCTTTCGCGGGCCTCCCCGAGGCTCGGTCGTCCTGGCTCAGCCCGAGTGGTCGGCCCACCAGCGGCGGCCCTCGTCGGGCAGCGTGGACATCGGGTCGTAGTACGGGTAGCGCTCCTGGAGAGCCTCGGCCTGGTCGGCGATGTTCTCCCGGTCGACGCTGGTCAGGTAGTTCTTCGTCCAGTACGAGATGCCCTTGACCCGGTCGTACTCCGCGAGCTGGTGCACCCAGCGTTTGCCGACATACGGCACGTCGCACACGATCCGCGGCGTCGCGTACCCGGGCAGGTAGCCCATGATCGCGTGCTGCAGCTCCTGCGCTTCCCACACCGCGACCCGCCAATGCTCGGCGTTCGGGATCATGTCGCACAGATAGAAGTAGTACGGCAGGATGTTCGCCTCGCCCTGCAGCGCGAAGCACAAGTCGAGCAGCTCGGCGGGGGAGTCGTTCACTCCGCGCATCAGCACGCCCTGGTTGCGGACGTCGCGGATGCCGACGTCGAGCGCGGTGCGGGCGGCTTCGGCGACCAGCGGGGTCACCGACTGCGCGTGGTTGACGTGGGTGTGGATCGCCAGGTTGACCCCGCGGCGCTGCGCGGTGACGGCGACGCGCTCCAGGCCCTCGACGACCTTCGGCTGCAACCAGTGCTGCGGCAGCCCGGCCAGCGCCTTCGTCGCGAGCCGGATGTCGCGCACGGACTCGATGTCCATGAGCCGCATGAGAAACGACTCGAGCTGCGGCCACGGCACGTTCGCCACGTCGCCGCCGGAGACCACGACGTCGCGCACGCCCGGGGTGCGCTTGAGGTAGTCGATCATCGCGTCCTGCCGGTCGACCGGCTTGAGCTCTAGCTTGTGCTTGTCCACCTGCGGGGTCGAATTCCCGACCAGGTCCATCCGGGTGCAGTGCCCGCAGTACTGGGGGCAGGTGGAGATCAGCTCGGCGAGCACCTTGGTCGGGTACCGGTGGGTGAGGCCCTCGGCGACCCACATCTCCGCCTCGTGCAGCGAGTCGCGCTCGGAGTGCGGGTGGCTCGGCGCGACCGGGTCGCGGTCGCTCTTGACCGGCATCATGTAGCGCCGGATCGGGTCCGCGTAGAAGGCGTCGGTCACGTCGGTGCGGACGTCGGGCGCCATGGTGTTGAGCATCTGTGGCGGCAGCAGCATCGACATGGTGGCCATGTCGCGCTGGTCGGCGGCGAGGTCGTCGTAGAAGCGGTCCTCGAGCAGGTCGCCCATGAGCGCACGGAGCTGCTTGATGTTGCGGACGCAGTGCACCCGCTGCCACTGCGCGTCGCGCCACTGGGCGTCGGTGACGTCACGCCATCCGGGGAAACGACGCCAGTCGGGCTCGACCAACTCCGATCGGGAGTAGTCGTACGGCTGCTCGAACGTGTCCGCGACAGGCGAGACAGGTTCCTGGATCACAGTCATCTGTACTCCTCAGGGTCAGGAAGTCGTGAAAATATCCTGCCACATCGCATGGACGGCGTAAATATTGTTGTTTTCGACGTTACCTGGCACAGTCTTTATTAACACCAGGGTCGCCCCGCACTCCGGCGGCCGGAGGGCACGGAGCAGACTCGGGACGTGCTTGATTCACAAAAGACCACGCTGCTGCTGGGCGGCCGTATCCACTCACCGAACTCGTCCGACGCCACCGCGCTCGCCGTCACCGGCGGCACCGTGGTCTGGGTCGGCCAGGACGGCCCCGCCAAGGCGCTGCACCCCGGCGCCGAGATCGTCGAGCTCGACGGTGCCTTCGTCACTCCTGGGTTCGTCGACGCGCACGTCCACGCCACCGCGACCGGGCTGCACCTGACCGGGCTCGACCTCACGACCGTCCGCGACGCCACCGAACTGCTCGCCGCCGTCCGCGACGCCGTCCGCCCGGGCGAGGTGCTCATCGCCCACGGCTGGGACGAATCACAATGGACCGCGCCGCGCCTGCCCAGCCGGATCGAACTCGACGCGGCTGCCCAAGGCGCCGCGGTGTACCTCAGCCGCGTCGACGTCCATTCCGCGCTGGTGTCGAGCGCCCTGGTCGAGCTGACCCCGGAAGCCCGCGGCGTCGACGGCTGGTCCGAGGACGGCCCCCTGACCCGCGACGCCCACCACCGCGTCCGCGCCGCCGTCCGCCAGGCCGTCACCCCCGCCCAGCGCCGCCGCGCCCAGGAAGCGTTCCTGGCCACCGCCGCCGCTCGCGGGATCGTCAGCGTCCACGAATGCGGCGGCCCCGACATCTCCGGCGAGCAGGACCTCCGCGACCTGCTCACCCTCGCCGACGCCCCCACCAGCCCCGAAGTCATCGGCTACTGGGGTGAGCTCGGCGCTGTCGACACCGCTCGCAGCCTCGGCGTCCGCGGCCTCGCCGGAGACCTCTTCGCCGACGGCGCGCTGGGCTCCCACACCGCCGCCCTGCGCGCGCCCTACACCGACGAACCCGGCACCTCGGGCGCCTCCTACCTCGACGCCACCGCCATCGCCGACCACGTCATCGCCTGCACTGAAGCCGAACTGCAGGCCGGTTTCCACGTCATCGGCGACGCCGCGGTCACCGAAGTCGTCGAGGGCTTCCGGCTCGCCGAGAAAACCTGCGGCCGCCGCGCGATCGCCGCGCGCCACCACCGCCTCGAACACCTCGAGATGGTCGACACCGAGCAGGCGAAAGCGTTGGCAGGCTGGGGCGTCGCGGCCTCCATGCAGCCACAGTTCGACGCCGCTTGGGGCGGCACCGACGGGATGTACGCCGCCCGCCTCGGCGACCGCGCACCCGGCCTGAACCCGTTCTCGATGCTCGCCTCCGAAGGCGTGCTCCTCGCGTTCGGCTCAGACTCCCCGGTCACCCCGCTCGACCCGTGGGCCTCGGTCCGCGCCGGCACCTACCACCGCACACCGGGCTCCGGCCTGTCCGCGCGAGCGTCCTTCACCGCCCACACTCGCGGCGGACACCGCGCCGCCGGCGTCTCCGACGGCATCACCGGCAACCTCGTCCCTGGCGCCCCCGCGCACTACGCGATCTGGGAAGCCGCCGACCTCGTCGTGGCGACCTCGGACTCCCGCGTCCAGCGCTGGTCCACCGACCCCCGCTCCGGCGTGCCCGCCCTCCCGGCCCTCGGCCCCGGCGCAGACCTCCCGCGCTGCCTGCGCACCGTCCGCTCCGGCCACGTCCTCTACGACACCTTCACCTGAGCCCGCGAGACGCTATGAACGGACCGTTCCTCTCAAGAAACGCCAGGAACGGTCCGTTCATAGCGCTCCGCACGGCCGCCCGTGCCCCGAAAAGTGGCGTGAATGCCACTCCGGGGACCCAGGCGGCCCGACGGCGACTTCACCCGCGTCGCTTAAGGTCACCTTGTGTCCACCACCGCTGTCGACGAGGCGTCCGCGGCGCCTGAAGAACCCCCGCGCCGACGACGGTTCTCGCGCGCCTGGCTACTGCGATTCGCCGCGTCCGGGGTATCGGGTTTCGGCCTGTACCTGAGCTTCGCGCCGCGTCCGCTGTGGTGGCTCGCGCCGCTGGCGTTCACCGGGCTCGCCCTCGTGCTGCGCGGCCGCAGCTTCCGCGGGGCGTTCGGGTACGGCTACGTCTTCGGTGTCGCGTTCTTCCTCCCGCTGCTCACCTGGCTGCAGGCGTTCCTCGGCCCCAGCTTCGGCCCGTGGCCCTGGCTCGGGCTCTCCGCCGTACTGGCGCTCTACCTCGCGCTCGTCGCCGGGCTGATCACACTGGTGACCCGCCTGCCACTGGCCCCAGTGTGGGCGGCGCTGCTCGTCATCGCCGCGGAGACACCGCGCGCCTGGTTCCCGCTCGGCGGTTTCCCCTGGGGCCGCGTCGCGTTCAGCCAGCCCGAAGGCGCCTTCCTGCCCCTCGCCTCGGTAGGCGGCGCGCCGCTCGTCGGGTTCGCCGTGGTCCTGACCGGCTTCGGGATAGCCGCGCTCATCCGCACAGTGTTCATTCAAAAAGGCCGCACCCGCGAATGGCGCCGCCTCGCCGTCCCGCTCGCGGCAGCGCTGGTCCCCGCCATCGCCGGCCTCGCCCTCTGGCCCACCATCGGCACCGAAGCGCAAGACGGCACCTTGACCGTCGCCGCTGTCCAGGGCAACGCCCCCGACGTCGGCATCGCGCTCGAAGGCATGCGCGGGGTCCTGCGCGCCAACCACCTCGCCGAAAGCCAGGTCCTGCTCACCGACATCCGCGCCGGCCGCGTCCCCAAGCCCGACCTCCTCATCTGGCCCGAGACGGCGACGGCGCTGCGCGGCGACGACCCCGGCATCGACCAGATGGTCGCGAGCTTCGGCATCCCCGCGATCATCGGCGCGCAGACCTGGCGCCCGGACGGTGGCGTCCAGAACTCCGCGATCGCGTGGGACCCGGTCACCGGCCCCGGCAAGGAGTACAACAAGAGCCAGCTCGTCCCGTTCGGCGAGTACGTCCCCGCCCGCGACCTCGCCCGCCTGGTCACCCCGTTCGTCGACGACACGAGCGACATGACCCCCGGCGACCGCACCAACGCCGCGCTCGACGTCGCGGGCACCAAAGTCGGCGTGTTCATCTGTTACGAGGCCGCGTTCGACCACCCCGCCCGCGACGCCGTCGCCCAGGGCGCCGAACTGCTCGTCGTGCCCACCAACAACGCCTGGTACGGCCCGGGGGAGATGAGCTACCAGCAGCTCGCGATGTCCAGGCTGCGTGCGGTGGAACACGGCCGGGCCGTGGTGGTCTCGGCTACCAGTGGGGTGAGTGCCATCGTCAGGCCGGACGGTACGATCGCCAGGTCGACAGGTCTTTTCACGGCCGCGTCACTGGTCGAAAGCGTGCCGCTGAGGCAAACGACTACGCTATCGGATCGACTCGGTGTGTGGACGGAGTACGGACTGGTCGGGGCGGCGCTCGCAGGGCTGCTGGCCGGGGTCGTGCTCCGTTTTCGCACTCGGCGCACGGCCACCGAGATAGCACGATCGCAAGCGCCGGGATAGAGACCCGGCGCCGAGGGAGGACAACGGATGGCGCTGACGTCCCGCCAGGCCCAGGGGATCGACCCGGTGCTGGTGGTGATCCCGACCTACAACGAACGGGAGAACCTCGGCCCGATCGTGAAGCGGTTGCATACGGCGCTTCCCAAGGTCCATGTGCTCGTCGTCGACGACGGAAGCCCGGACGGCACCGGCGAACTCGCCGACGAGCTGTCCGACGCGGACGAGCGCGTCAACGTCATGCACCGCACGGAGAAGGCCGGGCTGGGCGCGGCGTATGTCGCGGGCTTCCGCTGGGCGCTGGAGCGGGACTACGCCACCATCGTCGAGATGGACGCGGACGGCTCCCACGGTCCCGAGGACCTGCCTCGGATGCTCGAAGCCCTCGAAGACGCCGATCTGGTCGTCGGCTCGCGGTACGTGCCGGGCGGCAGCGTCGTCAACTGGCCCAAGCGCCGGGAGCTGCTCTCCCGCGGCGGAAACCTCTATTCACGGGTCGCGCTCGGGGTGAAGGTCAACGACATCACCGCGGGGTTCCGGGCCTACCGGCGTGAGGTGCTGGGCAAGCTCGATCTCGACGCGATCGCGTCGCACGGCTACTGCTTCCAGATCGACCTGACCTGGCGCACCGACGAGGCCGGGTTCGAAATCGTCGAGGTCCCGATCACCTTCACCGAGCGCGCGATCGGAGAGTCGAAGATGAGCGGCTCCATCGTGCGCGAAGCCGTGATCCGGGTCGGCAGCTGGGGAGTGAAGCGCCGCTGGCAGCAGCTGCGCAGCCTGGTCAAGAAAACCTCCTGAGAAAGACGGCTCTTGCAGACCATGGGCAACACCGTGAGCGTTGACGACTCCGTCCCGCGTCCGGCCCCGAAGACCTCTCCCTGGTCCCGCGTCCGCAACGCGGTGACCGCCTTGTACCCCGTTCCCGAACCGTCCCGGACGCCCCGCGGGCGGATGGTCGCCTGGTATCTCGCGGGATTCGCCGCGGCAGTGGCGTACCTGCTGCTGATCCCGGCCGGCCGCTCCCGCGTCGACCACATCTGGGCCGAGGACGGTGCCCGCTTCCTCCTCGACGGCGAAACCCTGCCGCTGTGGCGCGCGCTCATCGAGCCCTACGTGGATTCGGGATATCTCCACACGATCCCGAGGCTCGGCGCCGAGCTGGCCGCACAGCTCCCGCTGAGCTGGGCGGCAGCCAGCATCGCGGTCACCGCCGCCGTGCTGCGGGCGGGAGTGGCGCTGCTGGTGTTCACCGCTTCGGGCGGGGTGCTGCGCTCACGGACGCTGCGGGTGGCGCTCGCCGTTCTCGTCGTCGTCGCGCCCGTGACCAACGCCGAAGCCATCAACAACCTGGCCAACCTCCACTGGTTCGTCTTCTTCGGCGCGTTCTGGCTGATGTGGTGGCGCCCGGTGGCGCGCTGGCAGACAGCGCTCGTCACGGTGGTGTTGTTCCTGGCGGTGACGTCCAGCGCGCTGGTGGTGCTGCTGGCCCCGCTGGCGCTGGCCCGGT
The DNA here is from genome assembly GCF_036008905.1 of Amycolatopsis sp. Classification (GTDB taxonomy): domain Bacteria; phylum Actinomycetota; class Actinomycetes; order Mycobacteriales; family Pseudonocardiaceae; genus Amycolatopsis. Next base: position 5,300 of record NZ_DASYMU010000017.1, on the reverse strand, counting down.
TCGCGCTGCCCGACCGGCGCCAGTGGATCCCCTCCATCGGCTACTTCGCCGGCCTGGTCATCCAGGGCGTCACGATGCTGAGGACGCCCCGCGTGGCACATTTCGACATGCCCGTCGATCTGCGGACCGCCGCGCTGAGCGCGTTGTCGCGGGTCCCGCTGGTGACGTTCACCGGTTCCGAGGACGTGGCGCGGTTCTACGAGGCGTTCGGCTATGGGCCGTTCCTCGGTGCGCTGGCGGTCGTCGCGGCACTGGCTGTGGTGGCGCTCCGGTGGGGCGGTGCTCCGCGCATCGTGTTCGTGACCGTGACACTCGGGTACGCCGCGCTGTCGCTGTGGTTCTCGCTGTCGCAGAACTGGCACTGGTCACCTGAGCTGCTCCAGCCCGGCGTCGTGCTCGACGGGCAGCGCTACAGCGTGGTTCCGTGCCTGATGCTGCTCGCCGTGATGGCGATCGGCCTGGACCGGATCCCGAAACCGGGCTTGCGGCGCGCGGGCATGGTCGTCATGGCCGTGGTACTGCTGACCGGCGTCGTGCGCCAGCTGCCGATGTCCTCGGGGCGGCTCACCGGCGTCCCCTGGGATCAGTCGGTCGTCACCGCGAAGCTGGAGTGCGCCCGAGGCGCGTCGATCGGCGTCCTGCAGCTCGAGCCCACCGTCCCGGACAACTGGGTCGTCAAGCTTCCCTGCCAGTACGTGGGCTGACCGACAAACACGAGAAAGCCCCCCGTGACTTCGCGGGGGGCTTTCCTTGTTAGTGGTGGGAGCTAGCTACCAGGTGGCTGTTGCCACTCAGGCCGAGCGCGAGGTCCGGCGACCCTTGAGCTCGGCGAGACGTTCGTTGAGCAGGTCCTCGAGTTCCGGGATGGAACGCCGCTCCAGCAGCATGTCCCAGTGGGTCCTCGGGGGCTTGACCTTCTTCTGCTCGGGCGCTCCGCCGTCTACGATCTCGGACTCGCTGCCGTGCAAGCGGCATTCCCAGACCGAGGGGATCTCGGCGTCGTCTGAGAACGGCACCTCGAACTCGTGGTTCTTGGGGCACGCGTAGCGCACGGTGCGCCGCGGCGCGAGGTCGTGATTGCGGTCTGTCTCGTAGCTGACCGCTCCCAGCCGGCTTCCACGGAGTACACGGTCGGCCATGATGGGGTCCTTTCAGTCGGCTCCGGTTAGAGCCTTGGCGGTGCTCACCCTATGCAACGAGCGGATGGCCCGAGAGATTCCCGGACTCTCATGTCGTCGCTCACGATGAGCTGCGTCACCCGTCGGCAACAGCTTCCTACAGTGGGAGTGATTTCGTGCGGTGACGTGACGCGCATAGTGCGTTCTTCATGGTGATATCCCCCATACGGGCTATTTCTGACCCTAATCAGGTCAGCTGGAGCTGACCGTGCTGAGCCGTCGAGGGACCAAGATCTCCAAGGCGAAAGTGCCGCCGACATAGTACCTGATAACGGACGGTAGTAATTTCAGCATCTGTGGGTGAATATTCAACCGCGGGTGCTTCGGTATCGGCCACGACAACGGTGTCACCCGCACGCAGAACAACACCGTCACTCACCCGGGCATTGAACCGCCCGGCCAAACCGCACCAGCACAACACCTCCACCTGAACCGGCTGCAACTCGTCGGCCACCTCGAACAACCGCCGTGCACCCGGGAACAACCTGCTCAGGAAATCCGTCGCGATCCCGAAGCAGTAGACGTCGATCTGCACCTCATCGGCCAGCTCGGCGAGCTGGTCGACCTGCTCGGGGGAGAGGAACTGCGCCTCGTCCACCACGATGTAGTCGACGTGGAGCCCCTTCGACCACTGCTCCCGCACCAGCTGCCGGATATCGGTGGCCGCGCCCACCTCCGTCGCCTGGCGCGTGATCCCGATCCGGCTGCTGATCTGCGGCGCACCCGACCGGTCGTGCCGCACCAGCACCAGGCCCCGGCGCCCCTGGCGAGAGTGGTTGTGGTCGATCTGCAGCGCGAGCGTCGACTTCCCGCAGTCCATCGGGCCGTAGCAGAACTTCAGCTTCCCAACGACCGGGGCGGTGCGTCGCGATCCCACCACCGGCACCGATGACAACGCATCGGTCGGGTCGGATTCGCTCTCCTTGAGGACAGTCACGAAAATCAACCCTATCGGGCCGTCACAGCAGCGCCGGCGGCCGGTTCCCGGCCGCCTCGATCGCGCGGCGCACCGGCACCATCCAGGTCAGCACGAAACCGGCGATGAAGAACACCGTCAACGCGATGATGGCCAAGCGGAAAGACCCCGTCGCCTGCCCGATCCCGGCGAACAGCAGCGGACCGAGCCACGACGTCCCGCGCTCCCCGACGGTGTAGAGCGAGTAGTACTGCGCCTCCTTGCCCACCGGGATCATCTGGCTGTACAACGACCGGGACAACGCGTTCGTGCCCCCGAGCACCAGCCCGATCCCGACCGCCACCGCGTAGAACTGCAGCTGCTGCCCGGCCTCGATGAAGAACGCCGACCCGATGACGAGCACCCACACGGCCAGGCTGCCGAGGATCGTCTTCTTCGCCCCGATCCGCTTCGCCACCATCCCGTGCAGCACGCCGCCGAAGTACGCGACGAACTGGATCACCAGGATCGTCACGATCAGGACCTCGTCGGCGAACTTCAGCTCGTCCTTGCCGTACTGCGCCGACACCGTGACCACCGTGTTGATGCCGTCGGTGAAGATCAGGTAGCTCCCCAGGAACGCCAGGGTCAGCGGATACGCCTTCGCCGCCTTCAGCGTCTCCTTCAGCTCCGCGAAACCCGCCGTGACCGCCGCGACGCCCTTCTCGCGCCCGTGTGGCGCCTGGTGCTGATGCAGCCGGCGCAGCGGGATGATCGTGAACAACGCCCACCAGATCCCCGAAGACAGGAAACAGATCCGCACGGCCAGGCTCTGGCTCATGCCCAGGCTGTCGTGACTGAGGTACAACGCGAGCTGCAGCGCCAGCGCCAGCCCGCCACCGAGATACCCGAACGCCCACCCGCGCGCCGACACCGCGTCCCGCTCATCGGGCTCGGCGATATCCGGCAGGAACGAGTAGTAGACGATCAGCGAAGCGCCGTACCCGACGTTCGCCAGCATGAACAGCACCACACCGAGCTGCCAGTTCGACCCCGCGACGAAGAACATCAACGCCGACGCCACCGCGCCCAGCATCGCGAACGACCCTAGGATCAGCTTCTTGCTCTGGCTCCGGTCCGCGATCGCCCCGACGATCGGCAGCACCAGCACCTGGATCACCGTCGCCGCCGACAACAGGTAGCCCCACAGCGACCCCGCCGGGAAATGCAGCCCCAGCAGACTGATGTCGCAGTTCTGCAGCTTGTTCTCGACCCCGTCCGACCCGACACACGGCGCCGGCCCGTTCAACGCCACATTCGCCTTCGCGTCCGCGGCCGCCACCGAGCTCATGTACAGCGCGCCGAACACGGTCGTCACTGAGGAGTAGAAGGGGGAGTTGGCCCAGTCGTAGAAATACCAGCCGCGCTGCTCCCGCTTCCGGTCGCGGGTCTCGACGGTCGTCATGCACGGGCTCCTGATACCTCTGTGGCGAATGGGGCCAGCGGAGACTACTGGGCGTGGCCGCACCGCGGGTAAGTTCCGCGCAAACCTGCCCGTTTACTCCCAAATGTGACACGCCTCAAGAAAGTCACCCCTGACGGGGCGTGTCGCGTTGCACGTATCACCCGTGTGGTGTGTGATGCCGCAGTTTCTCTTGTGGCCTATGGGTCGGTTACTTACTGTGCAGGCATGGTCATTCGAATGCTGGTCAGACTGGTTCTCGTCGCCATCGCCGCGATGGGCCTCCAGCTCGCGACGAGCACAGTGGCCTCCGCCGACCCGGCCGGCACCGCCTGGGCCAAGCTCCGCATGTGCGAATCCAGCGGTCGCTACAACACCAACACCGGTAACGGCTACTACGGCGCCTACCAGTTCGACCTGCCCACCTGGCGCAGCGTCGGCGGCGCCGGACGCCCCGACCAGGCCAGCCCCCGCGAACAGGACCACCGCGCCCTCTACCTCTACCGCATGCGCGGCTGGCAGCCCTGGGAATGCGCCGGCAAGCTCGGCCTGAAGGCCGACGCCGACGCCCGCAGCAAGCGCACCCCCAGCTACGACGAATCCGCCTACATCGGCGGCGGAGGCACCATCCCGTCACCGCCCGTCGGCGCCCCCGGACCCAAACCCGCCTGGCCCGGCGTCGTCTACGACTTCGGCGACTGCGCGGAACCGCTCAAGGCGTTCCAGCTCCGGATGAACGCCTTCGGCTACGGCTTCACCGGCACCGGCTGCTACCTCGACAAGACGAGGACAGCCGTACTCGACCTCCAGCGCGCCAACGGCATCAAGGACTCCGGCCTGCTCGGCCCGAAGACCTGGGAAGCCGCCTGGAGCGGGAAAGCGCCCCGCTGAACTCCGCCATCTGTCGACAGGTGGCGATGTCTTAGCTTCTAAGAGATCACGTGATGTCGACATCTCGTGGGCCTGTGAGGATCAGCCGCAGCTCGTCGGCTGGCCGGGCGGGGGAACGAAACGAACGCCGATGGACCGCATCAACATCGGCATCGAGCGATGCAGCTCCCGCTCCCAGTACGGCCAGCTGTGCGTCCCCGCGCCATAAAGGCACGTCGTGACCTTCGCTCCGACCTCCTTGAGTCGCTCGGCGGTCGCAACCGCCTGAGGACCGAGTGCCTGCTCCCGGATGTCCGGCTCGGTACCCGGCGGTTCGAGCGGCCCCGGCTCACCGTTACCCGCGGACAGGAACACCGGCACACCGCGCAACCTCCCGGCAAGGTCGTACGGATTGTGCGCCGCCCAGACACCGGCGTCCGCGACCGGATCGCCCCACAACGCGTTGGGATCAGCGCCGTACGAAGCCACCAAACCCTGGATCCCGACGGAAGTGGCCACACCCTGGAACCTCGTGTGCACCAGACCGCTGTACGCCGCCACCGACTTGAACATGCCCGGATTCCGCGCCGCGTACGACAATGCGCCGAACCCGCCCATCGACAGCCCCGCGATCGCCCGATCCTGACCGGACCGGTACCGCTGCTCCAGCAACTGCCGCAACTCAGTGAGATGGAACGTCTCCCAAGCCGGACCCGACAGCCAGTTCGAGTAGAACCCGACATCACCGCCCTCGGGCATCACGATCAACGCGTCGAGGTCCTTGGTGTACTTCTCCACATCGCTGTAAGTGGTCCACTCGACCTGGCCGACCGCGACCGTGCAGCAACCGTGGAGCAGATACAGCGTCGGCCACTTCTTCCGCGGATGCGCTGCC